>QFQU01000028.1 GCA_003248965.1 Brevundimonas sp. | reverse complement strand
CCGCGGGATGGAGCAGCCCGGTAGCTCGTCAGGCTCATAACCTGAAGGTCGTAGGTTCAAATCCTACTCCCGCACCCAAAAACACCAACACCCCCGAAGCACCGGCTTCGGGGGTGTTGTCGTATCTGCATCCAAACCCATGCGAAATCAGCCCGGACGGCCAAGCGGAATGCGGGCTAACCGAATAGTTTTTCTAATGATGCGGATAGAAGCTATCGTTAGCGGTCTCGTGGCCGAACGACGTAGCAAGTCCCAAGAAATTTCGGGGCTGTATCACGATGACTACAACGCGCGCTCAATACCGATCAGGGGTTTTCCTGGCGGGAGTTTCTCTAATGGCATTGGCCGGGCCGGTTCTCGCGCAGGCGACGCCGTCACCATCTGCAGAGATCGACGAGGTGGTCGTTACCGGCACCCGACTGGCCAATCGCACCGTGACCAATTCGCCTGTGCCGATCGACGTGCTCACGCATGAGGAACTGACCCGCAGCGGTCATTCGGGCACGGCGCGGGTGCTACAGACGCTGATTCCGTCGTTCAACTATCCGACGCCGACGACGCCGGACGGCAATACCCATATCCGCTCGGCCAGCCTGCGCGGCCTGTCGCCGGACCAGACGCTGGTGCTGGTCAACGGCCGCCGCCGCCATACCGCCGCCTGGGTCAATGTCGGGGGCACGATCGGCAAGGGTTCTGTGCCGACCGATCTGAACGCCATTCCGCCCAGCGCCGTCGCCCGCGCCGAGGTCCTGCGGGACGGCGCCTCGGCCCAGTATGGGTCGGACGCCATCGCCGGGGTGATCAATCTGCGCCTGCGCGAGGACCTGGGCACGGAGGCGGCGGTCAGCTATGGCGCGACCAAGGACGGCGGCGGCGACACTTATGAGGCGTCGCTCGATCACGGCTTCGCTCTTGGCGACGACGGCGTGTTGCACGCCACCCTCTATTATCGGGACGTCACGGCGGCCAATCGCGCCCGACCCGACACGCGCCAGTTCTACTTCGGACGGTCCGGCTCGGGCGGCCTGGTCAATCCGTCGTCGAACGTGGGGGCGGGCGTAGGCCTGGCGCCGCCCGGCGGTCCGGCGGGGACGACGCTTGACCCGCGCGAGGCGACCGTGGACCGCAACGTCTGGCGGTTCGCCGACTCGGCCGACATCGAACAGACCGTCCTGTTCCTGAACGCGCGCAAGCCGCTGGGTCAGGTCGAGGTCTACGCTTTCGGCGGCTGGGATCAATCGGACGCTACGTCCAACGCCTCCTTCCGGCGTCCGGCCCAGCCCGAGAACGTCCGGGCCATCTATCCGGACGGCTTCCTGCCCTATGTCGACACGGCCTCGGAGAACCTGTCCGCCTCGGCGGGCGTGCGGGGCGAGGCGGCGGGCTGGGCCTGGGACCTGTCCTCGACGTGGGGGCGGAACACGCTGGAGTATCGCACCCGCAATACGCTGAATGCGACCTTGGGCGCAGCCAGCCCGACAAGCTTCTACAATGGTCGGCTGGAAGCCTCGCAATGGACCACCAACCTGGATCTGACGCGCGCCTTCGATCTCGGTTTGGCCGCGCCGGTCGAGGTGGCGGGCGGGCTGGAGTATCGCCGTGACGGCTACGCCATCGGGGCCGGAGAGCCCGATTCCTACCGCAACGGCGGCGTCCTGGTTCTGGACGGCCCATCGGCCGGCGCCGTGCCCACCATCGGCGCCCAGGGCTTCGCCGGCATTCAGCCACGCGACGTCGTCGATGTGCACCGCCACAGTCTGTCGGCCTATGCCGAGGCTTCCACCCAGTTGTCCGAGGCGCTCCTGGTGACGGGCGCCGTGCGCTACGAGGATTTCTCGGACTTCGGATCCACCACCAATGTCCAGGCGGCCGGCCGCTATGACCTGGGCGCCGGACTGGCGCTGCGGGCGTCGGCCGGCACCGGCTTCCATGCGCCGGCCCTGGCCCAGCAGTATTATTCCTCGACCTCCAGCCGTACCCTGGTCGTCGGGGGCGTGCCGGAATACGTCCTGGTGCGCACCGCGCCGGTCACAGCCACCGAGGCGCGGCTGCTCGGGGCCAAGCCGCTGGAGCCGGAGGAATCCCGCAGCGTCTCGCTGGGCGCCACCTGGCAGGGTGCGCTGGCGGGGGGGCGGCTGTCGGCCTCCATCGACGCCTATCGGATATCCATCGACGACCGCATCGCCCTGTCCTCCAACTTCGTGGACACCGGCTCGTCCACCGCGATCCGCAGCTTCCTGGCCGCCAACGGCCTGCCGGGGGTGTCCAGCGTGCGCTACTTCGCCAATGTCGGCGACACCCGCACCGAAGGCTTCGATGTCAGCGCGCGTTGGCGCTATGTCGGCGCCGGCTGGGGAGCGGTCACCCTGACCGGCGGCTACAACCGAAACGACACCAAGGTGACGCGCCTGGCGCCGACGCCGGTCGAACTGACGCGCCTGGGCGTGCTGACGCCGCTGTTCGACGTGACGGAGGTCACGCGGACGGAGCGGGGGCAGCCGCGCGATACTCTGCAACTGGGCGGAACCTGGGATTCCGGCCCCTGGTCGGTGACGGTGCGGGCGCAACGCTATGGAAAGGTCGAGCAACTGATCCTGACCAATCAGAGCGCCGCCAATGTCGCGGTCTTCGCCAACGGCTCGACCCCCTTCCACACCCTGGCCACCCAGGCCGGGGCGAGCGGAAACTTCGACGTCGTCCAGACCCTGAAGCCGGTTGTCCTGACCGATGTCTCCGTGGAGTACCGCATCAACAAGGCGTTGAAGCTGGAGGTCGGCGCCGACAACATCTTCAACCAGTATGGAACCGAGAACATCGCCAGCACGCCCTCGGTCCAAGGCGGGGATACCTTCGGCGCCTTTCCTTACAGCGAATACTCCCCCTTCGGCTGGAGCGGCGCCTTTGGTTACGTCCGCCTGAAGGCGAGCTTCTGATGCGCACGACCCGACGACTTGTCCTGGGCGGGGGGCTGACGGCCGGCGCGCTTGCAGCCTTGCCGGCCGCCGCCCAATCGCCCGCCCGGTCGCCCAGCCGGCTTCAGCTGGGCCTCAATGAAAACCCCTGGGGTCCGTCGCCGCGCGTGGCGCCGGCCGTGCGGGCCGCGCTGGGTCAGGTCAAACGCTACGTCGAGGACGAGGCCGCGGCCTTCGAACGGCAGGTCGCGGCCTTCGAAGGGGTAACGCCCGATCAGGTCGTGGTGGGCGAAGTTCTAGCGCCGCTGGGCCTTCATCTGGCCCTGGCGGCCGGAAGCGCCAGCCGCTTCGTCCACAGCGCGCCGGGCTACGCCGGCTTCACCGACCCGGCCGCCGCCGTCGGCGGTCGGCTGGATCCCGTGCCGCTGAATGCGCGATACGAGAACGATCTGCCCGCCCTTTTGGCGCGGGCGGACGGCGCGACGGCCCTGTTCGTGGTGAATCCTCACAATCCGTCCGGGACCGTCAGCGACCCGGCCGCCTTCCACGACTTCCTGCGTCAGGCCGCCCGCAAGACCCTGGTGATCGTGGACGAGGCCTATCTGGAGTACGCCGGAGACTACGCCGCCCGCACCGCGGCGCCCCTGGTGGCGCAGGGGCTGAACTTGGTGGTCTTCCGCACCTTCGCCAAGGTCTATGGTTTGGCGGGCCTGCAGTTGGGCTACGCGCTGGCGCCGGCGGATCTGGCCGGTCGTCTGAAGGCCAAGGGGGTCGGTGCGCCGCATTCTCTCGATCGCCTGGCCCTGGCGGCCGGCGGCGCGGCGCTGGCGGATCAGGATCACGTTCGATCGGTGGTGCGGCGAACGGCGGTGGAACGCGACCTGTATCACGCGTGGCTGGACCGACTGGGCTGGCCCCGCACGGCGTCGAAGGCGAACTTCGTCTTCTTCCGCGCCCCGCGTTCCCAGGTCGAGATCGCCAGCGTCCTTCGCGACCAAGGCGTCGATATCGGCCGCGCCCATCCGCCCCTGACCGACTGGACCCGCATCAGCCTGGGCTTGCCGGAAGAGAACCGCCGGGTTCGGGCGGTGCTGTCCGCCTGACATCCGGGTCCTGGGAAGGCTCGTCGCCTGTATGCGGTGAGTTCGGCCTTGTGTCTCTGAGATGCGGGGCGGCGCCCAAGAAGCCAGGGTCCGACCGCAGTCAATCCTCGGCAAGCTCCACTGTCACCTTCTGACGCACCATTTCGCACCGGTCCTGGGTCGTCAAAAACGCGATATCGGCGGCGTCGCGGCCGCAGGCGATGCGCACCAGTCCCTCCACCGGCGCCAACCCAGTCGGATCAATCAACCACCAGCCGCCGTCCAGCCAGACCTCGAACACGGCGTGGAAATCCGGAGGCGTCAGTTGATGGGCGTAGGCGCTGATCGCTCGCGCCGGGATGCCCGATGCGCGACACAGGGTGATGCCCAGATGGGTGAAGTCGCGACACACCCCCGCCCGATCGATGAAGGTCCGCGCCGCCGTCGTTTCTGTGTCGGAAACTCCGTGCTCATAGTCGATGTTGGCGCTGATCCAGTCCAGAATCGCCAGCACGCGCTCTCCGCCCGTCGTTTCGCCGAACTGGCGCGTCACGAAGCGGCCGAACTGGTCCGATGGACAATACCGGCTGGGGGACAGATAGATCAGGGCCTCGGCCGGCAGATCTCCCCAGTCGTGTTGGGATACGTTGGCGGGCAGACCCTGCAAGCGACCGTTTTCGACGGTCGCCTCATAGGTCAGGCTCACTTCGCCCGCCATGTGGGCGCGCAGGGTTCGCGCCCCGAACTCGGCGTCCTCGTCCTCCTGAAAAGATACGGGCGGGTCGAAGGCCAGCGTCTCCGCAAGAATATGCTGGCCCGGCCAGTGCGCCGCGTGAATCTTGTAGATCGCATCGGTCGGGGGATCGAAGCGGTACGCCAGTTCGGCGCGCACGCGCAGTTTCATGAGATGTCCTGGAGGAAGGGAAGTCGGCCGCTCAACGCCATGCGTGGGGGGCCGTTCCGTGACTACTCCTCACGTCGAGGCGCGCCAAGATGCAGATACCTGTCCGTCTTTCTCAACGCCGTCGCTCAGCCGGTCGGCGGAAGTCGGCGGGGCGCAGGCTGTGGCGGGCCAGCTTGTCGTAGAGGGTCTTGCGCGGGATTTTCAGGCGCCGCTGGACCTCGGTCACGTCTCCGTCGCTGTCGGTCAAGGTGTCCTGCAGGACCTGAGCCTCGAAGCGGGCGACGCGCTCGGTCAGGCTGAGGTCGGACAGGGTGTCGGTCGCGCCTGCGTCCGGCTCGAGCCCCAGGGCGAAACGCTGGGCGAAATGGGCCAGTTCGCGGACGTTGCCCGGCCAGTCGGCTTCCAGAAGACGGGCGCGGACGGCGTCGGTCAGGGGCGGATGGGCGCCTGAAGGGCCGACCGGCGCGCGGGCCAGCAGATGGGCGAACAGCAGGGGTATGTCCTCTCGCCTTTCCTTCAACGGCGGCACGCGCAGACGGACCACGTTCAGCCGATAAAAGAGATCCTCGCGCAGCCGGCCGTCCGCGACGGCGCGGTCCGGATCGCTCTTGATGGAGGCCAGGACGCGCAGGTCCAGAATGCGGGGTTCGTTGGCCCCGATGGGGTGGATTTCACGCTCTTCCAGCACCCGCAGCATCTTGACCTGGGCGTCCAGCGGCATGCTTTCGACCTCGTCGAGGAACAGCGAGCCGTTGTGGGCGCGTTCCACATGGCCGATCCGGCGACGCAGGGCGCCGGCGAAGGCGCCCAGTTCGTGGCCGAACAGTTCGCTCTCGACCAGACCTTCGGGCAGGGCGCCGCAGTTGACGGCGACGAAGGGGTGCAGCCGACGACGACCGCCGTTGTGCAGGGCGCGGGCGACCGCCTCCTTGCCCACGCCTGTGTCGCCCTCGATCAGAACATCCATGCGGGCGTCGGCGATCTGGGCGATGGTGGCGCGCAGCGTCCGAATGGCGCGGCTGTCGCCCAGCAGCGGCAGTTCCACATTCGCCTCTGAAGACAGGGCCGCCAACCGACGGTTGTCCAGCACCAGAGCGCGTTTTTCCATCGCCCGTTTCAGGCTGTCGTGCAGACGGTCGAAGGCGAAGGGCTTGGCCACGAAGTCATAGGCCCCGTCGCGCATGGCCGCGACCGCCTCGGCGATGTCGCCATGGCCGGTCATCAACAGGACGGGCAGGCTGGGATCCAGCGCCAGCAGCCGGGTCAGCAGTTGACGTCCGTCCAGCCCCGGCATCCGCAGGTCGGTGACGACGACGCCGGGGAAGTCGGCGTTCAGGCCTTTCAGCGCCGCCTCTGCGGTGGCGAAGGGGCGAACCTCGAACCCTTCCAGGGCCAGCCGTTCTTGCAGGGCGGCGCGGAAATCGGCGTCGTCCTCGACCAGGGCGACGGTGTTGAGGCGGGAGAACTCCATCAGGCGGCTTTCAGAGTGACGACAAAGACGGCGCCGCTGGGTGAAGGGCGCAGGGTCAGTTCGCCCCCGAAGCCGGCGACGATGTCCCGACAGATGACCAGGCCCAGGCCCACGCCCGTCGCCTTGCTGGTGACGAAAGGCGTGAACAACTGGCTCTGAATCTCATCCGGCACGCCAGGTCCGTTGTCGGCGATCACCAAATCGACCTGCGTCCCGCGCGGCACGATGGTCAAGGTCACGACGGGCTCGGGCGTCCCTTCCAGCGACTCGACGGCGTTCTGCATCAGGTTGACGATGACCTGTTCCAGCCGGAACCGCTGGCCCAGAACGTCCGCCTCGATCACGGTCTTGTCGCGCATCAGGCGGACGCCCGCCTGTTTCAGACGGCCGCCCAGCAGCAGAAGGGCGCCGTCGATCGCCTCAGGCAGATTGACCGGCTGCAGCGTGGCCTCGGCCTTGCGCGAAAAGGCGCGCAGTTCCTGGGTGATGGCGCCGATGCGGGCGGTCATTTCACCGATCTGATGCAGGGGGCGGGCGGCCTTGGCCGGCTGGTCCCGCTCCAGATACGCCGCAGCCGTCTCGGCCTGGGTGCGGATGGCGGCGACAGGCTGGTTGATCTCATGGGCGACGCCGGCTGCGATCTGGCCCAACGCCGCCAGCTTGCCGGCCTGGACCAGCTCGTCGCGCAGAACCTCGCGCGCGGCTTCCGCCGCCTGACGCTCCTCGATCTGGCGGTTCAGGGCGGCGTTGGCGGCGCTGAGGTCCTGGGTGCGTTCGGCGATCCGGCGTTCCAGTTCGATGCGCGCGGCCTGGGCGGCGCGTTCGCGCGCAACGGCCTGTTGGCGGCGGCGCAACAGCACGCCCGCGACGCCGAAGATCAGCGTCAGGATCAGGGCCGTCAGGGCCCGCGCGGCGGCGACCGCCGCACCGATGGCGCCGCGCGTCGGCGTCAACAGATGCAGCACCCAGCCGGGCGTCGCCGTGTCCGCCTGACTGTACATCCAGTCGCGCCGAACCCCGTCTAGCGGGGCCTTGATCAATCGGGGCCGCTCGCCGTCGGGCGTGGCGAAGGGCAGGGGCGTCAGCGCGCCGTGACCAAGGGTCTGGTCCGTCAGGGTCAGGCGGCGGCTGGCGGCGTCCAGCGGCCGCAAAGTCCGAAACCGCCATTCCGGCACGCTGGTGATCAGCACGACCCCGGCCGGATCGGCGACGTAGGCGGGTTCTCCAGAAGCGCGCCACTCGGCCTCAAGGGCGTCGAATTCCACCTTCACCACCACCACGCCTACGGGTCGGCCGGCTGGGTCTTCGATCCGCCGCGCCAGATAGAGGCCGGGACGACCGCTGACGGTGCCCAGGGCGAAGAACTCGGCCGCGCCGTTCCGCATCGCGCCGATGAAATAGGGACGAAAGCCGTAGTCGGCGCCCACGAAACTGGTCGGCAGCCGCCAGTTGCTGGCCGCCCGTGTCACCCCGCCGGCGTCGATGACATAGATGGCCGCCGCGCGGGTCTGGACGGCGAGGGCCTCCAGCTTGAGGTCGATGGCTCGAGCCGAGGCGTCGGGCGCGCCCTTCAGCAGGTCGGCGATGTCGGGATCGGTCGCCAGGGCCAGGGGCAGGGAACGGTGCTTCTCCAGTTCGCTGCGCAGGACGGCGGCATGGAGGGCGGCCGCCGTTTCCGCCTGCCGCGCCAAGGTCGCTGTCGCATCGCGGCGGGCGGCCTCGCCAACGACGAAGGCGGCGATCAGAACGGCAAGGATCCAGCACAGGACCAGGGTGGCCCACATCCGGCCCGACCGGCTGCGTCCGAAAGCGCGGATTCGAACTGAAAGCGAGGGGACGGCCATGCGACGCACTGTGCGACAATCCGCACGAAACGGCCACAAATTTGCGCGGATTGACGCACGTCGCTTCGACCCACTACCTGAAAAAACGTAAAATATTTAGCTTAATCAGAAAGATATGAGTTTTTCCCGCTGGGCTTGGCGGTCGATGGCGAGGGCGTGACACTGACTACCAAGCGCGACGCAGATTGCGCGGAGGAAGTGGCGAGCGTGGCTTGCTGTCTGGAGTATCGAAATGATCCCTGCCGCGTCCGCAGCGCCGGCGACGACCGTGCGTCGTCCCTTCTATCGGCATCTGTATTTCCAGG
>QFQU01000054.1 GCA_003248965.1 Brevundimonas sp. | reverse complement strand
TCGAGCCTGTCCTGCGCAAGGCCTTTGCCGACCTGCGCCACCAGGTCGATCGGCATGTGGCGCGCCTCAAGCACGAGCCGGAGTACAAGCGTCCCGCCCGCCGGCGCCGGATCGGCGCCCCCCTGCCGCCCGCGCGGCATGCGGCGGAAGCCGACCGCCGCGCCTTCTTCTTCGACCTGATCGAGGATCATCTCGATACGGTCTATAACACCGTCAGGCGCGAGTTGACCTATCTCGAGTGTAGCGGGTCTGTGCCGGCTGGCTACCTGAGCGTTGGCGATATCGTCGACGCGACGATCCTCAACGGGCTCAACCGCTTCGAGCGGCGGCCGACCGAATTCTCCGTCCGGGACTGGCTGACGCAGCTGGCCTTCGAGACCGTCGAGGCCGAGGCGCAGGCTGCGCGCCGGGCGGTGCCCGAAGGTGCCGCATCGATCGAGGCGGAGCCCGAGGCCCCGGCCGAGGATCCGACCGTGGCGGACCAGGATATGTTCGAGTTTTACCAGCCAGACGACGTGTTGAGGCTGGAGGAACTCATCGCCGACGACGGCGGCACGGATCCTGAGACCGAAATGAGCCGTCATGATATCGCCGTGACGCTGCACCGGGCAATCGCCGATCTTCCGTCGGTAGAACGCCGCGTCCTCTATCGGCTCCACCTAGACCACGCCACGCTTGCGGAGACGGCGGACCTCCTCGGCCTTTCCGAAGCAGAGGTCGAAGAAATCGCCGAGAAGGCGGGCGAGACACTGCGCAGCAAGCTTGTCGAGGCGGGGTTGATCAGCGAGGCACCGGGGCGCGCGCCCATCGAACGGGAAATTGCCCTGACGCAGCGCCTGCCCCAGCCAGTCGAGGACCGGCGCCGCGTGGCTGCCGCGCTCTCCGGCGCGGAGACCAACGCAGAAAACTGAGTTGAAACAGGAACAGGAGATGGACCAATGAGAACAGCCTCTGAAAACCCGACCGACAAGATGCAAGACATGCTGTGCAGCCTGTCCCGGAATTGGTGGGCATTCGTGTTGCGCGGCGTGCTCGCATTGATCATCGCGGTGCTGGCCTTCGTCATGCCTGCGGAATCGCTTCTGGCGCTCACGCTGGTCTTCGGCGCGTTCGCCTTTGCCGACGGCGTGTTCG
>QFQU01000053.1 GCA_003248965.1 Brevundimonas sp. | reverse complement strand
CAGGCGCTGCAACTGCGCCAGTTCTTCGCTGCGCTCGCGGATCAGCGCGGCGATACGATAAAGCACGGTGGCCCGCTCATGAGGCTTGCGCTGGGCCCAGCCGCTCTCACGGAAGGCGCGGTGGGCGCCGGCCATGGCTTCCTCCACGTCCTCCAGGCTGGCCGCATGCAGGCGGGCGACGGCCTCGCCGGTGGCCGGATAGAGGCTTTCGTAGAGGTCGCCGCCGCCCGCTCGCCACTCGCCGGCGATGCAGATGGGTTGGATCGGGTTCAGGTCAATCACGGTAGTCGTCCCTAGATCGAAATCGCGTGGGCGTGGTTGCCCAACGCTCGGACCACGCTGTACACGGTCAGCGCCGATGTCTTCGGGTTGGCCGCCAGCGGTTTGCCACGCAAGGTCAGTTCGAAGCCGCCGAAGGCGCCGCTGGCTTCCACCTGGTGCACGTTCTCGCAGCTTTCGGGGTCGGCGATCAGGCGCACCTGGGTGCGGTCCAGGCCGAGGCCGGCGAGCGACAGGGTGGCGGCGACATTGGCGTTCTTCGGATAGAGCCGCGCCGCCTCGCGGGCGCTGCCGTCGAAGATCACCCGCGCCTTCTCCAGGCGCTGCAGGTCGCAGACCGTCTCGCCCGGCGTCCCCAGCCAGGCGCTCGCCGGCTTGCGCCCGGTGTAGCGCACCGACTCGAGGCCACCGACCCTGGCCGCCGACAGCGCATCGATGGCGCCGATGGCGCCGGGCAGCAGCTCGATGCGGCTGCCTCCGGCTTGCGCCGCGACTTCCAGGCGCTCCACCAGGCCCGGCTCGGACAGCGCGCCCACCGAGACCACCAGGCAGGGAATGCCTTGGGCCAGCGCCGGCAGCACGTGCTGCTCGATGGCGCGGTGCCCGGCGCACTCCACCAGAAGATCGGGGCGCTCTCCGGCCGGCAGCGCGCTGAGTACCCGCGGCGGCCGGCGCAGGCTGGCCAGGCGATGGCGGACCTGGGTCTCGGAGTCGCGAGGAACGATCACCGCATCGACCCTCAGTTGCGGATCGTTTTCCAACAGTTCCAGGACGCCGGCGCCGATGGCGCCGCAGCCGATCATGACGATATTCAGCATGGCGAGAGCCTCAGGCGGTGGCCTTGTCGGTCTTGGCATCGTTGGTCGGCGGGCCGGCGAAAATGCTC
>QFQU01000052.1 GCA_003248965.1 Brevundimonas sp. | reverse complement strand
TCCTGAAGCTCGACCGCGAGTACCAGGTGGCTCTGGTCGGTACGCCCAACCGCGAGTACCTGTGGGTGCTGTCGCGCGTGCCGCACCTGGACGAAGCGACGCTGCAAGCCGAACTGGAGTACGCCCGCACCCTGGGCTTCGACGTGGACCGGGTCGTCCGAAGCGCGCCGCTGCCGGGCGCCTGACCGCGGCCCGTCAGGCTGCCATGCCGAGCTGGCGCAGCAGCTGCGGCCCGAGTGCCAGCGGGTTCGCGCAATGCAGCGCCTGCCAGCCCAGCGCGCGGGCCATTTCCACATTGGGCACCGAATCGTCGATGAAGAGCGTGTTCGCCGGCACCAGAGAGTGGCGGAAGGCCAGCAGGTTGAAGATCTCCTCGTGCGGCTTCACGCGCTTGACGTCGCCCGAGAAGATGCCGCCGTCGAACCAGCGGAAGAACTCGAAGCGCCGCTCGAGCGCCCGCGCGTAGGGCTGGGGCATGTTCGAGAGGTAGAAGAGCCGCAGCGGCTCGCCCGCATCGCGCCGCTCACGCAGGCCGCGAAGGAGCGCGATGTTCTCGGCGATGGGCTCCAGCCGTTCGCCCAGCGGTGCGACCAGCCCGTGCACCGCCTCCGTGGACAGCCCCAGGCGCGCCGCATTGCGCGACACCACCTCGTCCACGCTGCGGATGCCGCAGTCGAAGGCCAGCCAGTCCTCGTGGTGGAAGAAGGCCCGGGCCAGCGCGGCCGCGGCCGCGTCGTCGGCGGCCTGCTGTGGAAAGTGGGCCTGCACCAGCCGCGCAGGCTCCCAGCCGATCAGCACGGCCCCGAGATCGAACACCACATTCATGGACGGCAATTGTCCACGCACCCCGCATACGGCCGGGGCGCTATCGAAACCATAGCTGCCTGCGCCCGTCCCGCGGGCGATGAAGCCCGATTTCGCTCAAGAACTCAGGCGGCCTGCGGCACCACCGACACGCCGTGCTGGCCCAGCGCCAGCGTTGTTTCGGCGCCGGGCGCCAGCGGGCGGGCCAGGTCGGACGACACCACGAACACCGGCCCCAGGGGGGTGTCGAAGCCATACTCGTAGAAGCTGCCCAGGTAGGAGGCCTTGCGCAGCGTGGCCGGCAGGCCCACGGCGGCGCCGATCTGCCATGCCTCGGGCCGCACGGCCACCTTCACCATGCCGGCCGGCACCG
>QFQU01000051.1 GCA_003248965.1 Brevundimonas sp. | reverse complement strand
TTTCTTCCGGCTTGTGCTTCTTGCTCGGCATTCATCGTCCCTTTCGTGGTCCAAACTATCATAGTCTCTGGGCCACTCAGCGGGGGGCAGATCATGCGTTTACGCGGGATTGTGTAACATGATGACGGATCGGATCGATATTTGGGGCCATAGCTATTACGCCTTTGCGCCTTCCAACGCTTTATAAAGGGCGGTTTTGCCAATCTTGAGCCGGGCGGCGGCTTCGCGCACAGTAAGGCCTGCTGCGATGTGCGCCCGCGCTTTGCGTAGCTTGTCAGGTGTAACAACAGGACGGCGGCCACCCTTGCTGCCGCGCTCGCGCGCGGCTCGCAGACCCGCTTGGGTGCGCTCGCGGATCAGATCACGTTCAAACTGCGCGAGGGAGCCGAAGATGTTAAACACCAGCATCCCTCCCGGCGTGGTGGTGTCGATGTTCTCGGTGAGCGAGCGGAACCCGATGCCTCGCGCCGCCAGTTCACCAACTTCTTCGATGAGGTGGCTCATCGAGCGGCCGAGGCGATCGAGCTTCCATACCACCAGCGTGTCGCCGGCGCGCAAATAGGCCAGTGCTTCGGCAAGGCCCGGCCTGTCGGTCCTGGCTCCCGACGCCTGATCGTCGAAAACCCGATCGCATCCTGCCCGCTGGAGAGGGTCATGCTGGAGCGACAGCTTCTGGTCGGGGGTGGAGACCCGCGCATAGCCGATCAGCGCCACGGGCCGCCCCATACTGTCCGTTTTCCCATCATCATGCGATCTTGTCCGAATCGCCATCGAAGGTCCAGAGTTGACGGACACATTCCCGGTGACCGTCCAACGGACGTCTGACGGACAGTGACATGGAGGGGTTCGAGCTTGGCCAGAAGACACCTGCTGACCCGCGAGATGCTTGCGGAGCATTATGATTCGTCGCTCGATGAACGCGAAATCGCCCGCCAGGGCGCGTGCTGGAAGCCGGCGAAGCGCCGCCCATGCCGATCCTCGCGTTCGTGGCCCGTCAGTTGGATGTGTCGCCCGCGTCATGGCGCGACTATGCCCGCCGCGACGAAACGCGGCGGACGCACCTCGCCGACCTGTCGCGCCGTTTCGGTCATCGCGTTTTCAGTCGCGCGGATTTTCACGCGCTGGTCGCATTCGCCATGCCGATCGCGCAGACCACCACCCGGCCCTCGCGGCTTGCCGGTATCGTCATCGACGAGATGCGCCGCCGGCGATTGCTGCTGCCGCCCGTGACGGTGGTCGAGGCGATCGTGCGGCGGGCGCTCTCAGTAAACCCGAATGCGCGACGCTCGACGCCCTCCTGTCGCGACGCGACGACAAAGGCGCGACCTGGCTCTCATGGCTGCGCAACCCGCCCCTGTCGCCGGCACCCCGCAATGTCCTGCGACTGATCGAACGGCTCGACCATGTTCGCACGCTGGGCCTGGCGGCCTCGCGCGCCGCAACCATCCCGCAGACGGCGTTCGACCGGATCGCCGACGAGGCGGCGCGCATCACGCCGCAGCATCTGGCGGAACTGCCCGACCGGCGCCGTCATGCGATCCTTGCCGCTGCCGGTATCCGGCTTGAGGAAAGCCTTACCGATGCGGTGCTGACGATGATGGACAAGCTCCTGGGGAGTATGATGCGACGGGCCGAGAATCGGACCAAGGACAAAGCGATCGGCACGATCCGGTCATTGCAGGCGCAGCTTCGCCTGCTCACCGGTTCATGCAGAACCTTGCTCGACGCGCGGGCGCAAGGCGTCGATTCTCTTGCCGCCATCAGTTCGATCGACTGGGAAAGGCTGGGAACTGCGGTCGTGGACGCCGAGCTGCTGATCGCGCCGGAAACGATCGACCGCACGGCCGAACTGATCGAGCGGCAGCGCTCGCTGCGCTCCGTGATCGGCCCGTTCCTCAACGCCTTTGAGTTTCGCGGTGCCGGTGCGGTGCAGGGTTTGCTCGATGCGGTCCGCCTCGTGGCTGACATCTATCGCACCGGACGCCGCCGCCTGCCCGACAAACCGCCGCTTCGGTTCGTGCCGCCGTCATGGCGGCCGTTTGTGCTGCGCAATGGCGTGGTCGTTCGCGCCGCCTATGAACTTTGCGTACTCACCCAACTGCGCGACCGGCTGCGCGCCGGCGACATATGGGTGGCAGAAAGCCGCCAGTATCGCGCCTTCGACAGCTATCTTCTGCCGTCCGCCACCTTTGACGCGATGCGCGCGCGGGGACCGCTGCCGCTGGCGATCGATACCGATTTCGAAAGCTTCATCGCTGGGCGCCGCGCCAGCCTCGACACCGCGATCGAGCGGGTGACGATCCTCGCCCGGCAGGGAGAGCTGCCCCAGGTGCGCCTTGACGGCAACGGCCTTGTCATATCGCCGCTCAAGGCAATCACGCCGTCCGACGCAGCAGATATGCGTCGCGTCGCCTATGATCGGCTGCCGCGCGTGAAGATTACCGACCTTCTTTTGGAGGTCGATAGCTGGACCGGCTTTTCCGAGTGCTTGCAACGCGCTCCTGACCGTGATCCTGGCCGACGGCATCAATCTCGGCCTGACGCGCATGGCCGAGACCTGTCAGGGCGCAACCTTGCGTCAGCTCGCCCATCTCCACGACTGGTATATCAGCGAAGCCGCCTATGGTGAGGCGCTGGGGCGGTTGATCGACGTCCACCGCACCGTGCCGCTGTCCGCGCTGTGGGGCGACGGCACCACCTCTTCGAGCGACGGTCAGCTCTTCCATGCGGGCGGCCGCGGCACCGCGATCGGCGACATCAACGCGCGCAACGGCAACGAGCCGGGTGTCAGCTTCTACACCCATGTGTCTGACCAATATGA
>QFQU01000050.1 GCA_003248965.1 Brevundimonas sp. | reverse complement strand
CCTGCTCCATCGTCATACAGGTATCCGATGTCGTGGCATTACATTCGAATTCCGTCTCTGTGCCCGCGCACCCGGTTAAGAGCAAAGCGCTGCTCAGAGGAATTAACAGCATTAATTCCTTCATGATATTTCTCGCTATTTATCAGTTATTTTTTCAGGTTCATCCTGAACAGAGTGTTTGCCTTAATCGTCCGGACAAATTTATCCCGCTCTCCCGGACTCATCGCTTCGTCAACACGCTTAAGCTGAGTGACATCCGATCGGGCGAAAATCAGTTCTGATGAAAACGCTGTTTTTCCTGCACCAGGCTCCCCGACCGGAACCGCATTACCGGTTTCATCGGGGTATGGATTATTTCTCTTTGTTTTCATTTTTATCTTCCTCGCTAAATCTGGCGGAAGGGTCATAAATCACGATGGTCTCACCGCGTTTCTGATATCCGGCCAGTAACGGTGATATCGCGCCTTTGCCGGGTCTGCATCCGGGAAAAACATTCCCCCGCGCATCCCTCACCCACGTGATACCTGTTCTGCTGGCAGGGGTACGGCCGAAAACCACCGCGACACCCGTAAACACCACCGCCATCAGAAACCAGAGCCAGAGGATATTTTTCGTGTAGCCCTGGTCGATATGTGCTGCATACCCTGCCGCATCCGTACTGAAAGAAGAGCAATCCTCCTGTAAAACAGGAGGCAGTAATGGCTTCACCGCATCACCATTGAGTGCTTCGCGCGAAGCGGGTCCCGTGCAGTCGTGAATGACATATCCTTCCCGCTGCACCGATTCGATGGTATTCACCAGCATCTGACCGGGCGTGATATGACCACGCCACAGCACTGTTACAATCAGCAGCATCATGGTGGCCATCGGATACACCACCGCATGCTGAATCAGCCAGCGGAACCAGCGCAGCGAGGACATGGACAGAGCGAGAGCAGTGCGGGACTTAACCATGATTTTCTCCCTGCGCTTCTCCGCCTGGTGAGAACTGGCGAGGGTCAAGTTTGCCCAGCTTCTTCAGCATCTCGTCAGTGTTAAACCCGTTCAGGTTGCTGCCTGACTGTTGCGCTTCAGGCTGCGAGACCGGCTCCTGATTCTGCGCCTGTTGTTGTCCGTTCTTTTCCGCCTCCAGCTCCTCAATGGTTTTCAGCTGGAACCCATCCTGAAAGACCACCGTCACCTCATTGCCGGCCCCAATCGGAATGACGGGGTGGTACTGCTCGGCACGTTTGATGTAGTACTCGCTCAGCGTCTGCGCCGCTTTCGACGCACCGCCGCCAATCCCCATTTTCAGAACGTCGCCGGCACCGACCGTCGCCGTAGCCCCGAGACCCACGGACGGCTGTGACG
>QFQU01000049.1 GCA_003248965.1 Brevundimonas sp. | reverse complement strand
CCTCGACGGCGCGGCCAGCGAGAACGGCGGCTGGATGACCTTCGAAAGCGACATGCTCGACCCGGCGCAACTGGCCTGAACCCGCGACGCGGTTGACAGCGCGCCGCGCAGCCCGTAGAAATTGCCCGTCCCCCTTTTTCCGGTATTCCACGGCATGTCCCTGTCCTTCGACTTCGAGCGTTTTCCGCTTGGCCCCGGCGCCAAGGCTCGGGGCCGTGCCGTTGCCGCGAAGAAATCGAAGAAACAGTCGCTCATTTGACCGGGGCGTGCTGTCCCGTCAGGTGAGCTGACAGGACACGCAGGCGCTCCCGCCTCCCGCCGAACCCCTTCCGCCCTCCTGACGCCGACAAGACGGTCAGCCACCAGGAGAGAGTCATGTCATCGTTCCAAGGTATCTGGGTCCCGCTGGTCACGCCGTTCCGCCATGGCGAGATCGACTTCGCCGCGCTGCCGCGCCTGCTCGACCACCTGCTGAATGCCGGTGTCGCCGGGGTCGTGGTCTGCGGTACCACCGGCGAAGCCGCGGCGCTCGAACACGGCGAACAGCTGCAATTGCTCGACGCCGTGCTCGAACGGGTGGCGCCGGAGCGCGTGGCGATGGGGCTGGCCGGCAACAACCAGGCGCAACTGCTGGCCTTCCAGCGCGAAGTGCTAGAGCGTCCGCTCGCCGGCCTGCTGGTGCCGGCGCCCTACTACATCCGCCCCTCCCAGGAGGCGCTGGTGCGCTTCTTCCATGGGGTCGCCGACGCGTCCAGCGTGCCGCTGATCGTCTACGACATTCCCTATCGCACCGGTGTGCGCATGGAACTGGAAACCCTGCGACGGATCGTCGACCACCCGCGCATCGCCGCGATCAAGGACTGCGGCGGCAGCCTGGAAAACACCCTGGCATTGCTGGCAGACGGCCAGGTGGCGGTGCTCGCCGGCGAAGACCTGCAAATGTTCAACGCCTTCTGCCTGGGCGCCAGCGGTGCCATCGCCGCCTCCGCGCACCTGCACCCACAGCGCTTCGTCGCGCTTCACCGGCAGGTCGTCGAGGGCCGGCTGGAAGCGGCCCGGGCCAACTTCTTCACGCTGTTGCCGTTGATCCGTGCGGCCTTCGCCGAACCCAACCCGGCGCCGGTCAAGGCCGGCCTGGCGCGCCAGGGACTGATCGGCGACGAGCTGCGCGCGCCCTTGCTGGGCTGCGGCGCGGCACTGGCGGAACGGCTCGGGAGCTTGCTCGCGGAGATCCCGGCGCGGCTCGCCTAGGCGTCGGCAGCCTCAGAACAGCGCCATCTGCCGGTCGACCAAAGTGGCGAAATCATCGCCGACGAACGGCAGGATGGCGTCGGCCACCGGCTGCAACTGCT
>QFQU01000048.1 GCA_003248965.1 Brevundimonas sp. | reverse complement strand
GCCCGTTCAGTCGTCTGCGAGGACGAGGTCGTCTCCGGGTCCAGCGGCCGGATCGGGTGCGGCGGCCAGGGGTTCGGGCGCGCCGTCCAGGGCGGCCTTCAGGGCGTCGCGATCCAGTTCGCCCTCCCAGCGGGCCACCACGATGGTGGCCACGGCGTTGCCGATGAAGTTGGTCAGGGCGCGGCACTCGCTCATGAAGCGGTCGATGCCCAGGATCAGGGCCATGCCCGCCACCGGCACGCTGGGCACCACCGACAGCGTCGCCGCCAGGGTGATGAAGCCCGCGCCCGTGATGCCCGCCGCCCCCTTGGACGACAGCATGGCCACCAGCAGCAGCAGGATCTGGTCCTGCAGGCTCAGATCGATGTTCAGCGCCTGGGCGATGAACAGGGCCGCCATCGTCATATAGATGTTGGTGCCGTCCAGATTGAACGAATAGCCGGTCGGCACGACCAGGCCGACGACCGACTTGGCCGCCCCCGCCCGCTCCATCTTGGAGATCAGGCTGGGCAGGGCCGCCTCGGAGCTGGAGGTGCCCAGCACCAGCAGCAGTTCTTCCTTCAGATAGCGGATCAGCTTCAGGATGTTGAAGCCGTTGGCGAGGGCGACCAGGCCCAGCACCCCGACCACGAAGATGATCGCGGTCAGATAGAAGGTGGCGATCAGGGCGAACAGATTGGCCACCGAGGCGATGCCATAGGCGCCGATGGTGAAGGCGAAGGCCCCGAAGGCGCCGATGGGGGCGGCCTTCATCAGGATGGCGACCAGCTTGAAGAAGGCCGCGCTGGCGGAGTCCAGGAAGGTCAGGACCGGCTTGCCCAGGTCGCCGACCAGGGCCAGGGCGATGCCGAACAGGATCGAGACGAACAGCACCTGCAGGATGTTGCCGGTCGAAAAGGCGCTGACGACCGTGTCCGGGATGATGCCGGTCAGGAAGCCGACGATGGTGCTCTCATGCGCCGCCTGGGCGTACTGGGCGACCGCGCCCGTATCCAGGCTGGCCGGGTCGATGTTCAGCCCATGACCGGGCCGGACCAGATTGGCGATGATCAGGCCGACGATCAGCGCCAGGGTCGAGAAGACCAGGAAATAGGCGAAGGCCTTGGCCGCCACCCGCCCGACCCGGCCGATGTCGCGCATGCCCGCTATGCCCGTCACTATGGTCAGGAAGATCACCGGGGCGATGACCATCTTCACCAGCTTGATGAAGGCGTCGCCCAGCGGTTTCAGGCTCTCGCCGAACGTGGGCCAGAAATGACCGATGAAGGCCCCCAGGGCGATGGCGATCAGCACCTGGAAATACAGATGCCGATAGAAGGGACGACGCACGGTCGTCGCCGGCGCTGCGGACGCGGCAGGGATCATTTCGAT
>QFQU01000047.1 GCA_003248965.1 Brevundimonas sp. | reverse complement strand
GGCGGCGAAGACTGGCGAGGATCGGCAGGAGGATCGCCGACTCGGCGTAGTCGGTGGCGGCGACGCGCCAGGTATGCCGTGACTGCGTCGGATCGAACGGCGCGGCCGGCGCCACCGCCTGCTCCAGGGCTTCCAGGGCCAGGCGTAACGGCTCGCGCAGCTCCTCCGCCCGCGCCGTCGGGCGCATCCCGCGCGGGCCGGGAAGCAGCAAGGGATCGTCGAAGATCGCCCGCAGCTTGGCCAGGTGCACGCTCACCGAGGGTTGGGAAAAATTCAGGCGTTCCGCCGCGCGCGTCACATTGTGTTCGGTGAGCAGCACGTCGAGGGTCACCAGCAGGTTCAGGTCCAGTCGCCGGAGATTAATCATCCATATACCTGGAATTTCGGATATTCATTTCAACTATATCCGGCGATGGCCGATCCTGCGCCCACCTTTTGCCGGAGACCCGCCATGAACGTACTCATCGTCTATGCCCATCCCGAGCCGCGCTCCCTCAACGGTGCGCTCAAGGACTTCGCGGTCGCCCGCCTCGAGGCGGCCGGCCATGCGGTGCAGGTTTCGGACCTCTACGCGATGGGCTGGAAGGCCGTGCTCGATGCCGGCGACAGCCTCGAGCGCGAGGCCAGCGAACGCTTCGATCCTTCCGCAACTTCCCTGCGCGCCTTCGAGAACGGTTGGCAGAGCGTCGACATCGCCGGTGAGCAGGACAAGCTGTGCTGGGCCGATACGCTGATCCTGCAATTCCCGCTCTGGTGGTTCAGCATGCCGGCGATCCTCAAGGGTTGGATCGATCGCGTCTATGCCTGCGGCTTCGCCTACGGGGTCGGTGAACATTCCGACAGCCACTGGGGCGACCGCTACGGCGAGGGCCGGATGCAGGGCAAGCGGGCGATGCTGGTAGTCACCGCCGGCGGCTGGGAGTCGCACTACGCCGCGCGCGGTATCAACGGACCGATGGACGACCTGCTGTTCCCCATCCACCACGGCATCCTGCATTACCCCGGCTTCGAGGTATTGCCGCCGTTCGTCGTCTATCGCAGCGGCCGGATCGACGCGGAGCGTTTCGCCGCGCTGAGCGAGCAGTTGGGCCGGCGCCTCGATGACCTGCAGCGCGCTGCGCCGATCCCGTTCCGCCGGCAGAACGGCGGCGACTACCTGATCCCGGCGCTGACCCTGCGCGACGAACTTGCCCCGCAGCGGGCCGGTTTCGCCATGCACCTGGCCGAATGACCTGGGGTCAGGCCTCCAGCGGCTGCGCCTGGGCGGCCCCCTGCGCGCCGCGTGCGGCGAAGAGCTGGCTGCCGATGTGCAGGGCCTGGTCCAGATGCCGGATCGGATCGGCGCTCTCCGACTCCAGCAACAGTTCGGAACGGACCACCCGTGCGCCGCAGTAATCGAAGATGCCATGGTCGA
>QFQU01000017.1 GCA_003248965.1 Brevundimonas sp. | reverse complement strand
GCTCCCGCCGGCGACGCAGATCGGCTATCAAACCCCTGGGCTCTCACAATGATCGAGGGACCAGGGGGGGGCACGTCAGTCGGGAGCGGCCTTTTTTCGTGTGTCGTCCGACATGAATGACGGTCCACGTCAGGTAGAGGCGGACGCACGGTCAGTTTTTCTCGGTTATCGACCTTTCTCGTTTTCGTCAGGCGGTCGACGCAAGCAAACTTCCGTTACAATTTTGAACAGGCAAAAGAAAAGGGCGACGAACCGAAGTCCGTCGCCCCATTCAGGACTGAAAGATCGCTCGACCTAGAACGACTTCTTCAGGTTCACGAAGACCGAACGGCCCACGTAGTCGTAACCCGAGTACAGCGGCGCGTTGCCGACGCGATTGTACACACCCGTCGTGATGGACGGCGGCTCTTCGTTGAAGACGTTGCGAACGCCGACCGTGGCGGTCCAATCATCGGTGCGATACTGCACCGAAGCACTGTGCAGGAAGTAATCCGGCACCGCCAAGTCGTAGCCGGCGGCTTCGTAATCGTCGCCGTACTCACGCAGATAGTAGGAGTAGTCCTCGGTGGCCTGGATGTACTCCACGCCCCACCGCACACGCCATTCTTGCCAGTTATAGGTCAGATCGGCGTAACCCGAGAACTCGGGGACGTTGATCCGACCCTTCTGGTCGCGAGCGATGTCCGTCGGCAGCAGTTGGCTCGACACTTCCGTCACCTGGGTCACGCCCAGATTGAAGGTGGCCGTGCCCGGACCGACGTCGCGGCGATAGCGCAGGGTATAATCCAGGCCCTTGGCGATATCGGTCGCGATGTTGATGTAGCTGCTTTCCACCGTGAGCGCGTTGTTGCTGCTGGCGCGAGTGATGAACGAGCAGTTTCCGGCGCGCGCCGCGAACTCCGACGGGTCGGAGTTATAGCAGTCGCTCAGGATCGCACCGCCACCCAAACGGACGACGCTGTTGTTGATCTCGATCTCGTAATAATCGGTCGCGAACGACAAATCCCCCCAACCCGACGGCAGCTGCGGTTGGAACACGAAGCCCACGGTCATGTTGTCCGAGGTTTCCGGCTCCAGGTTGTTCGCGGCGCCGCCCAGCGTGAAGACGCGGACACTGGAGGTGGCCACGAAGTTGCCCAGGCCTTCCGAATTACAGTTGGCGATCCGGTTCGGGTTCGAGGTCGAGGTCAGCTCGCTGCAGGGGTCGTTGGCGGCGCCGATGAAGCCCGAGGTGGCGCCCAGGAACTGTTCGAACAGCGCCGGAGCGCGGTACGAGGTGCCATAGGTGCCGCGAACCGTCAGCCACGAGGTCGGCGAATAAACCAAGCCGACCTTATAGGTCGTATCCGATCCGGCGTTCTCGTATTCCGTGTAACGCGCCGAGGCGTTCAGGGTCAGAGAATCGACCAAAGGCAGATTGGCCAGCAACGGCGCTTCGATTTCACCGAAAACTTCCCAAACCGATTCCGAACCGCGAGTCGGGGTCGCCGTCGAGAAGTTATAGATGTTGCCGGTTTGCATATCCAGAGCCGGGGTGTCGTCGATCTCCGCATCACGCCATTCGGCGCCCACGAAGGCCTGAACCTGGCCGGCCGGCAAAGTGAACAGCGGACCGTCGAAACCGATGCTGACGACCTTTTCGATGTATTCGGTCGTACCCGTGATCGGACGGAAGACGTAGTTTTTCCAGTCTTCCGGCAGAACGCCGCCGATGGTCTGGCTGGTCAGGAAGGGCGCCGGGATACAGCCCGCCGTCGGATCCGTGACGTTCACGCGGCAGGTGACGGTGCCCGTCGCACCGGTGGAGAGGACGCCCGAACGCGTCAAGGCGGCCGGCGTGCCGGTAGGCGCGACGACGACGTCAAGCGAGTTCTGCAGCAGGTTGGTGATGAACTGCTCGAACTTGTACTCCGAACGCGAGCGCGTATAGCTCGCATAGGCGTCGTAGCGCCACCCCGGGATCACGAAGTCGCCGCGGATGCCAGCCAGGCTCTTGGCGAAATCGACGGTCTGCTCCGAGGTGTCGTTGCCGTAACCGATGAAAGCACGGACGCCGACACGCGCGTTGGCGTTCGGACCGGTCGTCGGGCTCAGGCCCTGGTTGGCCGAAAAGTTCGAGAAGGTCAGGTTCGACGGGATCAGCAGGTTGCCGCGATAGTAGTCCAGCGCGAGCTGACGATAACCGGTCTGCGACGATTCACGACGGTTGGCCAGGAATTCGCCGTAAACTTCGGCATTGCCGAGGGCCTGCAGGTCGTAGGCGCCTTCCAGATAGACGGTGCTGACTTCGACCGGCGAGATCAGAGACTCGTTCAGCATCTTGTCTTCGAAGGTGTCACGGATGGCCGTGGACAGCGCCAAGAAGGCGGTCGGGTTCGCGCGGTTGTCGAGATAGCCGCCGCCCACGCCTTCGAAGCCGACCAGGCCGGTCGCCACGCCGGCATTCGGACGCCAGCGGTTGTAGTAGACGCCGTTGGCAATCGCACCATTCGGGACGCCAGGCGCGTTCACGAGGCCGGCGCGATAGGTGACGCCGCCCACGGCGTTCACGAAGGCGTCACCGGTCAGGCTGCTGGTGCCGATCGTGTTGATGGTCACGCCGCCGCCATCAGCGGTGTAGCACTTGGAGCGGCCCGTCAGCGGGTCGATGTAGTCCGTACCGTCCGTCCAGCCGTCGATGGCGCACTTGGTGAAGTCGCGATCACCCAAGCGCAGTTCGGCGCGGTTGTAGTATTCGGCCGAGCCCGACAGGTGCCAGCGGTCGCCGCTGGTGCCGGCCACGATCGAAATGCGCGACTGGTTGCCGGCGCCGTTGGCGTCGGTGTTGGCGTTGTACTGACCCTCGACGGTCACGCCGTCGATGTTGTTGCGGGTGATGATGTTCACGACGCCGGCGACGGCATCCGAACCATAGACCGACGATGCGCCGTCCTTCAGGACTTCGATCCGCTCGACCATGGCCGACGGCAGCACGTTCAGGTCGGCCGAGCCGACCGAGCCGCGCGAACCGGCCGGAGCGACGCGACGACCGTTCAGCAGAACCAGGGTGCGCTCGGCGCCCAGGCCGCGCAGCGACAGGGTGTTGGCGCCCGGACCGCCGTTGGTGACGTAACCACCGAAGGCGTTGTTGATCTGCTCGGTGCCGCCGGTGACGGCCGTGCCCTGCAGGGCTTCAGTCGTCGAAGCGAAGCCGGCGAGGGTCGCTTCATCGCGGGTGATCACTTGGATCGGCGAGGGCGAATTGTAGTTATCGCGACGCAGACGCGAACCAACCACCACGACTTCTTCGACTTGCGTCGCCTGGTCGCCCGCCTTGGGCTCTTGCGCGTTGTTGTTCGACTGCGCGTAGGCGGTCGGAGCGACCGCCACGATGCCCGCGGCGAGACCAGCGACGATGGTCGAGCTGAGCAGACGTTCCTTGGTGATAATGTTCACTATCGTGAATTCCCCACATGACCGTCACCGGAATTGTGACGTACTGGCGGCGCTTCTAGGCTGGTCACGATGCCCACTGCAAGCCAAAACGACACAACTTGGCTGCATCCGACAACGAACCGTCACAATCTGGACACACCTCATGTCGGTTTGGAAAGGCGTACTACAGGTTGTCGCGCAGCCACCCCGCCACACGTCCCACGACATTCCCGCGATGCACGCGCGGCGCGTCCGCCGCCGTGATCTGACGCGCCATCAGCTTGCGGGCGGAGACGGCTTCACGCGGGCCGTAGGCGGCGCGCAGGAGGACGCCGGCGGTGGCGCAGAAGGCGGGGCCTGAGGCGGCGTCGGCCAAATGTGGCGCCCGTTGGGGCTTGCCCAGGCGGACCGGGCGGTCGAACACGCGCACGGCCAATTCCCGCACACCGTTCAGCTGGCTGGCGCCGCCGGTCAAGACCATGCCTGCGCCGGGCTCCAGTCCGACGCCTGCAGCCTTCAGACGGTCGCGGAGCAGTTCCAGGGTTTCCTCGACGCGCGGGGCGATCACGGTCTTCAGCATGGCGCGCGGGACGATGACCGGGCCGGCGGAGGCGTCCTCACCGCGCGGCGGGGCCTCCAGCATTTCACGGTCTTCGTTGGCGCTGGCCATGGCCGAGCCGTGCAGGGTCTTCAGACGTTCGGCGCCGGCCTTGGATGTCGACAGGCCACGCGCGATGTCGGAGGTGACGTGGTCGCCGCCGACATTCAGGCTTTCGATATGCAGCAGCGAGCGCCCGCCCCAGACGGCGGCGCTGGTCGAACCGCCGCCCATGTCGATGCAGACGGCGCCCAGGTCCATCTCGTCCTCTTCCAGCGCGGCCAGCGAGGAGACGACGGGCGCGGCGGCGACGCCTTGCAGGTCGAGGTGCGCCAGCTCCAGGCAGTGGCTAAGGGTCGTGAACACGTTCTCGGCCATGGAGACGACCAACAGGTCCAGCCCCAGAGAGCCGCCGCGCATCGCGCGCGGATCGTGGACGCCCCGCGCCCCGTCCACCGACCAGGCTATGGGCAGGACATGGATCGGGCGACGGTTGGGCAGGCGGATCTGGGCCAGGGCCATGCCGATGGCGCGCGCCAGATCGGCGTCCCCGACCGGATTGGCGCCCAGAGAAACGCGGGCCTGGACCCGGTGGCTGGCCATCTGGCCGATGGCGGTGGTGACGACGACGCCGGAGACGGGGCTTTGCGCCGCGCGTTCGGCGCGTTCGACGGCGTGGCCGATGGCCTGGGCGGCCTCGTCCATATTGATGATGGCCCCGCCCTTGACGCCCTTGGACTGGACGTGGCTGGCGCCCGCGACACGGATGGTGCGGTCGGCATGACGCACGCCGTCGGGCTTCATGATGAAACAGGAGACCTTGGACTGGCCGAGATCGAGAGCGGCGACCACGGGGGCGCGCCCGGCGCGGGGGTCCATCACCCGCCCTTGATCGTTCGCCGCCCCGCGCTGCTTCGTCGTCATCTCAGCCACATTCCTCAGGCTTCGCCGGCGGGTCGCACGGCGACCTCGTCGGGGGTTCTCAAGTCCACGCGGGCGAAGCCCAGGTCCAGCAGCCGCTCGCGTTGATCCAGGGCGTCCAGGCGGATCAGCGCCGCCTCCTGGTCCACCGCCGGCAACTGGATCAGGCTGCCGTCCTTCAAGCGCAGGTCCCAGCGGCGCTCGTCGACACGCACCAGGGCGTCGATCCGGCCCATCAGGCGCGGTCGCTGGTTCAGAAGCGGCAGGATGTCGCCGGCCGCCGCATCGGCGCCCTTGCCCACCACCAGCGGCAGATTGGGATAGCGGCGCGCATCGGCGCCCGCGATGACCTGACCGCGCGCGTCGATGACCTTGATCTGACCCGCGACCTGCCAGACGGCCAGGCGGTCATGTTCCTTGACTTCGACGACCAGGGTGTCGGGCAGCAGGCGCACCACCCGCGCCTCCTTGATCCAGCCCACGCCCTGAACCCGGTCGCGGATGGCGTCCAGATCCAGACTGGTGATCGGCTGACCGGCATAGACGCCCAGCGCCTGTCGGATAGACGGCTCGGCCTCGGCCGAGGCGCCGGCAATATGGACGCGGTTCAGCCTCAGCCCCATGCCGGCGGTCATCTTGCCGACGCTCTGGGAGACGGACGCGCCGATCCGCTCGGCGCGCGCGCCGGTAGCCAGGACGCCCACGACCAGAAGCGCGCCTGCGCCCAGGGCGATCAGGGCCGAACGGGGCGAAATGTCGATGCGGCCGATGGCGGCCATCTTTCCAGGAATGGGCGAGGCGTTGCGTGGCGCGCCCCCCCCGCGCGAGCGCCCGCCGCTAGGCGCCGGACCGCGTTGTGGAGCCTGATTGCCCTGTCGCCGACCGCCGCGAACTACCGCGGGCATGAGGCGTCCTCCACCATCCACCGAACCAGATCATCGTAACTCATTCCGGCGTAGGCGGCCTGCTCGGGCGCGAGCGAAGTCGGCGTCATGCCGGGCTGGGTGTTGACCTCCAACAGGACCAGATCGTCCTTAACATCGTCATAACGGAAGTCGGATCGGGACACCCCCCGGCACCCCATCGCCGCATGGGCCAATTCGGCCTGACGCAGGGCCGTTTCGAAGACATGAGGCGGCAGGACGGCTGGCAGAACGTGGACCGAGCCGCCCGGCGCATATTTGGCCTCGTAGTCGTAGAAGCCCTTGGTCGGGGTGATGTCGGTCACGGTCAGGGCGCGCGGCCCGGCCGCCTCGCCGATCACGGTGACGCACAGCTCCTTGCCCGCGATATAGGGCTCGACCATCACCTGCTCGCCATAGGTCCAGTCGGCGGCGCCGACGGCGGTCTGCGGACCGTTGGCGCCCCGGGGCACCAGAAAGACGCCGACCGAAGAGCCTTCGGCGTTCGGCTTGATCACATAGGGCGGTTCGATGACGTGACGGCTGGCGACCTCGTGACGGTCGTACAGGCCGCCGCCCGGCGTCTTGACGCCTGCGGCCCGCAGCACGGCCTTGGACTTTTCCTTGTCCATCGCCAGCGCCGAGGCCAGCACGCCGGAGTGGGTGTAGGGAATCTTCAGCGTCTCCAGCACGCCCTGGACGCAACCGTCCTCGCCCCAGGCGCCGTGCAGACAGTTCAGCACCACATCGGGCCTGATCAGGCCCGACAACACATTGGCCAGGTCGCGCCCGGCGTCCACGCGGCTGACGCGCACGCCCTGACGCTCCAACGCCTGGGCGCACTGTTCTCCCGACGACAGCGACACTTCGCGCTCGGCGGAAAGACCGCCCATCAGGACGGCGACATGAAGAGAGGAGAAGGGGCGGGTCATGGGCGGCTCCAGAACCGTCTGGATGCCGCGCAGGTCGTTAACAGCCCGTCAACCAAACCCTCATCGGGTCATTGAAGTGTTGAAGACGGCGTCGTCGGCGCCGTTTCGACCGTCGCGGGCTGGGCGGCCGCGACCGGCGTGATGACGATGAACGGCGGCGTGTCCTGAACCGCCGGCCGCAGGTCCAGCGCATAGAGATAGGCGCCTTCGCACGGCTGGCGGTCGCCATAGGTCCAGTCGGCCGCGCGGTGGCGCACCCCGGCGACGGCGGCCGGGGATGTCGGCGCCAGCAGATCGTCGCGCAGCGTCATGTCCGGGCGCATCTGCTCGCCCGACAGGTCGAACGCCCCGGCATAGAGCGCCTCCCCGTCCCGCGCCTCGAAGCCGGAGGCGCCCAGGCAGAAGTGGGTGATGTACGGCCCCATGTTGACCGCGCTCAGCCGCCACCGTCCGGGCGGGACGGAGAAGGTCTGGGTGACGGCGCGGGTGCGGTCGCCCCGGGCCGCGCCGCGCGTCGGCAGGGCGACGGCGAACAGGGCCGGCCGGCCGTCATTCTCCCACGGCTGGATGTCCGGCGCCGGGCCCTGGCGAGTGAAGATCAGGGTGCGTCCGCCCTGCTCGGCCATGCCGGTCAGACGCACCGTCACCAGGACGTCGCCGGGCTTGATCGCCACCTCTTCCGGCTTCAGGGCGCGGGGCGGACGGGCGGTGCGCGGCGCCTGGGGGCCTTTGCGCGACGACGCGGGCGCGGCGTCGGACGGCGGCAGGGCCTGGGCGCTCAACGACACCTTGTCCAGATCGCCGGCTCGCCCGATCACCACCGTATCGCCGCGCACCGCGTCATTGTCGTACACGCGCACGATCTGGCCTTGGGGCGCGGCGGCGCCGACGCGGTCGGCCAGAGCGTCGTGCAGGGCCGCCGGCTCCATCGCGTCCAGCGTCTTGCCCTCGGCCTCGTCCAGCCGCACCACGCGCCAGCCGTTCACGACCATGCAGTTTTCCAGATTGGCGGCGACGCCGCGCCGCTCCTGCATGCCGTTGACCGCGCCCTGGATCATGCCGACCACCAGCGCGCCCAGCAGGCCGCCGGCCGCCGCCGCGCCCGCCGCGCCATTGTCGTCGGGTTGGCGCATCTGCTCGCCCTCGACCAGACAGGCCCGCAGCGCCGCGTCATGCTGCGCCAGATCGGCGCCCGCGCGGTTGAAATAGGTGTATCCGGCGCTGGATCGCGTCAGGTCGATCCGCTCGACGCCCGGCGCGGCGGCGCGCGTGACGATCTGGGCCTGGACAGGCTCTGCGGCCATGACCAGCAGGCCGGCGGCGATTGCGATACGCTTCATCTGGATTCTCCCCCAAGAATCCGGCTCTAGGATGGGGCGTCCTCGCCCGCAACCTCGGATTTATGACAGAGCGCGCCCGATTCGCTTGATCTCCCAGTCCAGTTGAACGCCTGTCTTTTGCAGGACATCGGCGCGGACGGTTTCGCCCAAGCCTTCGATGTCGGCGGCCGTGGCCTCGCCGGGATTGATCATGAAGTTGGAATGCAGTTCGCTGAACATGGCGCCGCCGCCGGTCACGGCGTGCAGCCGACCGCGCCAGCCCGCCTCGTCCACCAGCTTCCATGATGAATGGCCGGGCGGGTTCTTGAAGGTGGAGCCGCCGGTCTTCTCGCGGATCGGCTGGGTCGTCTCGCGGCGGCTGGTGATCTCGGCGATGCGGGCGGCGACGGCCTCGGGCGCGTCGGACGTGCCGCGATAGATCGCCTCGACCCAGATGATGTCGGCGGGCGCCTGGGAATGGCGATAGGTGTAGCCGAAGTCGGCCAACGCATAATCCACCCGCTCGCCCGCCCGCGTCAGGCCCCAAGCCGAGACCAGAACGTCCTTTGTCTCCGCGCCATAACAGCCTGCATTCATGGTCAGGGCGCCGCCGACCGCGCCGGGAATGCCGGCATAGAACTCAAGCCCCGCGATCCCCGCCTTGGCCGCCGCGCGCGCCACCATGGCGTCCAGCGCCCCGGCGCCCGCCGTAATGGTCAGGCCGTCGGTCGTGATCTGCCCCCAGGCGCGCCCGGCCAGACGGATCACCACCCCCTCGACTCCGCCGTCACGGACGATGACGTTCGATCCGACGCCCAGAACCGCCACCGGCACAGCCGGGTCCAGCGCCTTCAGGAAGTCCGCCAGATCCTCGGCGTCCGCCGGAATGAACAGGGCGTCCGCCGCCCCGCCCACCCGAAACCATGTGTAAGGCGCCAAGGGCTCGTTCAGCAGCAACTTGCCGCGCACGGAGGGGAGATCGTCTTTCCAGGAACTCATACCGCGTCGATAGCCGCGCCGGCCGGGAAATCAAAGAGGCGCGCGACATGGGCTGGCCCGACGCTGCCGTCCTAGCCTACAGAGGATGCATGACGCTTCTTCGCGCACTGGCGATCATCGCGCTCAGCATAGGCGTAACCGCCGTCATCCTGCTAGGCTGGATCGGCCTGATCTTCGTCGTCGACACCTATACGCCGGTCGCCATGACGGCGGAGGCCGCGCTGAACCTGATGCTGGTGGTCCTGCTGGCCCTGATCGGCCTGCCGATCTTCCATACCGCCCTTTACCGCTGGTTCTGGCATGTCCGGCGGCGGACGGCGCAGGGCGCCTTTCCGGTTGGCCAGCCCCCGGCGTTCGGATCGGAACAGACCGCCCCGCCGCCTCGCACCGTCAAGACGACGGGCCAGCGCTGCCTCTACGCACTGGTCTATGTCGTCGGCGTCGCGTCGCTGATCACGGCCTATGCGCCGCTCGGCCATCAGGAGGCCCTGAACGCCTTTCTCGCCCGGTTCAGCGCGGGCCGCGCCTCCTTCACCAGCCTGGCGCAACTGGTCATCATCTTCCTGCCGATGGCCGCCAGCTTCGCGATCATCGTCCCGCTGCTGGAACGGGATCGTCGCCGGATGGCGGCGGGTCTAGCGGACGAGGTCGAGGTCCTGCGGCTTCAGGCCAAGCAGGAATGGCTGTTCTCCTTCGCGACGGCCTTCGTCATGGCAGGCTTCACGGCCTTCCTGGCCGGCCACATGATCCTGCAGTTCCTGGCCTGAAAGGCAGGTTAGCCCGGTCTAGGGCGCCGCTCTGAACCATACGGCGCCGGAAAGTTCGCCGATGTCGATGGTGGAGACGATGTCTCTGCCGAAACGATCGCGCACCCAATTGCCCCAGTTGTAGGCGATGCTCTCGGCGATGGCCCGCGCGAGAACCGGATCGAAAACCGCGTCGTCCGCCTGCCCCAGATGAAACGCATTCATATAGGCCTGTGCCGCGATGATCGGCTCGGCGTCCTCCGAGTGCTTCAGGATGTCGTCGACAACGGCTTGATCGAACTGTTCCTCGATGAACAGCCCGCCCCGGTATTCGATCAAGCCAGGATGAAGCACCCTCAGATACTCGAACATCAGATGTTCCGAGCCTTGAGCCTGGATCAGAAGCCTGTCCTCTTCGGCGCGATGGACCCCGTTGAAAGCGGCTTCGACCTTGAGCGACAGGTCTTCGCTCACGCCAGCGTCTCCAGCTGCGCGGGCAAGGCATAGGCCCAGCTGGTGATGTCGCCGGCGCCCAACAGCACGACGACGTCGCCGGATTTCGCCTCATCCTTGATCAGCCGTGGCAGGACGGCGGCGTTCTCCAGCGCCTGGACCTGACGGTGGCCGTATCGCCGTACGCCGTCAGCCAGGGCGTGTTTGTCCACACCCTCGATCGGCTGTTCGCCGGCCGGATAAACGTCGGCGACGATCACGCTGTCGGCGTCCGAGAAGCTGGTCGAAAACTCGTCCATCAGGTCGCGCAGCCGGGTGTAGCGGTGCGGCTGGACCACGGCGATCACCCGCCCCTCCGTCACTTGACGCGCGGCCTTCAGCACGGCTGCGATCTCGACCGGGTGGTGGCCATAGTCGTCCACGATCCGCACCCCGTTCACGACCCCCGTGGTGGTGAAGCGGCGCTTGACCCCGCCAAACCCGGCAAGACCCGTGCGGATCGCCTCGTCCGACACATCCAGTTCGCGCGCCACGGCGATGGCGGCCAGGGCGTTCGACACATTGTGCCAGCCGGCCATGGGCAGGTGCAGGTTTTCGATCCGGTGCGTGTCGCCGTTCTGGATCACGACATCGAACCGGGCGCCGTCCGGCCCCATCTGGCAGTTGTCGGCCCGCACCATGGCCTGCGGATTGGTCCCATAGGTCACGAGCCGCCGGTTATCGATGGAGGCGACCAGCTTCTGCACCTCGGGGTGATCCAGACAGACGGCGGCGAAACCGTAGAAGGGGATGTTCTCCACGAAGTCCACGAACGCCTTACGCACCGCGTCGAAGTCGCCGTAGTGATCCAGATGTTCCGGGTCGATGTTGGTCACGATGGCCACGGTCGATTTCAGGCGCAGGAAGCTGCCGTCCGACTCGTCCGCCTCGACCACGATCCAGTCGCCGTCCCCGACCTTGGCGTTGGTGCCATAGGCGTTGATGATGCCGCCGTTGACCACTGTGGGGTCCAGACCCGCCGCGTCCAGCAGGGCAGCCACCATCGAGGTCGTCGTCGTCTTGCCGTGGGTGCCGCCGACGGCGATCGAAAATTGCAGCCGCATCAGCTCGGCCAGCATCTCGGCCCGGCGCACCAGCGGGATGCGGCGCTCGCGGGCCGCCTTCATCTCGGGGTTCTCGGCCTTGACCGCCGTCGAATAGACCACGGCCGACACACCCTCGCCCACATGGGCGGCGTCGTGGCCGATGAAGATTTTAGCGCCCAGCTGCTCCAGCCGTTCGGTGTTGGCGCTGGCCTTGGCGTCCGAGCCCTGAACTGAATAGCCGATCTTCAGCATGATCTCGGCGATGCCGCTCATGCCGATGCCGCCTATGCCGACGAAATGGACGGGACCGAGGTCGAACGGAACGGGGCGAAGGCGTGCGATCATCCCAGCCGCATACACAGACGCGATGGGTTTTGCATCACCCTTCGCCGCCGTTTAGTCCACCTTAACCACAAGGATTCACCATTGCGGTCTCACTGTTGCGGGGCCGCGTTCCATGTCCGAGCTTAAGACCGACGTCATTCACCGTGGCGATTGCATCGAAGTGCTGAAAAGCCTGCCCGACGCCTCGGTCGACATGGTCTTCGCCGATCCGCCCTATAATCTGCAGCTGGGCGGCGACCTGCTGCGTCCCGACAACTCCAAGGTCGACGCCGTCGACGACGACTGGGACAAGTTCGGCAGCTTCGCCGAATATGACGCCTTCACCCGCGCCTGGCTGGCGGAATGCCGCCGCGTGCTGAAGCCCGAGGGTTCGATCTGGGTGATCGGCAGCTATCACAACGTCTTCCGTCTGGGCGCGGCGATCCAGGACCTGGGCTTCTGGGTGCTGAACGACATCATCTGGCGCAAGTCCAACCCGATGCCGAACTTCAAGGGCACCCGGTTCACCAACGCCCACGAGACGCTGATCTGGGCCGCGCGCAGCCGCGACCAGAAGCGCTACACCTTCAACTACGACGCGCTTAAGGCCTTCAACGAAGACACCCAGATGCGCTCCGACTGGACCTTCGCCCTGTGCACCGGCGAAGAGCGGATCAAGGACGCCGACGGCAAGAAGGCGCACCCGACCCAGAAGCCCGAGGCCCTGCTGCACCGCGTGCTGCTGTCGGCGACCCGGCCCGGCGACGTGATCCTGGACCCCTTCTTCGGCACCGGCACCACGGGCGCGGCCGCCAAGCGTCTGGGCCGGCATTACATCGGCATCGAGCGTGACGAGACCTATGCCGACGTCGCCGCGACCCGCATCGCCTCGGTCATCCCCGCCAGCGCCGAAGACCTGATCGTCACCGGCTCCAAGCGCGCCGAGCCCAAGGTGCCGTTCGGCGCCCTGGTCGAGGCTGGCCTGCTGCAACCCGGCGACCGCCTGTATTGCCCCAAGGGCGAGCGCGAGGCCCGCGTGCGCGCCGACGGCTCCCTGGTTCACGGCTCCCTGACCGGCTCCATCCACAAACTGGGCGCCCTGTTGGAGAATGCGCCGGCCTGCAACGGCTGGACCTACTGGCGCTTCAAGACCGACCAGGGGCTGAAGTCCATCGACGCCCTGCGCGCCGAAATCCGCGCCGGGATGCAGTGAGCGAAATCGTACATTAAAACCGGCTCAGCCTTGCCTTAAGCGACCGAAACCTAAGACAAAATTCAAGGGTCGCGGAACCTCGAAGCGGGGCGGCCATTAAGGCCTCTGATCCTCCCCCGGGATCGGAGCGCCATCCCATGAAAATCGCCCAGGTCACACCGCTTTACGAGGCCGTCCCCCCCAAACTGTATGGCGGGACAGAGCGTGTCGTCGCCCATCTGACCGACGCCCTGGTCGATCTTGGCTATGACGTGACCCTGTTCGCCAGCGCCGACGCCCAGACCAAGGCGCGTTTGGCGCCCGTGCGCGATCAGGCCATCCGCCTGGACCCCGCGCCGCTGAAGTCCGACCTCGCCGCCCATCTGACCATGCTGGGCGAGGTGCTGGATCGCGCCGACGAGTTCGACGTGATCCATTTCCACACCGACATGATCCACTTCCCCATGTTCCGGCGCTGGGCGGACAAGACCATCACCACCCTGCACGGCCGGCTGGACATGAAGGACCTGCCCCAGGTCTACGCCCACTGGACCGAGTTCGGTCTGGTCTCCATCTCCGACGACCAGCGCACGCCCCTGCCCTTCGCCAACTGGAAGGCCACCGTCCATCACGGCATGCCGGGCGACCAGTACGTCTTCTCGCCCAAGTCGCAGGGCTACCTCGCCTTCCTCGGCCGCATCTCGCCCGAGAAGCGGCCCGACCGCGCCATCGAGATCGCCACCAAACTGGGCAAGCCGCTGAAGATCGCCGCCAAGGTCGACGCCGCCGACAAGATCTATTGGGAAGAGACCATTCGCCCGATGATCGAGGGCAATCCGTTGATCGAATTCATCGGCGAGATCGGCGATCACCAGAAGTCCGCCTTCCTGGGCGGCGCCGAGGCCCTGCTGTTCCCCATCGACTGGCCCGAGCCCTTCGGGCTGGTGATGATCGAGGCCATGGCCTGCGGCACGCCGGTCGTCGCCTTCCGCTGCGGCTCGACGCCAGAGGTGATCGAAGACGGCGCCACCGGCTTTCTGGTCGATACGCTGGAGCAGGCCGTCGCCGCCGCCGGTCGCGCGGGACTTCTGGACCGTTCCGTGATCCGCGACCGGTTCGAGCTTCGCTTCTCGGCCACCGCCATGGCCCGGGGCTATCTGGACGTCTATGGCGACCTCTTGGTCCGCCGCCCGTTCGCCGAGAGCCCCCTGCCCGACCGCGTCACGCCTCTACGCCCCCTGGACGAAGCGCGCAGCTTCGCCCTGGGCGCCTGAACGCCGACGCCACCGGGTAAGAATTCGGCGGGCGCGGCTGAACCGTAGCCGTCGTTCCTCATTAGACACCAAAGCGGCCGCTCGGCGCCGCATTCGGGTGACACGTTCGGTCCTATCGCTGAACGACGGGGAAAGAACCGTATGGACGACGCCTATTCGACGCAGCTGACCGCCGGCGAAACCGTCGAGACCTCGGGTCTGGAGCAGTTGAACGCCCTCAAGGAAGGCGACGCCTTTCTGGTGGCAGACGGCTGGGGCGACATGAAGGGCGGCGCCGACGGTCTGTTCACCGACGACACCCGCTATCTGTCGCGCTTCGTCATGACGGCGGGTCTGGCGCGGCCGTCAAAGCTGTCGTCGGGCGTCAGCCAGGACAACGTCTTCTTCTCCTGCCATACGACCAACCGTCCCCTGCCGCCGATGGGCGGGCGCTCGGCCCCGGCCGGGGTGCTGCATCTGGAACGCCGACGCTTCCTGTGGCGCAATCGGATGTTCGAGCGGGTGCAGATGGTCAATCACGGGGTAGAGGACATCCTGCTGCCCCTGGCCTTCGATTTCGGCGCCGACTTCGCTGACATCTTCCAGGTGCGCGGCACGCCTCGCGCAAGGCGTGGGACTCTGCACGCCCCCTCCACGGACGGGCGGCGGGTGCAGTTCCGCTACACCGGCCTGGACGATGTCGAGCGCCGCAGTTGTCTGGCCTTTTCGGAGCCGCCTGCCCGACTGACCGGCCAGCGCGCCGAGTTCATGTTCAGCCTGCCGAAGGGCAAGTCGGTCGATCTCTATATCGAATGCGGCCTGGACGCCTGCGAACCGCCGGACGCCGACCGCTGGCGATTGAACGCCATCCAGGCGCGCCTGGCCATGCGGGCCAAGCGTCGCCGGGGCGCCACCGTGCGTGGGCCGCGCAGCCCCCGCTTCAACGACTGGTTGGACCAGTCGCGGGCCGATATGGCGCTTCTGACCACCGACCTGCCGACCGGCCCCTACCCCTACGCTGGGACGCCCTGGTTCTCCACGCCGTTCGGGCGCGACGGCCTGATCTCGGCCTGGCAGATGCTGTGGCTTGACCCGTCCCTGGCCAAGGGCGTCCTGACGTATCTGGCCTCGCGCCAGGCGACCGAGACCTCGCGCTTCCAGGACAGCCAACCAGGCAAGATCATGCACGAGACGCGCGGCGGCGAGATGAGCGCCCTGCACGAGGTGCCCTTCGGCCTCTATTACGGCGGCGTCGACACCACCTGCCTGTTCGTGGCCCTGGCTGGCGCCTACGCCCGCCGCACCGGCGACCTGGACCTGATCCGCACGCTCTGGCCCAATCTGATCGCGGCGGCCGGATGGATGCGCGACTATGGCGACAGCAACGGCGACGGCCTGATCGACTATCAGCGCGGCGCGGACACCGGCCTGTCCAACCAGGGTTGGAAGGATTCCGAGGACTCCATCTTCGATTCCGAAGGCCGCTTCCCCAAGGGGCCGGTCGCGCTGCTGGAGGTTCAGGGCTACGCCTTCGCCGCCTGGAAGGCGCTGGCCGACCTGGGCGAACGCCTGCACGACGGTCGCGCGCCCGAATGGCGGATGCGCGCCGAACAGGTGCGCGCCCTGGTCGAGGATTTGTTCTGGATGGAGGATCAGGGCTTCTACGCCGTCGCCCTGGACGGCGACGGCCGCCAGTGCGGGGCCATCGCCTCCAACGCCGGCCATCTGCTGTTCACCGGCCTGCCCTCGCCCGAGCGCGCCCGCCTGGTCACGCGTCGTCTGCTCGGCGCCGAGTTCCGCACCGGCTGGGGCATCCGCACCCTGGAGCTGGGCCAGCCCCGCTTCAATCCCATGAGCTATCATAATGGCTCGGTCTGGCCGCACGACACCGCCATGGCCGCCGCCGGCATGGCCGCCTATGGAGAGCGGGACGCCGTCGCGGAAATCCTGGCCGAAATCTACGCCGCCGCCGCCCACTTCCACCTGCGTCTGCCCGAACTGTTCTGCGGCTTTCCCCGCGTGGCGGGCGAACCGCCCATCGCCTATCCGGTCGCCTGCCTGCCCCAGGCCTGGGCGGCGGGTTCGGTCTTCCTGATGCTGCAGGCCGCGCTGGGGTTGTCGATCGACGCCTGGACGGGAACCATCGACCTGACCGATCCGGTCCTGCCCGCCGGGTTGCAGACACTCAAGATCCAAGGCCTTCGGGTCGGGGACGCCTCGGTGGATATCGACATCCAGCACGTCGACGGCCGCGCCGTGGCGGTGCCGAAGCGCAAGCAGGGGCGGCTGGCTATCCGCACCCTGCGCTGACGCGCGTCTAGGATTGTTTCGTCAAATCAATAACATTCCAGACACGCCTCGATCCAGCGCCTTGGCGAACACTGTCGGGAGGGCCGCCCGCGCAGCCTCGATCTCCATCCAGCGCCGGCCGTCCGGCGCGCCCCCCGTCGCAGTCCTCACCGTCAGGGTCAGGCCGAAGTGTGTGAAGACGTGCTCCACCGTCCCGGCTTCGCGCCAGTCGGCCGCAAGGGGCGGCGCGTCGGAGGGGGCGTCCCTCGTCCAGTCGCTGGTCGGCAGGCCCAGCATCCCGCCCAGCAGGCCCTTGTCCGGTCGTGTCTCGACGGCGACCCGCCCCTGCCCGTCGAACAGCACCCAGGCGAAGCCGCGTCGCTGCGGCCGATCCGCCTTCTTCGTCTTGATCGGATAGCGTTCGGGGCTGCCCCCGGCCCGACCGGCGCAGTCCTCGGCCACGGGACACTGGCCGCACAGCGGCGACCTGGGCCGGCATACGGTCGCCCCCAGGTCCATCAGGGCCTGGGCCCAATCCCCCGGCCGGTGGTCGGTGACGAACAGACCCGCCAGCCGCCTCAGCTCCGGCCGCGCCTGGGGAACAGGCGTCTCGACGGCGAACAGCCGCGCCATGACCCGCTCGACATTGCCGTCCACCACATTGGCCGCGCGGCCGAAGGCGATGGCCGCCACCGCCGCCGCCGTATAGGCGCCCACCCCCGGCAGGGCCAGAAGCCCCGCCTCCGTATCGGGAAACACGCCGCCATGATCGCCCGCCACCGCCCGCGCGCAGGCCAGCAGGTTGCGAGCGCGGGCGTAATAGCCCAGCCCCGCCCAGGCGGCCATCACCTCGGCGTCCGGGGCGGCGGCCAGGTCCGACACGGTCGGCCACCGCTGGGTGAAGGCGTGGAAATAGGGGGTGGCGTGCGGCGTCGTGGTCTGCTGCAGCATCACCTCCGACAGCCAGACGCGATAGGGCTCGGTCCGCGCCGCGCCCGGACCCGCCCGCCACGGCAGGCTCCGCCCATGGGCGTCGTACCAGGCCAGCAGCCGGGACCGGATCCTTGAAATGTCGGGAGAGACGTCGGGCATGGGTTGGGGCTATATAGGCCCATGCGCCGCCCGCTGCCCACAGACGCCGAGGTTCGCGAAATCCTGTCGCGCCGCCGCACCCGCCCCGCGCCGCGCCCGACGCCGCGCGCGGGCAAGGCCCTGACGCCGCTGATCAAGAAGCTGGACGAACAGTTCGGGCGCGGCGCCGGCGCGCTGGAGCCGCGCTGGCGCGAGATCGTGGGCGACCGCCTGGCCCGCGTCACCCGCCCCCAGAAGTTGACCAAGGGCAAGGGCGACCAGCCCGGCGTGCTGGAGCTGCGCGTCGCCGGCGCCGCCGCCCTTCTGGTCCAGCATCAGTCCGAGGACATACTGGCCCGCGTCAATCTGTTCCTGGGCGCCGGTTCGGTGGACCGGCTGCGGATCGCGCAGGGGCCCGTCAAACCCCTGCCCGAGGCCGCCGCCCGGCCGCGCCGCGCCCCGGCGCCGCCGCCTCTGTCCGCGGCGGCCGAGGCCAATCTGGCCGCCTCCGTCGCCTCGGCGCCCGCCGAACTCCAGGTGGCCCTGGCCCGCCTGGGCCGCGCCGCCCTGACGCGCGCCTCGATGCGCGGCGACGGCGACGATTGACAAATCTTCGCCGCACCTGTTCTCGACTACTCTAGGCATTGCGCGGTTCGGCAGGAATCACGCGATCATCCGGTGAAACTCCGACCAAGGACGTCCCATGGCCTCGACTGAATCCCGCTTCGCCCGCATGAGCCGCCGCGCGGCCATCACCGGCGCCGCCATGGCCGCCATGGCCCTGGCCGCGTGCAACGGCGCCAAGACCGCCGCCGAGGGCGACATGGCCCAGGGCGCTCCCGAAGGCGCCAAGGTCACGGTCTATGAATACGCCTCCGTCACCTGCCCCCACTGCGCCCTGTGGCAGAAGAACACCTGGCCGGCCTTCAAGGCCAAATATGTGGACACCAACAAGGTCCGCTACGTCTTCCGCGAACTGCCGACCCCGCCGGTCGACGCCGCCACCGCCGGCTTCCTGGTCGCGCGTTGCGCCGGGCCGGACAAGTATTTCGACGTGGTCCACCAGCTGATGGCCACGCAGCAAGAAATGATCACCTCCACCCCGCGCGACTGGCTGCTGCGCACCGCCCAGGCCGCCGGCCTTTCGGAGGACCAGTTCAACAAATGCGTCACCGACAAGGACGCCGTCGCCGCCATGGAGAAGCGCGTCCAGTTCGCCCGCAGCCAGGGCGTGACCGGCACCCCGGCCTTCTACGTCAACGACGTCCAGGTGGTGTCGCCGGGCGGCGAGGGCGCCAGCCTGGCCGACCTGTCGGCCGCCATCGACGCGGCCCTGGCCAAGTAAGATGAAGCGTCGCGCTGTCCTGGTCCTGTCGTTCGCAGCCGCGCTGGCGACCGTCGTGGCTGGCCCGGCGGCGGCGGCCGTCCTGCCGCCCGTCACGGCCCAGGACAATATCCTGGGTCGGGTCGATGCGCCGGTGACGGTGGTGGAATACGCCAGCTTCACCTGCCCGCACTGCGCCGACTTCCACACCCAGGTCCTGCCGGCGTTCAAGGCCAAGTACATCGATACGGGCAAGGTGCGGCTGGTCTATCGCAACCTGCCGACGTCCCCGGCGAATCTGGCGGAGGCCGCCGCCGGCGTGGCCCTTTGCGCCGCGCCTGGCCGCTTTTTCGACGTGGCCGAGGCTTTCATGACCCATCAGGCGACGCTGTCGACGACCGGGACTCGGCCCTGGTTCGATGCTGCGGTCGCCGCCAGCGGCAAGACCCGCGACCAGATCGGCGCCTGTCTGCAGGCCCCGGCCACCCAAGCCACGCTTCAGGCCCAGATCGACGGCGCGGCGGCGGCCGAGGTCGAGGGCACGCCCACTCTGTTCGTGAACGGACGGCGCCTCACCGATCATTCGCTGGAAGGCCTGTCGGACGCTGTCGATCCGCTGCTGCGGCGGCGTTGACGCGCTAGACGATGCAGTTTCAGCGCCTCCGGCTCGTCGGCTTCAAGTCGTTCGTCGACCCGGCGGAAGTGCATATTGAATCCGGCCTGACCGGCATCGTCGGCCCCAACGGCTGCGGCAAGTCCAACGTCCTTGAAAGCCTGCGCTGGGTCATGGGCGCCAACTCGGCCAAGGCCATGCGCGGCCAGGGCATGGACGACGTGATCTTCGCCGGCGCCGCCGGTCGTCCCCCGCGCAGCCACGCCGAAGTCCAGCTGACCATCGACAACGCGCAGCGTCGCGCGCCCCAGCCCTTCACCGACAGCCCGGTGCTGGAGGTGTCGCGCCGCATCGACCGGGGTCAGGGCTCGACCTATCGCATCAACGGCAAGGAGGTGCGGGCGCGCGACGTCCAGCTGCTGTTCGCCGACGCCTCGACCGGCGCCAACTCCCCCGCCCTGGTGCGTCAGGGCCAGATTTCCGAACTGATCGCCGCCAAGCCCCAAAACCGCCGCCGCATTCTGGAAGAGGCGGGCGGCGTCGCGGGCCTGCACACCCGTCGGCATGAGGCCGAGCTGCGGCTGAAGGCGGCCGAGACCAATCTGGACCGGCTGGACGACATCGGCCGCGAGCTGGAGACGGCGCTGAACCGGTTGAAGCGCGAGGCCCGTCAAGCCGAGAAATACAAGAAGATCTCCGCCGAGATCCGCGCCCTTCAGGCCGCCCTGCTGTTCGTCCGCTGGAACGACGCGCGGTTGGCGGCAGAGGCCGCCGCCGCCGAACTGCGCGCGGCCGACGCCGCCGTCGCCGAAACCACGACCGCCGCCGCCGCCGCCCACACCGCCGCCCTCGCCGCTCAGGAAGCCCTGAAGCCCGCGCGGGAGGAGGACGCCGTCGCCTCCGCCCTGCTGCACCGCGCCAGTCTGGAGCGGGACCGGCTGGACATGGCCGAACAGGCCGCCCGCGCCGAGGTGGACCGGCTGAAGGCCGAGGCCGCCCGCATCGCCGCCGACGCCGCGCGCGAGGAGGGCATGACCGCCGACGCCCGCCGCGAGCTGGAGCGGCTGGACCACGAACTGACCCGGCTGAAGACCGAGATCGCCGGCGCCCCCGAACGGGGCCCCGAACTGGACAAGGCGCTGCAGGCCGCCGAGGACGCGCGCAAGGCCGCCGACGCCGAGGTGGAACGTCTGGCCGGGACGCTGGCCGCCGTCGAGGCCCGCGCCGCCGCCGAGACGGCCCGAAAGCGCGACGCCGAGGCCCGGCTGGCGCGCGTCGTCGGCCAGTTCGATCAGGCCCGCCGCGAGCGCGAGGCGCTCGGCCCGCTGGAAACGCCCGAATTGGAGACCGCCCGTCAGGCGCTGGACACCGCCCAGACCGATCTGGCCGCCGCCCGCGAGGCGGTCGAGGCCGCCGAGGCCCGACGCGGCGAACTGGCCCGCGCCGAGCAGGAGGCCCGCACCGCCGCCCGCACGGCCGAGGATCGGCTGGGGCGGCTCCAAACCGAGGCGCGGGGCCTGGCCCAACTGCTGGTCACGGGCAAACGCGACCACCCGCCCGCGCTGGACAAGGTGCGCGCCGACAAGGGGTATGAGGCCGCTCTCGCCGCCGCACTGGGCGACGATCTGGACGCGGCGCTGGACGCCCGCGCCGCCGCCTATTGGGGCGGGGCTGAGGCGCCGGTTCCGACATGGCCCGACGGCGTCACGCCCCTGTCGGCTCATGTGCAGGCGCCGGATCAGCTGACCGCCCGCCTCGCCCTGTGCGGGGTGGCGCCCAGGGCCGATGCGGCCCGGTTGGCGCAGACCCTGCCGCCCGGCGCCCGGCTGGTGACGACCGAGGGAGACCTCTATCGCTGGGACGGTTTCGTCAGCCGCGCCGAAGCGCCCCGCCCGGCCGCCGTCCGTCTGGCCCAGCGCACGCGACTGGCCGAGCTGGAGGCCGAGATCGACAAGGGCAAGCCCGCGCTGGATCAGGCGCAGACGGCCCAGAAGTCAGCCACCGAAGCCTTCCGCGCCGCCGAGGACGAGGTGAAGGCCGCCCGCCTGAAACCCTTCGCCGCCGACAAGGCCGCGACCGCCGCCCGTGACCGCGTCGAAAACCTGGCCCGCGAACAGGCCCGCCGCGAGGCCCGCGCCCAGGCGCTGGACGACACCGTGACCCGTCTGGAGGCCGAGGTGGCCGAGGCCAGGGCCGCGCTGGACGCCGCCCTGACCGCCGACGCCCCGTCCGAGACCGTCGCTGGTCTGCGCGAGGAACTGACCGCCGCCCGCGCGGCCGCCGACACGGCCCGCGCCGCCGCCCAGACCGCCCGCTCCGACCGCGACGCCGAGGCCCGCGATCGTCAGGGCCGCGAGCAGCGCCTGGGCAGCCTGACCCGCGCCCGCGACGGCTGGGTTACGCGATCCAAGGACAGCGCCGGCCGCATCGCCGCCCTGGCCAAGGACGCCGACCGGACGGCCGCCCTGCTGAAACAGGCCGAGGTCGCGCCCCAGGGCTTCGCCGAACAACGCGGCAAGCTGCTGGACACGCTGAGCGCCGCCGAACAGCGCAAACAGGCCGCGTCCGACGCCATGGCCACGGCCGACACGGCGGCGGGGGACGCCGACCGCGCCAGCCGCGCCGCAGACTCCGCCGCCGCTCAGGCCCGCGAGGCCCGCGCCGGTCTGGCCGCCCGCTCGGAGGCCGCCGCCGAGAAGCTGACCGAGGCCGAGACCACCCTGCGCGAGACGGCGCAGATGTCGCCGCAGGAGCTGGGCCAGAAGCTGACCGACGACGCCATCGCCCGCCCGCCCGACGCCGCCGGGGCCGAGAGCCTGCTCTACGGCCTGGAACGCGAACGCGAGGCGCTCGGCGCCGTCAACCTGCGCGCCGAGGACGAGGCGGTCGAGTACGGCGAACGGCTGAACAGCATGAAGTCGGAACGGATCGACCTGACCCAGGCGATCGCCAAGCTGCGCGACGGCATCGACGAGCTGAACGCCGAGGGCCGCGAGCGGCTGGTCGCCGCCTTCGACGTCATCAACACCAACTTCAAGACCTTGTTCGAGGCCCTGTTCGGGGGGGGCCAGGCGGAGCTGAAGCTGGTCGAGAGCGACGACCCGCTGGAGGCGGGGCTGGAGATCTACGCCTGCCCGCCCGGCAAGCGGCTGTCGGTCATGAGCCTGATGAGCGGCGGCGAACAGGCCCTGACGGCGGCGGCCCTGATCTTCGGCGTCTTCCTGGCCAACCCCGCGCCGGTCTGCGTGCTGGACGAGGTGGACGCGCCGCTGGACGACGCCAACGTGGACCGCTTCTGCCGCATGCTGCACGAGATGCGCAGCCGCACCGACACCCGCTTCATCGTCATCACCCACAACCCCGTGACCATGAGCCGGATGGACCGCCTGTACGGCGTCACCATGCCCGAACGCGGCATGAGCCAGCTGGTGAGCGTGGACCTGCACCAGGCGGAGACCCTGGTCGCATGATCGCCCTGCTGCTGGCCCTGAGCGACCCCGCCCTGGTCCCGACCGGCGTTGGCCGGTTCGCCATCTACGCCGATGTGGCCTCCATCGACCGCGACGGCGACATGGCGCGGATGCGGGAGCTGCAGGTGACGGAGAGCGGCTTCAAGGTCGGGGACGTGGTCTATGTCGGCGGCTGGTCCCAGTGGGCGTTCGATTGTCGGGCGAGGACGGCGGATCGGTTGGACTTCTCCTCCCTGCGCGCCGACGGAACCGAAGGCCCCGCCACGCCCGACAAGGCCCCGGCCTATGACGCCGCGCCGGGCGGGGACGCGGCGGAACTGCTGGCCATCGCCTGCGCGCCCGACCGGCCCGCCGAGACCCTGACGCTGGCTCAGGCGATCAGACGAGGACAGGCGGCTCTGGCGGACTGACTGCTTGCCATCTCCCTCCCCTTCAGGGGAGGGTGGTCGAGCGCAGCGAGACCGGGTGGGGGCGGCCCAGAATGGCGAAAATCGCAAAGGCCAGAGCGATGCGGAAGGCCATGAGCCCGCCAGAAGCGCGGCTGTGGCTGGCCTTGCGCGACCTGCGAAAGCAAGGATTTCATTTCCGCCGCCAACACCCTCTTCTTGGCTACTACCTCGACTTCGTCTGTCTGGGACGAGGCTTGGTGGTGGAGGTCGATGGCGGTTCGCACGAGGGTCGTGGCGACTGGGATCGGCGACGGGATGCCGCGCTTGCCCAGTTCGGATTGAAGACCCTGCGGATAGAGGCCTCAGACGTTCGTGATCGCCTGCCGGACGTGGTGGACTTCATTCTTCGGGAGTTGACGGCGGCCGCCCCCACCCGGCCGCTTCGCGGCCACCCTCCCCGGGACGGGGAGGGAGATTAGCGGGCTCGCCCTGCGGCCATTCGATGCGGTCGCGCGGCAGGGCCTCGCGGCATTCGTCGCGCATGAAGGCCATCAGCTTCTCGCGAATCTCGCAGCGCAGGTCGAAGGCGACCGGGGCCGAGCGGGCGCTGGCCAGGCAGCGGACCTGAAGCACGCGCTCGGTGATGTCCGTGACCTGCATCACCTGGACGTCGCCGTCCCAGTGTTTCGACGCCCTGACGATGCCCTCGAAGGCGGTGCGCAGCCGGTCGATGGGCGCTTCGTAGTCGACGTAGAAGAAGGCCACGCCGATCAGGCGGGCGTTCTCGCGCGTCCAGTTCTGGAAGGGCTTGGTGATGAAATAGGACAGGGGCAGCACCATCCGGCGCCAGTCCCACAGCTTGACCACCACATAGGTCGAGGTGATCTCCTCGACATTGCCCCATTCGTTCTCGACGATGACGGCGTCGTCCAGGCGGATGGGCTGGGTCAGGGCGATCTGGATGCCGGCGACCATGTTCGTCAGGATCGGCTGGAGCGCCAGACCGGCGATGATGCCGACCACGCCGGCCGAGGCCAGCAGGCTGACGCCCCACTGACGGAAGCCGGCGATGGTCATCAGGGCCAGGCCCACGGTGACGATGAACAGGATCACCTTGGCCACCCGCTGCAGGATGCGGGTCTGGGTCAGGTGCTTCCTGGCCAGCAGATTGTCCTCGACGGCGATATTGTACCGCTTCAGGTGCATGACCGACCACATGTCCAGCACCCCCGACGCCAGCCAGCCCAGCGTCAGGATGAACAGGAACAGCAGCACCGACCGCACGTCGGCCGAGGGTTCGGGATGCATCGGCGACACGGTCACGCCCAGCCCCACGCCCATGATGATGATCAAGACCCGCAGTTTGATCCGGGCCCGCTCGACCACCCCGCGCCAGAAGACGTCCTTCGTCCTGACCATGCGGCGCAGAATGGCGAAGACGATCTTGTGCGTCAGCCAGCCACCGCCCACGAAGACCAACAGCACCAGACCGATCACGGCCCATTCGGGCAGCCAGTCGAACCGATGCCACAGGGCGCGGATTTGGCGGGTCAGAGCGATGATTTCAGGAGGCATGATCTCCTAAACGCCTCAGGGCCTTTGCGGTTGAGCCTTTCCCGCCGTCGCCTCGACCAGGTCGGCCAGGCGCTGGGCGGCGTCGGGAATGGCGACGCTGCGGGCGGCGGCGGACATGGCCGACAGGCGCGCAGGATCGGACAGGACGGCGGTCAGGATCGAGGCCAGGCGGTCGACGGTCAGGTCGTCCTCGAGGATCACCTCGGCGGCGCCGGCGTCGGTCAGGGCCTTGGCGTTCAGCCGCTGGTGGTCGTCGGTGGCGATCTTCAACGGGATCAGCACGGACGGCAGGGCCGCGACGGCCAATTCCGCGCAGGTGGAGGCGCCCGAGCGGCCGACGACCAGATGCGCCTGGCGCAGCCGTTCGGCCATGTCGCGGAAGAAGGGGGCGACCTCGGCCTGGATGCCCGCCTCGAGATAGATCTGACGCGCAGCCTCCAGCGCCTCGGGCCGGGACTGCTGTTGTACGCTCAGGCGGCGCCGCAGGGTTTCGGGAAGGGCCGCCAGGGCGCGGGGCGTGGTTTCCGACAGGATACGGGCGCCCTGGCTGCCGCCCGTCACCAGGACATGGATCGGGCTGTCGTTCTGTGGCGCGACATAGGGCCGGTCGAACAGGGCGCGGATGTCGGCGCGGACGGGGGAGCCGACGACGTGGGACCGCCCCTGCACCTTGGCCGGCGCCCGCTCCAGCGTGGGGAAGGACGAGGCGACCTGGTTCACATAGGGCGCCAGAATACGGTTGGTGCGGCCCAGCACCGCGTTCTGCTCGTGGATCACGGTCGGGCGGCCTGCGGTGAGGGCCGCGACCAGGGCCGGGGCGGACGGATAGCCGCCGAAGCCCACCACAACATCGGCCCCCCGTCGGCCAAAGGCCCCACGCGCCTGCATCACCCCCTTGAGAATGGCGACGCCGGCCTTGATCAGGCCGACGGGGCCGGAGCCGGTCGCGGCGTCCAGGGCCAATCGCTCCTCGGCCGGAAAGGCATGGGCGTACTGTTCGCCACGATGGTCTGTCGCCAGGACCACGCGCCAGCCGCGCGACGCCAACTCACGCGCCAGCGCCTCGGCCGGGAACATGTGGCCGCCGGTTCCACCAGCGGCGACGACGCAGAGCTTGGACATGAGGCGGGCGCTCCGAAAACAAAGTGAGTCTGAATAGTCCGGTTTGTCCGACGGCGGGACGGCGGACAGAAAAAAGAGAGTCCGGATAGTCCGAACCGTCCAACTGGAAGTTCCTGCCGCCAGCATCGCATGGTTCGGGGCGGCGATAGGAAGATCGCGGATCGCCGCCTTCAAACCCTTGTTTCGACGAGGCTTCGGCCGTCAGAATACGCGCCGCCCCGTTCCCAGGTTGGCGCCGGGCTCATAGGCGCCGGGGCGCCGCCGCGTCAGGGCCAGGGCGAACCCCATGGTCAAACACATGGCCAGCATGGACGAGCCGCCATAGCTGATGAACGGCAGGGTCATGCCCTTGGTCGGGATCAGGTTCAGGTTCACCGCCACATTGATGCAGGCCTGAAGCCCGATCAGCATGAACAGGCCCGCCGCCGCCGTCTGTTCGAACGGGTCGGTCAGCTTCATGGCCCGGCGCATCCCGCGCACGACGATGAAGGCGTAGAGGCCGATCATGATCAGGCTGAGGACCAGGCCGAACTCCTCGGCGCCGACGGAATAGATGAAGTCGGTGTGCAGGTCGGGCACGTGACGTTTCATTACCCCCTCGCCCACCCCGCGACCCAGAAGGCCGCCGGCGCGGATGGCCTCGGATGCGCTGTCGATCTGGTGGGTGTCTGTGGTCTCGGGCGAGAAGAAACGGCTGAGACGGTCGCGCATATGGCCGAAGACGAAATACAGCGACACCAGCCCCGCCATGCCCAGGCTGGCCAGAACCGCCATCCATTTGAACGGCACCCCCGCCATGAAGAAGACGGCCATGAAGGTGGTGGTGATCAGCAAGGTCTGGCCGATGTCCGGCTGGATCAGCAGCAGGCAAACGGTCAGGGCGTAGAAGCCGAAGGCGATGGTGACGCCGGGCACCCCCTGGCCCTTCTGCGCCTCGGCGAACATCCAGGCGGCGAAGACGATCAGGCCGGGCTTGGCGAACTCGGACGGTTGCAGGCTGAACGGCCCCAGGTTCACCCAGCGCGCGGCGCCCTTCACCGTGTCGCCGATGAAGGGCAGGGCCGCCATGACGACGATGGCGCTGAACAGGGCCAGAACGGCGATGCGCCGCACCCCGCGCGGCGACATCAGGGAGGTGGTCAGCATGATCGTCAGACCGACGCCGGCGAAGACGATCATCCGCCACGAATAGTGGAAGGGGTCGGTGATGGATTCATCGGCCAGGATGGCCGCCGGGCTGGAGGCGAAACTGAGCGAGACGCCCAGCCCCATCAGGGCCAGGGCCGCGCCCAGGAGACCGCGATCCACGGTCCAGAACCAGCGCGCGATCAGGCTCTGGTCGTTGCGGGAGAAGGCGGGGGTGTAGTGGGCGCTCATGACGCGGTTTCCGGGACGGCGCCGAGAGCCAGGACGGCGGCGCGGAAAGCCTCGCCCCGCGCCTCGAAATCGGCGAACTGATCGAAACTGGCGCAGGCGGGGGACAGGAGGACGATCTGCTCGCCCCCGGCGGCGGCAGCGTCGGCCGCTGCGGCGGCGACGGCGGCGTCCAGAGTCCGAGAGATGACGTGGGGACTGTCGCCCAGGGTCGCGGCGAAGGCGTCGGCCGCCTGTCCGATCAGATAGGCCCTGGTCACGCGCGGGAACAGATCGGCCAGATCGTCGATGCCGCCCGCCTTGGGCACGCCGCCGGCGATCCAGAAGACGGACGGGTAGGCGGCCAGGGCCTGACGCGCGGCGTCGGCGTTGGTGGCTTTGGAATCGTTGACGAAGCGCACGGCGCCGACCCGCCCCACCGTCTCCATCCGGTGGGCCAGGCCGGGGAAGGTCAGGAGCCCCTTGACGGCGGCGGCATGGGAGACGCCCAGCGCGCGGGCGGCGGCATAGGCGAAGGCGGCGTTCTGGGCGTTGTGCCGTCCGGGGAGAGAGCGGGCGGGGGTCAGGTCGGCGAGGATCGCGCCTTGCGACCAGATCGCTCCGGGCACAGCCTCCACTCCGCTCATCCCCGCGAAGGCGGGGAGCCAGTTCTGTGGGCGTTCCAGCGGTGGAGATGCCGCAAGCTGCCGATCCCCCGCATCCTGTCCTGACGAAAGCACTGGGTCCCCGCCTTCGCGGGGATGAGCGGAAGAAGAGACCGCGATCACCCGCTGGGACAGTTGGGACGCCATCCCCTGCCCCCAGGTCTCGTCCACGCCGATCAGCGCCACCGCGTCGGGCGCCTGATGGGCGAAGATCCGGCGCTTGGCCGCGACATAGCCCTCCATGCCGCCATGGCGGTCCAGATGGTCGGGGCTGATGTTGGTCAGGATGGCGACATCGGGGGCGAAGGTCGTGGTCAGGTCCAGCTGATAGCTGGAGACCTCGATCACATAGACGGCGTCGGGCGTCGGTTCGGGCAGGGCCAGGACGCCGATGCCGATGTTGCCGCCGATATGGACCGTAAGTCCGGCCGACTTCAGCACCCAGCCGATCAGGGCGGTGGTGGTGGACTTGCCGTTGGTGCCGGTTATGGCGACGACGCGAGGCCGTTGGTCCTGGGGCCGGGCGGCCAGGGCGCGGGCGAACAGTTCGACGTCGCCGATCACCGGCACGCCCCACTGATGCGCGCGCTGGACCGTCCAGTGCGGTTTCGGATGGGTCAGGGGCGCGCCGGGCGACAGGACCAGGGCGGCGAAGCCGGACCAGTCGGCGGCGGTCAGATCCTGGACCTGAAAGCCTTCCGCCTCGGCCTGCATCCGGCCTGAGACCCCGTCGTCCCACAGGATGGGGATGGCGCCCCCGGCCTGAAGGGCGCGCGCGGCCGTGATCCCCGACCGTCCCAGGCCGAAGACCGCCACCCGCCTGCCCTCGAAACCGGGAACGGCGATCATCGGATCAACGCAGCTTCAGCGTCGACAGGCCCAGCAGGGCCAGGGCGCCGGCGATGATCCAGAAGCGGATGACGACGGTGGATTCCGGCCAGCCCATCTTTTCGAAATGATGGTGGACCGGCGCCATCAGGAAGATGCGCTTCTTGGTCAGTTTGTAATAGCCGACCTGGATCATGACCGAGGCGGCCTCCATCACGAACAGACCGCCGACGATGCCCAGCACCAGTTCGTGCTTGGTGGTGACGGCGATGGCGCCCAGCGCCCCGCCCAGGGCCAGGGAGCCGGTGTCGCCCATGAATATCTTGGCCGGCGGGGCGTTGTACCAGAGGAAGCCCGCGCCCCCGCCGATCATGGCGGCGCAGAAGATGGCCAGTTCGCCCGCGCCGGGGACGTGGTGGACCTGCAGATACTGGGCGAAGACGAAGTTGCCGCAAAGGTAGGAGATCACCCCGAAGGCGCCCGCCGCCATCATCACCGGCACGGTGGCCAGGCCGTCCAGCCCGTCGGTCAGGTTCACTGCATTGGAGAAGCCGACGATGGTGAAGGCCGCGAAGGCCACATAGAACCAGCCGATGTTCAGCAGGACCGCCTTGAAGAAGGGGAAGGCGATGGACGTCTCCAGCCCCGGCGAGGTCGGCGAACGGGTCATCCACAGCACCGTCAGAACACCGGCGATCACGGCGACGACGGTCTGGGCCAACAGCTTCTGTTTGGAGGTCAGGCCGGCCGAGGTCTGTTTCGTCACCTTGGCGTAGTCGTCGATGAAGCCCAGCACGCCGAAGGCCGCCGTCACGCCCGAGACGATCCAGATATAGGGATTGGTCAGGTCCGCCCACAGGAACACGGCCACGCCGATGCCCGCCAGGATCATCAGCCCGCCCATGGTGGGGGTGCCGACCTTGGACAGGTGGCTGACGGGGCCGTCGTCGCGGATCGGCTGACCCCGGCCCTGTTTGGCGCGAATCCAGTTGATGAAACGGCTGCCCATGGCCACGGCCACGATGGCCGCCGTCGCCAGGGCCAGGGCCGTGCGGACCGTCTGATACTGGATCAGGTTCAGCAGCGGATACTGGTGCGCGACGTCGGCGTAATAGAGGTACAGAAGGTAGAACATCTTTTTTCCCTACCGCGACGCGTCGCTGCTTGAGGGGGCGCCTTGGGCGCTGTTCAGGCCGGCCAGCGCCTTGGCGACCAGCGAGGCCCTGGATCCGTTGGAGCCCTTGACCATGACCACGTCGCCGGGCGCGACCAGCAGCGCCGCCTCGGCGGCCAGTTCGGCGGCGGTGGCGCGCCACAGGCCGCGCCGCGAGGTCGGCAGGGCGTCGTAAAGCCAGCGCATTTCGGGGCCGGCGGCGTGAACCAGGTCCAGACCGGCCGCGTCGATGGGGCCGGCCAAACCTTCGTGCAGGCTGCGGCTCTGGTCGCCCAGTTCCAGCATGTCGGTCAGGACCACGACACGGCGGCCCGAAACGGCGCGGGCGCCCAGGCTCTTGAAGCCGGCGGTCATCGACAGGGGATTGGCGTTATAGCTTTCGTCGATCAGGGTGAAGGCGCCGTCGGCTATAGCCACCTGGCGCGTCTGGCCCCGCCCGGCCAGCGGCTGGAAGTCGGCCAGGGCCTGAAGCCCCGTCTCCAGCGGCACGTCCAGCGCGTCGAGCATCAGCAGGACGCACAGACTGTTCAGGCCCCAGTGTGCGCCTGACTGAGCCAGGCGATACTCCAGCGGCCGGCCGAACAGTTCGGCCACCACGGTCGCGCCTTCGGCGTCGGGCCGGAAATCAAGAAGGCGGGCGTCATGGCCGATATCCGTGCCGAAAGTCACGCGTCGTGCGCCCAGCCGCCCCGCCGCGTCGCACAGCAGCGGCGCCAGGGCGATGTCGCCATTCAGGACCGCGGTTCCGCCGGGGACCAGACCCTCAAAGATCGCGGCCTTCTCACGCGCCACGCCCGTCTCGCCGTCGGCGAAGGCCTCGATGTGGACAGGACCGACGGTGGTGACGCAGGCGGCATGGGGCGCGACCAGTTTGGAGAGGGGCGCGATCTCGCCCGGCGCGTTCATGCCGATCTCGAACACGGCGCGCCGGGTCTGGACCGGCATCCGGGCCAGGGTCAGGGGCACGCCGATATGGTTATTGTAGCTCTTGACCGAGGCATGGGCGGGACCGGCGAGGTCGAGGCCCGCCTTGATCGCCTGGGTGACGCTGGTCTTGCCGACGCTGCCGGTGACGGCGCCGCGCTTCGCATGGGGGGCGCGGTCGCGGGCCGCGACGCCCAGGCCCTCCAGCCCCTTCAACGTATCGGGAACGACGATGCAGGCGCCGCCCTCGACCGGGCGTTCGACCAGGGCGGCGGCGGCGCCCGAGGCGAAGGCGCCGGCGGCGAAATCATGCCCGTCGCGCGCGCCTTTCAGCGCCAGAAACAGATCGCCCGGCCCGATCTCGCGGCTGTCGTAGGTCACGCCGGAAATGGCGACGTCGGCCCCGTGCAGGGCGCCGCCCGTGGCGGCGGCGACTTCGGCGGCCGTCCAGAGCGGGCGGGCGGTGGATTCAGGCATGAACGGACAGGGCCTCGGACGCGACAGCGGCGTCGTCGAAGGGATGAGTCGTCCCGCCGACGATCTGTCCCTGTTCATGCCCTTTTCCGGCGACGACGACCACATCTCCGTCGCGCATCATCTGAACGGCGGCGTGGATGGCCGCATGACGGTCGCCGATCTCCAGCGCGTCGGGGCAGCCGGCTCTGACTTCGGCGCGGATGGCGGCCGGGTCTTCCGAACGTGGGTTGTCGTCGGTGACGATGGCGACGTCGGCCAAACGCCCGGCGATCGCGCCCATCAGGGGCCGCTTGCCGCGATCTCGGTCGCCGCCGGCGCCGAAGACCACGATCAGTCGGCCCGTGGCGTGGGGACGAAGGGCGGTCAGCACCGTCTCCAACCCGTCCGGCGTGTGGGCGTAGTCGACATAGACTTCTCCGCGCCCCGTCTCGGCGCCGATGCGCTGAAGCCGTCCCTGGGCGCCGGTCAGCCCCTCCAGCGCGCCGATCACGCCGTCGGCCGGATCGCCCGCCGCGATGCACAGGCCCGCAGCCACCAAGGCGTTCGACGCCTGGAAGGCGCCGGCCAGGGGCAGCAGGATGTCGCGCACCTCGCCCTGCACATCGATGGTCAGGCGCTGACCCTCGGGCGTCGCCTGCCGGCCGATCAACATCAGGTCGCGCCCGCGCTGACCCACGCCGAACACGCCCAGGCCCGCCATGATCGAGGCCGAGGCGAAGGCGGAATAGGCGTCGGAATCGGCGTTCAGCACGGCGGTTCGGCCACGCGGCAAAAGGGTCTCGAACAGGCGCAGCTTGGCGGCGCGATAGTCCTGCATCGTGCCGTGGTAATCGAGATGGTCCTGGGTCAGGTTGGTGAAGGCGGCCGCCTTCAACGCCACGCCGTCCAGACGCCGCTGGTCGATGCCGTGCGACGAGGCCTCCACCGCGACGTGGGTGACATCCTTGCGCGCCAGTTCGGCCATCAGGCGGGCGGCCTCGGCGGCGTCGGGGCTGGTCAGGCCGGGACCGGTCAGGGCGTAGGTCCGGTCGCCCTTCTGGCCCACCACGCCCAGGGTGCCCATGCTGGCGGACTTGTGGCCCAGCGTGGCCCATATCTGGCGGCAGAAGGCGGCGACCGAGGTCTTGCCGTTGGTGCCGGTCACGGCCACGCAGGTCTTGGGCTGGGCGCCGTAGAAGCTGCGCGCGGCGATGGCGTAGGCGCGGCGCACGTCGCCGGACGTGACCAGGACCGGGGCGGCGCTTTCAGGCGTGTCGGCGGGGGCCAGAACGGCGGCCGCCCCCTGCGCCAGGGCCTGGGGGATGAAGGCGCGGCCGTCGGCGGCCGATCCCGGCAGGGCCACGAACAGGGCGCCGGGCGCGACCTTGCGGCTGTCGGCCGTGACGCCGGTGATCACCGGGTCGGAGGACACGTCGCGGCGCAGCAGGTCGGACAGGTGAAGCGCGCTCAATGTGCGCCTCCCGCCGGGGCGCCGGCCTGGGGGATCTTTTCGCCCGTAGCCGTGCGCCAGCGGTCGCCCTGGCGCTGCACGCCCAGGAAGCCGGCGATCCGGTCGGCGATGTTGCGCACGGCGGGCGCGGCGACATAGGCGCCGGTCTTGGGATAGGCGCCCGGCTCGTCCATCACGATCAGGATGGCGTAGCGTTTGGCCGTGACAGGCCCGTCGACCGGGAAGACCGCCGCGAAAGAGCCCACCGCGTGGCTGGGGTCGTAATGGCCGTTCACCAGCTTGTTGGCCGAGCCGGTCTTGCCGCCCACCCGCAGGCCCGGCGCATCGGCGAAACCGCCAGAGCCGTTGACGACGTTGCGACGCATCAGGTCCAGCATGGTGCGCGAGGTTTCCTCGGTCACGACCTGGGGCGTCTGGGCGCCGCGCAGCCCGCCCTTGCGCAGGGTCAGAGGCACCATCCGACCGCCGTTGGTCAGGGCGCCCATGGCCTGGATCACCTGGGCCGGCGTCACCATTATGCCGTAGCCGAAGGACAGGGAGGCCAGGGTCGAGTTGTCCCAGCGACGCGGAGCGACCGGCCGGGCCGATTCCTTCAGTTCCACGGTCGAGGCGTTCAGCAGGCCCAGGCGACGGAAATAGTCGCGCATGGTGTTGGGCCCCATCTGCAGCGCCAGTTGCGATGTGCCGATGTTGGACGAGTGCAGATAGACCTCTTCCAGGGTCATGACCCGGTTCTGGGCGTGGAAGTCCTTGATCTTGCGATCGCCGATCTGGAAGGCCTGAGAGGCGTCGAACAGGGTATTCATGTCGGCCTGACCCGTGTCCAGGCCGGCGGCGACGGTGAAGCTCTTGAACACCGACCCCATTTCATAGTGGGCGGCGACAGCCCGGTTCAAGGTCGCGCCCTCGGGCGCCGCGCCGCGATCGGCCGGGTTGAAGGTCGGCCAGCTGGCCATGCCCAGGACCTCGCCCGTCTGGACGTCGGTGACGATGCCGACCGCCCCCTTGGCCTGAGCCTTGACGGCGGCTGCGGCCAGTTCGTTCTCCAGCACGCCCTGGATCCGCAGGTCGATCGACAGGGGGAAGCTTTCGCCCCGTTCGCCGGCGGCGCGGATTTCGTTGTTGAAGGCCAGTTCGGCGCCGGAAACCCCCTGCCCGCCCGTGTCGGCGTCGCCGATCAGATGCTCGGCCGAGGTTCCCAGCGGATAGGCGCGGCGATCCTCGGGCTCGAAGGTGACGCCGCCCAGGGCCAGGGCATGCACCGCCGCCTTCTCCTGCGGGGTCAGGCCGTTCAGCACGATCAGGCGACGATCGCCGCTCAACACCTTGCGCAGGCGCGCGGGCTGGATGCGCGGCAGGGCGCGGCGAAGCTGGCCGAAGGCCAGGTCGCGATCCCAGATCTCGGACGGATCGATATAGAGGCCGTAATGGACGATGTTGGTGGCCAGCAGTTCGCCGTTGCGGTCGGTCAGGTCGCCCCGCACCAGGGCGTTCGGATTGGCGCCGGACCAGCGGCCGCTGGTCTGGGCGAACAGGGCCTTGTAGGAGGCGCCGACCGCCAGCCCGGCGAAAACGCAGGAAAAAACGATCAGGATCAGGAAGATGCGGACGCGCGTGTCTTCTTCCGGGCGGGCGTCGGCGCGGGCGCGCTCGAAGCCGTGCTCCAGCCGCCACACCAGTTCGGACAGCCAGCGCCAGAAGGGGGACAGCCGGCCCTGAAGGTCAACGCCCGGCGCGGGCCGATGATAGCGATGATCCTGAACGCTCATCGCGGCGCCTCCGGCATGGCGGCGACATCGTCGTCGACAGCGGGATTGACGGCGGGCGAAGGGGCGGCGGGCGCGGCGGCGGCCGGCTTGGCCGCGCCGGACTTCAGCTGGGCCAGCTTGTCCGCCTCGGCCTGGCGATGCACGTCGGTGGGCGACAGGCCCGCCTGACGCGACAGGCTTTCCAGCCGCGCGGGCTGCTCCAGCCGGGCGACCTCGGCCCGCAACAGTCGGACACGCTGATTGTTGGCGCTGATCTCCTGCTCCAGCTGGGCGATGCGGCTGCTTTCGCGCGCCGCCGCCGCCTTGGCCGCATAGACCGAGACGATCATCACCGCGACCAGGCCGACGCCGATGATCTCGACCCAGCGCACGCCGCGGATCTTCCAGTCGAACAGGCGCTGCAGCAGGGAGCGGGAATAGGCGAAGAAGGGCGCCGTGGTCATGCCGCCGCCCTCCCGTCGATCCGGCCCCAGGCGGGGGCGTCGGTGCGGACGGCGGCCCGCAGCTTGGCCGAGCGGGCGCGGGGATTCGTCGAACGCTCCTCGTCGCCCGCCTCGCGCGCGCCCTTGAAGTGCAGCGTGAAACTGGGCTTGCGCGGATCGACGGCCATGGGGGCGTGGCGCGAACCGGCGGGGGCATTGCCCGTGCGTTCGGTCAGGAAGGCCTTGACGATGCGATCTTCCAGCGAATGGAAGGTGACGACGGCGAGGCGTCCACCGGGGGCGAGCGTCGCCTCCGCCGCCTCCAGCCCGCGCTCCAACTCGCCCAGTTCGTCGTTCACCGCGATCCGCAGGGCCTGGAACACCCGCGTCGCCGGGTGGATCGGCGCGCCGCGACGGCCGCCCAGGGCCTTTTCGACCACCTCAGCCAGATCCAGGGTGCGGGTGAAGGGCTGTTCGACGCGGCGACGCAGGATGGCGGTGGCCACGCGGCCCGACTGACGCTCCTCGCCATACAGTTTGAAGATGTGGGCCAGCGGCCCGTGATCCCAGGTGTTGACGATGTCGGCGGCGGTCGCCCCCTCATCGGACATCCGCATGTCCAGCGGCCCGTCGCGCATGAAGGAGAAGCCGCGCTCGGCCTGATCCAGCTGCATGGACGAGACGCCGATGTCGAAGACGGCGCCGTCCAGCCGGGCCTTTCCGCTGTCGGCGAACGCCTGGGCCAACCCCGAAAAGGGGGTGCGGATCAGCTGGAACTGGCCCGGATAGTCGTTGGCCACGGCGTCGGCGTGCGGCTGGACCGTCGGGTCGCGATCCAGGGCGACGACGTGGGCGCCGGTCTTCAGGATGGCGCGGGTATAGCCGCCAGCGCCGAAGGTGGCGTCGATCATCACGTCGCCGGGCGCAGGCGACAGGGCCTCGATCACCTCGGCCAGCAGGACGGGGGCGTGGGGCGCTTCGGTCACGACCCGCCTCCCGCCAGCTTCATCTGGGCCGCCAGCTTCAGGGCGCCGATCTGGGCCATGCCGGCCTTGGCCAGAGCGCGCTGTTCGGCGCGGCGGGCCGCCCACTTCTCGCGCGACCATATCTGGAAACGGTCGTTCAGGCCGACGATGACGACGATGTCGTCCAGCCCCGCCTCGGCGCACAGGGCTTCCGGCAAGGTGATCCGGCCGCCCGCGTCATAGGACAGGCGCACCTGCTCGCCCATCACCTGCCACTCTAGGGCCGAACGCTCTTCGGAGCCGAACGGCAGGGATTCGATCATCTCGGCATAGACGGCGAACAGACGGTCGCCACCCGCTTCCAGGCAGTCGGCCTCGATGGAGGGAAAGATGAACACGCCGCCAGCGGCGCCGTTTTCAGTCGTGCGGAAATCGTTGGGGATCAGGAGACGGCGCTTGCCGTCCAGCTGCTTCTCGTAGGTCGAGAGAAACACGCCCTGCCCAATCGGACCCTTCGGCCCGCCCCTAGATGCCTGACGCGCGCCCGCCGCGCACGCCTTATCAGCCCCAAATCATGATCCTGGGATAGCATGGGATGAAATGGGCCTCAATGGGATCGAAGCCAAGTTTTAACCATGTTTTGACGTGTGGCGGCCTGAACACGACCAGAAGGTCAGAACATACACGGAACAGACCAAGTATTCACAGGCTGTGAGGCGTTCTAACCTTCGTTGACCAGACAATAGGTTAACGGCCGCAAACCTGCGGGAGCCCCGCCAGAACGCTGAAATGCGGGGATAATCCGAACGCGGATCGGGGCCGACGCGGATCAAGGCCGCCGCAACGCCCGTCGCAGCCCACCCAACAGGCCTCAAGTAGGCCGAAGGCCGATAGGCCCACAAAAAGAATATGCCAGACGGCCTGTAAGCCGGGTTCTGTTCCGCCCCGAGAGGCGGCGACGATCATTCCTCTGGACCGACCATTGCTGGTCGGTTCTCGCGACCTACCCGGACATCCAGGGCGGTGAACCCCTGCGGGCGGACCCGCGCGATGTCCCTATTTGGTCTTGCTCCAGGCGGGGCTTGCCATGCCGTCCCTGTCGCCAGGTCCGCGGTGGGCTCTTACCCCACCCTTTCACCCTTACCGGCCTCGCAAGGCCGGAGGTTTGCTTTCTGTGGCGCTATCCCTCGGGTCGCCCCGGGCGGAAGTTATCCGCCGCCTTTTCACCGTGGAGCCCGGACTTTCCTCGACGGACGCGAAGTCCGCCGCGACCGCCCGGCCGTCTGACGAGGCGCTAGATGCGCGATGGGGGCGGCAAGGTCAATCCAGCACGCCCGTCGCGCTCTCGGCGCTGGCCAACTGCAACAGGCCGACCAGGCGGGCGCGGGTTTCGCCGTCAGCGACGCCGTCGATGCGCGACGGTCGCCAATGGCGCTGGAAGGCGCGGACGGTGGTTTCGGTCTCGGCGTCATAGTCGCCGCCGGGCTTCAGCCCGTAGCCCAACCGGTGCAGGCCGGCGCGCAGCACCATGGGGCCAAGCCCCTCGTCGCCCTTTTGCAGCAGACCGCCAAGCGCCTTGATCCGCTCGGGCGCCGGTTCGAACCACAGGCCGTGACCGGCTTCCGCCAGGCGCTTCCAGGGGAACAGTTCGCCGGGGTCTTCCTTGCGGTCGGGCGCCAGGTCGGAATGGGCGATGATGCGGCTGTCGGGGATGGTCCAACGGCTGCGAATATCGCCGATCAGGGCGATGACCGCGTCGATCTGGGCGTCAGGAAAAGGGCGATAGCCGAATTCGTGGCCCGGATTGACGATCTCGACCCCGATCGAAGCGCCGTTGCAGTCGTCCTGCCCCTGCCAGACGCCGCGACCGGCGTGCCAGGCGCGGCGTTCCTCGGGAACCAGTTGAAAGACGCGCCCGTCCTCCTCGACCAGATAGTGGGCCGAGACCTGGGCCGCCGGATCGCGCAGGCGCGCCAGAGCCGCCTCTCCGCTCTCCATGCCAGTATAGTGCAGCACCAGCATGTCCGGCGGCGCCCGGCGTTCATTGAAGTTGGGCGAGGGCGCCGCGATGGGATCGACCATGGAGACAGGTCTCAGCGGCCGTCGCGTTCCCAGCCGTAGGCGACCCAGGCGCCGTCCACCTTGCGCGCCTCGATCACGTCTCCGTCGCCGGCGCGGCGGCGCGGCGTCAGGTTGCGGCGGGCGCGCATCACCAGGCCGACCAGGAAGACCAGCACCCCGGCGAACAGGGCGATCACCGCGACGGCGGCGGCGGTGAAGACCGCCAGGACCGCGCCGACGGCCATGGCCGCGACGGTGGCGACCAGACCGCCCAGCCACATCACCGAGGCCACGAGACCGTTGGGACGGCGACGCGAGGCAAGACCGACGGCGGCGAGACGTTCAGACTGGAACATGGATCATCCTTGGCTGGCGTTTCCGGGAAACGCCGAAGTCCCAATGTCGGTCCATCGGGCCGCCTGGTCAATGGCGGCCCCCGTCACGGCTGCGTGCGGCGGATCGGCGCGGCGGCGGATCAGAACGTCGGCTGGTCGGCCAGGACAACGGCGCCCTGGCTGCGCATCCGATCGCTGTCGATGCGGCGCATGATCGTCTGGGCCTGCGGATCGGCCATGACGCCGCCCAGCATGACCAGGGCCTTGGCCGCCTCGGTCTGGACGCCGAACATCTCCGAGATGGCCTCCCAGGTCGACTTGGGCTTGGGGAAATGGCGGAAGCGCACGGACTCGTTGGCCGGAATCTTCGCCAGTTCCTTGGCCTTGGCCACCGCCTCGGTCAGGCCGCCCAACTGGTCGACGAGGCCCAGAGGCAGGGCCTGAGAGCCGGTCCAGACGCGGCCCTTGGCGATTTCACGCACCCGCTCCGCCGGCAGTTTGCGGCCGATCGAGACCCGGGTGACGAAGTCGTCGTAGATACGGTCCATCTGCCCCGCGAAGGCCGCGCGCTGCGCCGGGGTGAAGGACTGGGTCGGCGAGAAGGCGTCGGCGTATTGTCCGCCGACCGACAGTTCGCGCATGTCCACGCCGAACCGACCGAGGGCGTCGGCCAGAACGAACTTGCCGCCGAACACCCCTATGGAGCCGGTCAGGGTCGAGGGCTGGGCCACGATCCAGTCGGCCTGGGAGCTGATCCAGTAACCGCCCGAGGCGGCGTAGGCGCCCATGGACACCACGACCGGCTTGCCCGCCGCCCGCGCCGCCTTGACCGCCGCCAGTATCTGCTCGGACGCTTCGGGAGAGCCGCCGGGCGAAGAGACGCGGAAGACGATGGCCTTCACCGACTTGTCGGCGATGGCGTCGTAGATGGCCTCGGCCGTGTCGTCGGAATGGATGCTGGAGCCGCCGCCGAAGCCGCCGTTCCCGCCACGCCCGGTGACGATGGCCCCTTCCCCGCCGACGATGGCGATGGCGTTTCGGCCCGAGCCGGTGCGGGCGCCCTTTTCCGAGACGTATCTGTCGAACTCGACGATTTCGGCGCCCTTGCCCGCGCGGGTCTTCACGGCGGCTTCGGCCTCCTCGACCTGGCCGACCTTGTCGATCAGCTTGTTCGCCAGCGCCTGTTCGGCGGTGTAGGGCCCGGCCTCGATCGTCGTGCGCAAGGCCTCAAGCGTCGTCTTGCGGTCCTTGGCGACATAGCCCAGGGCGTTGTCATAGAGGGCCGTCATCCAGGCGGTCATCGCCTCGCGGTGCGGGCCGGTGTAGTCGCTCTGCGTATATTCGTTGACGGCGTTCTTGTATTCGTAACGCTGCTCGAACTCCGGCTTGACGCCGTATTTCTGGAAGGCGCGGCCCAGGAACAGGCTGTCGGCCGAGAAGCCCGTGGCCTGGAAGCCGGCGGTGTTCTGCATCCACAGCTCCGAAGCGGCGGCGCCCACCATATAGGTCGACATCACCGCGCCCGATGGCGCGAAACCCTGGCTGTGGGCGATCACCGGCTTGTCCGTGGCGCGGAAGCGCAGCACGGCCTGACGCAGTTCGTCGGCGGTCGCGGGGGTCATGCCGCTTTCCGGCAGACGGATCAGCAGGGCCTTGACGCTGGGATCGGCGCCCGCCTGGGCCAGGCCGTCCACCACCTCCGTCACCGACAGGCTGGACCCGCCGAAGGCCGAGAAGGGGTTGGTCGAGGGTTGGTCGCTGATCCCCTCGCGCAGGTCCAGTTCCAGCACCGAGGCCGCCGGCAGGGTCGGCTTGGACGATCCGGCGACGGCGACCGTCACCAACACCACGGGAATGACGACAAGGAACAGGATCAGCCCGGTGAAGACACCCAGGACCGTCAGGAAGAATTGCTTCATGGGAGAAGGCGCGCTCGCAAAGGCCGGAAATGGCCAGACCTCAGCATAGGCGCGGATCGTCGCCGGTCAAAGGGCGCGTCCGGATACGAAAAGGCCCGCCGTTTCCGACGGGCCTTCCCAAGGTCTGATCGGGCGATCAGCGGACGATGTCGTAGACGCCGTTCACATCGATCCGCACCGACATCTCGCCAGCCGAGACGGGAGTCGAATCCGCCATCTGGGCGCGGGCGAACATGGCCACCGGCATCGGCGGCGACGGGGGCGTATAGCCGCCGCCCTCGCTCAGGCTGCGCACGCCGCCCAGTTGGACGCCCAGGGCGCGGGCGTACAGCTGCGCCTTGGCCTGCAGGGCGCGAACGGCCAGTTCCCGGGCCTGGTTCTCGGCGGCCGAAGGATCCTTGAGACCAAAACTGATGCCGTCGATCTGATTGACCCCGGCGGCCACCACCGCGTCGGCGGTCGTGCCGACCTTGCTCAGGTCGTTGATCCGCACCGACACCCGGTTCGTCGCCTGATAGCCGCGCAGCTTGGGCGGTTGGTTCTCCTGATAGTCGTACTGGGCCTGCAGGTTCAGGCCAGAGGTCTGGATATCGCGTTCGGCGACGCCCGCACGGCGCAGGGCCTGCATGACCTGGGTCATGCGCGCGGCGTTGTCGCGCATGGCGGCGGCGGCGGTCGGCGCCTCGGTCTGCACGCCGAAGGTGATGGTCGCCATGTCCGGCGCAACCTTGACCTCGCCATAGGCCGACAGGTTCAGGGCGGGGGCGGTCTGCATGATCTGGACGGTTCCGGGCTGAGCCGCAGTCTGGGCGGCGGAAGGGGTGGCGACGGCCGTCAGGGCGACGGCGGCGGTCATGGCCCCGCCCAGCGCCAGGGCCTTCAGCGAAGCGGTTTTCATCAATCGGGTCATAGTGGGGAAATCTCCGTAGTCGTCCTGAACGGCGTGTTCGCCGATCCATGGCCGCAACCTTGGCCTTTCGAGCCTGAATGAACGCCGCCGTCCCGCGCCGGTTTCCGTTCATCTTCGTGAATTCGCCGAAAGCCGCGCGGCGCCCGTGTGGCATGTGGCGCTTGGCAAGCCCGCCTCGCCCCTGCTAGGCGGTGGCCTCCGCTGGCCAAGGCGCTGGGGGCCTGTAGCTCAATGGTTAGAGCCGACCGCTCATAACGGTCTGGTTGGGGGTTCGAGTCCCTCCGGGCCTACCACTCCCCTCCATTCGATCAAAAGCTTCATCTGAATCGGAACGGCCCGGCCGGTCGGTGGTTTTCCGGAACGATCATGGAGAACACGATGACCGACACCCACCCCCCTCGCCGGAAGAGATCAAGCACGTCCAGGACGAGGCGGAGGATCTTGAAGACCGCGCCAAGCGCGACGGCGTCCTGCCGGATGACGAGGCGGAGGGCGACGGCGTGGGACCGCAGACCGGCATCGTCCCCTGAACGACAACGGCGGCCCGAAGGCCGCCGTTTTCATTTTCGCCTCAGGTGACTTTCTTGACCACGGTGAAGCCCAAGGCCAGGAAGACCGCGAACACGATCAGCGCCAGGACAGCCAGGAATTTGGCGATGCCGGCCGCCGCGCCTGCGATGCCGGTAAAGCCGAGGAGGCCCGCGATGACGGCGACCACGGCGAAAATCAAAGCCCATTTCAACATTGTCGTCTCCTTTGGAAGGCAGAACGACGCAGAATCGGCCGACGTTCCGGCGGGGCTCCCCTCATCGATCCGGCCAGCCTATATGAGCGGCGCCGAACGAAGGAGTTCCCATGGCCTATGTCGCCCGCATCGACCGCCCTGCCGACAAGGCCGCCCGATACGCCGAGGTCGAGGCGGAGGTTTTGGCGGTGCTGGACGGCGAACCCAATCTGACGGCGCGGATGGCGACAGTCGCCTCCATGCTCGCGGACGCCTTCGATCATTTCTTCTGGACCGGCTTCTATGTGGTCGCGCCCGACAAGGCGGACGAACTGGTGGTCGGCCCCTATCAGGGGACGCTGGGCTGCCTGCGCATCGCCTTCGGGCGCGGGGTGTGCGGAACCGCCGCCGCGACGCGCCGGACCCAGATCGTGGAGGATGTTCACGCCTTCCCGGGTCACATCGCCTGCGACAGTCGCTCGGCCAGCGAGATCGTCGTGCCCGTGCTGGACAGCGAGGGACGGCTGATCGCCGTGTTCGACGTCGATGCGACGGAAAAGGCGGCTTTCGACGCCGATGATCAGGTCGCGCTGGAGCGGCTGATGGCCAAGGTCTTCGGCCAGGGTTGAGACCAACGGCAGGCGCGGTTTAAGTCGTCCTGACAAGGGAGAAGGACATGACGGAACGGGTCGTCGCCATCACGGGCGGGCACGGGGTCTTGGGCAAGGCTGTGCTGGACGCCGCGCTGCAAGCCGGACTGAAGGTCGCGGTCATCGATCACGCCCAGGGTCACGCGGTTCCCGAGGGGGTGTTGGAGGTCGGGGGCGTGGATCTGACCGACGCCGATCAGGCGCAGAAGGCGGTGGATGCGGTGATCGCGCGGTTCGGGCGGCTGGACGCCCTGCTGAACATCGCCGGCGGCTTCGTCTGGCAGACGCTGGACGACGCCGCCCCGGCCTGGGACCGGATGTACGCCCTGAACGTGACCACGGCGCTGAACGCCAGCCGCGCCGCCCTGCCTGCGCTGAAGGCCTCGCCAGAGGGACGGATCGTCAACGTCGGTTCGGCCGCCGCCCTGAAGCCCGGCGCGGGCATGGGCGCCTATGGGGCCGCCAAGGCGGGGGTGCACGCCCTGACCCAGAGCCTGGCGGAGGAGCTGAAATCCACCTCGGTCACGGTCAACGCCGTCCTGCCGTCGATCATCGACACCCCCGCCAACCGCAAGGACATGCCCGACGCCGATCCCGCGACCTGGGTCGCGCCGGGCGATCTGGCCCAGGTCATCCTGTTCCTGGCCTCTCCGGAAAGCCGGGCGATGACGGGAGCCCTGACGCCCGTGACGGGTCGGGTGTGATGCGCGCCGATCGCGTCCGCAGCGTCCTCTATCTCCCCGCCTCGAACCCGCGCGCGATCGAGAAGGCCCGCACCCTGGATTGCGACGTGGCCGTTCTGGACCTGGAAGACGCCGTCGCCCCGGACCGCAAGATCGAGGCGCGGGCCGCCGCCGTCGCGGCCCTTCGTCAGGGCGGCTTCACACCGCAAGTGGGCGTGCGGATCAACGCCCTGGGCACGCCCTGGGGGAGCGACGACGCCGCCGCTCTGGCCGAGGCGGGAGCCGATCTGATCGTCGCCCCCAAGATGGAGACGCCGGAAGCCGTCCACGCCCTTTCGGCCGCCCTGCCCCGCGACGCCCGCCTGTGGGCCATGATCGAGACGCCGCGCGCCCTGTTGAACCTGACCGAGATCGCCGCCGCGGGGGGCGCCCTGGACGGGTTGATGCTGGGGGTCAACGATCTGGCCAAGGCCCTGGGGACGGGGGCTTCGGCGGACCGCGAACCGTTCAAGCCGTGGCTGGCGATGGTCGTCGCCGTGGCCCGCGCGCATGGTCTTTTGGCCCTGGACGGCGTGTTCAACAGGATCGACGACGCCGAGGGTCTGGCGGCCGAGGCGGCGCAGGGGCGGCTTTACGGTTTCGACGGCAAGAGCCTGATCCATCCCTCCCAGATCGCCGCAACGAACCGGGCCTTTTCCCCGTCGCCGGAGGAGATCGCCCAGGCCCAGGCTATCGTGACCGCCTTCGAAGCCGAAGACACCCAAGGTCTGGGCGCGATCCAGATCGGCGGGGCCATGGTCGAACGACTGCATCTGGATCAGGCCCGCGCCCTGCTGGCGCGCGCGAACGCCGCCTGAGGCCGCAGTTTCGTCCCCCTTGCGACACCGCGCCGCCTTGCGCATTCCAAATCCCCGCCCCAACTGCAAGCCCTACCGCCAGACGATTCCAAGCCCGCGACAGGAGCCCTGATGCCGCATGCCGACAGCCTGATTCTCACCCTGGTCGGGGGCTTCGTCCTCGCCTTCGTGCTCGGCATGTTGGCCAATCGGCTGAAACTGTCTCCCCTCGTCGGCTATCTGGTCGCCGGCGTCATCGTGGGGCCGCATACCGCCGGCTTCGTCGCCGACACCGAATTGGCGCCGCAGTTGGCCGAGATCGGCGTCATCCTGCTGATGTTCGGGGTCGGGCTGCACTTCTCGCCCAAGGACCTGATGCAGGTGCGCAAGGTGGCCATTCCCGGCGCCCTGGTGCAGATCGCTTCCGCCACCGTCATGGGCTGGGCGCTGGGACGGTTCGCCCTGGGCATGAGCGACGTCGAGGGCCTGCTGATGGGCTTCGCCCTGTCGGTCGCCTCCACCGTCGTGCTGATGCGGGCGCTGGAAGAGCGTCGGCAGAACAAGGGCGAGATCGGACGCATCGCGGTCGGCTGGCTGATCGTCGAGGACCTGGTGATCGTCATCGCCCTGGTGATGCTGCCGATGATCATCATGCCGGCGGGCCAGACGATCGACGGCGGCGCCCTGGCGCTGAACATCGGCTGGACCCTGCTGAAGGTCGCGGTCTTCGTCCTTGTCATGCTGTATGTCGGCGGCAAGGCCCTGCCCTGGCTGCTGGTGCGGATCGCCCACACCAAGTCGCGCGAACTGTTCACCCTGGGCGTCCTGTCCATCGCATTGGGCATCGCCTGGGTGGCCTATTATCTGTTCCACTCCTTCGCCCTGGGCGCCTTCCTGGCCGGGCTGGTGCTGAACGGCACGCCCCTGGGCCACAATGCGGCGGAACGGTCCTTGCCGCTGCGTGACGCCTTCGCCGTGCTGTTCTTCGTCTCGGTGGGGATGTTGTTCGATCCGTCGATCCTGGTGAAGGCGCCGCTGGCGGTCGCGGGCGTCATCGGCATCGTCGTGGTCGGCAAGACCCTGGCGGCCCTGGTCATCACCACGGTGTTCAAGCTGGATCGCAAGACCAGCCTGACCGTCGCCGCCAGCCTGGCCCAGATCGGGGAATTCAGCTTCATCCTGGCCGCCCTGGGCATGACCCTGGGCGCCATGAGCCAGGAAACCCACGACCTGATCCTGGCCGCCGCCCTGATCTCGATCACCCTGCATCCGTTCGTGTTCAAGCTGATCGACCGGATGGGCGCCGCGCCCGACCCCAGCCGCATCGCCCGCGCCGAGGCCAAGGAACAGGCGGCCGAAGCGGCGGCGCAGTCCGCCGCCGGTCATTGACCCTTCGCCAGGGCCGCCGATGGTGCGGCCTTGGCCCGCCCGGCGCGGCGGATTAAGATGGAGGGCATGAAGCCCGAGTCCGACGCCCCCGCGACCCTGCACTATGGAGACGGAGAGTTCGCCGTCCTGAAGCCGGGCCGCTTCGTCCGCTGTGCGGTGACGGACCGTCCCATCTCGCTGGAGACCCTGCGGTACTGGAGCGTCACGCGGCAGGAAGCCTACGCCAGCCCGGCCGAGTTCGCGCAGCGCCTGAAGTCGGGCGGATGATCCCGTCCCGCCGCGCGATGATCGGCGGCCTGGGCGCGGCTCTTTGCATTCCCGCCGCCGCGCGCGCCGTTCCCGAACGTCAGGTCACGCCCCTGGTGATGAACGGCGCCTGGCGTCAGGGCGGCTACGCCTTCGGGCGGACCACGCCCGGCGCCCTGGTCCTAGTGGACGGCGAGGCCCTGACCGCCGCCTCTCCCGCCGGCCTGTTCGTGATCGGATTCGACCGCGACGCGGGACCCCGCACCGAGATCGAGGTCAGGACCGACGCCGGCTCCGCCCGCCAGGCGCTGGACATCGCACCCTACGCCTTTCCCTCCACCCGCATCGACGGCCTTCCGCCCGCGACGGTGGAGCCCAGCGACCCCGCGCTTCTGGCCCGCATCCAGCAGGAGGTCGCCCTGAAGGCCGAGGGCTTCACCAGCCGGGCCGAGACCGACGATTTCCGCGACGGCTTCGTCTGGCCGCTGGAGACCTATCGCATCTCCAGCGCCTGGGGGGCGCAGCGGGTGCTGAACGGAACGCCCGCGCGGCCCCACTATGGCGTCGACCTGGCGGCCCCGACCGGGACCGTGATCCGCGCGCCGGCCGACGGGCGGGTGGCCTTCGTCCGGCCCGACATGCATTTCGAGGGCGGTCTGACCCTGATCGACCACGGACAGGGCCTGATCACCTGCTATCTGCACCAGTCGCGACTGGACGTGGAACTGGGCCAGCGCGTCCGGCGTGGAGAAGCACTGGGGCGGGTCGGGATGAGCGGACGCGCCACCGGCCCGCATCTGTGCTGGCGGATGAAGTGGCGCGACCGCAACATGGACCCGTCGCTGATGGTGGGCGCCCGATCGCCCCAGGCGCGGGCCTGACGGAAGGTTGCGCTTGTCGCTCTACGTAGCATCCCTTACGCTGAGCCGTCATTTTGCTGCGGATGCCGATGTCGTCGCTACAGTCGCTCAACATTCTGCTGGTGGACGACAGTCAGCACATGCGCGCCATCGCCGTCGCCGTCCTGCATTCGGCAGGCGTGCGCACCGTCCATGAAGCCCCCGACGGAACGGCCGGCTACGAAATTCTCCGCCGACACCCCGTCGATCTGGCCATCATCGACTTCAACATGTTTCCGATGGACGGCGTCGCGTTCACGCGACTGGTCAGGACCGGACCCAACAGTCCGAACACCTATCTGCCGATCATCATGATGACGAGCCACTCCGAGCCCAGCCGCGTGTGCGAGGCCCGCGACGCCGGCGTGACGGAGTTCGTGGCCAAGCCGATCAGCGCCAAGGCGGTGCTGGACCGCATCAACGCCGCCATCTTCAAACCGCGCCCCTTTGTGAAGACCGAGACCTATTTCGGGCCATCGCGCCGCCGCCGAGACCTGGAGGGCTATGAGGGGCCGTTTCGGCGCGCATCGGACGCCAGGCGGTCGTCCAGCGCCGCGTAAACACGGTCGGGCCACCGCTTGTGGACCCAGAACCAGTCCTCTGGAACCTCGCGCACGCGATCCTCGACGAAGCTGTTGGCCGCCTGGACCCCGGCCAGGATGTCGCCCGCCCTGTCGCCGGTGTCGGGAACCGTGATCGGCGCGTGGACGGTCACACGGAACCGCACGCCCGGCAGGCGCACCACCGACAGGGGCAGCATCACCGTGTCGAACTTCAGCGCCAGCCGCGCCGCGCCCGGCGAGGCGTTGACGGGCTGGCCGAAGAACTGAACCTCCGGCCCCTGATTGTATTTCTGATCGACCAGGAGGGCGATGGAATCGCCGCGCTTCATCCCCGCCATCAGCTCGCGCGTGCCGTCGCCCTTGGGCGCGAAAAGGCGGATGCCGTACCGTTCGCGGCTCTTGCGGATCAGGGCGTCGACATAAGGGTTGTTGGCCGCGCGATAAGTGACTTGGCAAGGCACGCCCGCGGCCATGATGACCGCCGCCATCACCTCGAAATTGGCCAGATGGCCCGAGATCAGCACCGCCGGCTTGCCGCTGTCGCGCAGGGCGTGCAGCCGCTCCAGCCCCACCACCTCGACCCGGCCGCCCTCAGGCGTCAGCCGGTCCATCACCGCCAGTTCGGCGAAGGTGCGCCCGGTACGATCCCACTGTTCGCGGGCCAGGGCGTCGCGGCGATCCGGCGTCAGGTCGGGAAAGGCGATGCGCAGATTGCGGATCACGGTCTTTTGCGTGCCGGTCAGCGGCCCCAGGGTGCGCAGCAGCCAGCCGCCCAGCCCCGACGCCCGCTCGACGCCCAACAGCCGCAAAAATCCGAACAGGGCCTGGAAGCCCAAGGCCTCCAGACGCCAGATCAGATCCTGCCTCACGTCTTTTGCGCTACCGCCCTTCGGGCTGGTTGAGCGCGCGTCTTCACCAGGCAATCGTCAATCCACCGTCCACCACAAGGGTCTGTCCGGTCACATAGGCCGAGGCAGGGCTGCACAGATAGACCGCCGTGCCCGCGATTTCATCCGGCTGGCCGATCCTTTTCAGCGGCGCGGGCTCCGTCACCGTCTTCAGCAGCTCGGGGTTCTCCCAAAGATATTTGGCGAAGTCGGTCTGAACCAGGCCCGGCGCGATGCAGTTGACCCGCACGTTCGACGGCCCCCATTCCACGGCCAGGTTCCGCACCAGCTGCATGTCCGCCGCCTTGGAGATGTTATAGGCGCCGATCAGGGCGTTGCCACGAAGCCCCCCGATGGACGAGATCACCAGGATCGCCCCGTCCTTGCGCGCCAGCATCTGCGGCGCGACCATCTGGATCAGCCAGTGGTTCGAGATGACGTTGTTCTGGAGAATCTTCTCGAACTGATCGTCGGCGATGCCCGCCATCGGTCCCGCATAGGGGTTGGTCGCGGCGTTGCAGACCAGGATGTCGATCTGGCCGAAGGCGGCGTTGGTCTCATCGACCAACCGCTGCAGGTCTTCCTTCGAGGCGATGTTGGCGGGAACCGCAATGGCGCGGCCCGCTCCGTATTTGCCGTTGATCTCGGCGGCGACCTCTTCGCACGGCCCGGCCTTGCGCGAGGAAATGACGACCTTGGCGCCGTGTTCGGCCAGCCGTTCGGCGATGGCCTTGCCGATTCCGCGCGACGAGCCGGTGATGATGGCGACCTTGCCGGTCAGATCGAACAGTTCCATGGCGTTCCCGTATGTTTCCGCGGGGATATTTATCGCCCCGCTCTAGCCGAATGACATTGATAGCCTGATACTCAGGCGATTCCATCCGGGAGTGGCCGACCGCCAGCCGATGCGCAACGTAACAACGGGCTTTCTGTATTTCGCCTATCTGTTCCTCGGCATGACCGTGGGCGCCTTCCTGTGGCGCGCGGGTCTGGGGATCGGCGCGGGCGTGGCCGGAACCCTGGGCGCGCTGGGCCTGCTGGGCGCCTTCCACGGCATCGTCACGGGCATCGCCGAGCGCCGCGCCCTGAAGAAGGAGATCGCCCAGGTCCGCGAGGCGCACCGTCTGCTGGCCGATGCGATGGAATCGACCCAGGGCGCCCTGACCGAACTGGCCCACGCCATCGAGAGCGGCGTCCTGTCCGACACCGACGCCCTGACCGGCGAGGTGCGGATGCTGGAATCCCTGGTCCAGCAGATGAGCGAGAGCATAGACGAACGGCTGGCGGCCGCGCCCCACATCGGCGTCGAAACCTTCGAGGGCCGTCGTCAGGCCCAGTCCAACGTCCTTCTGCGCACCATCCACGAGGCGCTGAGCGACGGGCGCGTGGACCTGTATCTGCAGCCGGTCGTCTCCCTGCCGCAGCGCCGGACCATCTTCTACGAGAGCTTCACCCGCCTGCGCGACGCCACCGACCGCGTCATGATGCCGGCGGAATATCTGTCCCTGGCCGAGGGCGAGGGGCTGGTGCCGGCCATCGATAACCTGCTGCTGTTCCGCTGCGCCCAGATCGTGCGGCGGCTGGCGCGTCAGGATCGCAAGGTCGGCGTCTTCTGCAACGTGGCCCTGACCTCGCTGGGCGACGAGACCTTCTTCCCGCAGTTCCTGGACTTCCTGTCCGAGAACCGCGACCTGAACCAGGCGCTGATCTTCGAACTGGGCCAGGCGACCTTCGATGCGCGCGGGGCGGTCGAGGCGCGCAACATGGCCAAGCTGGCCGACCTGGGCTTCCGCTTCTCGCTGGACAAGGTGCAGACGCTGGACCTGGACTTCGCCGATCTGCAGAGGTCCGACGTCAAGTTCATCAAGGTCGCCGCCGACCTGATGATCGAACAACTGCTGGACCTGGACGGCGGCGCGCCCCTGCGCTCCATGCCCGATATCCAGGCCGCCGACTTCGCCGGGCTGACGCGCCGCTACGGCGTCGAGGTCATCGCCGAAAAGGTCGAGAACGAACGCCAGGTCGTCGACATTCTCGAACTGGACGTCGGCATGGGCCAGGGCCACCTGTTCGGCGAACCCCGCGCCATCAAGGAACAGGTGCTGGCCGAAACCGACCCTCCGGCCGACTTCCTGCGCTCCACCCTGCGCAGCGCCGAGCAGCGTCGGCGTTACAGTTAGTCATGGTCTTTCGGATTGCCGGTTCGCTTTTCGTGTGCGTGCTGCTGTCCGCTTGCAGTTCGGAGCCGACATTCTTGGAGTCAGACCGAACGCACACTCTTGAATGCCTGTCTGATGAGGCTGTCGATCTTAGGCTGAGAACATTCGGCGGCGGCAAGGTGCTTGAGTTTAGCAGCTCCACATTGAAACCTATCCGACTACAGTTCGTGCGCGGATGGATCGCTGAAGATTACTATCGCGGCGATGGCGTCGAAGCCTGGGTAGACCCGGAGATTCGATTGAGTTTCACCGACGGTCGCCAGATCGGTCCGTGTAACTAATGAGTGGCCGCCATGCCTTCTCCGGCAAGACGAGAAGAGCTAAGGACCAGCCCCATGACCCTTCCCCACGCCCTGCCTCATCTCGGCGCCGTCGCCGGCGACTATGACATCCTGCTCTGCGACGTGTGGGGCGTGATCCATAACGGCCGCGAAAGCTGGGCTGGTCCGTGCGAGGCGCTGACGCGGTTCAACCGCGAGGGCGGCCATGTCGTGCTGATCTCCAACTCCCCCCGCCCGGCCTCGGACGTGATCGCTCAGCTGGACGGGCTCGGGGTGCCGCGCGCGGCATGGAAGGCCTTCGTCACCTCGGGCGACGCGACCCGCGCCGAACTGGCCAAGCGGGCGCCCGGCCCGGCCTGGATCGTGGGTCCCGAACGCGACGCCCCCCTGTACGCCGGACTGGGGCTGGAGCGGGCCGCTTCGCCTGAGGACGCCGCCTTCATCTCCGTCACCGGCCCGGTGGACGACACGGTCGAGACGCCCGAAGACTATCGCGAACGGTTCGCCGTCGGGGCCGCGCGGGACATCGAACTGATCTGCGCCAACCCGGACCGGGTGGTGCAACGCGGCGACCAGTTGATCTATTGCGGCGGGGCGCTGGCCGATCTGTATGCCTCCCAGGGCGGCCGCGTCGTCATGGCGGGCAAGCCCTATTCGCCCATCTATGATCTGGCGATCAAGGAGGCGGAGACGCTGCTGGGCCGTCCGGTGGATCGTTCGCGTGTCCTGTGCATCGGCGACGGGGTCGTGACCGACGTCATGGGCGCCAATGCGCAAGCCCTGGACTGCCTGTTCATCGCGCAGGGCATCCACGGCGATCAGGCCAAGGGCGATGACGGCGCGCTTGATCCCGCCCGCGCGGGCGCCCTTCTGAAGGCCGAAACCGCCTATGCACGCTACGCGGCGCTGGAACTGGCCTGGTAAGGCTCGCCATTTTGTCGCACGGCGGCTAAAGCCACCCTCATGGTCGAATTGGTTCAGCAGCATCCGTCCGGTGGTTACATCCTGGACGAACTTCACGTCGGCATGGCGGCCGAGAAAATCGTCGTGGCGACGGAGGATCGCATTCGGCTGTTCGCCGAGGCGTCCGACGATTTCAATCCGGTGCATCTGGACGAGGCCTTCGCCGCAAAGACCGCCTATCGCGGGCGGATCGCCCACGGCCTGCTGAGCGCCTCGTTCGGGTCGGCGGTGGTGGGGACCATCCTGCCGGGCGCCGGCTCCATCTACATCTCCCAGACCCTGGCCTTCCACCAGCCGGTACGGATCGACGATGTCGTGCGTATCCTGATCACGGTGATCGAGGTCGAGGCCGAGAGCGCGCGGGTCAAGCTGAGCTGCGAAGGCTTCGTGGGCGAGACAATGATCATGGACGGCGTGGCGGTGGTCCGCGTGCCTCGCCGGCGCAAGCCCTCGGCCCGCTGACGTGCAGGTCGTCGGCGACTGGCGCGAACTGCCGGACGCGCTGAAGGGCGCGGCGGTCGCGGTCGGCGCCTTCGACGGCGTCCACCGGGGCCATCAGGCCGTCATCGCCGGCGCGCGCGAGGCCGCCGAACGGCTGGGCGCGCCGCTGGGCGTGGTCAGTTTCGATCCCCATCCCCGCCGCTGGTTCCAGCCCGAGGCCGCGCCGTTCCGTCTCATGACGCCGGACCAGATGGCCGAAGCCCTGGCCCCCCTGGGCGTCGATATTCTGTATCTGCTGCCGTTCGACGCCGAGATGGCCGGCATGACCGACGCCGCCTTCGCCGAACGCGTACTGGCCGACGGCCTGGGCGTTCGGCACGCGGCGGTCGGCTTCGACTTCACCTTCGGCAAGGGACGCTCCGGCTCGCCCGAAGCCTTGCGCGCCTATGGCGAACGGCTGGGTTTCACCGTGTCCGTCGTCGACCGGCTGGACGACGCCGACGGGCTGAAACTGTCGTCCAGCGCCGTGCGCGAGGCGTTGAAGGCCGGCGACATGACCCGCGCCGCCGCCATTCTGGGCCGCCCCTTCGCCATTCGCGGCACGGTGATCCACGGTGACAAGCGCGGGCGCACCATAGGCGTGCCGACCGCCAATATCGAGATGGGCGACTATATGCGCCCGGCCTATGGCGTCTATGCGACCCGCAGCCGATTGCCGGACGGTCGGGTGGTCGACGGCGTCGCCAGCTTGGGCGTGCGTCCCATGTATGCGCTGGAAACCCCGCTGCTGGAGGTCTGGCTGTTCGACTTCGACGAGGATCTGTATGGCCAGACGCTGGACACACAGTTGATCGGCTGGCTGCGCGGCGAGGAGACGTTCGACGGTCTGGACGCGCTGAAGACCCAGATCGCCGCCGACGCGGTGGCGGCGCGGGCGGTTCTCAAACGGTCATAGGGGCCGAAGCTCGGCAGCGAACCGCTTCCAGTTCTGCACATAATGTTCGGCCGACATCTGCAGCACGGCGATCTGGGCTGGATCGCGTTCGCGCACCACCCGGCCCGGCTGCCCCATGACCAGACTGTTGTCGGGGATGACCTTGCCCTCGGGGATCAGGGTGTTGGCGCCGATCAGGCAATTCCGTCCGATCTTGACCCCGTTCAGGATCACCGAGCCGATCCCGATCAGGCTGTAGTCCCCGATCTCGCAGCCGTGCAGCATCACCTGATGACCCACCGTCACGCCGCGCCCGATCAGCAGAGGCGACCCCAGGTCGGTATGCAGGACGCTGCCATCCTGAATATTGCTGTCCGGCCCCACTGTGATCGGATCGTTGTCGCCGCGCAGCACGGCGCCGAACCAGACGCTGGCGTTCGTGTGGAGAATCACATTCCCTATCACCGATGCATTCGGCGCCACCCAGTATTCGCCCTCCGGCGGAAGTTGGGGTTTGCTGTCGCCCAAGGTGTAAAGTGTCATCCGGACACCGCCTAATCTTTGGAAAATAATGGCTTTAACGGAACGCTAACCACGTTAGCATCATTCTGTTGATGCGATTCGCGGGTCGCCATTTCGGCCTCGAATCCGAAACCGGATCAAGTGCGATCCGGTCAATTGTCGGGGCTGTCGCTTGGGGCGTTGGGATCCTGGTTCGGTTGTTCGGCGGCGGGCGCATCCCGTTGCGGACGGCCCTGCTGTCGATCCGGGCGGCCATGGCGCAGGCCGCGACCCTTTCCTCCCCAAGACCACACAAGGCGGAACCCGTTCGGGTCCGCCTTTTTTCATGCCCTGGAGGCGTCCATGACCAAGCGTGCTGCAACCAAGCGTCAAACGCGTGAAAACGGAATCCTGGATTCGCGTGATTTCATGGAGGAATCGAAAGTTCGCCGGCTGCACGCCTCGAACGGCGGCGGTCGCGCGGGCTGGTCGCCCTATCCGTCGAACGACGATCGCGACCAGGGCTATCTGAAGACGCTGAAGCCCAAGTCTGACGGCCAGGCCGAGTTGATGGAGGCCATGGACCATCACAACCTGATCATGGCGCTGGGGCCGGCAGGCACGGGCAAGACCTATCTGGCCGTGGCCAAGGCGGTCGAGGCGCTGGAGGCCGGCAAGGTGGGGCGCATCGTCCTGAGCCGTCCGGCGGTCGAGGCCGGCGAATCCATCGGCTTCCTGCCCGGCGACATGGAAGACAAGCTGGCCCCCTATCTGCGCCCCCTGTACGACGCCCTGTCGGACCGGCTGTCGATGAAGCGGGTCAAGGCGCTGATGGCCGAGGGCCTGATCGAGATCGCGCCGATCGGCTACATGCGCGGGCGCACCCTGAACAACGCCTTCATCGTCGTGGACGAGGCCCAGAACTGCACCTACGTCCAGCTGAAGATGCTGCTGACGCGCCTGGGTTGGCACTCCACCATGGTGGTGACAGGCGATCCGCAGCAGTCGGACCTGCTGCCCGGCATCTCCGGCCTGGCCGACATCTCGGCGCGGCTGGAAGCGGTCGACGACATCGCCGTGGTGCGGTTAGCCGAACAGGACATCGTGCGTCACCCGCTGGTCGCCTCGATGATCGGCGTGCTGTAGCGCGACTTCGCCGCCGCGTGGTGATTTCGCCTTGTGGCGAGGAGGACCGTCGGGCCTACTGACGGTCCTCTTTTCGTTTTCGCCCAAGGACAAGCGCGATGATCCCGTTCGGCCGCCCGCCTCGTTCCACCGCCGCCCTCGCCGCGCTGATCGCCGGTGCGTTCGTGATCGCCGCCCCGGCCCCGATCTTGGCCCAGACTTCGGCCCAGACTTCGGCCCAGCCCCAAACGGCGCCCGAGGCCGCCGCCCGCGCCTTGCATGAGCGCCTCCTGGTGCTGGACACCCACCTCGACACCCCCGCCAATCTGGTCAAGCCGGGCTGGAGCATCCTGGACCGCCACAGCGCGACCGAGGACGGGTCCCAGGTCGACTATCCCCGCATGGTCGAGGGCGGGCTGGATGGCGGCTGGTGGGCCGTCTATTCCGCACAAGGCCCGCTGACGCCCGAGGCGACCGCCGCCTCCCTCGCCGTGGCCCAGGCGCGCATCGCCGCCATCCGCGCCCTGGCGACCGACCATCCGGACAAGTTCGGCCTGGCCCTTCGCGCGGCCGACGCCGCCCCCATCGCCGCCTCGGGCCGGCGGGTGGTCTTCATCTCCATGGAGAACGCCTATCCCCTGACCGGCCGTCCGGATCAGGTCCAGGCCTTCTACGATCAGGGTCTGCGGATGATCAGCCTGGTCCATTTCGCCAATAACGAACTGGCGGATTCGGCGACCGATCCGGCCGGTCCGCGCTGGCATGGCCTCAGTCCCGCCGGGCGGCGCATGGCGGCCCAGGCCAATCGCCTGGGCATGGTGATCGACGCCTCCCATGCCTCCGACGACGTGTTCGACCAGTTGATCGCCTATTCCGCGACGCCGATCATCCTGTCCCACTCGGGCCCGCGCGACGTCTACGACCATCCGCGCAACATCGACGACGCGCGACTGCGCCGCCTGGCGGCCTCGGGCGGCGTCATCCAGATCAATGCGCTCGGCGCCTATCTGAAGGCCCTGCCCGAGACGCCGGAGCGCACCGCCGCCCTGGCCGCCCTGCGCCAGGAGTTCGGCCCGGCTCCCGCTCGCACGCCCGAGCAGAACGCCGCCTATCAGACCCGCATGCGCGCCCTGAACCAGCAGCATCCGCCCGCCCAGGCGGATTTCGAGGACTTCATCGCCCATCTGCTGCACGCCCTGGCCGTGGTCGGGCCGCGCCACGTCGGCGTCGGCGCCGACTGGGACGGCGGCGGCGGCGTCAGCGGCATGAACGATGTCTCGGCCCTGCCGCGCATCACCGAACGGCTGCTGGCTGAGGGCTATTCCGAGGATGACCTCGCCGCCATCTGGTCCGGCAACGCCCTGCGCCTGCTGAAACAGGCCGAGGACTACGCCGCGTCGCTGAAGTAGGCCTTCAGGCCGAGAGGATGCTGTCGCGCTGTTCGGTCAGCATCCGCCGTCCACGGTGTTCGGGTTCGCGCGGAAAGGTCGGCCGGTCGTGCGGTCGCATGGGCCGGCTGAGGTCCCGCACCAGCCCCTGATCGCGCGGATGGGAACGGAGGACAAGGTCGAGGGCGGGATCGGGAAGGCGCACGGCAACCTCCGTTTCGGATCGCAGACACCCCTTCAAAGCCTCTCGCCATGAAGGGTTCGCTTTCCCCGATCACGGATGCGGGAAGTGTTCCTTACCGACCGGGCTCAGGAGGAGCCGCATCGGCTTCCGGCCAGAGCGGAATGGCGCGGCCCTCGAGCGACGGCGTGGACAGTCCCAGCACCGCAGCCAGCGTGGGGGCGATGTCTATGGTGCGGATCGGCAGGAAGCGTTCCTGCGCCTGGGCGCCGGGCGTCCAGAAGACGATCGGAACCCTGCGGTCGTAATCCCAGGGCGTTCCGTGTCCGGCGATGTTGCCGCCGACCCGTCCGCCGCCCGTGGCGTTCTGGGCGCGGATCATGATGATGTCGGCCGACCGTTCCGCCACCGCCGACAGCCGCATCCGTTCGCGCACCGTCAGCATCTCCGGATTGCGCGTGTCGGGCATCGGGTCCTGAAGCAGCCGGTCGCGCGCCTCCACGAAGACGATGTCGGGCAAGGCGCGCAGAAGCGGAAGCGCGGCGTCAATGACCTGATCGCGCAGCGGCGCGGGCAGGGCCTTGTCGTCCTTGTCGGCGACGATCAGGCCGCTGGAGGCGGAATGCAGCGGCGAGTCGGCCAGATGGAATTGATCGCGCAGCCGATCGTTCACGGCCGACAACGGCGCATTGTCGATCCTGTGGGCATGGGGATAGCCGCGCGCGGCGATCCGCTCCACGAAGTCCGAGCCGCCGTGATCCGCCGTCAGGACGACAAGCGCGCCGCCCGGAATCTGCGCGACACGATCCAGGAACGTCCCCAAGGCCCGGTCCAGCCGGTGCATTTGCTCGCACATCTCCGGCCCCTGCGTCCCGTAGGCGTGACCCACACGGTCCGTGGTGGACAGACTGACCCCCAAAAGATCGGTTCCCCGTCCCTGACCCAGATGTTGGGTGTCGATCAGATAGGTCGCCGCCGCCAGCGTCTCCTCGTCCAGCGCAGGCGAGTTGTCGAATGCATCCCTGGCGGGCGGGACCCTCGAGCGGAAGGTCTGGCCGTTGATCGTCCAGTCGCCCGACAGCGCCTGGCAATCCGTCTCGGCGCCGGTCCACCAGGACGAGGTTCGGGCCTGCTGGCGGATGCGGAACGCCTGATTGAACGCCGCCACCGGCGCCAACCGGGCCTCAGCGCTTTGACCGGGCTCGACATAGGTGGTCAGACCGAAGTCGTCGGTGAACCAGAACACGCCGTCCGGGCGATGGCCGGCCAGATTGATGGCCCCGCGATCCTTGCCCGACACGGCGAACACCCGGTCGCCCGGCTTCTGCGCCTTCATCCAGTCGCCCAGGCTTTCGGCGCGGATGTTGTCAGGGCCGACCGGTCCATTGTCCGTGACCCGCCCGTGCGCCAGGGTGTTGCGAGGCGCGGCCAGACAATAGACCTCCTTGCCCGTCGCGGGATCGACCCAGTCGTTGGATGGAATGCCGGTCTGGGCTGGATGGGCGCCGGTCAGGACGGTCGAATGGCCGGGGCAGGTCTCGGTCAATCCATGGGTCTGATAGCCGTTGATCGACACCAGTCCTTCTTCAGCCAGGCGATGCAGGCCGCCCGTCCAGCGGCTCCGGTACTGGTTGAACAGATTGGCGCTGAACTGGTCGACGACCACCACGACAACCAGTCGGGGCGGCGACGCTTCCTGAGCGACAGCCGGGCCGGACAGGGCGCCGAACAGGGCTGCAAAGGCGATCAGGGACTTTATCCGCATGGAGAAACCTCGATTCGAACATATGGAGGCGCGCGGGGAATCAGGACGGCGCGCGGGCGGGCGGCCGAGAGGCGCCCCGTCGGGGCGCCTCTCCTTCAACTCCGTCAGAACTCGACCTGAAGCCCCAGGGTGAAGGCGCGGCCGACGACGCCGTAGGTCGAGTTGTAGTTGTACTGATTCCCGCTGTCGGTGCCGTCCGGCAGGAACGGGCCGTAGTCGTTGAAGATGTTCCGGACGGTTCCAAAGACCTTCAGCTTGGGATTGCGGCGATCCGGCGTGAAGCTGACGCTGAGATCGTGACGCCAGTAGTCGTCCAGATACAGATAGAGCGGATCGGCCCAGCCCATGGCGATCGCCTGCTTCTCACGCTCCAGGCTGTCCACAACGCTGCCGACGTAGCGCGACGACCAGCGGACGCTCCAGTTGTCGTCGGACCAGTTCAGGCCAAACTTGGCCTCGTTCTTGGCCGTGCCGACCGCGCCGACCTCGTCGATCGTCTCGACGCTGGAGATGCCGTTGTATTCGGTGCTCAGCTCCAGGCGACGGCTGTAGTTCAGGCTGGCCTTGAACCGGCCCGGCACGCGCCACTGCTCCAGATCGAACCGATAGGAGGCGGCCACATCCACACCCCGCGCGCGCGTTTCGTTGAGGTTCTGCTCCTGGTTCAGGATACGGACCAACTGCCCGCTGTCGTCGCGGGTGATGGTCTGGCAGAAGACGTTGTTCGTGCCGTTCGGATCCGAATAGCAGCCCAACAGCAGGGCGGCGTTGCTGAGAGACTAGATCACGTCGCTGATGCGGATATCGTAATAGTCGAGGCTGGCCTCGAAGCCCGGCAGGAAGGCCGGGCGATAGACGGCGCCGACAGTCAGGGTGTCGGCGGTCTCCTCGAACAGGTCCGGATTGCCCGCGTTCGGCGCCTTGACCGAAGTCGAGAGCTGACGGAAGACCCCGCCCGAAGCCGCCATGCCGGCGGCGATGCGGCTGTCGGCGCGACAGTTCTGGGCGACGATGCCCGGCGTCGTCGCCGTAACACCGCTACACACGTCCACGACGGTGTCCGCGTCGTCGCGCGGCGGCGAATAAAGCTCCGTCGTGTCCGGCGCGCGCTGGGCGCGGGCGTATTCGCTGCGGATGCGCAGATCGGGAACCGGCGACCACTGGACGCCTGCCCGCCAGCTGACGGTCGTGCCGACCGACTCCAGATTATAGTCCGCGACCCGGACGGCGCCGTTCAGCACCAGACGGTGCGCCAGCGGCGCGTCGCTCAGGATCGGCGCCGAGATCTCGGTGAACACCTCGTTCGCCTTGATGGTCCCCTCGAACTCGGGAAGGAAGGACGAACTGGCCACGCCGCTCTGGATACGGGGATCCGTGTGGGTCTCGGTGTGGTCGCGCCGGCTCTCGAAGCCGAAGGCGGCCTCGACCGTCCCGGCCGGAAGCTGGAACAGCGGCCCGGAGACATAGCCCTCGATCGTGTCCTGGCGGTTGTTCTGGCGATAGAAGGTGTTGGCGCGAATATAGTCGGCCATCTCTGGCGTGATCGAACCCACGCCGAAGATGTTCAGCGGCACGCAGCCGTCGGCGCGCGCCGCGGCGTTGCGGCACTGGACCACGCCGGCGACCCGTTCGGAATCCAGCGCCCATTGCACACGTTGCAGGTTCAGTGTGTTGCCGCGGATCTGCTCGCCGTTGAACTCGCCATGTCCGTAGGTCAGCTTCCAGTCCCAGTCGTTCGCCAGACTGCCTTCCAGCCCGACCCAGCTGCGCAGGGTCTCGCGCTCGTTGTGGATCAGGTTCGGCCCGACCTCGACCACGCGACGGCGAAAGTCGATGCCCGAGCTGGACGCCGCCGACTTGATCTCGGTCGGGGCGAAGGGATTGAGGGTGCGCGACATCCGCCCGACAGTGAACTCATCGTTCACGCCGAAGGTCGTGCTGTTGCTGACGGTCGTCGCCTCACGCACCGAGTCGGTCGTGACGTTGGAATAGAGCGCCTGTCCCCACGCCTTCACATTGGCGGTGAGGTTGTATTCGAACTTGACCGCGCCGTTCAGATTGTCGCGGGGGGTGATCAGGGTGCCGTTGTTGCGCGTCTCATAGCCGTTGATGGCGGTCACGAAGTTCGGCTTCAGCCCGCTCTCGTCATAGAACCAGCGGCCGCTGACGAAGCGCCCGCCGGCGCTGTTGCTCGACAGGTCGGGGGTGACGACCGTGTTTGTCGCCGGCTGATACAGGATGGATTCCAGCGCGCGATCACGGTCGGTCGCCGCCAGCCGGAACTGCCGATCATAGGTGGCGCCCGCCATTAGATACAGCCGGTCGTCCATGAACCGGCCGCCTGCGCCGACCGAATATTCGATGGAATCGCCGCCGCCGTCGCCGGTCGTGCCGCCGACGATGCGTGCCCGCACGCCTTCCAGCCGACGTTCGGTGATGATGTTGACGACACCGGCGATGGCGTCGGAGCCGTAGACGGCCGAGCCGCCGCCGGTCGTGACCTCGACCCTGTCGACGAAGAATTCGGGGATGGAACTGAGGCTGACCGCGTTCTTGTTGCCCGCGTTGGATACGGTGCGATGTCCGTCGATCAGCGTCAGTGTGCGGTTCTCGCCCAGGTTCCGCAGGCTGATGGTGGACAGGCCGTTGGCCTGGGTCGCGGTCTGACTGTTTGACAGGGACACCGCTTCCTCGACGCCCGGAATGTCAGTCAGGGCCTCCGCCAGATCCATGTAGCCCTGTTCGAGCAGTTCGGTCCGATCCATGCTGACAACGGGCGTCGCCGCATCGAACACGTTCTTCAGGCGCGAGCCGGTGACGACGACTTCCTCGACGCTGGCGGCCTCGGATTCGGGAAAGGCGGCCTCACGCACGATCGCCAGGGCGCCGGAGGAGTCGCGGCGCACGCTGAGGCGAGTGCCGGCCAACAGGCGGCTCAACACCTCTTCAGGCTCGGCGTTGGCGCGGACGCCGACGGTGCGCAAGCCTCTGACGTCCTCGATCCGATAGACCAACTGAACGCCGGCCTGACGCGAAAAGGCGTCCAGCCCCGCCTTCAGGTCGCCTGCTGGAACGTCGAAGCTGCGCGCTTGCGCCATCGCCGTCCCCGCCAACACCAGAGCGCAAGCGCCGCCCATAAGAACGCGCTTCAGAAACGCACTTTTACCCATACTGTCCCCCTGTCACCCGAAATGGGCCCCTGGAGACCTCAGACAAGGCGCGGGGCCAAACCCCCTACATGCTCATTCGGAAATTCGTATGCGGTCGCCGCGCCGCTCCACCTTCAGCCCATAGGCAGAGTGAAGAAGCCTCACGAAGGCCTCGGAATTGTCGGCTTCAAACGATCCCCCGATGCGAATGCCCGCCGTTTGAGCATCCGGGATTTCCAGCTGGATCTTGTTGTACCGATTGAACTCCTGGGCGGCCTCGCCCAGCGACATCTGGTCGAACACCACCATGCCGCGTCGCCACGCCAGTTCGTTCTCGACCTGGTCCATCGAGGTCTGGGTCTGCAACATGGCGCCCCGTTCAGCGGTGACGACACCGCCCGGGCGCAACACCACCGGCCTGGCCTTCGGCCTGGGGTGAGCATCGGCCACCTCGACCCGGCCCTCGGCGACGACCACACGGACCTCGTCGCCTTCCCGTCGCAGCGTGAAACGGGTGCCGAGCACCCGAACCTGACGCTCCCCCAGATGGACCACGAAGGGACGCGTCGCATCGTGTGCGACGTCGAAATAGGCTTCCCCCTGATCAAGCCAGGCCTCGCGCTCCTTCGTCGACAGGGCGGCGCGCAGGCGTGTGCTGGTGTTCAATTCGACGCGCGACCCGTCGCTGAGCGACACCAGGCGGCGCTCGCCCCGCTCCGTCTGATAGGCGGCCGGGCGCGGCCACAAGGTCGAGGACGCGCCCAGGAGGGCGATCGCCAAGGTCGCCGCGACCGCCGCACCCCGGAACCACCGACGGTTCATCGTGACGCGCGGGCGCACCGGCGTCAGTGCGGCCTGCAAGGTTCCGGGCGCGCGAAGCGCCGTCAGCCGTTCCGCCTTCTCCCAGGCGTGCTCCAGACGCCAGAAGGCCATCCGGTGCTCGTCGGCCTCGTCCAGCCATGCTTCGAGCGCGAGGTGCTGCTCGGGGCTCAAACCCTCTGAACGTCGAACAAGCCAGAGGCCCGCGGCCTCTTCGATACGGTCGGAACGCCTCATGACCCGGGCTCGCTCATGACGGCGCGCGACCGCACCGGCACGCGGCGCACTCGGCCGCTCCCGCCGGCGAGGAAATCCGCCAGCGCGCGCATCCCGTGGACCATTTGTTGCTCCACAGTGCTGACGCTGATGTTCATCCGCTCGGCCACCTCTCGGGTCGTCAGGCCTTCGATGCGGCGCAAGGTGACGACCTGCCGGCAGCGCGCCGGCAGACCATCCAGGCCGGCCTGCACGCGTCTCAACTCCTCGCGCGCGGTCAGATGCGCCTCGACGTCGATCACCGACGGATCCGGCAAGGACGCCTCCAGATCGGCGACCAGGTCGAACGACACGATCTTGGCTCGCTTCGCCAGGTTGATCATATGGTTGCGCGCCGTGGCGAACAGGAAGGCGCGCGGATTGGAAGGCGGCTGAATGCGCGCGGCGGCATAGACCCGGGCATAGACGTCCTGGCGGATGTCGGGCACGTCGGCCTCGCTGCGCCAGTTGCGCCGGATATAGCGCGTCAGTCCAGCTTCGAGAGGAAATACCTCTCGAAAGAACCAGGCCTTCAGTTCGGTGTCGTCGGTCATGCGCGCCCGATTGGATACCGCGTGGAAAGCGGCGCGCCCAGTCAGACAATCGACGCGGCCAAACCCTCTACACCCCTTGATCGCGAGAGGTGTCGAAAAAGACCGAAGACCAGCGTAGAAGGCCCTCGCTCGTCCAAAGCCCAGGAAACGTTTTGATCAACACCGCCCGCAGACTGTCCGTGGCCCCGATGATGGACTGGACCGACCGGCACTGCCGGGCGTTCCATCGCGCGCTGTCGTCCCAGGCGCTGCTCTATACCGAGATGGTGACGGCGCCGGCGGTGATCCACGGCGACCGGGAACGGCTGCTGGGCTTCGACGCGGTCGAGCATCCGGTGGCGCTGCAGCTGGGCGGGTCGGATCCGGCGCAACTGGCCGAGGCGGCTCGGATCGGCGCGGCCTTCGGCTATGACGAGATCAATCTGAACGTGGGCTGCCCGTCCGACCGGGTGCAGTCCGGCCGGTTCGGCGCCTGTCTGATGCGAGAGCCGGAACTGGTGGCCGACTGCATGGCGGCGATCCGAGAAGCGGTGGATGTGCCCGCCACCGTAAAATGCCGCATCGGCGTGGACGACCAGGACCCGGAAACCAGCCTGTTCGCCACTGTGGACGCCAGCGCGGCGGTGGGGATCGAGGTCTTCATCGTCCACGCCCGCAAGGCCTGGCTGAAGGGCCTGTCGCCCAAGGAGAACCGCGACGTGCCCCCACTGGACTACGCCCTTGTGCGACGCCTGAAACGGGAACGGCCCCATCTGAACATCTCGATCAACGGCGGGATCGCATCGCTGGACGAGGCCGAGGCCCATCTGGTCGACCACGACGGCGTGCGCCTGGACGGGGTCATGCTGGGTCGCGCGGCCTATCACGAACCGGCGCTGCTGGGTCAGGCCGACCGACGCATCTTCGGCCAGGCGACGGCGGATACGGACGCCTTCGCCGCCCTCGCCCGCTATCGCCCCTATATGGCGGCCCGTCTGGACGAGGGGGTCGCCCTGCCCGCGATGACGCGGCACATGCTGGGCCTGATGCATGGCCGGCCAGGCGCGCGCGCCTTCCGCCGTATCCTGACGGTCGAGGCCCTGCTCCCCGGCGCGGGGCTGGAAGTCGTCGACCGCGCGATCGAGGCCGTCCGCGAGGCCGAAGCGCGCCGCGCCGACGCCGCCTGAGGCCGATTCGACGCGCGATCCCAGGCGGAACCTCGCCGAACGGGGCCTGCCGACGAACCAAAAAATATGACTTTATTTCAATGGATTAACCAAGAAACAATCGGTAACGCGCCGCGTTCGGAGCCGTTTCGCCCCTTTCTGGCCATAAGTTAACGCGAAAAGACGTGCGCCGGCGGCGTTGGGAGCCGGCGCCTCCTGAGCCAAATCCATGATCGGCGCTTCCGCTGCCATCGCCATGTTCTGGGCCGCCCTGTCCTCGATCACGAGCGGGCCCGTCCCTTACAATGTCGCTGTCGCGGCGGATGCCGGCAGGGTGGAAACGCCCGCAGCCACGGTCGGTTCCTCGGAGGATGCAGCGGACGCGGCCGACGAACTGCAGACGGCGCTCAGCGCCGAACAGCAGGAGTTGATGGCCGGAGATCCGGATTGGCGCGCGTCGGCGCGCCTCTATCATGCGGGCGGCGGCGGCGCGACGGGCAACGATTCCCTGGGTTGCCGTCCTGTCGCGATGCGCACGGTCGCGGTCGATCCGCGCGTCATTCCGCGCCGCACCAAACTGTTCATCCGCGAAACGGTTGGAATGCGCCTGGCCGACGGCTCGATCCACGACGGCTACTGGTACGCCTCGGATACCGGCGGCGCTATCAAGGGCCAGAAGATCGATCTCTACACCGGCCACGGCAGCGGTTCGATGGCTCAGGCCCGTCGCCTGAACATGCGCACCCTGACTATCGCCGACGCCGGCCGGTTCGACGGCTGCCCGCCGGCCTGGGAAAACGCCTCGCGCTGAGCCGCCTGTCTTTACGAAAATGCAGAACGCCGGCGACGGGGCCCGTCGCCGGCGTCTTCAATTCCGCATTGCGGGCCGGCCGATCAGTCGATCTCCGTGACCTTCAGCGTCGATTGCACCATGTCGGAGCCGTAGGTGCCGACCCAGACGTCATAGCGACCGTTCTGCGGATTGGTGATCGTCACCTTCGGGTTCAGGCTGCCGGCGCTGTCGTCGTCGCAATACCAGCGGCCGTTCGGCGTGTTGATCAGCAGGGTGGTGTCGCTGTCGGCCTCTACCGTGAAGGTCAGGTCCGCGTCTCCGGCGTCGTAGAAGACTTGGAAGTCCGGCGCGGCGCTGACATTGCCTTCGCAACCCGACTTGGCTCGTTCGGCGGGGATGGAACCGCCGGCCAGGATCGACTTGGTGAAGGGGTCGGGCGTGAAGCCCGCACGCAGGTTGGTGCTGCCGTAGTTCGCATTCAGATTGATGTCCGGCGAGCCGCTTCCGCTCGAACTGCCGGAGCCGCCCAGTTCGCTGATCGACAGCGTCGATTGGACCATGCTGTTGTTATAGGTGCCGACCCACACGTCGTAGCGGCCGCTTTCCGGCGAATTGACCGTGATCTTCGGATCCAGATCACCGCCGCTGTCGTCGTCGCACAGCCACCGGCCGCTGGGGGTGTTGATCAGCAATGTGGTGTCCTGGGCCGCCGCCACCGAGAAGGTCAGGTCCAGCGAGCCGGCCTCGTAGAACAGCTGGAAATCCGGCGCCGAACTGACCGCGCCCTCGCAGTCCGAACGGACGCGCGACGCCTGGGTGCTGCCGCCCGCACGGATCGACTTGGTGAAGGGATCGGGCGTGAAGCCGCTGGACAGGCGCGTCGAGCCATAGTTGGGGTCCAGGGTGAAGTCCGGCCCGTTCCGGACCGCCGACTTCTGCGCGAAGCTGACACTCGGCGTCAGCAGCAACGCCGCAGCCGTTACGATGGCGATTGATCTCATGGGCTCCCTCCCGCTGCGGCGTCCTGCCGCGCCCCGAAGCATACGCCATTTCCACGCAAGGTGAAGCTTTCGCTCCCGCGCCGTGGGGTCAGAACCGGCGGCGGCCCGAGACGGTCTCGAAGAACAGTCGGAAATCGCCCATCAGGCTCCACAACGGATATTTGAAGGTCGCCGGCCGGTTCTTCTCGAAGAAGAAATGTCCGACCCAGGCGAAACCATAGCCGACCAGCGGCATGGCCAGGAGCCACCACGGGTTCCGCGTCGCCAGAAAGACGACGAAGGCCAGGATCACCAATCCGGTCCCGACCACATGGATGCGTCGGCAGGTCCGGTTGGAGTGTTCGTGGATGTAATAGGGATAGAAGGCCTGGAACGAGGCGTATCGACCCTGGGGCTCGGACGGCGTGCTCATTGGCCGGAGGGTGCGCCTCCGGCCGCGATCAGGCAAGTCTCAGCCCTTGGGCTTGCCCTTGAAGCCGGTCTTCTTGAAGCCCGCCTTGGGCTTGAAGGGTTTCTTGGCGAAAGGCTTGTCGCCAGCCGGTTTCGAGCCGTCGGCCTTCGGCGCCCATGGCTTCTTCTTGAACGGCGGGCGAGCGTCGCCCTCGCCCCCCTCGGCGCGTTTGTAGGGTGCTTTCTTGAAGGGGCGGTCGCCGTCTTCACGCGGCTTGCCGGCGAAACGGCTGGCCTTCATCGAGCCCGGCGTGGGGGCTTCGGACGGAGTGATGCGGACCTCGTCCTTGGAGGCGGCGATGGCTTCGCGGAACGCCTTTTCGTGGGTCTTGGCGATCTCGAACCGGGTCTCGTCGGGGAAGGTGCGGATCGCGCCGATCTGGGGTTTGGAGATGCCTCCAATGCGGCAGATCAGCGGGATCAGCCATTTGGGGTCGGCGTTCTTGGTACGGCCCACGTCCAGGCGGAACCAGACCACCTCGTCGGCGCCCAGGCGCTCGCCCGGCCAGGGGGTCGCCGTCACGCCGTCGTCGCCGCGCGTCGTGCGTTCGCGTTTGGCCGGGCCGCGATCGGAACCGGGATCAGACAGTTCTTCCGGCGCCGGCTGTTCCTTGCGGAGCAGGCGAACCAGGGCGGCGGCGATCTCGTCGGGCGTGCGCTCGGCGATCATGCGCTTGGCGACGATCATGTCCTCGTCGGACACCTCGGCCTCGAAGAATTCGGGCGACAGCAGGCGACCTTCGTCGGCCTTGCGGATTTCGTCAAAGGTCGGGGCGCCCGACCAGATGGCCTCGACGCCCGCATCGTCCATCAGCCGCTCGGCCTTGCGACGGCGAGAGTGCGGAACGAGCATCACCGAGACGCCCTTCTTGCCCGCCCGGCCCGTGCGGCCCGAACGGTGCAGCAGGCCCGCACGGTTCATCGGCAGTTCGGCATGGATGACCAGGCCCAGGTCCGGCAGATCCAGCCCGCGCGCGGCGACGTCGGTGGCGACGCAGACGCGGGCGCGGCCGTCACGCAGCGACTGCAGCGCATCGGTCCGCTCGCGCTGACCCATTTCGCCCGACAGGCTGACGGTCGAGAAGCCGCGCTCCAGCAGCGACGACTGCAGGTGACGCACGCTGTCGCGTGTCGAGCAGAACACCATGGCGCGCGGCGCCTCGAACCAGCGCAGGGTGTTGACTACCGCGTGTTCGATCTCGTTGGGCGCGATGCGATAGGCGCGGTACTCGATGTCGGCGTGCTGGCGCGTCTTGTCCGTCGCGTCGATGCGGACCGCGTCCTTCTGGTAGCGTTTGGCCAGGGTGGCGATGTCGCGCGCGATGGTCGCCGAGAACAGCAGGGTGCGGCGTTCGGCCGGGGCCTGGTCCAGAATGAACTCCAGATCCTCGCGGAAGCCCATGTCCAGCATTTCGTCCGCCTCGTCCAGGACGGCGACCTTCAGCTCGGACAGGTCCAGATTGCCCCGGTCGATGTGGTCCTTCAGGCGGCCCGGCGTGCCGACGACGATATGGACGCCGAAGCCCAGCGCGCGGGCCTCGCGGCGTGCATCCATGCCGCCGACGCAGGTGGCGATCTTGGCGCCCGAGTCGGCGTACAGCCATTGCAGTTCGGCCGCGACCTGCATGGCCAGTTCGCGGGTCGGGGCGATGGCCAGGCACAGGGGCGCGCCGCCGGGGCCGAAGATCGGCTTGTCGCCCAGCAAGGTCGGGGCGGCGGCCAGACCGAACGCCACCGTCTTGCCCGATCCGGTCTGGGCCGAGACCAGCAGGTCGCGGTCCGCGTGTTCGCGTTCCAGCACGGCGGCCTGAACCGGAGTGGGTTCGGCATAGCCCTTGTTGATCAAGGCGCGATCAAGCGCAGGGTGGACGGCGGGAAAGGGCATGGGAAACCTGGGACAACGGACAAGGGCGGACGCCGAAACGACCGCGCCCGGCCGAGGACAGACCTCAGGCCGGGCGAATGGCGACGCTCTATACATGGATAAAGGCTGAAGCGGGGCGGAAAACGCCGTTCACCCTGTTCCTTCAGACGATGTTGACCCGAAAGACGCACTTTGGCGAACGACCGAACCTTGCCCGGAGCCCGCCCATGCAGGCCCTTTCCATCGCCGCCGCCGGAATGGCCGACGCCCGGCTGCGTTTCGAGACCAGCGCGCGCCGCACCGCCCAGGCGCCGCTGGACAACCTGGCCGAAGAAGCCGTCGAACAGATCGAGGCCAAGACCGCCTTCAAGGCCAACGCCGCCGTCCTACGCACTGCAGACGACATGACCGGAACCCTGCTGGACATCCTGGCCTGACCCCTCCGCTCAGACGGCCGCCTTTTCGGGCAGGTTGAAGAAGCCGACGAAGCAGTCGAACACGCCCCGGTCGCCGGTAATCGTCATCAGCCCCTCGGTCTCGAAGGCGGCCGGCGGAACCTTGCCATAGACGCAGGCCGCGACCAGCGGCGGCTGGGTCGTCAGCACCACCTGGGCGCCCTCGTCGATCCCGCGCGCCGTCGTGAGCGCCCCGTCCGCGATCCGCACCACGAACGGCTCGTCGCCGAAGACGAACCCCAGGGTCATGGCCGCATCACCCGTCAGGGCCGGGTCGAACATGGTCTCGAACGATTGCATGATCGACACCGCGCTGATCGGCAGGGTCGGGTCGTGCAGCGGCGAGCGCGCGGCCCAGCGACCCAGCACCATGAAGACCGGCTTGATCTCATAGCCCCAGTCCGTCAGCTCATAGACCTGAACCGAAGCGGGCGGCGGCAGCTTTCGACGCCGCAGGACGCCCGACGCCTCCAGCCCTTCCAGACGCTGGGTCAGCACATTGGCCGACAGGCCGTGCAAATCCTTCTTCAGGTCGCCGAACCGGCGCGGCCCCATCATCAATTCGCGGATGACCAGCAGCGCCCACCGCTCGCCGATCAGGTCCAGGCCGTGCGCCGCCCCGCAGGCGTCATGATACCGGCGACCAGCCTTAGCAGTTATCTTTTCTAACTTCATGGTTGACTATCGTAATCATCAGGGTCAGGTTTCGCAAACAACAAGGATAAGGAAACGCCGTGCCCCAGCTGATCTTCATCAACCTGCCCGTCGCCGACCTGTCCCGGTCCATCGCCTTCTACGAGGCCGTCGGCGCGACCAAAAACCCCATGTTCAGTGACGATACGGCTGCCTGCATGGTCGTGTCGGACGTGATCCACGTCATGCTGCTGACTCATGACAAATGGCGCACCTTCACCGACCGCCAGATTCCCGACGCCCACGCCTCGGCCCAGGTTCTGCTGTGCCTGTCGCAGGACAGCCGCGCGGCGGTCGACGCCGTCGTCGCCCAGGCCGCGGGCGCGGGCGGTCAGGTCGATCCCAACACGACCCAGGACTACGGCTTCATGTATGGCCGCAGCTATGCCGACCCGGACGGTCATATCTGGGAGGTCATGTGGATGGACCCCGCCGCCGTCGCCGCCGGTCCTGAAGCCTTCACCGCCGACGCCGGAGTCTCGTGATGGCCGACAAGATCGTTCCCTGCCTGTGGTTCGACGGCGAGGCCGAGGCGGCGGCCGCCTTCTATGTCGGCCTGCTGCCCGACAGCCGCGTCACCGCCGTCAACCGCTCGCCGGTCGATACGCCGTCCGGCGTCGCCGGCTCGGTCCTGACGGTGCAGTTCGTGCTGGCGGGTCGTGAGTATCTGGCGCTGAACGGCGGACCGAACTTTCGCTTCACCGAGGCTGTCTCCTTCATGGTGATGACCGAGGATCAGGCCGAGACGGATCGGCTGTGGAACGCCCTGATCGCCGACGGCGGCCGCGAGAACGCCTGCGGCTGGCTGAAGGACCGCTGGGGCCTGTCGTGGCAGATCACGCCTCGTCGCCTGATGGAACTGACCACCGATCCGAACCCTGCGCGCGCCAAGGCCGCCATGCAGGCCATGATGGGCATGATCAAGATCGACATCGCGGCGCTGGATCGCGCCGTCGCCGACCTTTGAACCCATGTAGATTGGAGACGAACCATGACCTATGTGACCGGCTTCCTGACCCCCGTGAAATCCGAGGACAAGGCGCGCTACGTCAAGTCCGCCGAAGCCGCTTGGCCGCTGTTCAAGAAATACGGCGCCCTGTCCCAGGTCGAGACCTGGGGCCAGGATGTGCCCGACGGCAAGCTGACCAGCTTCCCCATGGCGGTGAAACTGGAACCGGGCGAGGTGGTGGTCTTCTCCTGGATCACCTGGCCCGACCGCGCGACCGCCGACGCCTGCTGGGCCCAGATGGAGAACGATCCCGCCTTCGCCGACATGGACATGCCCTTCGACGGCAAACGCATGATGTGGGGCGGGTTCGAAGCCGTGTTCGAGGGCAGGGCCTGACCTCTAACGACAGAAACGCGTGTCGGTCGCCTCCAGATGCAGGTGGTCGTAGTGGACGGCGTTGTAGTCGGGGCTCAGCGTCGTGCCGAAGATGCGGCAGGCGTCGTCGCGGATGCGGCGCAGGAAGCGGGCCTCGGCCGTGCCGCCGTTCCAGTCCTTGGTCACGGTGATGCGTCGCCCGTCGCGCAGCTGCACCCCGGCGAAATCCAGGGCCGCCGCCTGGGCGTGGGCGCTGATGCGGTTGGAGCCCGCGCCGTTGTTCACATTGCGACAGGCGTAGGCGCCCATATGGTCGATCTGAACCACGTCCGACCCCAGGATCTCGCGCGCCGCCGGCTCCAGCGACTGACGCCGCCAGATGCTCAGGGCCAGGGCCGTCTGGCAGGTCATTTCGACATCGCCCGGCGCCATCCGCGCCACCGTTCCCAGGTCCGGCCCCAGAACCCCGCCGTGATGCAGGCCGCAGACCGGCGTCATCTGGCGATCCGGCACGGGGCTGAAGGTCACGCGCGCCGCGTTCAGTTCCGCCAGACACCGTCCCAGGTCCGCCCCTTCGCGGACCACGGCGCCTTGCGTGCCGCCGTCGATGGGCCGGTCCACCAGCCCCCCGACCAGGGGGGCGGCGCTGCGCGACGGATAGGGGCTGGGCGCCGGCCGCAGCGGCTCGGGCGGGCGACGCACGCAGCCGCTAAGGATCAGAACGGTCGCAGCGGCGACGAACAGACGACGAAAGGGGACGAGCATCGTCCGGACGCTAGTCGAATTCGCGCCACGACCACATCACGAGACAGCGAGGATACGCGCGGCGGGTTGTTGCGAAACACTCTCAATCTTGCTAGAGGGTCAGCGTCGCCTCGGCGGCCGTAAGCGTCTCACGTCAGGCAACGCATCCATCCCGTTCTTCGGCCGGGACCGGCTCGCCCGGTGGATGTCCATGCCGAAGACCTGACCATACAGAGACGCAAACCATGCACCCTCATCCCGCCATCATCCGGTTTCGACGCCTGCCCGCCCGTTACGCCGGGCTGATCATGCCGCTGATCCTGTCGCTGTTCATGACCTTCGTGGTCTCGGCCATCGCCACCGCTCGAACCCTGGGCTTCGTCCCGGCCTTTCCCAGCGCCTGGATGCAGGCCTAGGGCCTGTCCTGGCTGATCGCCTTTCCGGTCCTGCTGCTGATCCTGCCGCTGGTCCGGCGCATCGTCGGCGCCCTGGTCGAACCGGCCCGCTAAACGAAGAAGGGGCGGCCCTTTCGGCGTCGCCCCTGATCGTCTTAACTGTCCAGGAAGGACCGCAGTTTGCGGGACCGGCTGGGGTGTTTCAGCTTGCGCAGCGCCTTGGCCTCGATCTGGCGGATGCGTTCGCGCGTCACCGAGAACTGCTGGCCGACCTCTTCCAGCGTGTGATCGGTGTTCATGCCGATGCCGAAGCGCATCCGCAGGACGCGTTCTTCACGCGGCGTCAGCGAGGCCAGAACCCGCGTCGTGGTCTCACGCAGGTTCGACTGAATGGCCGCGTCGATCGGCAGGACGGCGTTCTTGTCCTCGATAAAGTCGCCCAGGTGGCTGTCTTCCTCGTCCCCGATGGGGGTTTCGAGAGAGATCGGCTCCTTGGCGATCTTCAGGACCTTGCGGACCTTCTCCAGCGGCATGGCCAGCTTTTCGGCCAGTTCTTCCGGGGTCGGCTCGCGGCCGATCTCGTGCAGCATCTGGCGCGAGGTGCGGACGATCTTGTTGATCGTCTCGATCATGT
>QFQU01000046.1 GCA_003248965.1 Brevundimonas sp. | reverse complement strand
CAGTCCGATGCCTGCGCGAATGGCCAAGCAGACGATTGAGCTGATTACGATGCGACCGATGAAACGCATCTACGCCGCCGCCTCTTGGGGAGGAGTGTCGTTGGCGGCCCGCTTCAGCGGCATGGGCCACGCGCTCATGGGTATTCCAAGCTCACGCTCAAGCTTTTGCGCCAAGGCCAAAGATGGCGTTTTACCACCCGCGAGCAGCTGGTGACTGTAGGGCTTGCTGACGCCGAGGCGCTGGAGGTCGGCGGCCTTGATGTTCTGAGCGACTTTCATGAAGCGCAAGGTATGCCAATCCCATACCTCAGAGCAAGCCAAAAAGTATGCTGTGGGCGAAACGACATCCGCGCCCGCCGAGCGCACAATGTATGGATGGAGAACAACTACCTTCGTGCTTGGCGGAAATTCCGCCACATGACCCTCGATGAGGTCGCGGACGCCATTGGCTCAACGAAGGCGACCGTTCAGCAGCTCGAAGTGGGCCGTATGAGCCTGTCTCATAAATGGCTGCTGAAGATCGCGCCGGTTCTTGGGACGACGCCGGGCATGCTCCTAGATCACGATCCTAACGACCTGCCGACCAGCGTGCTTGAGACCTGGGCCGCTATCGCCGCCGAGGATAAGCCGCAGGCCTTGAAGGTGCTGGAAAGCTTCAAGCGAACCGGCACCGAAGGCTGACGCTAGTCTAGTTCTGGGCGGCGCTTGAAGCTTTGGTGACGACAACCTAGAGTCTCGGGGTCATCACCGAGATTCTACTATGCTGAAGTTTCATCCGGCGCGGGGCACTTTGCTCCTGTGCGCCTACGAGCCGGGGTTCGTCGCTCCGGAAATGGTCAAGCGCCGTGTGGTCGTGGTGATGAGTCCTCGTCTGCGTCGGAGAGACGGGCTCTGCACGGTGATTCCGCTAAGCCAGACCGCACCGAGCGAGGTTTGCGACTTCCATGTGCGCGTGCCGATGGAGCCGGAACTTCCCGACCCGTGGGCAGGCGCGGAGAAGTGGGCAAAAGCAGACATGATGGCGACAGTAGGTTTTCACCGGCTGCACCTGATAGGTGATGGTCGCAAAGAGGGCGGCCAAAGAAAGTATCTCACACCCCGCCTTAGTGAAGAAAAAGTTAAGGAAATTGAGTGCGCTATGCTTTGTGCTCTTGGCTTGGGATCGTTGACAAATCACGCGCGTTTCACTACATGATGTGGCGTTCCCGCTCTGCGTAAGCATCGGGCTTTGAGACTACCCGAAAGGGTAGCAGGTCCCCACCCGGTGATGACAAACCATGGGGGCTTCGATCCAAGGGCGCGGAGCAATCCGCGCCCTTTGTCACGTCAAGCGCTTACCAAAACGGCGGCCCCTTATGGAGCCGCCGTTGGTCATTCCAGGATGGCTGCGAGTTAGCTGAGAAGCTGTGCTTTCTTCGCTTGGAACTCGGCCTCAGTGAGGATGCCCTTCTCT
>QFQU01000045.1 GCA_003248965.1 Brevundimonas sp. | reverse complement strand
CAGAGCTTGTGAGCTTTTCGGTCACGCCCGCCGAAGGGGGCGCGAGTGGGTTTGTGATCGCTGTGGCGGTCAGATGATCTGTTCAGCATGAAGGCACTCGCGTTATCTGGTTTTTCGGGTCGTTTTTCGCCGTTTCGTACGCTCAAGCCCCGATTCCGGACACTGCAGACGCACCTTTCCCGAAGGCAAGCATCTCCGGCGCGAGGCTGGCCATCCGCATCAGGTTGTGGGCCAAGGCAAAGAACAGGACCACGCACTTGACCTTGGCCAGTCCGCGCACGCGGAACTGCTGGAGTCCCCGGTTGCGGCTGTGGGCATTGACGCATTCGGCGGTTGCGGCGCGGTTCTTGTAGATCGCCTTGGCCTCATCGGTCCCCATGCGCGCGCGCCATGCCGCCACGCCAGGACTGTCGTCGGGCTTGGGCTGGTGTGGGTCCACCGCCTTGTCCTTGGCCGCCGGCACCGGCCCATACACCGTGGTGTGCGCGCTGGCCTGTTCGACCTGCTCGTGACCCACAAAGCCGCCATCGACCAGCCAGGCCTCGGGCGTCTGACCGCAACGCTCGCGCACCTGCTCGATCATCGGCACCATCTGACCCTGATCGCTTCCAATCGTGGCCACCTCGACGCCCACAATCACCAGCGAGTCGACATCGCTGGCCAACTGCGGGTTGTACGCAGGCCGAAACCCGCCGTCGCCCATCTTCATGACCGTCGCCTGGGCATCGGTCGTCGAGGCGCGCGCCTGATCGGCCGCCTTGCCCTGGCGGCGCTTGATCGCTTCGAGTTCGGGCAAGCGCGCCAGCGCCTCGGCCACCCGGGTCTCGCGCTCACGGGCCGCGCGCAGCCGCGCCGCCTGACGAGCCCGCTCGGCCCTGCCCGGGTCGGCTTCAAGCTCGGCCTTGAGCTGCGCGACCCGCTCGCGGGCCGCCTCCAGGTAGCCCGCGAGCTTGTCCTCGCGCCGGAACGATCCCGCCCCCGCACTGGCCCGCACCCGCATGCCATCCTGCGCCACCTGGCGCAGCTTCACCACCCCGGCGGCAATGAGCGTTGCCACATTAGCGCTGAGCAACTCGTCGAGCGCCTCGCCGTGATCCTTCCGAAAGTCCGACAGCGTGTGGTAATTGACCTGCACCCCGCCGCACAGCCAACGATACGCATCATGCGCATCGGTCAGGCGCGCCACCTCGCGCGCGCTGCCCACCCCGTCGAGCGTCGCGTAAAGCCACAGCGACAACAGAATCTCCGGCGCAATCGCCGCCCGACCAACCCCGCCCTCACGCACCCGGATCCGCTCATAGAAGCGCGCCAGATCCTGCCCGGCAACATACGACCACACCAGCCGCGCCCGATGACCTTCCGGCAGCAGCGACTCGAGGTCGCTGGCGCGAAACTCCATCTGGGTGCGGTTGGGCAAAATCACGCGTGCGTGAGCTTTCATGGCAGGGTTACGAGATCGTGGCCGGGACGCAAGAATTATACCAAAAGCATTTCTCGGAAATCTTCACAGACTCTCAG
>QFQU01000044.1 GCA_003248965.1 Brevundimonas sp. | reverse complement strand
CAGTCCGATGCCTGCGCGAATGGCCAAGCAGACGATTGAGCTGATTACGATGCGACCGATGAAACGCATCTACGCCGCCTCCTCTTGGGGAGGGGTGTCGTTGGCGGCTGGGGCGAGCGTCACCCGCTCTGGGAACGAAGACAGGACCTCGATCTCATCGTCCGTCGCTTTAGCGATGGGGCCAAGCTTGTCGCCGGTCGCTCGAAACAGCCGGATCGCCATCTCGCGGGACATGTCGCGCTTGCCGCTCAGTATTTGGCTGGCGTAGGGGGCGCTGATGGAAAGCGCCTTGGCGAGTTCTGTAGGGGTGAGTGCCATGCCCCGTATATTGCGGAATGCAAAGGCAGATTGCAATATGCAAAGTTGCGGGTCCGATAAGGACTGGCGCTTTTCTCCGTTGCAGAATGCAAGGATGGCGCGTGAAGCTGATCCACCTGAGAAAAATCACCTCCGGGCGTGGCGAGAATTTCGTCACCTGACCCAAGACGAGCTGGCCGAGGCGTCGGAAACCAACGCTTCTGTCATCAGCTTGCTGGAAAGCGGCGCGCGGAAGCTGTCACCAAAGTGGCTGCGTAAGCTGGCGCCGATATTGAATACGTCGCCCGGCTATCTGCTGGACCACGATCCCAACGACCTCCCGACCGCCATCCTCGACGTTTGGGCTGACATCCCCGAGGAAAGCAGGCCCCAGGCTCTTCGCGTGCTGGAGAGCTTCAAGAAGAACGGCACCGAGGGCTGACAGCCTTATAACTCAGACCCTTGCTTGAAGGTTCTGCGAAGCCAACCTAGAGTTTCGGTGTCATCACCGAGATTTTTCCATGCTTAAGTTTCATCCGGCACGGGGCACTTTGCTCTTGTGCGCCTATGAGCCCGGGTTCGTTGCGCCCGAAATGATCAAGCGCCGCGTGGTCGTAGTCATGAGTCCCCGTCTGCGCCGGCGCGACGGCCTGTGCACGGTGATTCCGTTAAGTCAGACAGAGCCCTCCGAGGTTTGTGACTTTCATGTCCGCGTTCCAATGCAGCCAGAACTTCCAGATCCTTGGGCTGGGCCGGAGAAGTGGGCAAAGGCTGATATGATGGCGACCGTCGGTTTTCACCGGCTGCACCTGATAGGCGATGGCCGAAAGGGCGACGGCCAAAGGAAATATCTCACTCCCAAGCTGAGTGAAGAAAAAGTTAAAGAAATTGAATGCGCTATGCTTTGCGCGTTGGGCTTGGGATCGTTGACAAATCACGAGCGTTTCACTACATGATGTGGCGTTCCCGCTCTGCGTAAGCATCGGGCTTTGAGACTACCCGAAAGGGTAGCAAGTCCCCACCTGGTGATGACAAACTATGGGGACTTCGTTCTAGGGGCGCGGAGCAATCCGCGCCCTTTGTCATATCGCCCTTCTCATTACCAGACGTCAAAACGGCGACCCCTTATGGAGCCGCCGTTGGTCGTTCCAGGATGGCTGCGAGTTAGCTGAGAAGCTGTGCTTTCTTCGCTTGGAACTCGGCCTCAGTGAGGATGCCCTTCTCT
>QFQU01000043.1 GCA_003248965.1 Brevundimonas sp. | reverse complement strand
GCAAGGCGTCGCCGTCTGGACTTTCGACTACCGCGGCAGCGGTGACTCGCTCGGCGATGCGCCGCTGCGCGGCTTCGACGCCGACCTGTTCGACTGGGCGCGCGACTATGAAGCGGTCATCGACGCCGCCCGTGCCGCACAGCCCGCGCTGCCGCTCTACCTCTTCGGCCACAGCCTGGGCGCTCAGTTGCCGGGGCTGCTCGCGCGGCCCGAGCAGGTCGACGGCCTGCTGAGCATCGCCGCCGGCAGCGGCTACTGGCGCGAGAACGCGCCGCGCCTGAAGCGCTCCGTCCTCTACTTCTGGTTCGTGCTGGTGCCGCTGGCCGTGCGGCTGTGGGGCTACTTTCCCGGCCGCAGGTTGCGCAAGGTGGGCGACCTGCCGCGCGGCGTGATCCTGCAGTGGCGGCGCTGGTGCCTCAACCCGCGCTACAGCGTGGGGGCCGAGGGGCCGCTGGCCGAACGCAGCTACGCGCGGGTGCGATTTCCGGTGCTGGCGCTGTCGATCACCGACGACGAGCTGATGACGCTGCGCGGCACCGAAAGCCTCGTCGGCTTCTACTCGGCCGCCCCCACCGCCGTGCAGCGCATCGCGCCGGCCGACGTGCAGGCGCGCCGCATCGGCCATTTCGGCTTCTTCCGCAAGCAGTTCGACCAGAGCCTGTGGCCGCGCGCGGTCGACAGCCTTCAGCGCCTCGCGGCCCTCGGGAACACCCGCGTCCCGCAGACGACTGCGTGAGCCCGCCGCCCCCATGCACACTGCCGCCATGACGATGCACCCCTTCGACCAGGCCCTGGCGCTCGAACACAGCGACCTCCAGGCCGGCCTCTTCACCGGCGCCACCAGCGCCGATTACTGGAACATGGTCGGTCCGTTCGGCGGCACCACGGCGGCGCTGGCGCTGCAGGCGGTGCTGCGCCACCCCGACCTGCTGGGCGAGCCCATCGCGATCACCGTCAACTACGCGGCCGCCATCGTGGAGGGGCCCTTCGAGATCCAGGCCACGCCGGTGAAGACCAACCGCTCGACCCAGCACTGGACGCTCGAGATCCGCCAGCCCGACGCCGAGGGCCGGCCGCAGCTCAACACCACCGCCACGGTGGTCACGGCGGTGCGCCGGGAGACCTGGGGCGCCACCGACCTGCCCATGCCCGCGGTGCCTGCGCCCGAAGCGGTCGAGCGCATGACCATCGGGCCCAAGGCCGTGGCCTGGGTCGGCCAGTACGAGATGCGGCCGGTGAGCGGCAGCATCCCCACGCAGTGGGACGGCCGCGGCGACCACAGCGAGACCCGCATGTGGCTGCGCGACGCCCAGCCGCGTGCGCTGGATTTCGCCTCGCTCACCGCGATGAGTGACGTCTTCTATCCGCGCGTGTGGCTGCGCCGCGCCACCGTGGTACCCGCCGGCACGGTGTCGATCACCACATACTTCCACTGCACCGCGGCGCAGCTCGCCGAGGTCGGCACCGGCCACCTGCTCGGGCGCGCGACGGGCCAGCAGTTCGCGCAGGGCTTCTTCGACCAGAGCGCGCAG
>QFQU01000042.1 GCA_003248965.1 Brevundimonas sp. | reverse complement strand
TCGGTAGATGATCGCGAAAATGCCAGCGCCGGATAACGCTCAATAACGCCATGTCCAACACTCCATATACCCTCGCTTGCCAAAGCCAGGGACGAGTTCAACATGGGTCAATTCTCAGTGGAAATTTATGCCCTACCCGGGTCATGTATGGATGCCCCCGGTCGCACAAGAGGTTTTGAAGCGGCGCCGGCGTGTGATCGGATGCGGTCATGTATCAGGCCTGTTGTGCGGACCGATATCCGCTGGCCGGTATGGAGATGCGCGGATCTGATGCAAAACACTTCTGCGGGCTCGTAGCCCTATGACTCGGAATGCATTTTCAGAACCGGATCTGTCCGATCATTTGCCCTTACTACTCCTCGATCTTCTCACACGCCCGACGCACCGGGAGCTGACCGCGCGATCATTTGATCACGCCGCGACAGCCACCGGATTCCTGTAATCCTCATCCTTGGTCAACATCGCCCAGACAGAGCGGGCCATCTTGTTGGCCAAAGCAATGGCAACAAGCATTCGGGGCTTGCGCTCCAGCATGCGGGATAGCCATGACCCTTCCGGTGGCGCTTTACGGCTTGCCCAACGCACGATCGTCATGGCGCCCGTGATCAGCAATCGCCGGATATCGCGCTGACCCATTTTAGAGGTTCTGCCGAGGACCTGTTTACCGCCGGTCGATCGCTGGATGGGCACAAGTCCGAGCCAGGCGGCAAAATCCCTTCCGCGCCGGAAAGTCTCCATTGGAGGTGCGAAGGCCTCGATAGCCATAGCGGTGACATGGCCGATCCCCGGTACGGTCAACAGCCGGGCCGTCGTAGCCGCCTTGCCCGCTTCTTGCTGCAGAACTTTCTCAAGCGTAACGATCTGCTCACTTAGCGAGGCGATCTGCGTGAGGTAAAGCCGTGCCGTCTCGATGATCAGCAGATCGAGAGATGTTTCGGCTTCCTCAATTGCGGCCTCCAGTATCCGGACATTCGTCACTCCTTGGGGAGCAACGACACCATGTTCAGCAAGATGACCGCGCAGCGCGTTGATCAATTGCGTGCGTTGCCGAACCAATAGGTCGCGAGTCCTGAACACCATCGCACCGGCCTGCTGCCTCTGAGATTTGACCTCAACGAAACGCATATTCGGCCGCACAGCCGCTTCAGCAATCGCCTCCGCGTCCGCAGCGTCGTTCTTCTGCCGCTTCACAAATGGCTTTACGTAAATGGGCGGGATCAAGCGAACCTCGTGCCCCAAGTCTCTGATGGCCCGACCCCAAAAATGTGCGCTAGCGCAAGCTTCCATCGCAACAATGCAGCGTGGTTGCCGAGCCAGAAATGCCACAAGCTGAGATCGGCTCAGCTTTTTGCGAAATATCACGTGCCCGTTCGAGCATGCTCCATGTGCTTGGAAAACCCTCTTTGCCAGGTCCAGGCCAACAATGCTAACACCGTCCATGGATGCCTTCTCCTCTGCTGTGACGTTCGGAAACATCACAATGGCACATTTGATGCCGTCGGGAGGGGGCATCCACTCCATCACTTCTCAGTGGAAAT
>QFQU01000041.1 GCA_003248965.1 Brevundimonas sp. | reverse complement strand
CCAGCGTCTTTGATGTGGTGATCTTCGACGAAGCCTCACAGATTCCGGTATGGGATGCGATCGGCGCCATCGCTCGTGGCAAGCAGGTGGTGATGGTTGGCGACCCCAAACAGCTCCCCCCGACCTCCTTCTTCGATCGTGCCGAATCCACCCAGGATGACGTTGATGTCGAGGCCGACCTCGAAAGCATTTTGGATGAATGCATCAGTGCCAACCTGCCGATCCGCAACCTGAACTGGCACTACCGTAGTCGACACGAAAGCCTGATTGCGTTCTCGAACCAGCGCTACTACGAGTCCAAGCTGGTGACCTTCCCCTCCCCTGTTACAAATGATCGTGCCGTCAGCCTGCACGTCATCAACGGGGTGTACGAGAAAGGCTCTGCACGTACCAACCCTGCAGAGGCCAAGGCATTGGTCGCTGACCTGATCGGCCGGTTGCGTAGCCCTGGGTTCAAAGAGAGCAAGCTGACCATCGGCGTCGTGACATTTAACGGCGAACAGCAAAAGCTGATCGAGGATCTGCTCGACACCGAACGCCGAAAAGACCCGGCGCTGGAAAGCTACTTCTCGGAGAGCGAGCTTGAACCCGTCTTCGTGAAAAACCTGGAAAGTGTTCAGGGTGACGAGCGCGACATCATGTACTTCTCGATCACTTACGGCCCCGATGCTGCGGGCAACGTTGCCATGAACTTCGGCCCGCTCAATCGCACGGGAGGTGAGCGCCGGCTCAACGTCGCCGTCACCCGGGCTCGCCATGAACTTCGCGTCTTCAGCACCCTGCGAGCCGAGAAGATCGACCTGGCACGCACACAAGCTTTCGGCGTCCGCGACCTCAAGCACTTCCTCGAGTTTGCCGACCGTGGCGCTCGTGCACTGGCGGGAGCCGATACTGGAAGCCTGGGCGGTTACGACAGCCCCTTCGAAGAAGCCGTTGCGAATGCGCTTCGCCAAAAGGGCTGGCAGGTCGTCACCCAAGTCGGCGTGTCGTCGTTCCGCATCGACCTCGCAGTTGTCGACCCCGATGCGCCTGGGCGCTACCTCGCCGGCGTCGAGTGCGACGGAGCGACCTACCACCGCAGCGCAACAGCCCGTGATCGGGACAAGCTGCGCGAGCAAGTGCTACGAGGTCTTGGTTGGGAGATTCTGCGCATCTGGTCGACCGACTGGTGGATCGACGCCTTGGGCACGGCACAGAAAACCCATGAGCACCTTGAGGCTCTGTTGGTCGAAAGCCGCCAGCAACGTGCGGCTCGTGAAGCCCAGGAGCAGTTGGCCGCGAATGCCGCTGAGTACGAGTACCAAGCTCCGCTGGCCGACAACGTTGTAGCACTCCCTGTCGACCGTCCCCAGCTCAAAACCCCTGATGAGTCAGTGGAACCTGAACCCGAGAACGAGGCGTTGGACATGCCGAGCGTGCGCTACGCCGATATGCAGGCAGACGCAGCACGCACTTCGACAACCTTCCCTTACTACCGAGGGAGCGACCCGCTGAGCGCCGTGGAAGGCGTGGATCCGGATGCATTCTTCGATGCGCGCT
>QFQU01000040.1 GCA_003248965.1 Brevundimonas sp. | reverse complement strand
ATCGGCGATACGCCGATCGTGGTGCGCGCCAACGGCATCCCGGTGAAAGCCGTGGCGGTGCTCGGTGCCGGCGGGGTGACCATGATCGCCACCGATGGCACGGCCGGTATCGACAGCGTCAAGGACCTCAAGGGCAAGACCCTGACCGTGATGTCCTACTCCGACACCACCTACTACGCCCTGCTGGCGTCGATGCGCAAGGCTGGCCTGGGCAAGTCCGACGTGGACATCCAGGCGGCCGGCCCATCCGGCGTCTGGCAACTGTTCTCCGCCGGCCGCTCGCAGGCCATGGCCGGCGTGCCGGACTGGGTGGTGAGTGCCGAGGATGCCGGCCGGCAGGTGAAGTTGCTGCCGGGCAGCGAGGTGTTCGAGAGCATGGCCCAGGCGATCCTCGCCTCGGACGAGGCCATCGAGAAGCAGCCTGAGGTGGTCGGCGGGGTGGTCAGGGCGACCCTCATGGGCATGCGCGACATCATCGCCGACCCAAGGCAGGCCGCCGCCACCTTCGCTGCCGCGGTGCCCGCCTACAAGGGCCGCGAGGCCAGCCTGGAACGGGTCCTGCGGCTCTATGTCGAGCACGTCTACGCCAACCAGCAGCCGCTCGGGCACATCGATCCGCAGCGCCTGGACAAGGTTCGCAGGTTCTACGTCAGCGAAGGCATCGTCGGCCGCGAGACGCCGCTGGACGAGCTTTACACCAACCGTTTCGTCGAGTCCGCCGACCTGACCGCGCAGCACGGAGCCCGCCCATGAACCTCTCCACCAGACCCTTGCTCGGCAGTCTCGCGCTGTTGTTCCTGTTCCTCGCTGCCTGGCAGTGGGGGCCCGGCCTGCTCGGCATGCCCGAGTTCGTCCTGCCGGGGCTGAGCCGGGTGGCGGCGGAGGGCGTGGCCATGTGGCACGGCGCCGGACTGCTGGAGCACACGGCGATCACCAGCCTGGAGATCGTCGTCGGTTTCGCCCTGGGCGCGCTGCTTGGCGTGAGCATCGGCGTTGCCCTCGGCCTGTCGCCGACCACCGAGGCCATGCTCTCGCCCTACATCCTGGCGCTGCAGATCGCGCCGAAGGTGGCCTTCGCCCCGCTGTTCGTGATGTGGCTGGGCTATACGGTGTACCCGAAGATCCTCATCGCCGTGCTGATCGTGTTCTTCCCGGTGATGATCAACGTGCTCTCGGCCATCCGCACCGTCGACCCGGACATGATCAACCTGGTGCGCGCGATGAGCGCCAGCCGTTGGCAGATCTTCCGCCTGGTGGAGTTCCCCTCGGCGATGGCCGCGCTGTTCTCCGGCCTGCGCATCGCCTCCACCCTGGCGGTGATCGGCGTCACCGTCGGCGAGCTGGTGGGCGGCAACAAGGGCCTCGGCTTCCTGCTGGTGGATGCCGAAGGGCAGGGCAACACCGCCGGGGTGTTCGTCGCCATCGTCATGCTCACCCTGATCGGCGTGCTCGCCTATGGCGCGGTGGTCTGGGCCGAGAAGCGCGTCCTGCATTACCTGCCGAAAGCCAACCTGGGCACGGTGTGAACGCCATGAGCCAGAACTCTCTTCTCGACGGTCGCCGCGTGCT
>QFQU01000016.1 GCA_003248965.1 Brevundimonas sp. | reverse complement strand
GCCTATGAATTTCAGTGTTGGTCCGGACCCCGGCAAGACGCCGCAAGCCATTGATATCGCGGCATTGCGTGAGTTCCGGTCAGGCCTCCATCGCAGACTACGGCAAAGGGCGCGGACCGCAGGGTTCGCGCCCTTTTCGCTTCAGCCGCCGGATAGGACGGGCGTGGTCAGGTGATGCAGGGCCACAGCGCTGGTTGTCGCCACGTTCAGCGAATCGAATCCACCCGCCATCGGAATGCCGACGGCGGTGCAGCGCCCTATGACCTCAGGCGGCAACCCGGGCCCTTCGGAGCCCAAAACCACGGCGACGGGTCCATTTCGGCGATAGTCGGCCAGGCGGGTCGTCGCCGACGGCGTCAGGGCCAGAACCTCGACGCCGGCCGCCTCCAACGTCTCGACCACGGTAAGCGCCGAATCGCCCGTGGCGAACGGCGTGCGCAGCACTGCGCCAGCCGAGACGCGAATGGCCTTGCGGTAGAACGGGTCGCAGCAGGTCTGATCCAGCAGCACTGCCCGCGCCCCGAATGCGGCGGCGTTGCGGAACAGGCCGCCCATGTTGTCGTGATTGCCGATGCCGGCCGCGACGACGAAGACATCCTTCCGCTGTGGATCACGGATACTGGCGTCCAACGTCAGAACCTCCGGCTTTTCACCCAGCGCCAGGATGCCGCGATGGAGGGGGAAGCCCGCAATCCGGTCCAGCACGGCTTGGCTCGCGATATAGACCGGCGTCTGGCTCGAAAGGCCGGCGATCACATCCGCAAGGCCCTGCGCCCGCTTCTCGGCCAGCAACAGGGCGCGCACCCTGCAGCGTGACGCATGCGAGGTCAGCACCCGCACCACCACCTCGCCCTCGGCGATGAACAGACCTTCGCGGCCCGTCAGGTCGCGCTCTCGGATATCGCGAAAGGCGGCGATACGGGGGTCGGCGGGGTCGGAGACGATTATCTGATTCATGACGCGTTTTTCCCGTTGCACGAATCCAAGAGCCGCTGCTATAGGCCCGCCTCCCGAGCAGTTCCGCGGTAGCTCAGTGGTAGAGCAGCCGACTGTTAATCGGCTGGTCGTAGGTTCGAATCCTACCCGCGGAGCCACTCGGGGTATTTCTGGCGCTGAAGTTTCAAACACTCGGCAGCCCATGAAAATCACCCCGACTTCCCCTCGTGACATGAGATCGGCATCAGCCGCACGCCTCTCAGGCGTCGACCGTCTGAAAGGCGTGCGCCACGCGGTCGATGAAGCTTGATTCCCAGGCTGGTCATCCAGTTCGCTGGCTTTCGATTGAGCGTGAAACGTCTCTCTCGCTCCGTTTGGACCTGAAGAGAAACACAGAGAGCGGCCTCAGATGGGCCGGACGCAACGAGCGCCCGAGAGAGCGCCTGCTCCAGGAAAGGCCTACACACGGCCCCAATTGCAAAGGGGTCGCCAACAGGCGACCCCTTGAGACCATTCCAAATCAAGGATCCAGATGGTCGGAGCGACAGGATTCGAACCTGCGACCCCTTGACCCCCAGCGGCCTCCAATGCCTTTTCAGGACTGTTCAGGACTGTGCTAACGCACTGTTTTTAGAAAGTTTTTGAATTCATCTCTCTTCATCGCTATGCTTCGAGTTGCTGCAATTTGCTCCCCATTTGCTCCCCAAAATCGGGGCGCTTCGGACGAGGATTCAGATGGGCGCGACACGACTGACAGACCGGAGCGTCGCGGCGCTCAGACCGACTGACGAGCATCGTCTCGAGCTCTGGGATGCAGACCTGAAGGGTCTCTACCTGCGGGTTTCGGGGCACTCGAAAGTCTGGGGCTTTCGGTATCGGCGTCTGGATGGAAGTCAGCCGAGAGTTCGGCTCGGTCGCTATGTTCCGCCGGATCAAGCACTGGGCGACGCCGCCGCGCTGACGGTCGCGGGGGCCCGCGCGAAGGCGAGGAAACTTCAAACCGAGATCGACGCCGGCCGTGATCCAGCGACCGAAATGCAGGTCATCAAGGCCGAGGCCAAGGCTCAGACGCTGAGGACGTTCGACGACATGGCAGAGGGCTACTTCAAGGCCACCGAGACCGGAGAGTATCGCCCGAGCAAAAAGCGCAAGCGCGCGCCCACCATCCTTTCCGAACGGAACCTCTACCGGAAGCATCTCCGCCAGATCGCGGGTTTGCGCATCGAAGCGGTGACCAAGGACGTTGTGCGCAAACGCCTTCGGGAGATCCTACAAGAGGGCAAGGGAGTCACGTCTAATCGCGCCCGGAGCCTGATCAGCCAGATTTTCGCGTGGGGAATCTCCGAGGATCGGGTTCTCAGGAACCCCGCCCAGCAGCTCGACGATCTCGCGGAGGAAACCCCGCGGACGCGCGTCCTCAACGATGTCGAGTTGCGGGCGCTCTGGCGGGCTCTCGAAGACACGACCGGCTACCGACGTCCGCTGCCGAAAGGCCGGGACGAGGCGCTAATGGTGGGGCGTCCGATCCGGATCGCGATCCAGCTGGCGGCCCTACTTCTGCAGCGACGCGCGGAGGTCGCGGAGATGCGAGTCGCCGAACTCGATTTCGCCGAGCGGACATGGACGATCCCCGCCGGCCGCACCAAGGCCGGACGCACCACCGTCGTTCCCTTGGGCGAATTCTCGATCATTCTGATCAAGGAAGCCCTGGCGCTTCGGCCAAAGCCGTCGGAGGGCGCGGAGCCGTCGCCGTTCGTCTTCGTGGGGCGCGGCGAGGCGCCGGGCGCCATTCATCCCTCCGCGATCAGCCACGCCATGCGCGACATCAGGGCCGCGATCGATATTCCGGACATCACGGTCCACGATCTGCGCCGCAGCGGGGCGACCAGGCTGGCGCGAGCCAGGACAAGCCCCTTCATTCTGTCCAAGCTTCTCAACCATGCGAACGAGCTAGGCGGCGGATCGTCCATCACCATGTCGGTCTATGTCCAGCACGACTATCTTGAGGAGAAGCGGGAGGCGATCGAATGCCTGGAGCGCTTGATCCTCGCGGCGGTTCGTCCCGGCACTGAACTCCAGCCGCCCCCTCCCCCGGCCTTGCCGGCTCCACCCAGATTGCTATTCCACGAGCCCGCTTGACGGTCGAGAGGTCAGAAAGACGTTCCGCTCGCCATACGACCTGGCTGCGGGTGTGGCCAATGTACGATGCTTGCACTCCCCGCTAGCCCTCCACCCTCGCGCAGCGCATTCGAGCGCGCCAGGTGAAGCTCGCCATGGCCCACACCTGGGCAATGACTGGGCGCCAGCTTACGTCCCGCAAGGGGCATGGCTAAGGTCGGCGTTCCTTTTCCTTATCCGGTGCGATCCCGTGGATTCCAGTTTCGTAGACCTCGACATCCTGCTGACCAAGGTCCGCAACCCGCAATCCCGCACCTACTTCCTGGACGCCGTGCGGGCCTACAAGGCCGGGGCGCTGCGCGCCTCGCTCACGGCCGCCTGGGTCGCTATCGCCTATGATCTGATCGCCAAATATCGCGAGCTCAGCGCCATGGGCGATGCCGCGGCGACGGCCTTCCTACAGTCGTGGGACAATGCGACGGCCATCCGCGACATCCGGCAACTGCTTCAGCTGGAGGGCCGCATTCTCGAAGACGCCGCAGACAACACCCAGGCGATCAGCCAGATCGCGGGCCGGCAGCTCGAACGCCTGCGCGAGGATCGTCACCTCTGCGCCCATCCGGCCTTCTCCGCCGAAGCCCTCCTCTTCGAACCGACCCCCGAACTGGTTCGGATGCATCTCGTCAACGCCGTCGACCTGGTTCTCGGTCAGGAAGCCCTCCAGGGCCGCGCCATCTTCGAGGTCTTCGACGCCGACGTCCAATCATCCGGCTTCCCAACCGATCCCGCGCGGATTCTCGACTATGTCGAGCAGCGCTACCTCGCGCGAGTCCGGCCGCAGGCGATCCGCAACTTCGGAACCGTGCTTGCGAAGTCTCTGCTGAAGGGCGTTCCCGCCCATCTCGACGTCGTCCGCCCCAAGGTCGAAGCCGCGCTGGTCGCGGTTCGCGACCGGGCGGCTGCAGCCTGGCCTGACGTGGTGGCCAGCGTCGTGCGTCTGCTCGACGCGCTCGACCCGGCCGACCGCCCCCGCGCCATCGCCTTCGTCGCAGCCTTCCCCGACTTCTGGCACCTCGTGCAGGAGCCGACCCGGACCTCCCTGCAGGAGACGGTCAACAACGCCGACGGCGCCACTCTGACGGACTACCTCCTCCTAAAGGGCGTCGCCTTCGCGCCGTTCAGGGCGCCGATCCTCGCCCTGATCGCCGTCCTCGACCGGGAGGCTTTGGCTCGGGCGATCGCCGCCTCGCCCCTTCCGGAGCTTTGGCCCCAGGCGGTTGAGCTCTACGCCCAGTCCGGTAGCTTCCGCGGCTCCGAAGCGAATTTCGACGCTTACATCACGCCCTATACCGGGAGGCTCGACACGATGGCGCTCGACCAGTTGCTCGACGCTGTCGCCGCGACCGGCCAGAACTACGCGGCGTCCGGCACCAGCGCCCTGCTCCTGAGCGTAGTCCGGAACGCGGGCGCCGGACGCCTGCCATCCGCGGACGCCCGCAATCGCTTCTATCAGATGCTTCTGCGGGCGCATCGACGCGACGCCTTCGGCGAGGTCGTCGCCCTGTTCGAGGCCGACGGCTGGACGCCGCCTCCGCGGGAACGCGAGGACGAAGACGACTGACGTCTTGGCGACGCCGGGGACTGAGCAGGGACCAGCGCGAATGCGGCCTACGCGGCGACTTTCGGTTTCGACATGAAGGCGAACTTGACCTTGCCGCACATGCACTGGAGGTACTCACGTCGGCCACGTCCCGGACTTACCTCGATCAGGACGCCGCACTGGTCACAGTTGAAGAGCACGAACAGCGCCTGAAACGCGTCGATGACCGCGATCATCTCCGCCTTCTGCAAGTCAGCCCATGCATTGTAGTGGACGGCCGGATTGATCTGCCATTGTTCGACCTTGGCGTCGGTCACGGCCTGGGCGAAGGCCGTTTCACTCGCCTTCACCGCCGCCAACCGCTCCGTATCCGACCAGCTTTCCGCCGCCAGACGCGCGTCTTTGAGAAGGGACTTCATCTGTCCGATGGCCGGATCCAGCAGGTCGCCCAGGTCATGATGTCCATCGACGCTGAACTCGACCTTGGCGCGCAGCGCCTGGCAGGCTTCCGCGGATAGGTGCTCCAAAGATCGACGCAGAGCGCCAGCCGCGCCTGCGACATCGTCATTTCGCGCCTTCTCGCGCATTTCGTCCCACACGTCGCCCTTGCTCCAGGTCGTGGGACCTTCCTCCACCGTCCATTTGCGGAACTGGACCGTGTCCTTTGGGGCCACGAGGCCCGTCGTGCTCATGAACTTCAGCCAGGCGCGGTCGTGGGTGGTGAGAACGAACTGCGTGTCCGGGAACTCCGCCTTCAGCAGCTTCGACACCTCGCGCCGATGACCGGCGTCCACTGACATCAGCACGTCGTCAAGGACCGCGAAGGTGAAGCCCGTTCCCAGGAGATACCGCATCAGGGCGAGGTAGAGACACAGGCCCATGCTGTCCTGGTGTCCCTCGCTATGGTAGGCGCCCGGCGGAAAGAAGCCCCGTCCGTAGAAGTCCACCCCGAAGCCGAGCTTTCCCAGGGAGGGTTTCAGTTTGGCCTCGAAGTTCCCCTCGTCATCGGCGTTGATGCGGCGGTAGAGCTCGGCGAAATGGCCTTGAACGTCTTCGTAGACCTTCTCCAGCGCCGCGGTGGAGGTCGCGGAGTACAGGTCGAAGACCTTCTTCGCCCTGTCGGCGCGGGCGTTCGCCGTCCGGGCGGCCGCGCTGGCTGTCCGCAACGCCTCAAGGCGCAACTGACCCGTGATGAGGTAATCGCGCGCGGCGTCCTGGTCCGAAGGCTCCGGCAGTCCGCCGATGGCTCCCGAAAGCCGGGTCAACACATCGACCAAACCTGCGGAGGGCGTCAGCTCGTCAAGCCGGGCCAGCGTCTTGTCGAGCGGCAGAAGCGCCGCAAGCGCAGCGCCGGCATCGACCAGGGCCTTGCCATGGTCGGCGATCTGATCGAGTTCATGGGCTTCGAGAAGCGACTTGCCTGTGAGGTAGACCGGCCGGGTCAAAGCCGCTTCCGCTTCGAGCGCGTCTCGAACCCCCATCAGCTTGTCTTCGGCCGCCGCGCGCAGGACCTTGACTGCCTCCAGTTTCGCCCGCTTGGCCTGAATGATCGCGGTGAGCTCGTCCAGGGTCTTGGGCGTGTCGCAGACGGGACAGACTTCACCCTCATAGAGATCGAGAGCCGTCTTGAGAAAATCGTCGCGCACGACGTCCTTCAGCAGGGATTCGTCAGCGATTAGCCGCTCGACCGCCGTCCTCGCCGCCGCGACCTGGGCGCGGACGTCTTCCCCCGATCGCCGATCGACTGAGTCCCGCAGCGCGGCGAGATCAGCGGCGGCGACCGCCTTGTTGACCGCGGCGACCGGGCCGCCCGCTTGTGAGCTCAACCCATCGCGTAGCGACCCCTCGGGCCCCAGCGTCGAAAGACCCTCCAGTCCAAGCACCCTCCGGCGCCGGTTGGCGGCTTCGAGGATTTCCGGTGCGGTCGCGTCAGCGATATCCATCGCGCGTACAAACTCAGCCTTCGCCGCATCACGGGTCGCGGCCGCGGCCTTCGCAGCGGCCTGACTGGCGTTAGAGATGCGCTGCAGCCGCGTTCTCAGGACTTCGAGGTCGTCCAGTTTGAGGAGAGCCTGGACGTCCTTGGCGCGTTGACCCGGCTCGGTCAGGACAAAGCGAATGATCTCCCGGCGAGACAGGGCGATCTCCGGATGGGCCTCCAGCTGGCGGAACACCGCCTGCACCTCCGGGCTGTCAGGATGGGCCTGAAGCACGGCGGGCGCCTTCACCGATCGCCGAACCTGGACGGATCGCCTGAGCGACGGGATCCACACTGTTGCTTCGACGAACGCCTTCTCCGGTTCCGTCTTCCTATCGACGTGAGGGCCATGATCCTTGATGGACAGGTCGCCGCGGCCTTTCCCTGTCAGGCGCGAGATTGTGCCCGTCAGAACGAACTCCAAGGCGTCCACGACACCGCTCTTGCCGGTGCCGTTGGAGCCGCAGACGGCGAAGTTCCGCCGCTGAAGATTAAGCGACAGGCTACGGATGCCGCGGAACTCCGCGATCGTGAGGCTCTCGACCTGGATCATGCCGGATCGCCTCCGAAGAGCGCCTGACTGATCGCGGCCTCGCTGAGATCCTTCTTCGTGATGAGCGTATCGACCAACCGCTGTGCGGTGTCAGCCAGCCCCTCTTCGGATTCAACAGCGGTCGTGAACGCCGTCAATACACGGTCGAGCACGGACAGGTCCGTGGCCGGTTCGTTCGATTGAGCGTCTTGGTCTGTCATTGTCGCCTCCCCGGTCAGGAGCCTAGAGCAACTGCGCGGCACAACCAACACGATTGACCGAGACGACTTTCCCGCTTGCTGGCGGGTAAGCCAAGCCCGCCGGCCCAATCCGTGATAAAGCCGATCAGCGCCCTGTCGCGCTCGCCATCCTCGCGCCTGCCAGGCTATCGGACTCGCGACTATTTCATTTCGACGCTGGAGCGTCGGCGCCGCTCGAGCAGACGGCTAGAGCCGCAGGCGAGGACAGTCGATGACGCTCCAACATCCCGAATGGCATCCGCAGCGCCATCCCGACTTCGACGACCGAATGGCCGTCGAAAGCGCGACGCTTCTCCAAAAGCTGCGAACGGACCCCGTCTATCGGAGGGCCTGCCTGGACGATCCGCGCGGTCTTCATCGAGACCTCTACTCCGCCTTCGTCCCGCCAGCCCATCCGGAATACGCCGGCGGCTATCGCGGCGTCCCCGGCACATCCCTCGCGCTGCGTGTCATGGGCGGTCCGAGCGTCATCGTCGAGGGTCAGACGTTCACCTTCATGGACCCGCCGGACGTCCCTTCGGCCATGCAAAGCCTCGTCGGGACCGTGCGCTTGCGGATCGACACCCTCGTCGAGCCGTGGGACCAGTTGGTGACGCTCTCTTATCTCTTCAGCCAGTTCGGCTTCATCCACCCCTTCCTGGATGGAAACGGGCATGTGCAACGGTCGCTCTTCGCGGCCGCGGCGTTGGAGATGAACCTGCCGCTTTCCAACCGGTTCGCGATCCATCCACGACCGTACGACTTCCTGCTCGCCCACACGCTTGAAAACTACAGTCGCCGCCCCGCCCAGCGACCGCAGTGGTTGAGCGCCGTGGCGGAGTATCTGGTTCAGTGGCTTGAGGGACCATTCGACGCCCCGGGCATGGGCATGGCGCCTCTTGACCGGGAGGATGGCTAACGGCGGGGATGGGCGCGCCAGCCCCCGCGCGGAGACCGGGCCACGCGCCACTCGCCGGGTCCGACGTTCGATCCTCTGGCCGTGCGATAGGCCGGGATATCCAGAAGATGGGCGTCGCCGTCGGTTCGAGCGCCCGCGACGATCACCACGCCGTCGCCGAACTCGATCACGCAGTTCGATCCCTGCGGCGGATCGTCAATCACCGAGACAACCGCGCCCGGGTAGGGATGACTCCTGGAGAAACGAAAGCGCATGCGCCGTCTACGCCCGCAGTGTCGTGCGGTTCCCGGAGCCTGAACGAGATATGGACGTGCGCTCGCGGCCTGAGCCCGAAGATTGACCGATCAGGCATCCGATAGGCGAACAGCCGAGCCGCACCCGGTTGCACAGGGTTCGGTGATGCGCCCTTCAAGCCACCGGGCGGTCAGAACTCACGCCCGGCTGCGCCGGTGGTCGCCGCGGCGGATTGAGCCAGGCTTGCACCGGGCCGTCGAAACCGTATCGGAACACCGCCGCCGCCGCAAAGGCGGAGGCCAGACCCAGCCCCCAGACGCCCCAGCGAACGGTCGCCGGCCAGGCCGCCTGGCCAAGGGCGTCGAACGCGCCAAACCAGACGATCCGGGTCACTTCGTTGGTCAGGAACATAGCGAAGGACATAAGACCAAGCTGCTCGATCAGCCGTGACGGACGCGCCACGGGCAGGGCTCCGGCGGCCCAGATCATGACGGTGAGCAGGAGAAGCGAAATCAGGGCGAGATCGGAAACGGCCTGGGCCGCGATCAGACCGGCAAAGGCCGCGAGCCCGATCCATGCCGCACGGACCGGCGGGACCCAGACGCGCGCGCCCAGAATCGCGGCCGCGACACCCAGCAGGAACAGGGGCAGCGCCCGGATGAATCCGTGACGGAGCGGAAGCCGGTAGAGGGGGTCTCCCAACCATGCCCGGCTCGCACCATCCGCCACCAGGAGCAGCATTACGACCCCTGCAACCACGAGCCACGGGCGCAGTGGCCAGAGCGCCCTGCAAATCCAGGGCAGGGCCAGATAGCAGCCCAGCAGGGCGGACAACGTCCAGGTGGGGGCGTTCCAGCCCTGCCCGCCCGGAACGCCGTAGGCCTGGACGAGGAAGACCTGCGCCGGAAGCTCGGGCCAGGCGAACCATTGCGGGTTGCTCGGACGGATCCCGACGGCGGCGGCGGTCGCCACCAGCAGCGCGAGCGCGGCGATGACGACGAGATGAGAGGGCGCGACGCGAAGAAGCCGTTGGCGCACATACAGGGAGAGCGAGAGGGTGCGATTGGCGAAGCCCTCCCCGTAGATGCGCGCGAGGACGTACCCCGAGTCGATGATGAAGAAGTTCGTCAACAGGTAGCCCCGGTCGAAGACGGGATGAACCTCGCCGAGCGCGACCGGGGCGGCCTCGCGGAAATGGTAAAGGACGATCAGGGCGGCCGCCACGAAACGCAGAATGTCGAGCCATCCCCCGCGCGTGATCCGGACGGGAACCCGCGCAGTGGCCTCTAGGGCCGTCATCGGCCGGGCCTGACGGAAGCGGCGGCGTCTGGGACGGCGTGCCTGTGGGGCGGCGCAAGATTGATCTGATCGCGTCCGACGTACAAGGCGGCGGTCCCGAGAACGCACACCAGCGCCAGGATCGCGGCCAACAGCCGGCCGGCCGGGTCCTTCGCCGCCATCCGGAAGGTCAAGGCGGTCAAAAGAAGCATCAGCCCGCCGAAGGCGCCGTACAGGGGAAACCGGTAAGTCGTCGCCATGGGCGCCGCCACGCATAAGACGACGAAGGCGGCCACCAGGCCGGCCCCGACCGCGATCAGGGTGTCTCGGACCGGCCGAAACGGCGCCGGCGGACGGGGTCGCCGGGACCTCCCGCGGGCGCGGTATTTGCCGGGACGCCAGCGGGGCGCCCGGCTGTGGATCGTGGACCGCTTTGAGCCCATCGGCCTAGTTCGACCGGCTCTCGCGGGTGGCCAGCCACACCCGCATGCGGACGATCTCCGCCTCCTGGGTCCGGATGACCTCTTCGGCAAGGCCGCGAACCTCCGGATCGGAGCCATGCTCAAGCGCGATCCTGGCCATGGCGACCGCGCCCTCGTGGTGCGCGATCATACCCCGCATGAAGTCGACGTCGGCGTCGCCGCTGTACTCGATCTCCATGGCCGAATGCATCCGGGCGTTGGCCTCCTTGTAGGACCGGGTCGCCGGGCTGTCGGCCGCCGCGTCGCTGTGGCCGGCGTGCTGATCGATCGGCCGGGCATCGACCGCCACGGTCGCGGACGGCCTTGCGGCCTGACGGGACAGCACTCCAAAGCCGAACACCGAGACGAGAAGGAAGAGCGCGATCACGCTGACCCATCCGATGCGTTTCATAGGGGTTCTCCTGTGCTTGAGGTTTGCGAGTTCACACGGCCTCTCGCGGGCCGCGCCAGGCGAGCAGACGCAGCGCGTTGAAGACGACCAGCAGCGTCGACCCCTCGTGGAGGGCCACCGCCGGACCGATGCCGAGCCCGAAGATCGTCGCCGGAACGAGGAAGGCCACCACGCCGAGGCTGACGAACAGATTCTGTCGGATGATGCGGCGGGTCTGCCGGCTGAGGCCGACGGTGAACGGCAGCTTTGACAGGTCGTCAGCCATCAGGGCGACGTCGGCCGTCTCCAGGGCGACGTCCGATCCGGCCGCCCCCATGGCGACGCCCACGGTCGCCGTCGCCATCGCCGGGGCGTCGTTGACCCCGTCTCCGACCATGGCGACCTTGGCCTCCGCCCGCAGTGTCTTGATGGCCTCGACCTTGTCCTCCGGCATCAGGTCGCCCCAGGCTTCGGTCAGGCCGACTTGCCCGGCGACCGCCTGGGCGGCCTTCTGATGGTCGCCCGAGATCATGATCATCCGGCGAATGCCGAGCGCGCGCAGCGCCGTCAGCGTCTCGCGCGCCTTCGCCCTGGGCGTGTCCAGAAGTCCGATGACGCCGAGGTCCTTGTTCCCCTGCCGCACCACCATGAGGGTGCGGCCCTCGTTGCGCAGGGCGGCGACCGCGATCTCCGTGTCGGGGCCGAGCGGCGCGATGCCGTCGGCGCCGAACATCTCCGGCTTGCCGATCCAGATCTCCTTCCCCTCCAACCGGGCGGTGACCCCCTTCCCCGTCAGGCTGCGCAGATCCGTCGCGGTTCGCGCGGGCGCGGTCGCCAGGCGCTGGCTTCCATCCCGGACGATCGCCTCCGCGAGCGGATGGTCGCTGAGCCGTTCGACGGCGACGGCGATCTCCAGCAGCTCGTCTTCGGTCGTCTGGCCGAAGGGCACGACATCGGTGATCCGCGGCTTGCCTTCGGTGAGGGTTCCGGTCTTGTCGAAGGCGATGGCGTCCAGCGCGCCGAGGTTCTCCAGCGGCGCCCCACCCTTCACTAGGACCCCGGCCCGGGCCGCCCGGGCCACGCCGGACAGCACCGCGCTGGGCGTGGCGATGGCCAGGGCGCAGGGGCTCGCCGCCACCAGCACCGCCATCGCGCGGTAGAAGCTGTCGCGGAAGGGCTCGTCGACGACCACCCAGGCGAACAGGAGAACGAAGGCCAGACCGAGGACCAGGGGAACGAAGACCCGTTCGAAGCGGTCGGTAAAGCGCTGCGTCGGCGATTTCTGGGTCTCGGCCTCGCTGACCATCCGGACGACCTTGGCCAGGGTCGTGTCGTTGGAGCGCCGCGTCGTCTCGATCTCGATCGCGCCGCCGCCGTTGATCGTGCCAGCGAAGACCACCGACGACGCCGCGACCGATTCGGGTCTGGCCCGCGCTTCCTCGGCGTCCGCGACCGGCTGCTTGTCGACCGGGATGCTCTCTCCGGTGACCGGCGCCTGGTTGACGCTGGACGTGCCCTTGATCACGAAGCCGTCGGCCGGCAACCGCTCGTTCGGCCGGACGACGACCAGGTCGCCGATCTCCAGCTGCTCCACGGGCAGTTCGACGACCTGATCGCCGCGCCGCACATGGGCGGTGCGCGGCGCCAGGGCCGCCAGCGCCTCGATCGCCTTCTTGGCGCGGCCCATGGCGTAGTGCTCGAGCGCGTGCCCCAGGCTGAACAGGAACAGCAGCAGCGCCCCCTCCGCCCAGGCGCCCAGCGCGGCCGCGCCCGCGGCCGCGACCAGCATCAGGGTGTCGATCTCGAACCGCTTGCGCCGCAGGTTTCCGATGGCTTCGCCGACCGTGAACCAGCCGCCCAGAGCGTAGGCGATCAGGAAGAGCGCGAACGGCAGCATTTCCGGGAGGGCCGGAACGAATTTCTCGATCAGCCAGCCGATCGTCAGGGCGACGCCGCTCCCCACGGCGAAGATCAGCTCCGTGTTCGGCCCCAGCACGCCGCCATGGCTATGGTCATGGCCGTCGCCCTCGGAATGGCCGTGGTCGTGTCCATCGCCCTCAGCGTGTCCGTGATCGTGGCCATCGCCCTCGGCGTGTCCGTGATCGTGGCCGTCGTCCGGACCATGACCCGACGCCGCGTTCCGGGCCGCTTGCGGCGCCGGCCCCACAGCCGCCGATGGGCCGGCGACGTCCGACGTCTCCGTCAACTTGAGACCAAGAGACGCCAGGCGCTCGACCAATCTCTCGCGGCTCGTGGCCTGACGGTCGAACTCCAGACGCAAGGCGCCCGCCGGATCCAGCGCGGCTTCGATGACGCCGGCTTCCTCGCCCAGCTCGGCCGCGAGCGTACGGGCGTGGCGCGCATGGCGGACGCCGTCCACCCGTCCCGTGAGGTGGCCGAACCGCTCGCTGACCTCGGCGCCGGCCTGCCGCGCCCGCCGTCTGACCTGGGCCAGCGACAGCAGGTCCGGATCGTAGTGGATGCAGAGCTCCGGGCCGTCCGCGCCTTCGACCAGATGCGCCTCGGACACGCCCGCCTCAGCCTGCATGAGGGCGATGAGGCGGCCCACGCAGCCATCCTGGGCGTCAGGCGCGTGGGGAAGGAGGACGGGAATGTTGAGCCGAAGGGTCTTGGGCATGGTCGGGCCTCAGGGGAAGTCGCGGGTAAGGTTGGTGCGCTCGGGGATGAGAAGACCGGCGCCTTGCATGGCGGCGCCCGCGACGAAGGCGGCGAGGGCCAGGATCGCACTGAGCAGGGTGACGAGACGTTTGCGGTTCACCTCGCACCTCCTCAGGGCAATGCGACGACGGCGTCGAGCCAGCCGATCGCCTGGAGGCGCTCCAGCCCCTCGAACACGGGCAGCGCCAGGAGGAAGACAAGGCCGTCGCGAACGGTCTTGAGGAAGAACGACGGGCGGACCGACAGCTCCGTCTCATCCCGCCAGAGGCGAGGATCGGGCAGGAAGCGCGGGGTCCGGTCGAAATACGTCCGGTAGGTCTCGCCGAAGGCGGTCCCCAGATAGCTCTCCTCGCGCTTCGCGACGATGAGGAAGACCCCCCAGCAGGCCAGGGCGAACGCGAGGCCGACGCTGAGGCTGCCGGTCTGGGCGCCGACCCCGAAGGCCCCGATGACGCTGAAGACGTAGAGCGGATTGCGGCACAGCGAATAGGGTCCGCTGGCGACGATCTCCTGCGTCTTGCGCCCGCCGATGTAGAGGGAGCACCAGGCGCGTCCGAGCACGCAGACCATGATCGCCACCAAGCCGAGGTGCTCGACCGGGTGTTCGAGCCCGGGCAGCGCTCGCACGAGAGCGGTCCAGGCCAGCAGGGCGAAAAGGCCCGCGGCGATGAAGAGCTTCCGCCACCGCTGCACCGAGGCGATGTCGATCAGGGGCGGGCTCATGCGTCCGCCTCCGCGCCGTCGCGTCGCGCGGCCCGGGCGTCGCCGAGGATGTCGAGCCCCCCCTTGGCCGCGATGGCCGCGACCAGGACGCCGACCACCAGGTCGGGCCAGGCCTGATCCAGCCACATCACCAGACCGCCGGCGACGAGGATGCCGCCGTTGGACGCGAAATCATTGAGGCTGAAGGTCTCGGCGGCCTTCATGTTGACGTCGCTGCTTTGCTGGCGACGGATGAGCATGAGGCAGATCAGATTGATGACCGCAGCGATGACGGCGAGGACCATCATGGTCGGGCCGACCGGTTCCGTCCCGGTCAGCGTCCGGCGCAGGGCGTCGAGCAGGACGAGGACCGCGAAGATCAGCAGCATCACGCCGGAGACCTGAGCCGCGCGGGTCTTCCAGATCAGGGCCCGGCCGACCGCGAGGAAGCTGATCAGATAGACGGCCGCGTCGAATCCGTTATCCACGGCGTTGGCCAGCAGGGCGCTGGAGTCGGCGGCGAGGCCGCCGACTCCCAAGCCCACGAACAGCAGAGCGTTCAGGGCCAGCACCGCCAGAAGCGTGCGGCGCTGGACCTGCTCCGTTCCGTGAGCCCCGCTCATTCCTCGATCCCTTCCGCCTGCCGATGCTTCACGGCCTTGGCCGCGAAGGTCGGCAGGACCAGCAGGGTCAGGGCCGTGGCCGTCAGCAGACCGCCGATCACGACGGTGGCGAGCGGCTTCTGCACCTCCGCCCCGGCGCCATGGGCGATCGCCATCGGGATGAAGCCGACGATGGCGACGAGGGCGGTCGTCAGCACGGCGCGCAGCCGGCTGAAAGCGCCCTCGATCGCGGCCAGCCTCGGGGCCGCGCCCGCCTGCAACCGTTCCCGGATGGCCTGCATCAGAACCAGCCCGTTGAGCGTCGCCACCCCCGACACGGCGATGAAGCCCACCGCCGCCGACACCGAGAACGGCATGCCCCTCAAGAGAAGCGCGAGGGCTCCTCCAACCAGGGCCAAAGGCACGCAGGCGAACACCAAGCCCGCCTCCGCGAACGAGCCCAGGGCCATGAACAGAAGCACGCCGATCAGGACGAAGACGATCGGAATGACGAGGCCCAGACGCTGTTCGGCGCGCTTCAGGTTCTCGAACTGCCCGCCCCAGTCGAGGCGAACGCCGGTCGGGAGCTGAACCCTATCCACGTTCTTCTGGGCGTCCGCGACGAAGCCGCCGAGATCGCGACCGCGCACATTGGCCTGAACGACCATGCGGCGGCTGCCGTTGTTGCGGCTGATCTGGTTCGGCCCCTCGGCGCTCTGGATACGGGCGACCGACGAAAGCGGCACGGTCACGCCGGTGGACGAGACGATCGGCAGGGCGGCCAGGGCCGCGGGATCGTTTCGCGTCGCGTCCGGAAGGCGGACCACCACGTCGAAGCGACGGTCGCCTTCGAAGATGCGGCCCGCCTCCGCGCCGCCGATCGCGGCGGAGACCGCTTCGGAGACGTCGGCGGCGGACAGGCCGTAGTTGGCCGCCGCGAACCGGTCGACGCTCACCGTCAGGGTCGGCAGGCCGGACGCCTGCTCGACGCGGACGTCGGCCGATCCGGGCGTCTGACGCAGGGCATTGGCGACCTGGTCGGCGACCCGCTGCATGGTGGCGAAGTCGTCGCCGTAGACCATGACGGCGAGATCGGTCCGCACGCCGGAGATGAGTTCGTTGAAGCGCAGTTCGATCGGCTGGCTGAACTCGAAGTTGTTGCCGATCTGCTGGGCGGCGACCTCCTCGATCCGGGCGATCAGCTCTTCCTTCTCGAGGCTGGAGTCTGGCCAGTCCTTGCGGTCCTTGAGCACGATGACGCTGTCCGAGATGTTCGGCGGCATCGGGTCCACCGCCGCCTCGGCCGTGCCGGTGCGCGAGAACATGGTCTCGACCTCCGGCTGGGCCTTGATGGCGCGCTCCAGCGCCATCTGCATGGCGAGGGACTGCTCCAGCGAGGCCGACGGCACCCGCAGGGCCTGCATGGCGATGTCGCCCTCGTCGAGGGTCGGGATGAACTCCCGGCCCAGGGTCATGAAGGAGACCGCCCCGATCGCCAGCGTGCCGACGGCCGCGATCAGCACGATCTTCGGCCGATCGACCGCCGAGCGGATGGCGGGCTCGATCCAGCGCCGGGCCTTGCGGAGAATGAAGGTCTCGTGCTCGTGCGCGTGGCCGTGTTCATCGACCTCCACCTTCTTGGGATCGCGCACCAGAAGCGCGGCCATGGCCGGCACGAAGGTGAAGGAGAAGATGAAGGCGCCCACCAAGGCCAGCATGACGGTCGCGCCCATCGGGATGAAGGTCTTGCCCTCGACGCCCTCGAGCATCAGCAGCGGGGTGAATACGAGCAGGATGATCAGCTGGCCGTAGGCGGCGGGCTTGACCATCTGGCGGGCCGCCGCGCCCGCAACCTCGAGCCGCTCGCGCCGCGTCAGCATACGGCCGAGTTCGGCCCGGCGCTGGCTCAGCATGAGCAGGGTGTTCTCGACCACGACGACCGCGCCGTCGACGAGGAGGCCGAAATCGAGCGCGCCAAGGCTCATCAGGTTGCCGCTGATTCCGAACCGGTTCATGCCGATGACCGCGAACAGGAAGCTGATCGGGATCATCAGGGCGGTGATCGACGCCGCGCGGATGTTGCCGAGCAGCAGGAACAGCACGACGATGACCAACAGCGCGCCTTCCGTCAGGTTGCGCGCCACGGTGGCGATGGTGGAGTTCACCAGCGCCGAACGGTCGAGCACCGTCACCGCCTCGATGCCCGGCGGCAGGGTCTTCTGGACCTCCTCCAGCCGATCCCCGGCCGCCTGGGCGACGGTGCGGCTGTTTCCGCCCGCGATCATCAGGGCCGTTCCGAGAACGGCCTCATGGCCGTCGCGGCTGGCGCCGCCGAGCCGCGGAGCCTGTCCGATTTCTACCGTGGCCACATCGGACACGCGCACCACCAGCCCGCCGCGGTTCACGACCGGCGCCTGGGCCAGATCCTCGATCGTCAGCGCCAGGGCGTCGGTGCGGACGGTCAGGGCTTCGCCGGCGCGTTGCACATAACCGGCGCCGGCCTGGGTGTTGGCCCGGTCGAGCGCCTGGATCAGGTCGCCCATGCCGAGGCCGTAGGCCGACAGGCGCGCCGCGTCGGGGCGGACCGCATACTCCTTCACATAGCCGCCGACGGTGTCGACGCCGGCCAGGCCGGGCGCCGTCCGCATCTGCGGGGCGATGATCCAGTCCTGCACGGTGCGTAGATAGGTCGCCCTCGCTTGGGGCGTGGTCAGGAGTTCGCCCTCGGGCGTGAGGTAGTTCCCCCCCGCCTGCCAGCCGGGTTGTCCCGGCCGGGCCATGTTCTGGCTGTTGAACGGCTTATAGTCGACCGTCCACATCAGCACCTCGCCGAGCCCCGTCGTGATCGGCGCCAGCGCCGGCTCCACGCCCTCGGGCATGGACTCGCGGGCCTGGGCCAATCGCTCCGCGACCTGCTGGCGGGCGAAATAAATATCGGTCTGGTCGGTGAAGATGACCGTAACCTGGCTGAACCCGTTCCGGCTGAGGGATCGGGTCGAGGTCAGGCCGGGGATCCCGGCCATCGCCGTCTCCAGCGGATAGGTGACCTGCCGCTCGATCTGCTCGGGCGCGAGAGCCGGAGCCACGGTCGTGATCTGGACCTGGCGGTTGGTGATGTCCGGAACCGCGTCGATCGGCAGTTTGGTGAGGTTGAACAGGCCGACGGCCGCGACCAGGGCCGTGGCGAGCACCACGAACCAGCGGAAGCGGACGGAGGCCTCGATGATGGCTTTGAACATCCGATCCCTCCCCTAGTGGCCGTGCTCGGCTTCGCCCTTGGCCATCTCGGCCTTGAGCAGGAAGGCGTTGGCGGAGGCGATGCGCTCATTGCCGTTGAGGCCGCGCAGGATCTCCGTGCGGCCCGCCGCCTGACGTCCGGCGAGCACCGGCGTGGCCTGGAAGCCCCCCTGGACCTGAACGAAGACCACGGTGTTCCCCTCGACGGTCTGAACCGCCTCCGTGGGGACCGTCAGACCGCCGGCGGACTGCCCGGTCACAACGGCGCCCGTGACGGCCGAGCCGGCCGGCGGCAGGGTGGCGCCGACAGGCCGGGCGCGGATGACGGTCGCCCCGCTTTCGCCCGGCCCCGCGTCCGCGGCCACGCCGGTCACGACAGCGTCGAACTCCCCGTTCGGGCCGGTGACGCGCATAGACGACCCGGCGCGGACATTGGCGGCGAGCGCCGGCGGCGCGTTGAAGACCATTTCGACGCGGGCCGGGTTGGACACCTCCGCGACCACGCCGCCCTGGGCGACGAAGCCGCCCGGTCCGACCTGCACATTGCTGACCACCCCCGAGATCGGGCTGGTGACGCTCAGGCGTCCGGACGCGTTCGGCGAGCCCGCGGCCGCGGACCGGGCCCTGGCGGCGCGGGTCGCCGCCTCGGCGCTGAGCAGTTCAGCCCGGGAAGCCTCGACTTCCTGTCGGGCGACCACCCCCTGTTCGGACAGGTTGCGATTCCGCTGATACGCCTGACGCGCGGCCTCCGCGGAAGCCGCCGCCGCATCGGCGTCGGCGCGGAAGGTGGCGGCTTCGCCGCTGACCACGCTGACAAGCGGTTGTCCGGCGCGGACGCTTTGGCCCGGCGCCACGAGGACGTGCTCGACCCGTCCGCCCACGGCCGCAGCGACGGCCGCGCGGGAATCGACCATGGCTTCGACCCGGCCGGCGAGACGGGTTTCGCCGCCGCCGCCGCCGCCGACGCTCACGACCGTGATGCCCGCCGCCTGGATTTGCGCGGCGGTCAGCTCGACCCGACCCTCGGGCGCCTCGCCCTCTTCCGCATGTCCGGCCTCGCCTTCCGCGTGGCCCGCCTCGCCCTCGGCGTGGCCGGCCTCGCCTTCCGCCGCCGGGGTCGCCGCCGGGTCGTTCCGTTGCGTCGCCAGCCAGAGGCCGCCTCCACCGAGAACGACCAGGGCGGCGACGCCGCCGATGAGCAGGGTCTTGTTGGATGTGCGCTTGCGCATCACTGGGCTCCTTGGAAGGGGGCGCGGCCGTCCAGGCGCGCGAGATCGATCTCGGCGCGGACGCGCGCGAGACGGGCGTCGACCGCGGCGGACCGCGCGTTGACGAGGGCGGTTCGGGTGACGCGCAGTTCGACCTGGGAGATGCGACCGGCCTCGAAGCCGATCCGCGACAGGCGGTAAGCTTCCTCGGCCGCGGTGACGCCGGCGTCGGCGGCCGACACGCGACTCACCGAGGCGGCCAGGCGGGCCACCGCGGCGGCCCGGTCGGCCTGGGCCTCCTGCCGCGCCGACATCAGGCGGGCGTCGGCCGCCCTGAACTCGGCCTGCGCCGCCTCGATGTTCCCCCGGTTCCGGTCGAACAGCGGCAGCGGCATGCTGATCCCGAACGTCAGGGCGGTGGCGTCCTCCGCCTCGAAGCGGCGAATGCCCACGCTGGCGTTGATGTCCGGGCGGGCCTGGACGCGTTGCACGTCGATCCGGCGCTCGGCGGCCGTTCGCTCGGCCTCGGCCACGCGCACGGTGGGCGCGTCGTCGATCGCGGAGCCCACCCCGGTCGGCTCCTGGTCCAGCAGGCTGGCGTCGATGCGCGTCACGGGCGACGGGATCATCGCCACGGCCGTGAGGCGAGCGTAGGCGGCGTCCCGTTCGGCGACGGCTTCGTCGAGGGCGGCGCGGGACGACGCGGCCTCGGCCTCGCCCTGGATGCCGCGCAGGAGCGGCTCGCGCCCCTCCTCCACCAGCGCCAGGGCGGCGCGGGCGTCGGCCAGGGTCAGGGTCAGGACCTCGTCCGCCAGGGCCGCGCGGCGCTGCGCCGCCTCGGCTTCGGAATAGACGAGGGCCAGGCGACCGGCGGCGTCGATCACCGCCAGATCGCGCTGCAGGCCCACGGCGCCGGCCTCGGCGCGCGCGGCGGCGATGCGGCTCGCGCGACGTCCCCACAGCTCGAGGTCCGTGCTCAGCGCGAGGGTCGTGTCGGCGTTGTCCATCCCCGAGAAGGGGCCGGAGCCGAACGCGTTCTCGACATCGAGCCCGAGCACGGGGTTGGGGCGTACACGGGCCTGACGCACGCGGGCTTCCGCGGCGTCGAGGTTCGCGCCGGCCTCAAGGGTGGCGGGCGTCTGGCCGAGCTGCGCGAGCAGCTGGGCGTAGGTCGGGGCGGGGTCAGCCCACGCGGGACTGACCAGAGTCGCTGCGATCGCAGCAACCGCGCAGCCGACCGCGAGACGCGGTCGCCGGCGAGATGTGGGAGACATGTTCCATTTCCAGATTTCTGATCACGAAGAGGCGCCCGCAAGGGCGCAGGCCTTCGGTCAGACTCTGGGCGGTCGCTTCAGGCCGTCGGGCGTGACCGAGGCCTGGACGTCATCGTGGCGGCCGCTTTGCAGCAGCAGTTCGCCGAACGTCGGCGCGATGGCGTCGACGCCGTGAGTGCGCGCCGTCGAGGTATGGTGGCAATGTCCGTGGGCGCAGATGCCATGGCTCCCGGACGGGTCGCCGTGGTCGCCGTCATCGGGATTGTGATCGACGAAGGCGTGGGCCGCAGGGGGCTCCGGCATGCAGGTCGCGGCGTCGACGGCGGGCGCGAAGAAGAAGGCGGCGAAGACGAGTGTCATCGCCGCGATCAGCTTCGCCCATGTCGTCATCGACGAGGTCATCGCGCGCTCGTTACTTCCGTTCTCCAGAGGAGGCAATCTGTTACATAGTCCACAGGTCTTCCCGAACGCCCTATGACCCCGATCAGCGGCGACATGTCGCGTGCACGCAGCCGGCGCGCTGCTAGGATCAGGTCCGTCCGCAGGAGCCGCCATGTCCTCTCTTCGTCTCACCCGCCGCGCCGCGCTTGTCACGGGTCTGGCGGCCGCCGCCCTCCCGCCCCTCGCCCTGGCGCAGACCCCCGGTCGGGTCGCGCGGCAGATCACCGTCTACAAGACGCCCTGGTGCGGCTGCTGCGGCGGCTGGGTCGCACACATGCGCGGCGCCGGCTGGACGGCGCGCGTGGTCGACCTCGAAGACCTCGCCCCGATCCGGGCCCGTCACGGGATTCCGGACCGCCTCGCGTCGTGCCACACCGGCGTGGTCGGCCGCTACGCGATCGAAGGCCATGTGCCGGCGTCGGATGTCGAACGGCTCCTGCGCGAGGCCCCCGCCGCGCGCGCCCTGACTGCGCCCGGCATGCCGGCCGGATCGCCCGGCATGGAGGCCGCCGGCCGAGAGCCCTATGTCACTCTCCTGATCCTCGCGGACGGCTCGACGCGCCCCTTCGGACGACACAACGGCGCGTAAGGCGGCTGCGGCCGCACGACCCCTCACTCAGACCTGGTGACGGTCAAACGGTGGTAACAAAGGCAGGGCGCACGCCATCCTCAGCGGACGGCGCTCTCAGGGCGTCGAGCACGCAGCAGGCTTCGACCGTCGTCCGCCCACACTGGTCGAGCACCGAGACAAGGATCAGTTCCAGGCGCCGAAGATCCGAGATCTTGGCCCGCACCGCGTCCAGATGAGCCGCCGCCACATGATCGACCGCCTGGCACGGACCGGCGGCAGGCCCGGTGGACAGCGTCAGCAGGCTGCGGATGTCGTCGTGCGAGAAGCCGAGATCACGGGCGCGTCGGATGAAGGACAGCCGGTCCAGATGCGCCCGCTCATAGACGCGGTGGCCGCCCTCCCCGCGTTCCGGCGCGTCCAATAGACCGATCTGCTCGTAGTAGCGGATGGTGACCACCTTGCAGCCCGTGCGCCGCCCAAGCTCGCCGATCGAAAATCTCTCTGTCACAGGCCTTGAACCTATAGGGACTATAGATCGTATATCGGCGGCCGACACGTTTCCGGCAAGGCTCGCTCCGATGAAAGACTGCTGCTCCCCTCCGACGTCCGACGAGGTCGGCCCGACCTGTTCGAGCCAGAGCGTCCTGGAGCCGGCGTCCGCTTCGGCGGCGGCGGGGTGCTGCGCCGGGCCGACCCCCTGCGCGTCCACGCCGTCCTTCGTCACGGCCGCGCCCATCGTCCCGGCCCAGACCCATTTCGCGGGCGATGACTGCTGTTCCGCCAAGGGCGACGAGATCGCCGCGCTGGGTGAGCACGCCGACGTCCGGCGCGTGCTGGTCATCGTGCTGGTGATCAATCTGCTGATGTTCTTCGCCGAGTTCGGGGCGGGACTGTTCGCGCGGTCCACCGCCCTGATGGCCGATTCCGTCGACATGCTCGGCGACGCCCTTGTCTACGGGCTAAGCCTCTACGCCCTGAAGCGCAGCCTGCGCTGGCGCGCCGGAGCGGCGCTCGTGAAGGCCGCAGTCATCGCCGCCTTCGGAATCTGGGTCTTTGTGGAAGTGGTCCGCAAGCTGATGGGCGACATCACCCCGACCGCCGAGACCATGGGCGTGTTCGGCGCGATCGCCCTGGTCGCGAACCTGGCCTGCCTCGCAATGCTCTACCGGTTCCGGAACCGCGACGTGAACCTGTCGAGCACCTTCGAGTGCTCGCGCAACGACGTCATCGCCAACACCGGCGTGTTGATCGCGGCGGGCGGAGTGGCCTGGTTCAACGCGGGCTGGCCCGACATCCTCGTCGGCGGCGTCATCGCCCTCCTGTTCTTCCGCTCGGCGATCAAGGTGCTCGGCGAAGCCTGGCCCCAGTTCCGCGCCGCTCGGCCGCAGGCCGTCGCGCTCGACTAGAGCGGATCGCGCGCGCAGCCGAGGCGGCGCAGTTGGAAACGACGAACCCGCTGGCTGAAAGCGCCAGTCGTAGGTCAGGACCCCGGCGAGGTCTCGGGGTCGTCGCCGGCCTCCCGGCCGAAGCTTGTCTGCAAGGCCCGAAGCCGGCTGGCGATCTCCTCGTCGGAAATCTCGACCTTCAGGTGGTCCTGGATGTACTGCAGCCGGGCGTCGCATTCGCGGAGGATTTCGCCCCAGCACCGCACCCACACCGTATAGTTGGGCTGTCGCACGGCGATGCCGATCTCGCGTCCTTCCTGTGTGATCGCCTGTCCGACGATGTCGTCGTATTCGCCCACGACCAGGAAGAAGTTCCACCGCGTGTCGGTGTGCCGGAAGTCGGGCGCGCCGGCGAGGGCCAAGGCGTAGTCGGAAATCTGGTTGAGCATCTTGCGATCGGCCTTGGCCGAGGGCCGCTTGAGCTCCACGATCAGATACTCCCGTCTTTCCTGATGGGGCCCGGGGATGCTGCGGCCGAGCAACTGGTCGACCCGGCCGGTGCGACCGTCCGGCTTGGTGACCCGCCCGCCGGCGCGCTTCCCGCCCAGGTCCTCCGAGACCCGTTGCATCACCTTGGTCAGGCCCGCTTCGGGAACCGCGAGGTGAAACTGCTCGCCGAAAATCCAGGTGTTGTCCCGCACCAGCAGGTCCAGGCCGCCGCGTTCGCGAATGACCTTCTTGCCGTCGGTGTCGAACACGGCCTGGCGCAGCGTCTGGAGGAAGGCGATCCGGTCGGCGATCAGGCTGGACGCCGCGATGATGTTGGACAGTTCGGTCTTCTTGAGCAGGGCCGAGAACTGGTTCTGCCGCTCCTTGGGGAGTCCCACCACGGCGTGCAGGATCTGGGTCAGCGAGTCCGGGTTGTGCCGCAGCGCCTCACGCAGCAGGGTCAGGGTCATGCGCTTCAGGCCGGTGTCGGCCTTGCGGAACTCCTTGGAGTAGTTGGACACGGCGTAGGTCGCCATGTCGAACACGTCCCGCTCCCGCTGCTGAAGCGTATCGGTCGGGTCCCCCTCGTAGGGATAGGCTCCCGCGGCCTTGAGCTCCTCGATCAGGCGTCCGGCCCGCTCGTGGCCGCGTCTGCGGAAGTGCGCCTGCGACTGATCGCGGACCGCCTCCACGACCCTGGCGAAATCGCCGTCGGTCAGCTCCAGTTCGAGCAGGTTGTCGGCGGCGAGTTCGACGAAGAAGCTGGAGGTCGCGTAGATCGAGAAGGCGAAGTCTGGCGCATTGATGCGCGCCGGCTGCGAGCCGAGCACAATGCCGTTGTCGCCGCAGAAGTGGATCTTGCGGCTGTCGATCGGCGTCGACCATTCGACGATGTCGAGCTTCACGTCGCGGATCGTCCGGTCCCTGCCGACGATGGGCGGCAGGACGAGAGAGACGGCGTCGGCGATCGCCGTCGACGGATCGATCCGGGCGCCGTCGTACCAGAGCTCCAGCTGCGGGTAGAGCTTCAGATACTGGGCGAAGATGGCGGTGAACTGCCGGCGCTGCTCGTCGGTGACGAGGGCGTCGAGGTTCTGTTTCAGCGGATGCAACGACACCGAAACGCCCGGGGCGCCGACCGCCGGCTCCGGGTCGCCGATCTCGGCGGTCTCGATGGATTCGGCGCGGATGTCGATCGACAGCTGTTTGAGACCGTCCTCGCTCGCGTATCGCGAGGTCCAGCGGGCGCGGTCGGCCAGGGAGAAGAACCGCAGCCGACCCCGTCCCTCCTTGCCGTGATAGGCGCGGCCGCTCGGCGCGGCGGAGCGTTTCCAGGATTCGCCGAGTTGTCCGAAATCCCGGTCCGCGCGGTCCGCGCTGATCCCCTCGCCGTCGTCGTTGACGATGATCTCGTCGACGCCGCCCAGCGCCGTACGCCGAAACTCGACATGGACGCGCGTGGCGCCCGCGTCGAATCCGTTCTAAACCAGTTCGGCGATCGCGCGCAGCGGCTCCGTCGTGCGAACGACGGTCTCGATGTGGTCCTGCTTGGCCTGAAGCTGAACGCGATGGGTCGCCATCAGGCCGCCAGCGGCCGCGACGCCAACCAGCCCTTGTCCTGCAGGACGTCATAGGCCAGCCGCACCTGCTCGGGCGAGAACTGGCGCTTGCGCTCGCCCCAGGCATAGGTCTCGGACACCGCCGCGTCCGCGCTTCCGGCGTCCAGCCGGGTCGCGACCCAGTGCACCGTCGCCAGAAGCTCCAGGCCGAACGGCGACTCGAAGCCCTCGACCAGATCGGTCACGCGCTCGAAGCGCGCCTGCGTCTCGGGGGCGTCCTTGAGCTTGGCCTGGGCGTCGACGACCGCGCCGGGCACCAGCTCGAGCCGTTTGGTCGGCGCGTCGCCGCCATCGGCGTAGCCGGACAGATAGTGGCCTTCGACCTCGCGCAGCACATGCCGGAGGTTCTCGGCGTAGGGCCCGTAAAAGGCCTTGGCGTAGCGCAGCTTCAGCGGTTCGCCGGCTTCCTGCATGAAGTACATCAGCTTGTGGACCTCGAGCAGGCTGACGAACGGGTCCAGCAGGCCGTTGAGATATCGGTCGACCAGCCCGACCAGCGCCGCGCGGCCCGGCGACATCGCCGGCGCCGCGCGCGACCTCGACATCGCGTCGGCCGCGGGCGCGCCGCCCGGCTCGTAGACGATGACCTCGACATCCGGGACAGCCTGCAGGGCTTGCTCGATGCGCGGCCGCACCTGACGCCAATCCAGTCCGCCCAGGCCGCTGCCGAGCGGCGGAATGGCGATCGACCGGATCTTCCGCTCGCGGATCACGCGAATCAGGTCGATCAGGCCGGCGTCGATGTCCTCCATCCGGCTCTTGCCGCGCCAGTGGCGTTTGGTCGGAAAATTGATGATGAAGCGCGGCGTATCCAGGCGATGGCGCTCATAGACGAACATCCGGCCCGGCTGGACCTCCTGCGCTTCGCACGCCCGCGCATAGGCCTCATAATTGTCCTGGAACGCGTTCTTGAATTGCAGCGCGACGCCCCGGCCCATGACGCCGACGCAGTTGACGGTGTTGACGAGCGCCTCGGCGCCCGACTTCAGGATGTCGCCGCTGGTGAATGTGATCATCGCTCCCCCCTAGTAATACCACGTCGGCTGCAGGTCGACGCGCGGCGCGTGGGCGGCGCCGCGCAATCGGGCCTCCACCGCCAGCTTGACGGGCTGGTTCACCACCCCGATCCGTTCCACCAGATCCCACGGGACGCTGTCGTGCAGGAGAAACTCGGCCTGCTTGCCTTCCCGAACCTCGGCGGCGGACCAGGCATTGGACATCACCGCGTCCCAACGGATTTCGTCGAGCGCCTCGAGGCTGTCGCGAAACTCCGCATAGTAGGCGCCTGCATTCGACAAGGTGAACGCCCAGCGCCGCCCGTGAGCCTGCGCCCAGTCCACCACCGTGCGCAGGTCGGCCTCCAAGTGGACGATCGGTTCCTGGCCGCCGCGGTAGTTGACCTCGGGATGATTGCCCCGATGTAGCAGATAGAGCATCACCGATCTAGAACAAAAATAGAACGGGACATACTGGCCGACCGTATCGCCAGGATGGCAGCGCACCGGAAGGCCCAGGCGCCGCGCCTTGATCGAGGCCATGCCGATGGCGGTGACCGGGCCGCCGGCGGCGATCATCCGGGCGTCGCTGAACAGCCCGCCTTGGCCGATGATCGTCGGCAGGTTGTCCATGTGGGTGATGTGATAGATTTTCGGGCGTGCCGGCGCAGGCATGGCGTGCGTGGTTCCCCCCGAGAAATGCGGCAAGTCCTTTGTCTGCCTGATTCGGACGATTGTCGTGCAGAAGCCGCCATGGAGCAATGCGCGACCCATTGCAAAACGCCGGCAAGCCTGCCGACCCGCCTGGTCGGTCGCCGCCTCGACCGGACGGGCAGGCGGCGCCGGTCAAGCGCGTCTCAGAACCCGAAGTCGATCTGGGCCCCGGGGTCAGCCGGCCGACGCCGACGCTTCCTGGGCGTAAGCGCAGGGGCCGCGACCGGGAGGTTTGGCGCGGGCTCCGATCCGGAACCCGGACGCGGCATGGAGCGCGGCATCCCCGGCAACCGCGGCGCGCGGGCGCCCTTGCGCGGCGGGGGCGGCGGGACCTCGCCTGACCGGCTCCGCTTCCACTGGGTCAGTTCGCTCTCCCACCAACCGACGCGGCCGGGCGACACGCGGACGCGGCGCGGGAACTCGCCATCCCGCTCCATGCGCCAGGCGGTCGACCGGCTGATGCTGGCGATCCGTTCCACCTGGTCCCAGGACAGGAGGCGGTCGTCCCTGCCGCCAACGTCCGGCGGCCCTTCATCCCCGGTCATGACAGCGCCCCGCAAGTCTCCGGTCCACCTCATCTTCCAATACGTCCCGCAGCAAGCGGGCGTCGTTCGCCGCGTCGATCGGGTCCCGTCGCCGCCATTCCGTTAGGACGGCTTTCAGGGCGAAGCTCGCCGCAGGGTCCGCGAGAATCTGCGCCGCTGTGACACCGGCCCTAGCCACGACGCCGCCCCCGAGCGGCCGGCGGGGCCCCGGTTCGAACGTCGGTGATCTGGCTGCGCGCCCAGTCGCGCAGCAGCCCGCGGGGATAAAACGGCTTGGAACGGATATGGCGGCATGGCGGTCCGTTCGATCCCGTCGACCAGAGCCGGGCGAGGCTCGCGGGCTTCAGCTGGATGCCGAGCTGCGACAGGAAGGCGGAGGCCTCAGTGCGCGTCAGAAGGTCGTCGGCGCCCCCGGCGGCTCCCGCGTCCTCCCCGAGACCGACCCCGATCATGGCTGCACACGCGGGCGGCAGTGCAGACTGTTGCGCGGGGCTTGCCCCGCCGTCAGGGCCAGGTAGCAGTCGATGACCGAAATCACATAGGCCTGGGTCTCGGCTATATCTGGAACCCGGCCAAGCCGCGCCACGCGACCCGGGCCGGCGTTGTAGGCGCTCAGCGCGAGGCGCAGGTCTCCGAAGCGCAGCAGCTGCCGGGCAAGATAGTCCGCGCCTCCGCGCAGGTTCTGGACCGGATCGAAGCGATCGCCCACCCCCAGTTCGCGGGCCGTATCGGGCATGAGCTGGGTCAGTCCGCCCGCCCCCGCCGGGGACAGAGCCCCTAGCTGGTAGGCGGACTCGGTCAGGACCAGGGCGTGCAGCAGTTTCTCGTCCAGTCCGTGCGCCGCCGCCGCTCGGGCGATCTCGGCCTGGAAAGGCTGGCTGAGCGCGGCCAGGCGGGGCGCATCCCCCTCCCCTGCGTCGGCCGGCGCCGATCCGGCCTCCGCCGTCGCTCGGCCGAACAGGTCGCCGCCCGCCGCGCGCCAGTCGACGGTTTGGGCGGAAGCCGGCGCGCCCAAGGCGAGGAGCGCCGCCGCCCAAAGGATCATTCTCACCATCTCAGCACCTCCTGATAGACGCCGAGCACCTCGGAGCGCATCACGGGCCCGAAATACCGGCTGTCGAAACTCCCGGCCGTATCGCCGAGCAGAAAGAGTTCGTCCGACCCGAGCCGTCGGCACCCCGACCAGCGCGGCAGGACCGCGCCGCGCCGATCGTGGGTGCGGACCCACCGGACGCCGCCTGGCGTCCGCAACTGCGCGCCATCCACGCAGATGCGGTCGCCGCCCGCCGCCGCGACCCGTTTGATCAGCGCCACGTCCCCCGGCATGCCGAGATCCGCGAGATAGGCCCGCGCCGTGGTCGGCTGGGGAATGGCCACCACGACGCCACGCTCGATTTCGGCGCCGAACCGCCGGGCGTAGAGGCCCTCGGGCAGGCTCGGGCTTTCGTTGACGAGCGCCAACGCCGGGACGTGCTCGCCGATCAGCGCCAGGCAGCCGAGGGCGAACACGGCGACGCCCGTCACGCACCAGCGGTTTCCATTATCGAGCGGGCTCATGGCTGGTACGGCTCAAGGATCAGATCGCGGGTGATCATCACCCGCACGGGCGCGCCCGCCCGCAGCCGGATGGACGGGCGGACCTCCAGTTCCCGGTCGATCAGCCGGCCGCCGACGCGGGCGCCCTCGATGGCCGCCGCGTCGCCGGCGTCGCCGAGAAGGCCGCCGCCGCCCTCATCGTCGCGGGCGATCTGCCCGAGCGTGGTGATGGCCCCGGCGAACAGCGTCCCGACCAGCAGGGGAAACAGACGACGATCGACCGAGCCCCGCACGCCGACGGCGCCCTGGGCGTCGACGCCGGGCTCGCCGGTCAAGACGAGGCTCTTGCCATTGGGCAGGATCAGCCGGTCCCAGGTCAGGAAGGCGCGGCGGTCCCCATAGGCGCTTTCGCCCTCATGGCGGCCGATGAGCCGCGTCCCCTGCGGGAGCACAAGGTGGCGGCCGCTGACCGTGTCGTAGACGTTCTGGGTGACCGTGGCGATGACGGGGCCCGCCCGGGCGGTATCGACCGCGGTCAGCAGGGCGGCGGGGATGATCGCGCCGGCCTTCAGTTCATACGGCGACAGGGGCGCGGTCAGGACATGGCCGTTGTAGGTGGCGCCGTAGTCCGCGCTGGCCGAAGGAACGCCGGCCGGAGCCCGCCGCTCGGCGCCCGCCGGGACCGCGGCGGCCGCCGCACCGTCGCGAACCTCGGCGAAGAATAGGCCGGACCGGCGCGCCAGGTCTCCGGGCGCGGGTCCCCGCGGTGCAGACACGGGGCGATAGACGGGCGGGGCCGCCCGAGGCGGCGGTTCGGAACGCTCGGCCGGCGCGTCGTCGACCTCGCTCGGCTCGGCCGATGAACGCGGCTCTGGCAGGCGGTCGTAGGTGGCCGGCTGCTCGGTGACGACCTCGGTTGGGCGGACCACGCCGCGGGCCTCGTCCTCGCGCGCGGCCTCGGCGCGGGTGCGCGCGCCCTGCCGGATTTCGGGCTGCACGACGAACGCCCAAGCCAGCGATCCGGAGATCAGGACCACCCCGCCGATGACGAAAAGCTGGACGACGGATTTGCGCAGACGCACCGCGCTCGGACGGGGTGCCCGGCTGGCGAGCTCCGGCGCCGGAGACTTGGGCGCGCGGGGTCCGGCGCTGTCGCCCTGGGGCGGACCAGGGAGGGTTTGCGGGGGTGTCTCGATCATGGACGGGCTCCTTGATGACGGATGCGGACCACCTGCGGCCTGCGATCGCCCAGCCGGAGTTCGGCGCGATCAAGCACGCGGTCGACGATGAACAGGCCGCCGGCCTGCCTGTAGTTCACCAGCTGCGCCTCGCCGTCGGGCGCGATGGCGAACAGGGCGGGCGCCTCGTCGACCTGGAGATCGGCGGGGAAGGCGATGAAGGTGCGCCGGCCGTCGTGGAACACCGCCGAGGGGGTCCATCTCGGACGCCTTCCCTGAGGCTCGAGACGGTATCGGGCGTCGAGCGGCCCTTCCGGCATGACGACGGCGTCAGGCACCCGCATGGCCGGTTGCAAGGCGACAGCAGCCGGCCCTGCCTCGACGACCCCGGTCGGTGCGCTGTCCCAGGCGACGGCGGCGTTGAAGGCGTCGGCCGCCCCGCTGCGCAGATCGACAAGGTAGACGCGCTGGTTGGTGGTCAGGACCAGGTTGGTCTCCAGGCCGCGTTCGAGCGGCTTGATCAGGACGTGGACGCGACGGTCCGGCCCCTCCCCCGACGCGACCTCGCCGATCTGCCAGCGGACGGTGTCGCCCGCCGCCTTGGCGATCAGGGTCTCGCCCGCGCCGAGCGTCAGGGTGGTCACCCGAAGCGGCGCAGTCCACACCTCGAAGACCCGCCCGGGCTCCCAGGCGAAGATCTGGACGCCGCCCTGGAAGCGGTCAGACCGGGAGGGCGCGCTCGCCGCGCTGTTGGCTTCGGCTATCGCCCTGCGGCCGGTCAGCGCCGGGGCCGCCGGCGTCGCATCGGCGGCCGGTCGCGACGGCGTTTCCGCCAGGTAGGGCCGCGCCGCGTCCGCCTCCAGCGCGGACGCCGCCGCCGGCTCCGGCTCCGGCTCCGGCTCCGGATCGTCCGCCGTCGTCGGCGCCGGCCCGTCAAGAGCGATCGGACCCAGCGGCAGGGAGGACGCCTGGCTCAGGCTTGCGGCGGGCGCCGCCGACGGCGCGACCGCGTCTCGCAAGATCGCGCAGCCGGACAGTAGGGCGCTCGAAAGCGCCAGGATCAGGACGCGTCGGGGGTCCATGACACATCCTCGATCTTCAATCCCAGGGGATTGCGCAGGAGTTCGGCCTCCGTGCGCGGCGGTTGCAGGGTGGTGGTGATCAGAGCGCGCCAGCGCTCCGATCCGGCGGCCTGGCCGTTGACGAAGCGGGTTTCGCGCCATTGCAGATCGAAGGTGCGGCCGGAGCGGCGGACCACATTGAGGATCTCGACGTTGACGGCCTCGCGTCCAGCCTCGGCGAACGGGTCGTGAGCCTGCGCCCATGCGTTCAGGAAGCCCGCCGCCTTGGGCGTGAGAAGGTCGTAGGCCCGCAGCCAGTTCTGCCGGATGACGATCGGATCGATCGACTTGGAGCGGACGTCCCGGACCCAGCCGGCGAGGGCGTGGGCGATCTGTGCCTCGTTGGGCTCGTAGCGGCCGCCGATGGCCGTGATCCGTTGGGTCTCGCCGTAGTCCGACACCTCCACCACGAACGGCTTCACCACGGCCCGCTCGGCCTGAACCCACCACCCCGCGCCGAGGAAGCCGGCCAGGGCCAGGTTGGCGACGGCGATCCGGCGCCAGTTTCGTGCATGGGCCAGCGACAGCCCCATACGGTCGTCCCACATCTGACCGGCGCGACGCCAAGGGGTCGCCTCCGGCGCGGCCGCCAGGGCCCGCTTCGGTCGGAAGAACGGATGCATCTCAGGTCTCCTCTGTGCGGAGGTTGGGGGACAGGACGCCGCTGGTCTCGCCTGCGGGCATCAAGGTTCGTCCGGCGTTGGCGACGAAGAAGGCCTGGAGCGCCGCCGCCCGTCCCGGTCGCCGCGACGGCGCGGACGCGGGATCCGAGGCGGCGAGGGCGCGCTGGAAATCCGACCGGGCGGCCCGGGCCTCGGCGTCGCGGACCGAGGCGGGCCGGCTGGCTCCGCCGCCCGGCGTTGTATCGCCCGACGCTGGATGGTCGGAGCCGGTCTCGGCCTCGGCGGCGCCTGGGTGATGGGACCACGCCCGGGCCGGCTCCGCGACGCCCGGCCCGGAAGACGGAGTCGGACCCGCCGGACGGACCGTCCCGGCGCTGCGCCGTGTCGATCCGTTGTCGTTCGAGGCCGGCGGCGTCGACGGCCCGCCGCCGCCCCGACCCGGCCCGACCGGTGGCGACGAGGGCGGCGCCCGTCCGCCGGTCGCACCGGCGGCGGCGCGCGCCGGTCCCGCAAGCCGCGCGGCGCCGCCGCCGATCAGGGCTCCGGCGCCCGCGATCCCGGCCGCGCCCAGGGCCCCGGCCCCACCGACGGCGAGCGCGCCGGTCAGGGCGCCGCCCGCCCCCAGCGCCGGGCCCCCGGTCACGAGGGCGGAAGCGAGGTTCGGGATGAACATCGCCAGCATCGCCAGGAGCATCGATGCGACGAGGATGGTGAGGGCCTCGTAGATGTCCGGGTTGGTCGAGGGCTGGAGCTGATCGAATACGGTCCGCGCCCCCGAAACGACGATGGCGAGGGCCAGGACCTTGAGGCCGGAGGAGACGACGTAGCCGAGCGGCCTTTCGGCCAGGAAGGCGGATTTCGACCAGATGCCGAACGGCAGGAGGATGAAGCCGCCCAGGGTGACGATCTTGAACTCCAGCAGAGAGACGATGATCTGCAGAGCAAGGATGGCGAAGGCGAGCAGGATGCCGATCATGGCCAAGCCCAGGATCAGGGCGTCGGCCATGTTGCCGACCACGTCCAGGGGGTTGTCGACCGGCGCCGGGGTCTCGCCCAACGCCTTGACGATCTCCCAGCCCTGCTGGAGCACGGCCCCGGGGTTGAGGAACTCGGCCCGAGACAGCGAACCGCCTCCGGCGACGAGGCCCAGCTCCAGGAAGCCGGCGTAGATCGTCTCCGATAAAGCCTGCCAGTCGTTGATCAGCCAGGCGAAGACGCCGATGAGCAGCACCTTGCCGAAGCCGGCGGCCAGCACCTCCCGGTTGGAGGAAAGCGCCCACTGGATTCCGGTGAGGGCCACGACCAGCACGATCAACAGGCCGAACACGCCGTTGACGGCGCCGGACAGGGTGTCGAAGCCCGCCGAGACGGTGTTCGAGAACACCACCATCAGATCGTTGGGCGTGTCCATGCTGACCGGGGCCATGACGATCAGTCCCGGGCGCGGGCGAACGGATCGAAGGACGGCGCGACGGGGACCGCGCCCGCGCCGGCCCAGCGTTGGCGGCGGGCCGCTTCGCCGGAGGCGCGGTCGGCCGCCTCCCGCGCCGTGGCCTCCGCCATCAGCCGCGACTGGGCCAGCATCAGGGTCCGCAGGGCCGCCAGGTCCTCGGCCAGAACCGCGAGCAGCTGATTGGTCGATTGCACGGCCGCGGTCTGTCCCGCAGCCGACTGACTGGCGCCGAGCGCACCGGCCACCCGGGCGTCGCGGGTCCCGCCCAGCCGTTCCAGTTCCGCCGCCGTCCGCGCCAGATCCTCGGCGGTGCGCCGGGCGTTCGCGGTTCGCGCTCCGCTCTGCTCCAGAAGGCGCAGCACGTCCGCGCCGGCCAGATCGTCGGGGTAGTAGGTCTCGAACTGGCGCTCCAGACCGCTGACCGAGGTCGCCAGCCCGCGCGCCGTGCGCGCCAGCTCGGCCATGTCCCGCAGCGACTGGCTGCTGCCCGCCAGATGGCTGTAGGGCGAGGCGGCCAGGCTGCGGGCCTCGTTGGCGAGGCTCTCCAGCTGGCGGGCGGCCTGCAGCGCGTTCTCCAGGTGGTTGCGCGGGTCGAACACCACCTGCTGGGCGCCGGCCGGAACCGGCGACGCCAGCACGAGGAGGCCGGCGACGGCCAGGCCCGTCGTCCTATTCCGCCGCGAGCGGCGGGTCGAAGGCGTCGAGAACGGAATCCACATTCTGCACTCCCTTGGCTTTGAGGAATTCGCGGGCGAAGGCGGCCTCGCCGGATCGGGCCAGGACGTCGTCGATGAGGGTCTGGTCCTCGGGCGTCCCGGCGCCGCACAGGGCCAGGGCCACGCCCGTCAGGCGCAGGTCGAACAGCCGACGGCCCCGAGGCTGCCGCCAGTAGTAGGACCGCTTGGGCGGGGCGAAGGCGATCAGCTCCAGCTGGCGCCGGTTCAATCCGAAGCCCCGATAGAGCTCGGCCGAAGACGGCTCCATGGCGCGCGGGTTCGGCAGGAACACCTGGGTCGGGCAGCTCTCGATCAGGCTGGCGGCGATGGCGGACGCGGCCACGTCGTCGAGGCTCTGGGTGGCGAACACCACCGCCACCCGCTTCTTGCGCAGAGTCTTCAGCCATTCCCGGATCTTCGCCGCGAAGGCCGTCTCGCCCAGGAACAGCCAGGCTTCGTCCAGGATCAGCAGGGTCGGCCGTCCGTCGAACCCCTGCTCGAGCTCCCGGAACAGGGCCGAGAGCACCGGGGCCACCGCCGACGGCGTGGCCATCAGCGTTTCGAGCTCGAAGGTGTCGAACCGGCTCGTCCCCAACGCCGCACCCTCCCCGTCCAACAGGGCGCCGTGCGGTCCCTTCAGCGTGAGGGGTTCGAGGGCGGCGGCGACGGCGCGATCCTGCACTAGGGCGCAGAAGACGGTCAGCGTCCGTTGGGGAACCGGCGCGTCGGCCAGGGCGGCGAGGGCCGCCCAGATTTCCTCCCGCACGCGCGGAGTGGGCTCCAGCCCGGCCAACCGCACCGTCTCGGCCAGCCATTCCGAGGCCCAGGCGCGCGCATCGTCGCGATCGATCCCCACCAGCGGCTGCAGCGAGAGACCCGCGCCTGGCTCCATCGCGCGCCAGCGCCCGCCGGCCGCCAGAGTGGCGGCTCGCGCGGAGCGCCCCTTGTCGAAAAAGACCACGCGCGCGTCCGGATACCGGAACCATTGCAGGGCGAGGAAGGCCAGCAGCGCGGACTTTCCCGAGCCGGTCGGTCCCACGACCATCGCATGGCCGACGTCCCCGACGTGCAGCGCGAGGCGAAACGGCGTCGATCCGGTCGTGCGCGCCGTGGCCAAGGGCGGGCCGTCGAGGCAGGCGTCTTCCGACGGCCCCGCCCAGACGGCCGAGATCGGCAGCAGGTCGGCGAGGTTGAGGGTGGACACCAGCGGCCGGCGGACGTCCGCGTAGGGTTCGCCCGGCATCGATCCGAGCCAGGCCTCCACGGCGTTGAGGTCTTCGATGCGCGCCATCAGACCCTGGGCGTTGAGCGCGGCCTCGATCGCGCGGGCCTTGGCCGTCGCGCCCTCCTCGCTCGCATCGAGAACGGAGACCGTCAGCGTCAGATAGCCGAAGGCGCAGCTTTCCGCGCCTAGCGCGGCGAGCGCGCCGTCGCACTCTTCGGTCTTGGACGCGGCGTCGGTGTCGAGAAGCGGCACCTCCTCCTTGGTGATGGCCTCGCGCAGCAGCACGCCGACGCCCTTGCGCTTGGCGAACCAGCGCTTGCGCAGCTTGACGATCTCGCGCTCGGCCTCGGGCTTCTCGAGCCCGATCCAGCGCGCGGTCCAGCGGTAGTCGAACGGGAGGGCGCCCAGCGCGTCGAGCAGACCCGGCCGGGTGACGGACGGCAGCCCGCGCACCGAGACGACCTTGAGCCACCGGTCGCCGAGCCTGGGCGCGATCCCTCCGGTCAGGTCCGCGTCCGCCAGCCAGCCGTCCAGGAACATCGGCGTCTCCGGCGGGCGGACCTCGAAGGATCGGGGGGATACGCAGTCATGCAGCCAGGAGAGGAGACCGGCGTCATCGAGCCGGCGGATTTCCGGCAGGCCGTCCGACAGGAGGTCGAACACCGCGTCCGCCTCCCGGATGAAGGCGTCGAGCGCCACCCGCCAGTCGGCGCCGCTCCTGGCCAGACCGTCGAACAGCCAGCGCTCAAGGCGTCGGGTCTCATCGGCGGGCGGAAGCCAGGTCAGCGCCAGCCGGTGGTCGGTCTCGAAGGCCGGGTCGGCGGTCTCGAACCGGCTGCGGCGCTCCTCGTCGAGCAGCCAGGCGACGCCGAGGTCGAAGTCGCTTTGCGGATAGGGCGCTGCGGCCCGGCGGTGCGCCTCGACGTGAAGGCACCAACCGGTGCCCAGCCGGCGCAGGGCGTTGTTCAGGCGCGCGCGGACCGCCATCAACTCCTCCTCGGTGGAGGATTCCAGGTCCGGTCCGCGGAAGCGGAAGCCCGCCAGGAAGGAGCCGTCCTTGTTAAGGACGACGCCGGGGGCCACGAGGGCCGCCCAGGGCAGGTGGTCCGCGAGCGCTGCGGGCCGGCGCCGGTATTCGTCGAGAAACCGCATCGCCCCTCACCCGTCCAGATGGCCCGGCAGGGCCAGATGGCGCCGCAGAACGTCGAAGAAGCGCCGATCCGACCGCGCGGCCCAGAGGCCGATGGCGTGGGCGACCGCCCACCACAGAAGACCGAGCCACCAGATGCGCAGCGCCAGTCCCAGCACGACGACGATGGTGCCCATGGCGATGGCGTAGTTCCGCGGCATGCCGGCCATCAGGACCGGCTCCGCAAGCGCCTGGGCCACAGGCAGGTCCCAACCCTCGGGGCGGTCTTCGGACCGCGACGCCATCAGGCGAACTCCACCCCTCCGGCGAAGCCGAAGAAGTCCAGGAAGAAGGTGGAGGCGGCGAACGCGATCGAGAGGCCGAACATGATCCCTAGCCCCCGGCGCATCGAGGAACCGTTCTCGCTCATGGCGATCCCGGCCCCGAAGGCGACCACCGCCACCACCGCCGCGGCCTGGACCACAGGGCCGGTGATCGACTGCACCGCCTGCTGGATCGGCCCTTCCCAGGGCATGCCCGACCCGCCGGCCAGCGCCGGTCCGGCGACCGCCAGGCCAAGCATCATCGTCGCGCCGAACAGGCGGCGGCCAAGTCTCCGTGACATGATTTGCTTTCCTTGTGTTCAGCGCGTTTCACCGCGCTTCGACTCATTGCAAGCAAAACTATCCCACTACTGTCAACAGTAAAATACACAAATAATCCACGACTTAAATACAACTACACTCCAACTCAGACCGACTTAGATAGTAACTTGGAACGACTTACTGTGTTGATGCCGCGACGACTTGGTTTGACTTAATGCAAGTCGTCACAACGCTCTGCATTATCTTCACTTTTCTGGATTCGGTATTTGCGACGCCGTTCGAGGCGTCGTCAGGCCAGGCCTTCGACCGCGTAGCCCGTATCCGACGCGCCGTTCACCGCGATCACGGCCTCAAGCCGCCGCCCCGCCGTCGAGCGACGGATATGGGCGATGACGTCCACCGCTTGGCCGATGGTGCGACGCGGCGGCGCCGCGGCGATCTCGAGGGCCAGATCCTCGATCCGCCGCAGCGCCTCCTCGGCGGAGTTGGCGTGAAGGGTCGACAGGCCGCCCGGATGGCCCGTGTTCCAGCTCTTCAGCGTTTCGAGGGCGGCTAGGCCGTCGCGCATCTCCCCCACGACGATCCGGTCCGGACGCATCCGCAAGGCGTCGCGGACCAGATCGGCGACGCCGATGGCGACGGGGGCCCGGCGCGTCAGGACCGACACCGTGTCCCAGGCCGAACATTGCAGCTCGGCGGTGTCTTCGATGAGAAACACCCGGTCGTCGGCGAAGGCCGGCTCTGCCAGGATGGCGTTGGCCAGGGTGGTCTTCCCCGACCCCGTGCCGCCGGAGATGAGGATGTTGCGCCGCTCGCGGGCGGCCTGGGCGAGGACATCGGCCTGCCGCGCCGTCATGACGCCGTCGCGGACATAATCCCCGAGGGTCCAGATCACCGACGGGCGCTTGCGGATGGAGAAAGCCGGCGCCGGCGACACCGGCGGAAGCAGGCCCTGGAACCGTTCGCCGGTGGCGGGCAGCACACCGGCCAGGCGCGGATCGTCCCGGGTGACCACTTCACCGACATAGTCGGCGATCAGACGAATGGCGCGTTCGCGCCCTTCCACCGACAGACGCGCCCCGGTGTCGGCGCGGCCTCGCCCGGCGCGATCCAGGATGATCCGGCCGTCGGGGTTGGCGAGGATCTCCACCACCTCCGGGTCGATCAGCGCCGCCAGCACCACCTCGCCCAGGGCGTGACGCAGCGCCTCCAGCTTGCGTTCCGCGATCAGGGGATGAGCCGTCATGTCAGTTCGCCGCCCCGAACGACCGCTCCTCAACCTCCCGGCCGTGAGGGTCGTGCCCGGCCCGGCCCGAGACGATCCGCGCCGCGGTGTCGTCGAGCATCCGCTCGATGCGCCGGTCGACGGCGGCCTGCACCGTGGGATCCTGGTCGCCGACGCCGTCCGGGAGCCGGACGAACAGCGCTCGCGCGACCTCCACCACCAACTCCTGAATGATCTGCATGTCCTGTCGAGTGGACCGCATATGGCCCTTGAGTGATTGCTCAAGCGCCAGCAGCCGGTCGTCGGGGTCAGCCCTCGGGTTCCCCTGAAGGCCCCGCGCGATGGCGTGTCCGGCGGCCTGACTGATCGACACCCGGCCCGATCGCGCTTCGCGGCTGAGACCGGCGATGATCTTGGGATCGCTGAGATAGACCTGAACGCGGCAGGTCTGCACCGGCGCGCGCCTAACCATCGCCCTGCCCTTTCAGATGATCGAGGACGGCGTCCTGCGCCGCCATCTCCTGGGCTACGCGGCCATAGATGTCCGCGGCGCGCGCGGCGACCTTCTTGTCGTCCATCGCCGCCACGATCTCCTTGAACAGGGGAAGGGCGGCTTCGGCGTCCACACCGAGGCTCCGACGGCCGGCCCAGGGATGGGGCGCGGGCGTCGGTGCGTCGACGCCCGCGACCTGGTCGGGCGGCGGCAGAGCGGCTCTCTTCCGGAACGGCCGGCGGCGATCGTACTGGAGCTTGCGAGTGCGCAGAGGGCGTTGGCCCGCCGCGAAGATGAGCTGAACGTCGTCGGGCAGAGCGCGCACCTCGCCGGGCTCGAGCAACGGACGGTCGATCTGGGAGCGTGACACGGTACTGCGTCCCGCCGCCAGGCCGGCGGGCGCGCTGCGGCTTTCACGCATCTCGCCGATCGTGCCGGTGAGTTTGGAGACCTTGTCCTGGGTCAGCGGATCCAGCGCCGAAAAGGCTGTGTAGATGGCGCAGTTGTCGAGGATCGTGTTGTTGGCGCCGTACGTCTCGATGATGTCGTTCAGCGACTGGGCGACGAACATCACCTTCACCCCGTAGCCGCTCAGAAGTCGCAGGGATTTCTCGAAGAAGCTGACGCGCCCCAGCAGGGGAAACTCGTCCATCAGCATCAGGAGCCGGCGCTGCTTCGGCCGCCCCGCCGCATCCCGGGTCTCGTCCACGGTGAGGGCTTGGGCGGCGGCGTAGAACAGGAGTCGCACCAGCGGCCGGAGCGCCGCCGCGTCCGCCGGCGCGACCTGGACGTAGAGCGAGACCGGCGCCTCGGCGCACATCAGGTCGCCCAGGTTGAAGTCCGAGGCCGAGAGCGCGCGCTCGACGTCGTCGCCCGCGAGCCACTTCAGATAGGATCGGGCCGTGCCCTGGACCGATGTCCGAAACCGATCATGCATGGCGGCATAGCCCCGCACGGCCGTGCGGATGAAGGGGTGGGTTTCAGGCTCGCGGTTCCGACCCGGCCGGTGCAGCGCCTTGACCATCACCTCGGCCGTGTCGTCGAGGTCGGCGAGCAGTTCGCGGACCTTCAGCAGCGTCTTGTCGGCATCCTCGGCCGTGTAGAGGACATGGAGGATGACCGCCTCCAGGATTTCGGAGGCCGCCTTGTCCCAGATGGCCTCGTCATCCCGGACGCCCCCGGGGTCGGCGAGGATCGAAACCAGTCGCTGGACCTGGGCCAGTTCTCCCGGGCCGGGTTGGATTTCCGCGAGGGGATTCCAGCGGGCGGATGCCGGATCACGCGGGTCGAAATAAAGCGCATGCGAGAAGCCCGAGCGCCAGCCGGCCGTCTCGCGCCAGAGCTCCCGCTTCGGATCATGGACCAGCACGCTCTCGCTCCACAGCAGGAGCGTCGGCGTGACATGGCCCCTCCCTTTTCCCGACCGCGTGCCGCCCGTCACCAGGCTCGGCCGCATGTCGACGGTTGCGAGGAGCCGCCCCTTCAGCTCCCCGAGGGCGCACCCCGCGCCGGCTAGCAACCCGGCGGCCCGGGCCTCGGCCAGGCCGCCCCATCCACGGATGCGCCGGCGGGATCCCTCTCCGCGCGTGAGCAGGCCTGCGCCCAAGCCGCCCATCACTCCGAGAAGGACCAGGAAGGCGCTGGACGAGAAGGCCTCCGGTTCGGCCCCGCCGAACTGCCTGCGCCAGCTGAGGATGCGCCACGGCGGATAGATGCGAACCTCTTCCGACACCGTCCAGCCGCCGCCCAGCACGGGATCGTGGCGATAGGTCCAGGCGAAGGTCTGGGTGGCCAGCTGCAGGCCGGCCGCCAACCCCGCCCCGAGCAGGATCAGCCGAAGGATCATGGCCCCTCGTCCTCCCCACCCTCCCCGCCCGGATGGCCCGCGACGTCCATCGACAGGAGCGCCGCGGAGCGGCCGCGACGATAATGATACGCCCGCAGGCCATCACGGAGGTCGCCATTGGCCCGGGTCGCCGCCAGCTCAAGAAGATCGTCCGCTTCGGCGTCGAGGTCCGCGAAAATCCGGCGCTCCGCGCTCCGGAACGGCGTCAGCTGGCCGTCGACGCGGTGATAGGCGTCAAGCAGGGCGCCGTTCCCGGTCCGGCGCACCAGGCTCTCGAACAAGTCCTGCAGGTCGGCCACGGCGGCGCCGTCGCGCGCGGGCGATCGTCCGTAGGCGGGCAATCCGGCTGTCAGATCGATCGCGGCCGACAGATAGGCCAGGCGGAGGTCGTAGCGATCCCGCACCGCGCCGGCGTCGAGACGGGCGGCAAGAAACCCGCCCGCCGGTCCCCGCTCGATCAACCCTTCCCCGCAGAGCCAGGCCAGCGCTTCCCGAACCGGCGTCGTCGAGAGGTCGAGACGACGTGCCTCCTCGACGATGACGATCGACTGGCCCGGCGCATAGCCGCCGGCCCGCGCTCGCTCCCGAATGTTGTCGAGGGCCTTGAAGAAGGGGTCGCGACTTTTCGCCATGACAGTCTCCGGCTCCCGCGCGCCCGACGCACGCGGCATATAACCGCTCGCCAACAAGTTGCGTGGTGTCCGGATGCAGACTCGCCGCATATCGGCGTTGGGGCCGCCGCTATGTGGCGGGAATCGATTTGAAACGGAGAGGTGATCGCCGATAAGTCGGCGAACCGAAAATCATCAGCTAACGGAGGGAGCAAGCTTTGACGTCCAGACGAATGCAGCCGCAGCGCGATAGCGATGTTCTCTCCCAGGCGCTGAAATTGGTGCGCCGTCACCGCCGCATGACGCGCGCGGTCGTGGCCCAAGGCATGCAGATGGCGCTGCGAACCTACGATCGTTTTGAGGCGGGCGGTCGCAGCCTGAACCTCGACTACATTCACCGTTTCGCGGCGGCCACGCGAAGCGACCCTCACGCCATCGTCATGGCGGTCGCGGTCGGTTCGCCTGAGTTGGCGCTGCGATGCGCAGACAATAAGCTGGTCACCGCCCTGACCATCGGGGGCCAGCGCTTCAACGCCTTGCTCGGCGACGACATCGCCGGGCTCGAGGCGCGGCCCATCATCCTCGCGGTCTGCGCCATGTACGACGCCTTGCTGGCCGAGAGCGACCGGCAGCAGGCCGCCACACGCTGGCTCGAGAACGGCGTCACCGACCTCGCGCAAGTCCGCCCCGCTCCCGGCCGATAGAAATATATTTCGAAAATAGTTTTGAGACTTCGCCATCCGGGCGCTGACTGTGTTCGCCACACTCGTGGCGAACACTTGATGGAGAGACTGAGATGAAGAAGACCACTCTGCGCCTCGTCACCTTCGGCAATGCGAAGACGCTCACGCGTGACGGGCTCGGCACCATGTTCGAAGAGGCCGGCGTGAAGATCGGCCGCTACCCTTCCGAGGGCTGAGCGAAGGCGGGCGGCTGGTGACAGCCGCCCGCCGTTCGTTTCGGCGACGTCTATGACCCAACTCCTGTGGTGTGCGCCTGGCGTCTTCATGATCCGTGTGGATGACGACGTGGTCATTCTTGATGTCGAGAGCGACGCCTACCAGTGTCTTATAGGGGGTGGAGCAGAAGTTCACTTCGCTCCTCAAGGCGCGCTTCGAATTACCGACCCCGATCTCGCCACTGAGCTTCAACTCGCTGGCCTGATCAAACCAGGTAGACCGCCGCGACTTCCTTCCTCTCCAATTGCAGCAACGAGAGAACTGCCACTTCCAGCACGAGTGTCGGCATCTGAAGTTCTTTCGACCGGCTTCAGTTGGGCTATCGCTGCCGTGAGATTTCAACGGAAGTCGTTAAGGCAACTGCTTGCGTTTGAGCAGGCCGATGGGCTTCAGCGGTATAGCGAAGAGAAGCTTTCCCGGCTGGTGGGTGCGACACGGATCTCGCGCACATGGGTTCCGGGCGAAGGCGAATGTCTCCAGCGTTCGTTTCAGCTCCGGCACGTGCTCGCCGCGCGAGGCGTCCGTGCAGATTGGGTATTCGGCGTACGGACCTGGCCCTTCAATGCGCATTGCTGGCTTCAGATCGGCGATCTCGTCGTCGGCGACAGGCTAGCCCGCGTGCGCCGCTACACACCAATCATGCGGTCTTGAGGATGGGCGATTATCTGCTGATCTGCCGCGCGCCCAGCGACCCCCGAGCCTCAAGGCTCTTCACCGATCTGCGGGCCAGAGCATCGGCAGAGGGATATGTTGTCACTCCGATCAATGCCCACGCTTGGCTAGGTGTCCGCGGCCCCTGTCCGCCAAAGCGTGTGGACATTGGAGGTTGGGTGCTCATTGGGGATGTATTTGATCGCCGGTCACCCCGTCTCCCCTACGTTGACCCACAAGATCAGTGGGCTTTCGAGCGAAAGCTCGTCGCCCGCGTGTGGGGACGGTATGCAGGAGTTCTCTTTGGCCCCAAGGACCAACCGGCAGCCTTTATCAGAGACCCGTCCGGCGCCCTGGAATGCGTCGCTTGGACCCACTGCGGATTGACCGTGGCGTGCTCGGCGGCCGACGACTGGCTCGTCCGTTGTCTTCGTCCCCGCTGGCGCATCGACTATGCCCGCGTCGCCGAGGCGTTGCATAGTCTGGTTGCGGGAACCGGCGCGTTGCTCCTTGACGGCCCGCACGCCCTTGAGCCCGGCACGGTGCAGCCGACGCCGCTGACGGTCCCCCCGATAGCTGTGTGGACCCCGCGCCAGATCGCGATGCAGAGCCTTGACCCGCCCCCCGCAGCCCAGGCGGAAGTCAGCATTCGCTCGGCGGTGGACGAGGCCGTGTCCCGCCTTTCAAACCTCGCCGGGCCGCTCGCGGCCGAGGTGTCGGGCGGTCTGGATTCCAGCATCGTCGCCGCCGCTCTCGCGAAGGTCGCGTTGGAACCTGTCAGCTTGTGGATCAATGCTTACGGCGCCACGCCAGAGTCCGATGAGCGGTCCTATGTTGAAATCCTTGGCGATGCTCTCGGCTTCAAGCCTTACTGCACCCCCCATGCCGTCGGTCCCCTGACATCGGATTGGCTCACCGCGCTCGCGGGTGGGTTCCGCCCGGGGTTGAACGCGCTCGATCATCCTCAAAACCTGCGCTGGGCCAGCCTTCTACACGACCACGGAGCTAAGGCGGTGATGACGGGAAAAGGGGGTGACAGCATCCTGTTTCAAGCCGCCACGACGGACGTCTTCACGGATCAATGGCTGGCGCATGGATGGCGAGCACTGGCTTGGCCCGATCTCACCGAGCTCGCCGCCGCCAATGAGCTCTCGGTCTGGTCAATGGTTCGGACGGCTCGCCGATATGAACCGGGGAAACCCGATCCCCTCCTCCGCGATCACCCCATTCTCGCGCCGCTTGATCGACAGCCTCCGCCACATCCTTGGCTCAGAGACCTTGAGGGCTTCGGACCCGCCAAATGCTTTCATATCGCAGGGGTCGCGGACAGCATTTCCCATCACAACCCCTCGTCGCTCACGCAGGCGGTCGACGTTCGCCATCCCCTGTGCGCGCAGCCCGTCGTCGAGGCCTGCCTCGCCCTTCCCACCGCTCAGCTCTCGGTCGGCGGCAGAGACCGGGGGCTGGCGCGAAGGGCGTTTCGCAACCGATTGCCGACCGCGATCGTCGATCGCCGGACGAAGGGCGAGATGACCCGGATTTACGGACGAATGGTGTCGGAAAATCTGGACACCCTCCGACCGTGGCTGGCCGACGGCCGGTTGGCGTCATGCGGGATTATCGATCGGGAGAGAGTTTTGACCGAACTGTCTCCGGAAGTCTTGATCTGGCGCGGGCAGCACGCGGCTGTCCTCACGGCGGCGGCGTTTGAAGGATGGGTTCGCCTTTGGGAGCGTCGGCTGACGTAGTCTCAGAACCAGCATCATCGAGTGTGAGCGCCAACCAATCGAAAATCTGCTGGTAGCGATCGCGGATGTTGGCCGGGCTCCATGTCAGATGCTTCTCGCCCCAATAGGTCACGATGCGGGCGTGTCCGTGGTTGCGAAGAATGGCGCTAAACATTCTCTCGGCTTGTGTGGCCGGCGTGAAGTCGAGATCAGCCGTCAGGAACAGGATCGGCCTCGTTATGTGATCGGCCCGAAGAAATGGACTGGAGGCGGCGTAATCTTCCGGCGCACGCCACGGCGGATCTTGGAGCGCCCCCTGACCGGTCTCGGTCCAACCCTGGTTGAACCTGAAGAACATGCCGTTTTCCGGCTGTATGCGCCCTAAGGCGTCGAACTCTCCCCAGACACCAAGCATGTCACTGTAGGCGGACGAAGCGATGTAGGATCTGAACCGGCCCGAGCGAGTCGCGATCTCGAGGGCTGAATAGCCGCCAAAGCTGTGTCCCCAAAGGACCATCCTGTCTGAAGGAAGCTCCGGAAAGGCGGCCAACGCCGCATCGACGGCGAGATCGACGCTGCGGGCATAAGCATCGCCACGCTCCCTGACGGGTAGATCCCCAGGGACAGATGGGCTCAGGACGGCATAGCCGGCCCCAACGAAGACCTCCGGCCGAAAACTGTACGTCATAGTGAGCGGGTCCAGCCGCGCCAGATTGTCAGCCCAGCCCGGGTAGGGGTTCACGATGACGCCTCGGGGTTCGCCGTTCGGCAGAAACAGCCAGCTTTCCGTTTCGCGACCGTCGAAACCCAAGTGGCGGATCGGCCTGGGCTCGGTGACGAACATGTTCGCAAGGGTCGAGTTAACCTCGGCTATCGCTTCAGTCGATCCCGGTCTATGATGCAAAAGGGCATCTGCGAGCCCGCGAGGACGGAGTGTCAGCACGGCCTCCGGAGAAACGGCAAGTGTCTTGTCGAGGTCAGCGCCGCCGCCCCCCAACGTCGGCGCTGCGCCGTCCCTCACCAACCTCACCTGGCCTTCGCCATCAATCGCGATCGACCAATCTCTGCGCGGCGCCTCGTTGCTTTTCGGGCGACGCCCCATGGTGAGGTCGAAGATCATGGCCTCCCGGAGGTTAAGGTTGGGTGGCGAGAGCGCATGGGCTCCGTGCGCTGTGATTTCCCAGTAGCGGCCGTCCGCGAAGGCGAGCAGGCCCTCCGGCCCGGATGCAGCGATGCGCGTCGGAGCCACAACCAAATCGCCCGTCAGGGATTCTGGGACACCGTCCTGAGACAGCAGATACCAGTCCCCGCGCTCACTCTCCGTCGGTCGTGCGTACAAGACCGGGGTGAGACCCAGCCAGTCGGCTTGCACGCCAGCGACAACAACGCTGGCTGACGCGCCGGCACGCAACCCGCCGCGGTTGAATGGGTCGGTCGACTCAAAACTGGCGCTCATCAGCGTTCCCTCGTCCCACCGAGCGCCGTCTGGGCGGGCCCAAACGAGGACGGCCGTCGAGTCGGGTGACCATCGAAGAAGGTGGGGCGCGATGTCCAGCCCATCGACTCGCAGAGGCACGCGCCCTGTCCTGAGATCGATCAGAACAAGCCGGCGCCTTCGATCATCCTCCATGTGGAGAAGCTGCGGATCTCCCAATGGGATCGGCTCCTCCCTCATGACCACGGCGACGCTTCCGCCGTCAGGCGAGACGGTGAAGTCGGCAAGCCATCCCTCTTGCAAGGTCGTGATCTGCAGCGTGTCCCGTTCCAGCCGAACCAAGGCCTGGCGGGGCTCGGGGCGCTCCGGAACGACCACGCCCCCCCGCGCGTCGATGACGGTCCTGGAGGGTTCGCGCCCTTCGGCGGTCCGCTCCCACGCCTCGGCGCGACGTCTCGTGCTTGTACGATCATACCCGAGAGCCAGCGGAAGACTGTGGTCGGGGCGCACTGGCAGCAGCAGCGTGTTTGCAGACGCCCATGTCGCAGTCGCCCCGCCCAGGGGAAGATCGGGCGTCAGGCCGGTCCATCGGACGGATCGGTCGACTAGGGACACGATCCCGTATTCGAATCCGTCGCCTTGAAGCCTCGTGATAAGGAGATGATCCGAGGACGGCGACCAAGCGGCGAACTGCAGCCCCAAGCCTTCGTGGGGAAGCAACCTTTCCTCTGGAGAGGTTGTATCGCTGAGATCAACAATCCAGAGCTCCATGATTTGCCAGGTGGAACGGCCATTCGCTTCGATGCGGGGCATGGTGTCGTAAGGACCGCGCCTCTCGTAAATCGCCCATCGGCCGTCCGGAGAGATGGCCGCTCTTCCGAACGCCTCCAACCCCAGCAAATCATCAACCGTAAGCGATCGATCCGCCTCGATACCTTGGCCGTGCGCGGCCCCCGCCAAGCAAGCCGCTGCGATCGCCGTTCCGACGACGCGACAGATGAGCGTCCACATTTCGGATACTCACCAGCGTCGCGTCAGTTGCAGGGAGATCACGCGTCCCAAGATGCTGGCTTGACCGGGATCGAACCCCAAACCAGTCGGGGCGTCGTAGAACGGCGGCGCTTCGTTGAGCAGATTTTGGACGGCAAGCTGAACCTGGACGCCGGGCGCGCCGGCCAGGTCCGAAGTCCACCCGGCCGTTGCGTCAATCGTATTCCAGGCCGAGAGGCGGTTGCCGGCCCGATCTTTGCTGCCGGCCACATGGTTCCAATGAAGCCCGACCGCGACGCCGTCACGCGACCAAGTCGCACCGGTCCGCGCTCTCAGGTCCGTCGGGTAACCTACGAGGCCGGCGACCTCCTCAATGGGCGCTGTCGGCGTCGTCTGGCTTTCGTAGTCCAAAATCCAGGACGCTGTCAGGTCGAGCGCGAGACGACCGTTGCTGATCTCCCAACCGTGACCTGCCTGTACGTCCAGACCGCTGACACGCACCGCGCCAGTGTTGACCCAGCGTGTATCCACCACAGCGCCGTACGCTGTGACCGGGAAGAGGCTGGAAAATCCGGGAGCGTCCGAGAAGCTCTCGATGAGTGCGCGGTCGGCGGAGCTGTTGACCGGATCGACGAAGGTCACGAAGGGACGGAGCGTGGGGTCGATGAGCGCCCCGTCGAAGTTGGCGTTCACGGGCTGCGCGATGCGGTCATCGAAACTGGTCGTGAAAAAGTTGACCCCGAGCCTCGGCCCTCTGGTCGGGCGATAGTCGAAGCCGAGCGTAAAGGTTTCTGAGGTCTCAGGCTGCAGATCGGGGTTGCCACCGTACAGCATGAGGATCAACGCCTCCGCCCCATCGGCCCGATCCAAAAAGGCCGGGGACACGCCGAACTGGTCGAACAGCTGCGTGAGCGCTGCGGCGCGGAAGGACGTCCCCCAAGATGTCCGCATGGTGATCTGCTCGTCCGGCGACCAGATCAAGCCAAGCTTCGGATTGGTTGTCGAACCGAAATCATCGTAGTCCTCGAACCGGGTCGCGACAGAAAGCTCCAGGCGCCGGATCCCGGCTCTTTCATTGTCCGGTCCCACAATCGGAATGCGCGCCTCGGCGAACACTGCGGAGATCGCTCGAGATCGGTCGGGGCTGGAGATAAAACGGGGCGCGGCTGCCGTCAGGAAGGTCTCGCCCTCGGTCTCAAACGCCTCTCGTCTCGCCTGGCCTCCGACAGCCAACGAGATATCACCTCCCGGAAGACGCCAAAGAGGTCCCTGCACAAGCAGGTTCGCCGAACTTGCGCGGCTACGATTCCGGACAACACCGTAGCCGCTGCCGATGAAGTCCGACACAGCCTGGGCGTTGGCGCTGCCGTCTCCGAAGAGGTTGAAGTAACCATCTACTGCAGCACGGAAGGGCGTTGCCGGGTCGTCTGGGATGTTCCCCAAGGCTTCCGACAGGAACCGAGTGTTGACGCGGTTGCTTACGCCGAAGTCCGCCAGTTCCCAAGCGTCGGCCACGTAGGCCTCGACCGACCAAGTCGGCGAAACGTCGTAACGCGCACCGATAGTCAAGCCCAAGCTCTCGGATTCGGTCGAGCTCCGCGCTGGCCCTATATCCCGAAGGAAAGAATACGCCACGGTGTGCGATGAAGCGCCGTTCGGCGACACGAACCACGGATTGGCTTGTGTGACATTGAAGATCCCCGCGGCGGCCGCCGTTGCCGACTCCGTCGTTCGAAGGCTGTAACGGATGTCCCCGGTCAACTCGAGCCGTTCGCCTATCGATTGCCGGATGCGCGCATACGCGCTGTGGCGTTCGAGTGCAGGCAGAAGATCGATACCGGCGAGCGGGGATTGAAGATTGCTCTGGCCTGCCGCGAAGTCGCCGGGGGTCTGCGCCGTTCCACCGGTCGGTGGGCGGATCGCGTACTGGACTTCGAACGCAGATGTCGCGGGGTTAAGCGCGAGAATATTGCCGGGCGCGCTGTAGAAACCACGGCGGTCACTCCCACCGAAGGGTCGCAGATCTCCATCCGCCGTGACGCTTCGGTCCGAACCGCTCAACGCGTTGGCGGATTGATATTCATAGGCCAGGTAGGCTGCGCCCGATCCCCAGTTACGACCTATGAGGTGCGAGACTTGGACGTCCTCTGCACCGCCTTCCGCGGCGGAGACGCGTGCTCGCGTCTCCTGTCCGTCCACGGATCGCCGCATGATCACGTTCACAACGCCCGCGACCGCATCGGACCCGTAAAGCGCAGATGCGCCGTCCAGAAGTACATCGACCCTGTCGACGGCCGCCGACGGAAGGGCCGAGACGTCGGCGAACTCCGCACGAGACCCGGTTCCTGCGAGCCGACGACCATTCACGAGAACCAGCGTGGACGCCGCCCCGAGACCGCGAAGGTTCACCCCGGTGGCGTAGACATCGTTCGAGGTGCCGGCATCAGCGAGCGTGGCTTGGCTCACCGGCGTGGACGTGCCGGCGTAATTCTGAGGTAAGGAAACGAGAATGTCGGCGACAGTCCCACGACCGGTTCCATCCAGCGCATCCCGGTCCAGTTGAACCACGGGCGATGCCAAATCTCCCGACGACCGCAGCAGCGTTCCCGTTACGATGACTTCATCGATCTCGACCGCCTCGTCGACACTCGCCATGCCGGCCCGCTGCACCGCGAAGACCCCAGGCCGGCTCTGCGTCCATGTCAGGCCAGACCCTGCCAGAAGCCGGTCCAAGGCCGCGCCCGTCTCCAGCCGACCGCTGACGCCGGGCGACCGCAGGCCCGCCACCGTGTCAGAGGTGAAGAAGATCTGGTGACCGGATTGCCGCCCGAAGGCCGTCAACGCCTCGCTCATCGGTCCGGGCGGAATCCGAAACTCCCGCACGGACTGAGCGCACGCCGGTGAGCTCGCGGAGACGATGCAGGCGACCGCGGCGGCGCCGGACAGCAGATAGGAACGGCTCATAGACTGGTTTCCCCTCGACGCCCCCAGTGGCGCTGAAGAGAGAGACCATCGAGACCGGGGCTAACCCTCTCGGCGTCCCGAATTAATTTCTGCGCCGGGAGAGCCCGACCGATCCGTCCGCCTTTGGAACAGCCCGTAATCCCATGACATCCGAAGACGCGGCCACAAACGCGTCGCGGTCACCGGTGCGGAAGACGCCGTTGACGGCCACCGACCGGATGGCGGGGTCGTCGATCTCGATCTTTTCGGTCAGGTAACGGTTCATCTCGGCCACCGCCTGCGCCAGCGGGATATCGGTGAAGACGAGCTGGCCCGTGGCCCAGCTGGTTTCCGCCTCGACGTCGACCGCGCGCGTATCGATCCTCGCACCGGAGACCCGCACCTGCTGACCGGCGGCGATGCGACGGGGCGGCGACGGCGCCTGGTCGGACTGGACGTCGATCACGCCAGACACGAGAGTGACACGAACCCCCTCCCCTGCCCTGCGCACGTCGAAAACCGTTCCCACGGCCGTGACCCGGGTATCGCCGGCGAACACCACGAAGGGACGCCCGGCGTCATGCGCCACATTGAAGAGCGCCTGACCTTCCAGGAGGTCGATCCGCCGCTGATCGTCCGTGAAGCGGACGCGCACCCTTGAGTTCGTATCCAGGCTCAGGCTCGATCCGTCGCCGAGCGGGATAACCCGCTGCTCGCCGACCCTTGTGGCGAAGGCATTTCTGTCGGTCCAGAACCAGGAGCCGCCCACCATCAACGCCAGCGCCGTGGCCACGGCCAGACCGCCGAACAGAACGGACCGACGCCCCGACGCCGGGCTCACCCGGCTCCGGCGACGGGCTCCGTCCAGGGCCTCGGCGAGCGCGGGGTCGGGTCCAAGACCCCGGCTCTCGCGCCATACGCGGTCGACCCGGCTGTACGCCTGGGCGTTGCCGGGCTTGGCCCGCCATTCGAAGAATTCCTCGATGGTACGTGTCTCGATCGAGGTCGTGCCGAGGCGGACGTGCCACGCCGCCGCCTCCTTCTCCGCCGCTTCAACCCGCATCGTCGGGTTGGCCATGTCGCGCCCCATCCTAGCGCCGGAGCTGGGCGGCGCAGTGGGCCAAGGCCCGGGTCATGCGCCCTTCCACAGTCTTGGGGGAAATCCCCAGTCTGTCGGCGATCTGGGCGTTCGTCAGACCGTCGATCCGGGACAATAAAAAGACATCTCTCACGGATTCTGGCAAGCTCAGGATGGTCTCCAGCAACATCAATCGATCGGTTTGGTCAGCATCAACCCGATCGTGAACCGACGCTGCGGCTTCCGCCCTGCACGCCAGCTCACGTCGGCGCCTTGCGTTGCAAGCCAGATTCACGGCGATCCGTAACAGGAAGGCTTTCGGGTATCGGAGACCGTCAAGAGATTTGCTTGAAGCCACGCGAAGCCACGTCTCTTGGGACAGGTCGTCGCATTCATTCTGCCCAAACCTTCTCCGAAGGGTACGCCGCAACCATGCGCCGTAACGACGTTCCAAAGCCGTGAGGCGATCCTCGAACCGGCCTTCGACACTATCGACTCCGTCATCCACGCGTCGCTCCGAGGACTTCGCCCTCCAAATCAAGGGAGGGCTGAGCGTAAACCACCGTCGGAATGGTCACTATAGTGACTGGCCCAAAATGTACGATGGGCGCCGCCTGCGGCTATGGCGCTTACGAGAATCTTTGGGCGGAACGTACGTCGTGCAAGACAGAAAAAAGGCATGACAATCGAGGCCTTGGCTGACGCCGTGGGCCTGTCCTACAGCTACATGGGAGAGCTTGAACGGGGGAAGAGAAATCCAACGCTGCGCGTCGTGGAAAATCTCGCCGTCGTCCTTGAAACGCCGCCAACGGCCCTTTTGGCCGAATCTCGCGTCTGATTCCCTGACAACGCGGCATGCCCCAGCGGCTCAACTCGCAGAGCCATAAGTCGCAATGGTTACTATGGTGACTGGCTGCCCGACGCTCTTTGCGTGTGCCTGTATGAATGAGTTTGACGGAGACTTTTGGGCGCAACGTCCGCCGGATTCGGCTTGAGAAGAAGCTCACGATCGAGGGGCTCGCGACCGACGTAGGACTCTCATATAGCTATATGGGCCAACTCCAGCGCGGCGAGCGAAATCCCACCTTGGATGTCGTGGAGCGGATTGCCAAAGCCTTGGGCGTTAAAGCCATAGAGCTCTTCCGCGAACGTTGACCGCTAGATGCCGACAGATGCTGTCACCCTGCTAGCGAGAAACCTCCAAACCCTCCTACGCGCCGCCGGGCTGTCGCAGGAAGAGTTAGCATTCCGTGCGGGGACAAAGCGGAGCTACCTTAGCGACTTGGAACGCGGCGTCCGTAATCCGTCCGTTCGGCTGTTGGGCCGTTTGGCCGAGGTTCTGGACGTGCCGCCAGCGCGGCTCCTGCAGTGAGATCGCGCGGCAGGCGGCTCAGCTGGTTAACGCGCCTCCTCGTCCCGGATCTGCGATGAAAAAGTCGGCAGCAGACAACGCAACAAATCCCGGATCAGGCGCTGCTGCTCCGGACCCAGGCGCGCGGCCAGGCGCTCGATCATCAGGGTGAGCCTCGTGGCGGAAGGCCCCCTTCGTTTCCGCTTTCGCCCCATCGGTCTGCGCCAGGCCCTCAAATAAATAGCTGACCGGCACACCGAGGAAACCCGCCGCTTCCCAGAGCTTGGACGCGGAGACGCGATTGGCGCCGCGCTCGTATTTCTGGATCTGCTGGAACGTGAGCCCGAGCGCCTGACCAAGGTCGCTCTGGCTGAGTCCCAGGCTGCGCCGGCGATGAGCGATCCGGCCGCCGACGTGCACATCCACGGGATTGGTCCGGCGATCGCCGTCGCCCTTCTCCACTGGTTCCCGGTCGAACATCAGACTCCCCGGCGTTCGCGCTCGACACTGAAAGTTGCAGCCGCTCCAGATCGACCGACGAAGCCTCCGCAGCCGCAGCGTTCCGGATCATGATGTCAGCGTTCGAGGCCTGCGCAAGCCATTAGCCTCAGGCGGGGCATCGCAGTTCTAGCCGTCCTGATCGAAACTGCCGACGGCCGAATCCGCTCAGGCGGCTGTGTCCAGCAACGCCGTCACCTTGCGCGCGGTCGCCTTGGCCGATCCCGGGTTCTGACCTGTGATCAGTAATCCGTCCGCGACCACATGAGGCCCGAAGGGCAGCAGCCCCTTAAGATAGATCGCGCCGCGCCGCCTCATCTCGGCTTCAGCGTTGTAGGGCATCCGGCCCGCGACGCCGGCAAACACCTCCTCAGCCCACGAGAAGCCGGTAACCATGCGATCCATAACCAGCAGCCTCCCGGTCGTCAGGCGCGTATTGAGCAGCGCGCAATAGCCATGACAGACGGCCGCGACGATCCCGCCGCGCTCCCACACGGCCCGCGTCAGCGTCTGCAGGCCCGGACTGTCCGGAAAGTCCCACATCACCCCGTGACCGCCCGTGAAGAAGAGCACGTCGCAGTCCACCGGATCGATGTCTTCGGGTCGCTGCGTCCTCTCCAGTCGCGCCATCTGTCGAGGATCACGCAGCCAGGCGTTCGCCGAGCGGTCCAACAGAGGCCACTTCAGCGCGCGCGGCTCCAACGGCGACCGGCCTCCGACGGGACTGATGATGCGCTGGTCCAGGCCCCGCTCCGCGAAATGATCCCAGGCATGGGTCAGTTCGGACAGCCAAAGTCCGGTGGGCGCGCCGTCCTCATAGCGATCGACATTGGTGACGACGTAAACAACGCGCCTGTCCATTACCGGAGCCCTTCGGTCGTCAGTTCACTGCGCCGAACAATACAACTCAACGCGCCGGATAACACAACCGGAACGGTCACAGTTCCAGCCCGGTCCCGCGCCCGCTAAGCACCTGCGCCACGCCGGCGCCGGTCGGGGCCAGCACCACGGTCTTGCCGATGTCCAGTCTAGGCGCGCCAGCGCGCAGCCGCGCATAATGTTCGGCGCCGTCGCTGTCCCGCACGATCACGAACGGATGCGCGCCCAGCTCGTCGTGGAATCCGGTCCTCACCACCTGTCCCTTCACCGGCGACGCCCCCATCGGCCTCACGTCCCGCCCGGCCTCGAGACGCCGCTGGTTCAGGGTGCGGATAATGTCGCGGCGCGCCTGAAGCGTCCGAAGCTTCGTCTCCATCTCGGGATCGAGCCGATAACGCCGCCCGGCGCGAACCGCGAGACCCAGGCCTTCCAGATGACGGAGGCGGCCTCGGGTCAGGGCGTTCCAGGCGTCGCTCCGTCCCACGCCGTCATCGACCGTCCCGCCCGGTTCCGCCGCCGCCAGGAGCCGACGATCAAGTCCGGTGAAGCGATCCGCCGACGTCTCGCGCCAAACACGCTTCTCGGCGTCGACCCGGGCCAGGTCGCCGAGCCTCTCCTGTGCGACCTCTTGCGCGCGGGCGCGGAACCCGTAGGCGATATAGTCGCGCGGGATCACCAGGTCCCGCCCGTCACCACGGCGGCCGCGCACGAGCACATGCGCGTGGGGCTGGTCCGTGTCGTAATGACAGGTCCCGATCCAGGTCAGGTGCGGCTCCCCGAGATCCGCCGAGACCCGGGCCATGACCTCGCGGACATAGCCGCGCAGATCGTCGATCCGGTCGCCGTGCTCCGGCGAGATGATGAAGCGGAAATGGTGCCGGTCATCGGTCCAGCCTCTCGTCTCGACGGCGGCCTGGACGCCGTCCTGATCCCGATCGAAGAACTCGGGCCGGGCGCCGTCCGCGCCGGCGCCGGCGCGGCCGAGATAGGCGACGTGCGCCGCCAGCGCGGCGCCGCGCTCGGCGCCTTTGCCCGCTTGGCGGGACACCAGAGCTTTGACGATGACGCGCTGCCGCACATCGAGGCGGAAGGCTCGTCCCGACCGGTTCTGCGCCGCGCGAAGAACGCCCGACCGATTTCCGAGTGCGAACATCCGGGAGCTGGCGAGGCGCTTCATCATGCCGAGCCGGACCGGATCACGATCGATCTTCAGTCGCGTCGGAAGCCTCACGCCGACCTGTGCGTCGTCGACGCCGCCGCGTCTCGACAGCCTGGTTTGAATAGCCTGGTGAACCGACATGATCCGCGCTCCGGCCCCGGAAGATCCGCCGAAGAAAGACAACTCAAAGCAAGTCGTCGGTCCTGGTCGACCTCTCCTCCAAGATGCTGAAAGCATAGAGAAAGCCGACCCAGGCCAACACTCCCTTTTATCTTGCCCTCAGCCGAAATTCGAAGATTTCCGGACAGTTCAATCATAACCGATCCAACCCCTTAAAAAGTCGCCAAAGGTCGGAAGGCCAGCCGGACGACAGAAAAAAAACCCGCCCGGCCGAAGCCGAGCGGGTCGAATGTGCAGCGGGTCTCAAGCGGCGCGGGCGCGGATGGCGACGTGTCGGACGCCGTGCTCCATCGCCTTCTGGCCGAGGTTCATCGCCGGGCCGAACGGACGGTCGCCCGAGCCCCTGCCCTCGTCCAGGGAATGCGCCAGGGTCAGGCAGCAGGTCGGCTCGAGGGCGATGAGGTCGTCGTTCGCCCTGAAGGGAGCCGCCTTGCCGTGGGCGTCGAAGTCCGCCCGCGCCAGGATCAGCTTCACCCCCTTCTGCTGGGACCATTTGATCGCCAGCTTCTCGGAGCCCTTCGCCCCGGTCGTGGCGAGCGCCATGTCCGGCCATTCCGCCAGGGCCCAGTTCAGGGCGTCGAAAATCCGTCCGGCGTCTTCGGCCGTATCGGCCGAGGGCGCGCCCCGGAAAGCGATCACCGGTCCGCCCGGATCCGCCTCGCCGGACTTCCGCGCGCGGAGACTGCGGATCGCCTGCTTGGCCTCCAACTGGGCCGCCGTCAGGAAGCTGCCCCGGCGGCTGCCGCGCCAGGCCGTCCAGACTTCGCCGGTGGAGACCGTCCAGCAGTGGGCCGCCGCGTCGCGCACAAGTTCCGCCGCCCGGGCCGCGGCGTCTCCCGCGCGGGCCTTGGCCGTCGCCTCCTGAAGCTCGACGTCGGCCGCCTCGGAACCGTCGAAGTCGCGGTCGAGGGCGCGCATCGTGTCCCGGGCCCGGTCGGCGTCGCGTTCGATCCGCCCCGCCGCCGAATGAAAGGCGCCGATGAGCGCCTCGCCCAGGATGGTCTGGTAGTCTTCCAGTGCGGTGTCAGCGACCACGTCGAGCAGCTCGGTCATCAGCGCGTGCCCCAGCTGGAGCAGCGCCTCTTCCGTCGGGTGCGGACGGGCCTCGCCGAGGGCGTCCGTCTGGTCGTCGAAGGCGGAGGCGGACTTGAGGAAGGAAGAAGAAGCGAAGGGTTGCATCGGGAACATCCTTGAAGATGTCGAAGCGCCCCATGCGCAACGACCCCGGTCTTGGCCACGTCGGGGTCCCCGGCAGTCACCGGAGCGGAGGACCGCTTGTCCTGCGCGGAGGGGAACGGCGCAGCCGTTGACTTCCGGGGTGACGTGACAAGATCGGAGGGCGTTGTGTGGGGGCATGTCCTCGCCCCTTCGGGCGAGGACCCCGTTCGGCGCCGTCGCGCCGAGACCGCCCGAAGAGACAGTCGCCGCCCGTCCCGTCGTCGCCGGCCCCGCCGGCGACGGTTACGGCCCGTCATATCCGACCGGCCGTCAGGCCAGACCGGCGAGCTGCATCAGCATCTCGGCCGACTGGGGCCTGCGCTGGTAGGCGATCTCCGCGTGCGCGGCGCAGAAAACGCCGCGCGCGACCGGACGGCCGCAGAGGCGGAACGCCGACGCGCCGGGTTCGCCATAGGGGAAGCGGCAGTCGCACCGGCGGACGCTCAGGATGGTGGCGAGCCCGAACGCCGGCGCCTCTGGCGCGACGCCGGACCGGGCGGCGATCCGCACGGGCGCCGGACGGCCGGAACGCCCCGACGCGCGGCGCGGACCGCCCGGCGCCGCCACAGCCGAGTTCACCGGCGAGGCCGGCGACCGGCGGACGGACAGTTGCATCCGATGCACCTTGCCGAGCACGGCGCTGCGGGTGACGTCCTCGCCCAGGGTGTCGGCGATCCGCTGGGCGCTCCACCCCAGGGACCAGAGCGTCTTGAGTCTCGCGATACGGTCTTCGGTCCAGACAGACATGATCAGGCTCCCTCGCCTTTCGAGCCCCATCGGCTCGCCTGTCCGTCCCCGCCTTCTCCTCCCGCCCTCAGCACAAGAAGGGCCCGGCGCGCGAAGCGTCCGGGCCCTCACGCCTGTCGCGGCCTCCCCGATCAGAACGGGATGTCGTCGTTCAGATCGTAGCCGCCGTCGCCTTCCGGCGACCGGTCCGCCACGCCGCCGGCGGACGTCTCCGTCGCGGCGCGGCGGTTCTTCAACCGGATGTCGCTGACGATCAGGCGCAGGTCGTAGTGCTCGACGCCGTCCTTGCCCGTCCAGGTGTCGTTCTCGACATGGCCTTGGATCACGACGCGGCTGCCCTTGCGCGCATAGGGCTGCAGGTAGTTCTCGGTCGTGGCCTCGTTGAAGCAGATGCAATTGAAGCCGGTCGTCCGTTCGCCGGGCGTGCCGTCGGCGCGCCGGAAGCGCGTGGTCTCCAGCACGCGGAAGCTCGCGCGCTTCTTGCCGCTGCCCTGGGCCGACAGGATCGAGGGATCGGCGGCCAGATAGCCTTCGAGGGTCAGGGTCTGCATGGTTCAATCTCCTTGGAATGAGGGGTTGATGGATGGGCGGTTCAGGCCGCGACGCGGTCTTCGGCGGCCTGGTCCTGCCGGTCTTCCGCCCAGTCGAGGACGGTGAGCCGGTTCACCACAAGCTCCTTGGCGGTGCGCTCCTGGCCGTCCCGTGTGGCGTAGGCGGTGTCGATGAAGGCGCCGATGACCACGGCCTCGCAGCCCTGCGCCAGGCCGCGGGCGATGACCTTCTCGTTCAGGCTCTTCGACCAGCTGACGCAGTTGACGCCGACGAGCCGGGGCTTGCCGGCGTTGTCGGTCCCGCGCTGTTCGAGCAGACGAAAGACCGCCTTGCCGAAGTCGTCGCTGATCTGGGGATCGGCCGCGAGGCGGCCTGTGAACACCATGGTCTGCATGTCAGTCTCCTGTTGATCCGAAGCCGTCCGGGGAGACGATCTCCCCGATCCTGCTTCATCCGGGACCTCCCTTCCTCCCGACCTGCTCCCGGTCGGGCCTCCGCCCGACCGGGACCCGGATCACGCGGCCGCGCCGTCGAGGACGGACTGCACGGGATGACGCCGCAGCACCGCTTCCACCACATCGGGCCGATCCACCGGCACGAAGAGCCTCGGGGTATAGGCGATGATCTCGACGAAGCAGCCGAGCGCCACGAGCGCGTCCCGGTCCATCCGTCCGCCCACCACCTCCAGCCGCCATCGATCCATCACCCGTGCGCGCTTCAGCCACAGCCCCCCTGTCAACGCGAGCTGCACGTTGCGATCCAGGAGCGCGGCCGCCGTGCGCGCGCCGTCGGCCCAGGCGTCGCCCAGGGACGTCAGGCCGAGCGCGGCTTTCAGGGACGACGCCTGGACCTCGTCCAGCACCCGGCCGAGCCAGCGCCGACCGTCCGGCGCGCGGACGCGCCGCACGGCGCAGCCCTTGGCCGGCAGCCGCCCCCAGATCGGCAGGAGAAGGCCGGTCGCGAGCGTCAGCCGGCGCGTTCGCCATGGATCCGCCGCGGCCACCTCGGCGTCCCAGATCGAGCGCCATGTCGCCTCGTCCGCCTCGGCCCAGGCGGATTCCGCGAACGCCCTTTCCGGCATGACTCCCCGTTGGTCGGGCCGCACCAGTCGCACGGCGGGCACGAGACGATCGTCGTCGGTCGTCGTGGTCAGGCCGAGTTCCGCCACCGCCGCTCGGCCTGAGCGCGCATTGACGACGAACCGGCAGGCTCCCGCCTTCGCCTGAGCGGACGCCGCGTCGGCTGGGAGCAGGTCGCGCGCGACCTTCAGCTCGAAGGTGACGAGCGCCGTTTCGGCGCCGGTGGCGACGTCGGTGCGGATGGTCTCGGCGTCGATCACCTCCAGCGCCTCCGCCTCGATGTCTTCCAGTCCGCGATCGAGCTCCCCCGAGGCCGCGGCCCGCTCCAGAATGCCGGAGAGGATCGCGTCGAAGTCCGCGAACAAGGCGTTCTGATCGGCGATCCGCAAGGCCAGAAGCCGGTTCAGGAAGGTGTGGATCGGCGGCAGGTCGTCCGACGGCTTCAGGCCGCCGTCGGCGTCGCGCAGCTTCAGCCCGGTCTTGCCTTCGAACGTCTCCAGGTCCATCGCCGCCAGCTCCCCGAAGCCGAGCGCGCCGTAGAACACCAGCAGGGCCCGACGCGCCCACGGACTTTCCAGATTGTCCTCGGCCCGGAACAGGCCGGCCCCGGCCGTGCGGCGTTCGCCCCGCGTCAGGGCGCCCAGGGAGTCGAGCCGTCGGGCGATGGTGGAGGTGAAGCGCTTCTCGCCGTGGATGTCGGTGACAACGGGCCGGAACAGCGGCGCCGAGGCCTGGTGTGTCCGGTGGGTCCGCCCCAGCCCCTGGATGGCGTTGTCCGCACGCCAGCCCGGCTCGACGAGATAGTGGACGCGAGGCTGCCGGTTCGGGGCCGACTGGTCGGCGTGGTAGCTGCGCCCCGTCCCCCCGGCCTCGGAGAAGACGAGCACCCGTTTGCGGCCCGACATGAAGGCGTCCGTCTCGGCGCGGGCGGCCGACGCTCCGCGGCGCTCGACGACGCGACGGCCCGCCCGACGGACCACGCGGCGGGACCGTCCGGTGATCTCCGCCACATGATCGGTCCCGAACGCATCCAGCAACGCGTCCAGCGCGCCGGGGACCGCGGGCAGGCCGGCGAGGCGGGCGATCAGGAAGGCGCGACGCTGGAGCGCCTCCTGGCTGACGGCGGGCCGCCCATCGACCAACACGGGAACGAGCGTTACGCCGCCGTCCGCGTCCTCGACCGCCTCCATCAGATGCACGGGAAAAGCCTCGCGCAGATAGTCGAGGACGTATTCGCGCGGCGTCAGGTCGATCGAGAGGTTGTTCCACTCCTCCGGCGGAACGGAGGCCAGGCGGCGTTCCATCACCGCCTCGTTGGTCGACACGATCTGGACGACGGCGGAGCGTCCTTCGGCGAGGTCCGCCCGGATGGCGGCGATCAGGGTGGGCGCCTTCAGTCCGGCCAGCAGATGGCCGAAGAAGCGCAGCTTTGCGCCCTCGAATGCCGAATGGACCGCCGAGGCGGCCATCGGGCTTTTGGGTTTGCCGTCCGCGTCCGCCAGGCCGGTCGCCTTCAGGGCTTCGGCGAGATGGGCGTGGATCATCTGGAACGCGTCGGCCCAGGCGTCCCAGATGGCGACGTCGTCCTCGGTCAGGGCATGGGCGAGCGGCGCATATTCGACGCCCTCGAACGACAGGCTGCGCGCCACATAGAGGCCGAGCACCTTGAGCTCGCGCGCGACCAGCTCCATGGCCGCCACGCCGCCCTTGTCCATGGCGTCGAGGAAGTCCTCGCGGGTCGTGAACGGCGCCTCCGGTCCGCCCCACAGGCCCAGCCGCGAGGCGTAGGCGAGGTTCTCGGCGGTCGTGGCGCCGGTCGCCGAAACATAGAGGATTCGGGCGTTCGGAAGGCGGTTCTGCAGGGCCAGGCCCGCCATGCCTTGCAACGACGCCTTCTTCGCGCCCCGGGCGCCCTTGCCGCCCCCGGCGGCGTTGGCCATGGCGTGGGCCTCGTCGAACGCGATCACCCCGTCGAAATCCTCGCCCAGCCAGGCGACGATCTGATCGAGACGGGACATCTTTGCGCCGCGCGCGGGCTGCCGCAGCGTCGCATATGTGGTGAACACCACGCCCCGATCGAGCCGTACGGTCTCGCCGAGCTTCCAGCTGTTCAGCGGCGTAAGGTCCGACGCGGCCCCGCCGATGGCCGTCCAATCCCGCCGGGCGTCCTCCAGCAGGGCGTCGCTGCGGGACAGCCAGAGCGCGCGCGTGCGGCCCTGGGCCATGTTGTCGGCGATGACGGCGGCGATCTGACGGCCCTTGCCGCAGCCCGTGCCGTCGCCGAGGAAAAAGCCCCGGCGAAGCTGGACGGCGCCGGGGGAGTTCTCACGGGACAGGACCAGCCGATGGGCCGCCTCGCCCGGCGTCCACCAGGCCGGCAACAGGCCGGAGTGGGCCTCGCCGGCGTAGATGACGGTCTCGGTCTGGGCGTCGGAGATCCGCCCTTCGTCGCGCAGAGCCCGGGGCAACAAAGGCCGGTAGGTCGGCGCGGGCGGGGGCACGGAGGCCATCAGTCCGGACTCCACCAGCGGCGACGGGTGCGGCCGAGGGTCCGGCAGGACGATGCGCGCCAGCCCATGGGCCTGATAAAGACCGACACCGCGGCCCTCGCCCGTCCAGGCGCGCGTTTCATAGTCCACGGCGGACGCGCCCGCCAGGAAGGCGAGGCGCGCCGACGCGCGCGCACCGGCGCGACCTCCGGGCGCCAGAAGCGAGGCCGGCGACGCTTCAATCCGGGCGCGCGGCCGGGCTCCCGCGCGCCCCGGCACGGCGGCGGCCAGAATCGCGGCGGTCGGCAGGTCGTCTGCCACGGCGAGCGGTGCGATCTCCGCACCGGCCTCGCCCCGATCCAGCACCAGCAGACCGGTCTCCACCGAGGTGCCGTGCCGGGCGAAAGCGCGCGGCGGAAAGAGTATCCGGGCGACGATGCGGCCCCGATCCGACAGCTGGCGCAGGCCGCCCTCGTCCGACAGGGTCGAAGCCGGCGCGACCGCCGCGAGACGTCCGCCGTCGGCGAGCGCGCCCAGCGCCGCTGTCAGGTGGCGCTCCAGGTCCGTGAACGGCGGATTGCAAACCGCGACGTCGAACCGGCCTGCGGCGTCCAGCAGGTCGTGGATGTGGCGGCCGTCGAGGCGCGATCGACGCGCTGCGGGAAACAGGCCGTCGAGCAGGGCGGCGCGGCCGTCCGCCGGCTCGTTGAGCCACACGGTGCCCCCACAGGCTTCCGCCACGGCCGCGATCAGGCCCGTGCCGGCCGAGGGTTCAAGGACCCGGTCCCCGGGACGCACCTGGGCCGCGAGCACCGCGATCGCCGCCAGCTCCGGCGGCGTGGAGAACTGATCCAGGGCGACCTGGTCCTCGGTGCGCCGGCTGTGCGTCAGGCCGAGCGCGGAGACCGCGGCCAGCAGGGCGGCGATTTCGGCTGGCGCGTCCTCGAGGCGGGCGACCTGGGGGGCCATCCGCCGGATCTGAAGCACCGTGGCGGCCTCGATCGCCTCGTAGGCGTCGCGCCAGAGCCATTTGCCCTCCGTGTCGGCGCCGCCGAAGAGGGTCGTCATCACCTCCGAGACCAGACGGCGATCCAGCGGGCGCGATCGCGCGAGATGGCCTGCCAGCGCCCGGGCGGCCGCCAGCACATTGGCGGCGTGGGGCGTGTCGGTCGCGGGAGGAAAGAGGGACAGGGTCGAGGTCGATGACATGGTCGCGGCTCCGCTCGCCGGGAGCGGAGGGCGCATCCCCCACGGTCCTCCAGGCTCGCCGCGCCTGGCCCTCTTCTTCCCTTTCAACAGGAACGGCGCGCACAAAACCCGCCCCGCCGGACGGCGGAGCGGGTTCTTGGGCGGCAGGGGTCTCAGGCGGTCTGCTGGAGGGCCGCCTCCCCCGCCTCGGTGACGACGAAGGCGCCGGCGCCGTCCACCTCGGGCGAGGCGGTCCCTTCGGCCGCGGCGTCCGACGGGTCGGGCCCGTCCATCACCGCCCCGTCCGGATCGCCGTCCGGCATGTCGGTCGTCCACGACAGACCGGCCGGCGCCCAGGTGCGTTCGGCCGCCCGTTCCGCCACCCAGTCGACCAGGTCCGTCTTCTTCAGCACACCGACGCGGGGATCGCTCGGCTCTTCCATCGCCTCCAGCATGCCGAGCAGGAGCGCCTTGGAATGCGGCTTGAGGAAGTCGGCGTCCGGCGTCCAGTGCAAGGTGATGTCCGCGCCGCAGAGAGCAGCCAGTTCCGCCGCCTCGGCGCGCGCGGCCCGCCGGATCAGGCTGGTCCGCTCTTCGCGCAGATCGAGCGTCAGGGCCGTCAGCTCGGCGAGCAGGCTCATCTTGTCGCCATGCGCGAGCGCGTGAACCCAGGCGATCACCGTCTGGTCCGACCCCTCCCAGGCCGCGCGCCGCTCATCAAGCCGTTGGCGAACGTCGCCGTCCAGAGGCTCGATGATCCGTCCGCCGGCGGGGTTGAAGGCCGTCGCGGTCAGGGCGAAGGCGGATTCGGATCGTGCGCCGAACCCGCGGACCGCGACCTGGACGAACAGGCGCGCGATCAGCGCCGTGAGCGCCGCGCCCGGATCGTCGGCCAGCGCCCGGATCAGGCCGCGGGTCGCGACATCGGTGCGCACCGCGTGCAGGGCGTGACTGATCCCCTCGGTCTCGGGCTCCGGCGCCTCGACCTCCGGCGCCCGATGGGATCGCCCGTTCGCCGGCGACAGATCGCCGTCGTCGTCGACCTCCTCGCGGGCGTCGCTGAGCTCCTCGTCGTCCTCGATCTCCGGCTCGACCGGGGTAAAGCAGCGGATGTCGAGGCCCGCCCGGACGGACGGAAAGAAGACCATTGTCGTGGCGATGCGGCCGCCCCAGCTGATCTGGTCCATCGCGAGGCGCGCCTTCGCCATCGCGATCAGCAGGGGATCGACGACGGCCGGGTCCGTGGTTTCGGCAAGCCGTTCCCCGACCGCCTCGGCGGCGGCGTTGAAGACCTCGCGCGCCTCGCGATAGGCGTCCAGCTCGGCGGCGGGCAGCATGCCGCCATAGGCGTAGCGAGCCGGTTCCAGATCGTCCGGCAGCTCGAGAGCGTCGCCCGCCGACACATGGACGGCAAGGCCTTCCGCCTCGAAGACCAGGGCGATCTCTCGCGCGCGCCGCGTCCAGACGTCGGTCAGGATCGCCGGGTCGAGAAGCACCGGCGCGCGCTCTCCGAACAGATCGACGACGGTGCGGCCGCCGGCCGCTGCATAGCGCTCCGCGCCGACCAGGGCGCAGCGCGGGTCGCCCGCCGTGACCTGGTCTTCGTCCAGCTTCTCGGTGATGCGCCAGTCCTGGAAGCCATGTCCGTCGAGCGTCATTTGCGCATATTCGGCCTGCTCGGCCTTGTCCGGCAGCCGGGCGAGCAGCCGGGCCTGCCGCAGATTGAGCCGACCGCGCCGCAAGGCTTCGAGGGCCACGGGCGGCAGGGCCGACAGGGCGGCGAGCCGCTTCACGTCGATCTCGGCGTACCCCAAGGCCTTCGCGATCCCGGGCACGGCGAGTTTGCCCTTGAGCATCCGGCCGATCGCGGCGATGACGTCGGCGACGTGAACCGGGGCGGCGGTGTTGGTGAGCAGGACAGCGGCCGCCTGGCGCGCGGGATCCGTCTCCACCACCACGTCCACGAGGAAGCCGTCCTCGATGCGGCCGCCTTCCAGCAGATAGCGCAAGGCGAGGAGGCGACGACGGCCGTCCAGGGCCATGTTCGCCCGCTCGTTTCGCCGTCCCGGGCGCACGGTCAGCGGCTCCAGCTGGCCCGCCGCGAATAGGGTTTCCGCCAGCAGCGGAATGTCGTCGTCCGGCGGTTCGCCGAAGCGCAGGTTCTCGGGGGCGATGTCCACATCGCGCAGGGGAACCCGCAGTCGGGCGCGGGCTGCGGCGATGTCGAACGGGGTCTCGACGACCGTGAGGGCGGCGGAGGCGGATCTGGGCATGACGGAACTCCTGCCGGCGACGGGGCCTATCCCCGCCTCTCCGGCGCACTCCCTCGCCCTTCCTTTCCCCCTTCGGCGGTCGTGCGGATGGCGTCGTTCCAATCGCCACAGCCGGGCGGCGGCAGACGCATCTCCACAGCAAGGCCGAGCGCCGTAAGGCGATGCTTCAAACGGCGGGCGGCGGCCTCGCCGGCGAGACCGCGGTCAGCGGCGATCACAACGCTGCGGACATCGGGCGGCGGCGTCCAGGCCGCCAGATTGCCGGCGGAGAGCAGCGCCCAGCCGGGCAGGTCGAACCCGCGCACGGCCGAAAGGGTCGTGACGACCCCTTCAGCCACCAGCATCCTGCGGCCGACGACGGACAAACGGACGGCAGCGCCGGGCGGAACACAGCCCACGGTCTTGCGTGACACCGCCAATCGGACCGCCTGACGCGCCGCAGCGTCCAGATAGGTCAGTTCCACCCCGGTCGTGCGCCCGTCGGGATCGCTGATGCGGGCCATCAGAGCCCGCAGGGTCGGCCCGCCGGTCCGATAGACCGAGACCGGCGCGGCGGGATGTTCGAGAAGGTCGCGAACGCCAATGGACCAAGGAACGGCGCGACGCTGCAGATGACGGGCGGCCAGGCCGGACGGGCCGATCCTCACGCCCTGCGACCAGAGCCGCTCGGCCGTCTGCCGACGAACGCGCGTATCCGGACGTGCGACCGATGCGGCGCCGGACAGCGGCGCGCCCGTCGGCCGGCCCGCCGCGTCCACGAGGCCGCGACGGCGCAGATCCGCCATCACGGCGCGCCAGTCCGACCCTCCGAACGAATGGGCCACGACGCGCCCCTCCGTCAGCCACAGGGACACGGAGCGGTCTTCGCCGGAATGGCCGGGCCCAGGCACGTTGGCGCGCGCGCCGTTGTGATAGAGATCGCCGCCGAGGGCGGCGACAATGCCGCGCAGGCTCATGGGAGCAACCCCATCTGCCGAAAGCTCGCCGTGCCCTCCCGACCCACCACGAGATGGTCGTGCACCGGGATGTCAAACACCCTCGCCGCCTCGACCACCTTGCGCGTCATGGCGATGTCGGCCTGCGACGGCTGGGGATCGCCGGACGGGTGATTGTGGATGAGGATCAGGGCGGACGCGCCGGCCTCGAGCGCCCGCCGCACCACCTCGCGGGGATACACCGGAGCATGGTCCACGGTGCCATCCGCCGCCGCTTCGTCGCAAAGCAGGCGGTTCTTCTTGTCGAGATACAGGACGCGGAACTGTTCCCTTGGCCGATGACCGACGGACACACGGGCGTAGGCGACGAGGCTCGACCATGAGGTGATCACAGGCTGGCGGCTGGCGGTTTCCCGGGCGAGATGTTCGATCAGTCCCGCCAGGCGTTTGATGCGGTCTACCGTCTTCTGGTCGAGACCGTGGCGCTTCAACTCCGCAGCGTCGGCGTGAACGAAGGCGCCGACTGTTTCGAACCGGCGCTGGAGCGCGCCGACCAGGGCTCCGTCGGCCGCGAGGTCGAGATCGATGAGGAGACGGTGAAGCCAGGCGCAGCCGCCGTCGGCGGTGGTTACAGCGCGACCGAAAGTGGACAGCCGCCGCGGGTTGGGCGGCTCGATGAGGGCGAGAGACATGATGAGCTCCTGACCACTCCGAAGCGGAGCGCCCCTCCCCGCCCTTCCCTTCCCTCCGGTCGCGGCCCCGGGGAACGGTCCTGAGACCTGTTCAGCGGCCGCCGGAAGTTCCGCGACGACTTGGCCGCTCCCCTCAGACGCGCGTTGGCCTCGCGGCGCGTGACCCGGCGCCACATTCGTTCAGACGCCTTCTCGGATTCAGGCTCAGGCCGCGACCGGGAAGACCTTCTCGGCATCGAGGCTCCCGGCGGGCAATGCCCGCAACAGGTCGTCGTGCGGTGTCTGCAGATTGAGCCAGGCCGCACCGTCTTGGGGGCGCAAGACCACGATCTGGCGGTCGTGATAGGTGGCGATGTCCACCCCCGGCTCGGTGGTCAACATGGCGAAGGCGCCGTCCTTGATCAGACCCGCCACCCAGAAGAGCCGCTGGCCGGCGAGGGTGAAACGCCACTTCGTCTTCCGCTTCTGGCCCGGTTCCGCGTCGGTGAACTCGAAAAAGCCGTCCGACGGAATCAGGCACCGGTGCGATCCTTGGAACGACCGTCCATCGGAGCGGAAGTTGAACACCGGCCGTCCCCCCGGCCCCTTCCACGCCCAAGGCGTCATGAGAACCTCTGGCCCCGCCTTTCCCATGTGGATGACAGGCGCGCGATCGCCGATGCGGATCGACGCCATCGGTCCGAAATTCGGCATGCCTCCTGGAAAGACCAGCCGGTCGCCCGTCTGGTTGAACGCCGCGATGATGTCATCGAACGGCAGGATGAGCTGATATTCGTTGCACATAGAACCTTCCGGGGGCCGTCGGGCGCAGGATTTCACGGCTCCGACCTCGCCGCAAATCGGCGGGGATAAACGCCCCGCCGGATTGACTCCGCCCCCGGCGCCGAACCAGAACGTTTCAAGAACATTATCGTGGCAATGAGGAGTTCGTCGATGCCGGCCGCGCGCTCGGCCAAACTTGAAGATCTGCGTGCTCAGGTCCTGGCCCTGGAGCAGGCCGACCGAAGACCGGTCGGTGTGTTGCCGTTCGGCGTGGCGCCGGTGGATGCCGCCCTGCCGGGCGGGGGACTGACCCTGGGCGCGCTCCACGAGGTGGCCGGAGGTGGTGACGACGCCGTCGGCGGCGCTGCGGCCGCTCTGTTCGCTGCCGGGGTGGTCGCCCGCCTCCCCGGTCCCGTGCTCTGGTGCATCACGCGACCGGACCTGTTCGCCCCCGCGCTCAGCCAGGCCGGACTGGAGCCGGATCGGGTAATCTATGTCGAGGCCGGAGACGAGAAGGCCTTGATGGCCTGTTTCGAGGAAGGCTTGCGTCATCGCGGTCTCGCCGGTGTCGTGTGCGAGACGTCCCGCCTCAGCATGACCGCCTCGCGCCGGCTTCAACTCGCCGCCGAAGCCTCGGGTGTGATCGGTCTGGCGGTCCGCCGATGGCGTCGCGCGGCCGAGGCTGCAGACTTCGGTCAACCGACCGCGGCCGCGACCCGCTGGCGCGTCAGCGCCGAGCCGTCGGCGCCCTTGCCGGTTCCAGGCATCGGGCGAGCGCGATGGCGGATCGAACTCATGCGCTGCCGCGGCGCCGACGCGGCGGACTTCATTCTGGACGCTTGCGATGAGACGGGTCGTCTCGCTCTTCCTGCCGAACTGGCCCGTCGATCGGCTTCGCCGACGGCTCGGCGCGGACGCGCCGCCGCCTGATCGGCCCCTCGTGCTCACCGGCCGGGTCGGCCGCAGACGAGTCGTCACCGCCTGCAACGCCGCCGCCGCCGCCAGCGGCGCGCGCATTGGCATGGCGGCCACCCAGGCCCAGGCCCTGATCCCTGATCTGGACTTGAGAGACGCCGATCCGAACGGAGACGCAGATGCGCTGGATCGTCTCGCCGTATGGGCGATGCGCCGCTACGCGCCCGTCTGCCAGGCTGATCCGCCTGGCGGGCTGGCCATCGACATCACCGGGGCCGCGCATCTCAAGGGCGGCGAAACGGCGCTTCTGGGCGATCTGACGGCGCGCCTCCAGCGGGTCGGCGTCCGCGCCCGCGCAGCCGTGGCTCCGACCTACGGAGCCGCCCATGCGGTCGCCCGCTTCCGCCGCGACCTGGACGTCGTCGGCGAGTTCGCGATCGACGCGGCCCTGGCCCCGCTCCCGCTCGAGGCCTTGCGCCTCCCGGCGGAACTGCCCGCCGCCCTGCGCCGAATGGGCTTCGAGCGGATCGGCGACCTCGCCCACCGGCCCCGCGCGCCGCTGCAGCTACGGTTCGGCGCGGAACTGGGGCGACGGCTGGATCAGGCCTACGGGCGGGCGGCCGAGCCTCTGATCCCTGTCGAGGCGCCGGAGACACCACGCGTCGAACAGGTCTTCGCCGAACCGATCGGCGCCCCCGAGACGCTGGCCCGCTATGCGGGCGTTCTTGCCGCCGCCCTGTGCGGCCTTCTGGAAGCGCGCGGTCTTGGCGTCCGCCGCCTCGACTGGCTCTGCCACCGCGTCGACAACCGGATCGAAGCGGTCCGCGTCGGGCTGGCCGGGCCGGTACGGGATACGCGTCGCCTGACGCGCCTGTTGACCGACCGGATCGAGACCATCGAGCCCGGGTTCGGCATCGAGCGCATGACGCTCGCGGCCAGCGCGGCCGAACCGCTGGATTGGCGTCCGGCCGCAGGCCGCCTCGGCGAGCCGGCGATGCCCGATGTCTCCGGGCTGATCGATACGCTCTCGAACCGGATCGGCGCCGAGCGGCTCTATCGCCTGGCGCCCGTCGAGAGCGATGTTCCCGAGCGGTCGATGCGCAAGCTCGCGCCGTTGGCCGCGCCCACCGGTAAGGCCTGGTCGCCGGACTGGCCCCGCCCTGCCAGGCTGTTCCGCCGACCGGAGCCGATCGAAACCCTCGCGCTCCTCCCCGACAACCCGCCGACCCACTTCACCTGGCGCGGGGTCCGGCGCCGTATCCGCCGGGCCGACGGCCCGGAACGGATCTTCGGCGAATGGGGCCGCCGCGATGCCGAGATGTGGGCGGTCAGGGACTATTTCCAGGTCGAGGACGAGGCGGGCGAGCGGTTCTGGCTGTTCCGGGCCGGCGACGGCGAGGACGCCGCGACGGGGTCCCAGGCCTGGTTCATCCACGGCCAGTTCGGCTAGGGCCGTCAGGGTTGAGCGTCGCCCCGCCCGTCGTCGTCCACCGCGTCCTCGCGCTCGACGTCGTGTTCGGCGTCGTCCTGAGGTCTCTGGTCGCTCTCGCCTGGTCCGACGGCGTCGGGACTCTCGATGCCGGGCGACCGGTCGCTGTCCGAATTCCGGTCTACGTCGTCTGGGCCGGAGTCAGGACTGGAACGCGGGTCTGGTGTATGGCTCATGAGGGTTCTCCTTTGCCCCATGAACCTCAGCGCTACCCGCGAGGTTCCTCTCGTCGATGCTCGTCGCGCTGCAGTTCAGGATCCGAAAGGACGGCGATGACCTCTAGGTCGAACGCGTCGTGCGCCTCACGCTCCTCGGCGATCCGCTGGGCCTCGACGAACCGGCGGCTGGACAGTTCGAAGCCGCTGAGGTGCGCGGCGCCGCGCGCGCTCAGGCGCTCGATCCGTTCGAGCGTCACGCCGGCTTCCGACCGCACCAAGGTCTTGCGCGTCCCCATAGGCCTATTCTGCCATGAAGCGGCGTGGCGTTGAAGATCGGCGGTCAGCTAAGTCGGGTCAACGACCCGGCCCGTTCGCTTTTGCCCAAGCCCGGTGCCGACTTGGCGCGGACGGCGTCGCTGCGTCGTGGCCTGATTAGCTGATTATCGTGCGAGGACCACAGTCGCGGAAGCGGCGGAATGAGCCGCGCTTCGGTCGAAGGCACGGCCGTCCGCACAGCCCCGGCCACCGTTCGCGGCGCCCAGGCGTTGTCGCCGGATGACGTCCCAGACCGATCTCTTCGGCGCGCCGGCGCTGGAGCCGGCAGGCCTTCGGCTTGATCCGGCGCTGAACGACGCCGACGAACAGTCTGCACTGGCCGCCGCCTTCGCCGAACTGCCCTTCGCACCCTTCGAATTTCATGGCTGGCAGGGCGCCCGTCGCGTCGTCTCCTACGGCTCCCGCTATGACTTCACGCGCGGGCGTCTCGAGGCCGCCGAGCCCATCCCGCCGTTTCTCCATCCGCTGGCGGACCGCGCCGCCGGCTTCGCCGGCCTCAAGCGGGACGCCGTCGCCCAGGCGCTGGTCACCGAATATCAGCCGGGCGCCGGCATCGGCTGGCATCGGGACCGACCGCAGTACGGCCAGATCATCGGGATCTCCTTCGGCGCACCGGCGCGGATGCGGTTCCGCCGCCGGACCGGGTCGGGTTGGGAACGGCGGTCGCTCGACCTGCCATCGGGGTCCGCCTATCTGCTGGACGGGCCGGCGCGTTGGGACTGGGAGCACAGCATCGCCCCCATGGCCGCGCTGCGATATTCGGTGACCTTCCGCACCTTGCGCGAGACCTGAGTTGACGGGACGGCGCGAAAAGAACAAAGCGCGAACATGTCGCCACGCTACGTCGAACTGGAATGCGCCTCCCACTTCTCCTTCCTGCGGGGCGCCAGTTCCTGCGAGGAACTGTTCGGCCAAGCGGCGGTCTGCGGCGTCGAGGCCTTGGCGGTCACCGATCGCAACAGCGTGGCGGGGATCGTCCGCGCCCACGAGGCGGCCAAGGCCACGGGCGTGAGGCTCATCGTCGGCTGTCGCCTGGTCCTGACCGACGGAGCCGAGATTCTCGTCTATCCGACCGATCGGGCGGCCTATGCCCGGCTCTGCCGTCTGCTGACGCTCGGCAAGAGCCGCGCCGGCAAGGGCGGCTGCGATCTGTCCTGGGACGACCTCGCGCTCTGGAGCCAGGGCCTGATCGCCGTCCTCGCCCCGGATCGGGCCGATGCCGTCTGCGCGCGTCGGCTCGATCGGCTGGCCGAACTGTTCGGCCGCGATGCCTTCGTCGCCCTGACCTTGCGTCGACGGCCGCGCGATCAGCTGCGGCTGCATGCTCTGTGCGAGTTGGCCGAGGCCGCCGGCGTGCGGCCCGTGGTCACCAACGACGTCCTCTTCCATCATCCGGATCGGCGTATCCTGCAGGACGTCGTCACCTGCATCCGCAACGGCTGCACCATCGACGATGTCGGCTTCCGCCGCCAGCGATCCGCCGACCGACATCTGAAGCGGGCCGAGGAGATGCACCGCCTCTTTGCCCGCCATCCCGAAGCGCTGGCGCGGACTCTGGAGATCGCCGACCGCTGCCGCTTCAATCTGGACGAGCTGGCCTATCAGTATCCCGAGGAGGCGACGCCGGGCGCGACGCCGCAACAGGAGTTGACGCGGCTGACCTGGGCCGGCGCCGCCGAGCGCTACCCGGAAGGTCTCCCGGACGCGGTCCGCGCGACGCTCGAGCACGAACTCGGACTGATCGAAAGCCTCGACTACGCGCCCTATTTTCTGACGGTCAACGCCATCGTCCGCTTCGCCCGCAGCCAGAGTATCCTTTGTCAGGGCCGGGGCTCGGCCGCCAACTCGGCGGTCTGTTACGTCCTCGGCATCACCTCGATCGACCCCGGCCGTAACGACCTTCTGTTCGAGCGCTTCGTCAGCCAGGAGCGCAAGGAGCCCCCGGACATCGACGTCGATTTCGAGCACGAACGGCGCGAGGAGGTCATCCAGTGGGTCTATGACACCTACGGCCGCAACCGCGCCGCCTTGTGCGCGACCGTCATTCGCTACCGCTCACGGGGGGCCCTGCGGGATGTCGGGAAGGCCGTGGGACTTTCCGAGGACCTGCTCAAGACCCTGTCGTCCCAGGTCTGGAGCTATTCGAGCGAAGGCGTCGAGGATCGGCACGCCGAGGAGCTCAATCTCAATCTCCAGGACCGCCGCTTGAGGCTGGCGCTCGATCTGTCCCGTCAGTTGATCGGCTTCCCCCGCCATCTCAGCCAGCACCCGGGCGGATTTGTGCTGACGAACGACCGGCTGGACGATCTCGTCCCCATCGAACCCGCGGCCATGAAGGATCGCCAGGTCATCGAGTGGGACAAGGACGATATCGACGCGCTGAAGTTCATGAAGGTCGATGTCCTGGCGCTCGGCATGCTCAGTTGCATGCGGCGCGGTCTGGACCTGCTGTCCGAACACAAGGGGATCGATCTGGACCTGGCCTCCATCCCGGCCGAGGATCCCAAGACCTACGCCATGATCCGCAAGGCGGACACGTTGGGGGTGTTTCAGATCGAAAGCCGGGCCCAGATGGCCATGCTGCCACGCATCAAGCCCCGCACCTTCTACGACCTGGTCATCGAGGTCGCCATCGTCCGGCCCGGCCCGATCCAGGGCGACATGGTCCACCCCTATCTGCGCCGGCGCGAAGGCCGGGAGCCGATCGTCTATCCCAAGCCCGAGCTGGAGAAGGTGCTCGGCAAGACCCTGGGCGTGCCGCTGTTCCAGGAACAGGCCATGCGCGTCGCCATCGAATGCGCCGGGTTCACGGCGTCCGAAGCCGATCAGCTCCGCCGGGCCATGGCCACCTTCAAGTTCACCGGGGGCGTCAGCCACTTCAAGGACAAGCTGGTCTCCGGCATGGTCGAACGCGGCTATAAGGCGGAGTTTGCCGAGAAGACATTTAGCCAGCTGGAGGGCTTCGGGTCCTACGGCTTCCCCGAAAGCCACGCGGCCTCCTTCGCCCTGATCGCCTACGCCTCCTCCTGGCTCAAATGCCATCATCCCGATGTCTTCTGCGCAGCGCTCCTGAACGCCCAGCCGATGGGCTTCTACGCCCCGGCCCAGATCGTGCGCGACGCGCGCGAGCACGGGGTCGAGATCCGCCCGGTCTGCGTCAACGCCAGCCGCTGGGACTGCACCCTGGAGCCGACCGACCGAGAGGACCGGTTCGCCGTACGTCTCGGCCTGCGCATGGTGCGCGGCCTGGCGAACGCGGACGCCGGACGTCTTCTCGTTCACCGGCAGACCGGCGCCTTCACCTGCATGGAGGACGTGTGGCGACGGTCTTCGACGCCGGTCGGAGCCCTGACCCGCCTCGCCGAGGCGGATGCGTTCCTGCCGGGTCTCGGCCTGCAACGACGGGAGGCGCTGTGGGCGATCAAAGCGCTTCGCGACGACCCTCTGCCGCTCTTCGCGGTAACCCAGGACGACGGCGCGACCACGTCGGAGGTCTCTGAACCGCAGTCGACGCTGCCCGCCATGCCCGCCGGCCAAGAGGTGGTCGAGGATTATCGTCATGTCGGGCTCACCCTGCGGGACCATCCGATGACCTTCCTGCGGGACACCCTTCGGTCCCGCCATGTCATGAGCTGCGCCGACGCCTCCGCGATGCGGGATCGACGCCTGACGCGCGTCGCCGGTCTGGTGCTCGTCCGGCAGAAGCCCGGATCGGCCAAGGGGGTGATGTTCATCACCATCGAGGACGAAACCGGCGTGGCCAACCTCGTGATCTGGCCGAGCCTCTACGAACAGCAGCGCCGGATCGTGCTCACCGCCAGTCTGCTCGTCGTCGATGGCAAGGTTCAGCGCGAAGGCGATGTCGTCCATATCGTTGCGACACGGCTGCACGACGGCTCGGAACTGCTCGCCTCCCTCGGCCGACGGGACTCATTCCCTCTGCCCCACGGCCGCGGCGACGAAGTCTACAGGGGCAGCGCGCCGGACGCCCGCACGCCGAAGGCCCGGGACATCTCCATCCCCGATCTCTCGCTCGACACGATCCGAGTCCCAACCCGGGATTTCCGATGAAACGCCGTGCACCGGCTCAAACCATCACGCTGTAGATCCGCTGAGGTCCCTGCGGCCACGCTTTCCTCCGGGCGCCGGCCTGGATGGCCTGTCGAGGATCTCAAGTACGAACTCTGCGGCGCCGAGAATAGGCAAGGGCTCTCCGAACCGCGCCCGCCAGCGCGCATCAAGGTCCTGATCCTCAGCCGTCATAGTACGGGTGCGATGCATGCGCCCTCGAACGCCGCTCGCCCCCGCCCTGTTCCTCGCACCGAGCTGGCCAGGGCAACCCCGACCCGTTCGGCCGTTGCTATTCCGTTGGCCGCTTGGGGGGATCGCGTCGCGCGCAGGCTGGGATCGCGCTCTCGGTCATTCGATCGGGGCACGGAGAAGCGCGCGGCTTTCAGCCGAGCCGACCACGAACCGGAAACCTTCGCCCCTCGAGGCGTTCTCGTTCTGCGCGAAGGGCGCGGATCCGAGGATGAACCACATGGCCGATAAGACGCTCGACACCCTGTTTCACGACACGCTGAAGGACATCTACTACGCGGAACGTAAGATCCTGAAGTCGTTGCCCAAGATGGCTCGCGCGGCCCAGTCGCCTGAACTGAAGGCGGCGTTCGAGAAGCACAAGGATCAAACCGAAGGCCAGATCGAGCGGCTGCAGCAGGTGTTCGAGATCATCGGCAAGCCGGCGCGCGGCAAGACCTGCGACGCGATCGAGGGAATCTTGGCGGAGGGCGACGAGGTCGCGGAGGAGTACAAGGACACCGCCGCGCTGGACGCCGGCCTGCTCGCCGCGGCCCAGGCCGTCGAACACTATGAGATCACCCGCTACGGCACCCTCAAGCGCTGGGCGCTCGTTCTGGGCCTGAAGGACGCCGCCGCCCTGCTCGACGAGACGCTGCAGGAGGAATCCCAGACGGATGAAGATCTCACCACCATCGCGGACGCCGCGGTCAACGCGGAAGCGTTGCGGCCGAAAGCCTAGACCGCCCGCTCTTCTTCATCGGACGACCGCCGTCACGCGTCCGCTTTGTCTCCTTAACCCTGAAAGGCTATGAAATGACCCTCAACAGAGATCGCAATCCGCGCACGCCGCCGCCTCCGGCAGGCCTGCGACGGTATTTGCCCTGGATCATTGGCGCCGCTGCGCTTTTGATCATTCTCCTGCTGCTAACCCGATGCGGAAGCCGCAACGACGTCGCCCCTGCCGTTCCGGCGGAGCCCGTCGCGCCCGCAGCGACCGAACCCGTCCTGCCTGGCGACGCCGCTTCGGGCGTTTCCGGCCTCGACGCGTATCTCGGGGGCACGGAGGCGGCTCCCCGCACCTTCGCGTTCGAACGGGTGCATTTCGATACCGGCTCGAGCACGATCCGCCCGCAGGACCGTCCCGAGATCCAGGCCGTCGCCGGCGTCCTGAACCGTTACCCGAACGCCCGCGTGCGGCTGTACGGCTACGCCGACGCGCGCGGCGGGGACGCCGCCAACCGCACGCTGGCGCAGGCTCGCGCCGATGTGGTGCGATCGGCCCTGACCGCCGCCGGCGTCGATGCGCGCCGCATCGAGGCGCTCTCGGGCGGAGAGACCAACCCTGTCGACAGTAACGCGACCGCGGGCGGCCTCGCCGAGAACCGGAGAACCGAACTGGTCGTGGTTCAACGATAACCTCTTGGCCCCGGACGGCGTCCGGGGCCCAAGTCTCCCACCACCGCAAGGACCCTCAAATGAGCCTCTTCGGAAAAATCTGGAACAAGATCACTGGCCATAAGCCCGCCCCGGCCCCGTCCGCCGGGCACCCCACGCAGCCCGGGCCCGCGACCGCTTCCCCCGTCCCGACTGCGGCGGCCCCCACGTTCACGCCACAGCCGGTGGACGTGGAGCAGGTGCTCGAACAGATCGCGGCGAGCAAGGGCGGCGGGGGCAACTGGCGCACTTCGATCGTCGATCTTCTCAAACTGCTCGATCTGGACTCCAGTCTCGAGAACCGCAAGGAACTCGCCGAGGAACTTGGCGTCCACGCCGGCGCGCCCGGCTCGGCGGAGCAGAATATCGCCCTGTCAAAGGCGGTCTGGCGCAAGCTCGCGGAAAACGGCGGCCAGGTTCCTGCCAGCCTGCGCGACTAGCGGCGAACGAGGCGGCCTTGCCCTCAAGGTCGCCTCCTCACCCGATCTGGAGGAACTCCGGCATGATCGCCACGAGTGCGGGTCACAGAGTGCTCAAGCTGATCCCTCTGTCGCTCTTCATCGTCGGCTGTTCGCCGACCGCACGGGAACAGCCTTCAAAGAATTCGGGGGCCGCCTACGCGAGTCAGACCGACGTCCCGACGCCCGACTACGCGGTGTTGCAGGACCGGCCCCAGCCAACTCGGGCGCACGGGAGCATTCGTGAAGCCTCGGCCGCGCCGCCGCCCGATGCCCGTGAGGTCGGCGAACTCTGGATCAAGCGGCTGGAGCGCCGAGGCGCTCTTCTGGGATACGGCTTGGCAACTGACGCGATCGGCCTCAACCCGCACGGACGTCTGATGCGAGCTGCCAGGCAATTCCACGGCCGCCGGCGACGCATAGACCTCGTCCATGATCATCACGCGGGTTCGGACGCCACTCTACAACGGCCGAGGATGTCTCCAGATTTATGACGGTCTGCACGGCAGGGCTGATTCAGCACTTTCGGCTGGGCTCCATTCGACATCCCTCGGCCAAGGAACGCGCGCGCGCAGGCCGTGTTGTGATTTCAGATGAGCCGGAGAGCTATGATGGCCGATCGTTTGAAGATGCAGGATCCCCGCGAGCAATACCCCAAGCCGCCCTTCCCCCAGCAGCCGCAACCCGAACCCGGCCTCGCCCGGCGGATGGAGCCCCGGCCTGATCACGGGGAAACCTCCTATTCGGGCTGCGATCGACTGACCGGACGCAAGGCGCTGGTGACCGGCGGAGATTCCGGGATCGGGCGCGCCGCCGCTATCGCCTATTCCCGGGAAGGCGCCGACGTGGCGATTTCGTACCTGCCTTCCGAAGAGAGCGACGCCAAGGAGGTCATCGCCCTGATCGAGGCGGAGGGACGCAAGGCGGTCGCCTTGCCAGGAGACGTCACGGATGAGGCCTGGTGCGAAGAGCTGGTCGCCCGCGCCGTCAACGAGCTGGGCGGTCTCGATATCCTGGTGGTCAATGCGGGACACCAGCAGTACCGGAACGATGTATCGGGGGTCTCGAACGCCGACTTCGATCTCACGATGAAAACCAATCTGTACGCCCTGCACTGGATCGTCAGAGCTGCAACACCTCATCTCAAGCCCGGCGCGGCCGTCATCACCACAGCCTCCGTCCAGGCCTATGAGCCGTCCGCGATCCTGCTTGACTACGCGACGACCAAGGCTGGCATCGTCGCCTACACCAAGGCGTTGGCGAAACAGCTCATCGAGAAAGGCGTCCGCGCCAATGTCGTCGCGCCCGGCCCGTTCTGGACCGCGCTACAGCCTTCAGGCGGGCAGCCGCAGGAGAAGGTCGCCAAGTTCGGCGAACAGAGCGAATTCGGCCGTCCGGGCCAGCCGGTGGAAATTGCGCCGGTCTATGTCCTGCTCGCATCCCAGGAGGCGAGCTACATCACGGGCGAGGTCTACGGCGTCACCGGCGGAGCCGGGATCGCCTGAACCTTCGTCCATCAATCGGAGATCGCCATGCGGATTTACAAGGTCACTGTCGGCCAGGAAGGTGGAACGCCCCGGATTCTCCGCGTGCCGTCAAAGACGGACGTCCAGGCCGGCGATGCCGCCGTCGCGCTGATGACGCCGTTGGAGAGCATCCTTTCGATCGAGGAAACTGACGATCCCTATCAGCAGGTGGACGGTATGCCGACCGGCACCCAAACCCATCCTGACAAACCGGCGTGATCACCCGGCGGGATTGGACCCCCAAGTCGTCCGGGCCCGGGCGCGCCGGGCCGAAGTTGTTGGTCGCGTCGGTTGGGAGGCGCGCGGAACAGTGGCGACGACCGACCCGTCCACGGCCAGGAGCGCGAGACGCAGGTGACGAAGTTCAATGAGGAATGGACCGTCGGTCCTCATGGCGACGTCGAAGAGATCGCCGAGGGCGTTCTAAGTGTCCCCGGCGAGATCGTCATGCCGCTGGGTCGGTTTCCGCGGCGCATGACCGTGGTTCGGCAGAAGGACCAGACCACGGTGATCTGGAGCGCGATCGCCCTTGCCGAACCGGACATGGCGTGCTGTCAGTAATCTGAGAAATATAGTTATTTTGATGTCGACCCCACTAAACCTTCAGTCCTGCCCATCTGACCATAACACTCCCGGCCAGCATGCTCATGCCAATCGCGAGGAGTAATGGACCAGCGAATTCCTCCGCAACAATGCCCGATGACGAGGAAACCGACAGCAGCATCAGGCTGAATTCTCCTCCGTGGGCCAGGATTATCCCAGTCCGCCATGAGGTCTGAAGCGACTCGCCGAATATTCGGGCGACAACCAAAACGATCAGCGCCTTGCCCGCAAAAATGATCGCGAGCCAGCTCAGCACGACTGGCCACGCATACGGGATGATCCAAAGTGGCAATTGCGTTCCGATGCCGACAAAGAAAATCCCCACAAAAAAATCGCGGAAAGGCCGGATCTCGTTCTCGACAGCATGGCGCGCGTCACCCTCGCCGATGATCATCCCGGCCGCGAATGCAGCGAGCGCTGGAGAAAGACCGGAGGTGGCCGCGACATTCGCAGCCCCTAGTACAATGGTGAGGGCGAGAAGCTGGGCAAGTTCCGGATCGCCACGCGACGCTACCCAACGGGCCAGCAACTGCAACGGGCCACGGGCAATGAAGAGAGCTGCAACCAATGCCGTTGCACTGGCGACGACCGTTATCACGCCATACCCTTCGGCGGCTCCACTCATCGAATCGTGCAGAAGCAGGAATGCGACAGCTGCCAAGTCTTGAAACAGAAGCACCGCAATGGCCAGGCGTCCTTGGGCCGATCCCAGAGCGTTCGCGCTTGCGAGCACCTTGAGGCACATGGCCGTGGATGACATGGCAACGGCCC
>QFQU01000015.1 GCA_003248965.1 Brevundimonas sp. | reverse complement strand
TGCCGATCAGGTCGTCGCGGCTCATGCCCGGCTTGCGCGGCACGCCGGCGGTGACGATGCAGACGTCGGCGCCCGCGATATCGGCATAGTCGTTGGCGCCCTTCAGGGCCACGTCCTGGCCGAAGACGGCCGAGGCCTCGGCGATGTCCAGGGCCTTGCCCTGAGGCGTGCCCTCGGCGATGTCGAACAGGATCACGTCGCCCAAGGCTTCGCGCGCGGCCACATGGGCCAGGGTTCCGCCGATCATGCCGGCGCCGATAAGGGCGATCTTCGCGCGAGCCATGGATGTCTCCGTCTGTGTGCGTGTGCGAAAAGGATAAATCGTGGCGGCGGTCTAGACCCGCATTCGCCGCGCTGCAAGGCTGGGCGCCGTCCGTCCAGACGCGCGCCAGGAGTTCGAATGTCCCAGTTTCGTCCTGACCCCGCCTTCGAGGCCGGATCGGTCGCCGCCGCCGAATGGCCGTTGTGCCATGTGCGACTGCAGGACGATGCGCGCTTTCCCTGGCTGATCCTGATTCCACGCGTCGAAGGAGCCGTGGAACTGGCGGATCTGAGCGCCGAACAGCGGGCGGCGCTGATGGAGGAGACGGTGCGGGCGGGCGCGCTGGTCCAGCGCCTGGGGCCGGTCGAAAAGCTGAACGTCGGCGCCATAGGCAATGTGACGTCGCAGCTACACGTCCATGTGGTGGGCCGTCGCCGCGACGACGGCCTGTGGCCGGACCCGGTCTGGGGACGCGGCCCGGCGGTTCCGTATGATCCGGCCGAACGCGCGCGTCTTCTGGAGAAGATCGGGGGGGCTAGATGATGTCCAGCGGGGTTTCCTGCGTCGGGGGCGGGAAGGCGCGGTCCAGCCGTTCCAGATCCTCCAGGTCGAACTGGACCTCCAGGGCGTCGGCGTTGGCCTGGACGTGTTCGACCGAACTGGCCTTGGGGATGGCGATGACGCCGTCGTGGCGCAGCACCGCAGCCAGGGCGACCTGGGCGGGTTCCGCGCCGTGGCGGTTGGCGATGTCCAGGATCAGCGGGTGCTCCAGAAGCCCCCCGCGCCCCAGCGGGGAATAGGCCATCATCGGCATGTCGCGCGCCTGCATCCACGGCAGCAGGTCGAACTCCACCCCGCGCGAACCCAGATTGTAGAGCAACTGGTTGGCGGCGCAGTCCTCGCCGCCCTCGATCTGCATCAGGGCTTCCATGGCGCGCAGATCCAGATTGGACACGCCCCAGCGGGCGATCATCCCCTCGTCCACCAGTTCCTGGAAGGCGGCGACCGTCTCCTCCAGCGGCACGCGGCCTTCCCAGTGCAGCAGATAGAGGTCCAGCCGCTCGACGCCCAGCCGCTCCAGCGACTTCTCGCACGAGAGCATCATCTTCATTTCCGAGGCGTTCTCGGGCTTGACCTTGGAGACGATGAAGACCTCGTCGCGGCGCCCGGCGATGACCTCGCCCACCAGGCGCTCGGAGCGGCCGTCGCCATACAGTTCGGCCGTGTCGATCAGGCTCATGCCCAGGTCCAGGCCGCGCGCCAGGGCCTGCTGCTGTTCGTCGCGCAGGGCGGGATCGTCGCCCAGCTCCCAGGTCCCTTGGCCCAGGGCGGGAACGGTCGTACCGTCGGCGAAGGTGACGAGGCGGGTCATGGCTTTGTCCAAATGCGCGTCGCGGAGGGAAGATGCAGTCGCGCCTTATCAAGACCGACGGCCTGAACCAACAGGTGCTGGAAGCGGGCGAGGGGCCTCTGGTCCTGCTGATCCACGGCTTTCCCGAACTGGGGATCAGCTGGCGCGCCCAGGTCCAGGCCCTGTCGCGGGCCGGCTATCACGTGGCGGCGCCGGATATGCGCGGCTATGGCGGCACGGACAAGCCCCAGGGGGTGGAGGCCTATTCCATCCTGAACCTGGTCGGCGACATGGTCGATCTGGTCCGGGCGCTGGGGGCCGAGACGTGCGTGGTCGTGGGCCACGACTGGGGCGCGCCGGTCGCCTGGCATTGCGCCCTGCTGCGGCCGGACGTGTTCCGCGCCGTCGCGGGCCTGTCGGTGCCGTTCCAGCCGCGCCGCATCAAGGGGCCGCCGACCGCCGCCATGGCCGCGATTTCGAAACGCGCGGGGCTGGGCGACCTCTATATCGTGCGCTTCCAGGCGGCGGACGCCCATCTGGCGCTGGAGGTCGATCCGGCGATGACCCTGCGAAAGCTGTTCTACGCCTATGACGGGGCGACGCCGGCGGATCGGCGCTCCACCGGCTTCATGCCCGAGGGCGTGGACCTGCTGGACGCCATCGACGCCGCCGCGACCTTGCCGCCCTGGATGAACGCGGCGCATTTCGCCGAATATGTGCAGGCCTTTGCGCAGGGCGGTTTCGAGGCGCCGCTGAACTGGTATCGGGCGCTGGATCGGAACTGGGCCCTGACGGCCTTCCTTCAGAACCAGCGGATCACGCCGCCCGCCCTGTTCGTTGTGGGCGAGGACGACCCCGTGCGCCACTACGCCGGCGGCCATGAGGCGGGATTGAAGGACTGGGTTCCCAATCTGACGCGTTCGGTCGTCGTGCCGGGCGCGGGCCACTGGATACAGCAAGAGCGGTCGGAGACGGTGAACGCCCTGCTGATCGAGTTTCTGGCGGATCAGGCCATCGGGGCGCGATCCAGGCGGTAGGTCTGCTCCGAGGCGTCCTTTCCTTCGAACCGATCGACATCGATTCGGTGGAAACGGATGAGAACCTCGTTCCCCTTGGTCAGGAGGTCGAACCCATTCGGTGTGATGCGCCAAGACGTGGCCGAGGCGACGATGGAAGGCGCGCAACGGGTGACAGAAGCGGGAAGGCGGTCAGCCTGGAGTATGGGGTCGAGGGTCAGACGACACGAGGTCGGCGCTCCGGAACCGCTGACCTGCCAGTAGCCGAAGACATCTTCCACCGACAGTGAGGCGGTGACGGGCATTGCAACCTCCTTGGCGCCGCAGGCGCTTGTGGCGAACACAGCCGAGATCATGACGATGACAGCCAGGCAATGTCTAGACACAGGTCTCATCGTCATATTTCAGCATCCGCCAACGCGCGTTTCGCCGAAGCAATTGGACATCCTCGACTCCGCCGTCATTATACAATTTCTGGCTCATCGATATACAGCTAGACCACTCAAAACCGCCCATGCCGCCTGCAGGGGCGCCTGCGGGGCTCAAAGCCGAACCAGTCGTGTTGAAGTCTCTTCTTCCAGATCGCCCCGGCACGGGGCCGTTGGCGGAGGCGTTCCGCGCCTGTCGCACCCACTTTCTGGGCGCCGCCGTGTTCAGCGCCCTGATCAACCTGCTGTATCTGACGCCGACCCTCTACATGATGCAGGTCTATGACCGCGTCGTGCCGACGGGCGGATTGACCACCCTGGTGCTGATGACGGCCGTGGCCGTCTTCGCGCTCGCCTGTCTCTCCGTCCTCGACTGGCTTCGATCGCGGCTGTTGCTGCGCGCGGGACTGCGGTTGGACCGGATGCTTTCGGCGCGAATTCTGTCTCGCGTGGTGAACCTGCAGACCAAATCGCCGAACACTCAGGCCCTGAGAGAATTCGACAATGTTCGGTCGGCGGTGTCCGGCGCCGGCGCATTGGCCCTCTTCGACGCGCCTTGGACTCCGCTCTATCTCGGCTGTTGCTTTCTTCTGCATCCGGCGATCGGCATCCTGACATTGGTCGGCGGGTTGGTGTTGTTCGCCTTGGCGTGGCTCAACGAACGCGACAGCCGTTCCCGCCTGTCCAAGGCCATTCAGTCGAACGTCGCGGCCTACGCCGCGCAGGAAAGCATTGCAGCCCAGGCGGAAGTGGTGCGGGCGCTGGGCATGAGAAAGGCCAGTATCGCCAACCAGATCGAACAGCGTCGCGGCGCAGTCGCCCTTCAAGCCGACGCGCAATTGCAGGGCGGACGCTATTCGGGCGCCATCAAGTTCGTGAGGCTGGCGCTGCAGTCTGCGGCGCTCGGTCTTGCTGCGTTCCTGGTGGTGAAAGGCCAGATTTCTCCAGGCTCGATCATCGCTTCTTCGGTCCTCCTAAGTCGCGCCGTCGCTCCGGTGGAGCTTCTGGTGGGCGCCTGGCCGGGGTTGGTCCAGGCGCGGACGAGTTGGAACCATCTGGTCGAACTGTTCGCCCAAACCGCTGGCGAGGATCGCCCCCGCACCGGTTTGCCGCCCCCGGCCGGCCGGTTGCGAGTGGACGGCGCGACGGTCAGGCTGCCTGACCTCGACAAACCCGTCATCCAGAATGTCGCTTTCGCTCTGGACCCGGGGCAGACGCTTGGGATCATCGGCCCCAGCGGCTCTGGAAAGACCACGCTGGCGCGCGTCGTCGCCGGCTCCCTAAAGCCGACCGGCGGCGTCGTTCGTCTCGACGGCGCGGAATATGACGCGCGCGACGGCGATGATCTTGCACAGTTTATAGGCTACCTGCCGCAGAGCCCGAGCTTGTTCGCGGGATCGGTCCGAGACAACATCTCTCGTTTCGTTGCGGCGACCGGAGTGGAGAAGGAAGCGGTCGATCGCGGCGCCGTCGAGGCTGCGATGGCCGCGGGCGCACACGATATGATCCTGCGTCTGCCGAACGGCTACGATACCGTGCTGGGACCGTTCGGGGCCGGCGTGTCCGCCGGCCAGGCGCAAAGGATTGCGCTGGCTCGCGCCCTGTACGGCGATCCGGCCTTACTGGTTCTGGACGAGCCGAACTCCAACCTGGATCAGGAAGGCGAAGCGGCCCTGATGGTCGCCGTTCTCAAGGCGGCGGCCAGAGGCGCTGCCGTGGTCATTGTGGCGCATCGCGCGGGCGTTCTGGCGCGTGTGGATCGCCTGTTGTTGATGCGGGACGGCCTGATGCAGATGGAGGGTCCGCGCGAGGAGGTGCTGTCGCGCATCCGGCCCTCGACGCCTCCTGTGCGTAAGGAGGCTTGAAGGTGAAACTGCTGTCGATCGGCGTTCTGAACGGCGGCGCGAAGCGCGAGGTCGATTCGCCGCGGCCGGAGCTGACGCTAGGCGTTGCGGTCATCGGGCTGTTCTTTTTCGGGTTCCTGGGATGGGCGGCGTTCGCACCGCTGGATGCGGGAGCGTTCGCCCAGGGGCAGGTGGCGATTTCGGGCAATCGCCAGGCCGTTCAGCACCGTGATGGTGGCGTGGTGAGCGCGCTGATGGTCGCGGAAGGCGATCGGGTGCGTCGCGGACAGATACTGGTCAGGTTGAACGCCGGAGAGCTGACGGCGGCCGAACGCGGCGTCGCTGGTCAGGTTTTCGCCCTTCTGGCGCAAAGGTCGCGTCTGGTTGCGGAGCGTGACGGCCTGTCGGCGCTGCCTACGCCTGTCGAGTTCGCCAATCTGTCAGGCGAAGACAAGGTTCTGGCCGACGAAGCGATGCGGTTGCAGCGCATCCAGTTCACGGCGAGGGGCGCCGGGCGGTCGACCGAAACCGGCGTGCTCGACCAGAGGGTGGGGCAACTGCGCGATCAGATGCGGGGTTACGAACGCCAGATCGAGGCGAACAGCATTCAGCAACGGTTGATCGCGGAAGAACTGGAGGGTCTGAGGTCTCTGGCGGAGCGAGGCTATGCGCCGCTTACCCGCGTTCGGGCGCTGGAGCGGACGGCCGCCGCCCTGGAAGGCGAGCAGGGGTCCTTGCGGGCGCAGGTGGCGCGGACGCGCGAGCAGATCGGCGAGACCCGGCTGCAGACCCTGGGCGTGTCCACCAAGCTGAACGAAGATGTCGCCGAACAATTACGTCAGGTGGAAGTGCAACTGAACGATCTGCAGCCGCGTCTGGTCGAACTACGGGATCAGTTGGCGCGGGCCGAAATCCGCAGCCCCGCCACGGGTCAGGTGGTCGGCCTGACGGTATTCACGCCGGGTGGCGTGATCCAGCCAGGGCAGATGCTGATGGAGGTGGTGCCGGACGAAGCCTCGCAGGTCGTCGTCGCCCAGATCGATCCCGCCGATATCGACAATCTCCGCGTCGGCCTCGACACAGAGGTAAAGTTCCCTGGCTTGCGGGAACGCAATCCACCGATCGTCCATGGCCGGGTAACTCGCATATCGGCCGACAGCTTCAACGACGAGAAAACCGGGCGCAGCCACTATCGTGCAGAGATCGTCGTGCCGCCCTCCGAACTACAGAAGCTGGGGGGCGCGGCGCGAACGATTCGTGCTGGCATGCCTGTACAGGTTGTTATCCTGACTCGGAAACGGACGATGCTGACCTATCTGGTGGAGCCGCTGATCCAAAGCCTTCCAGGCTGCGGATGCGGGCGGCGTTGTCGAACATCATGCCGGTGATCATCAGTTCGTCCACCCCGGTCAGGGCGATGAAGTCGGCCAGTTTGCGCCTGACCGTGTCCGGCCCGCCGACGGCGGAATAGAGCAGGCGGCCTCTGGCGCCCTCGATCTGTTGCGGGGTCAGGACGGTGGTGATGTCATCGACGGGCGGGGGCAGTTTGCCGGGCTTGCCGGTGGAAAGGCGGGCGAAGCTCTGCTGCATGGAGGTGGACAGGCGCACCCCCTCAGCGTCCGTATCGGCGGCGAAGACGTTGATCGCGGCCATGGCGTAGGGTTTGGCCAGGCGGTCGGAGGGCGTGAATTCGCGGCGGTAGAGCGCCAGGGCCTCCAGCAGCAGTTCCGGCGCGAAATGGCTGGCGAAGGCGTAGGGCAAGCCCAGCTGACCGGCCAGTTGCGCGCTGAACAGGCTGGAGCCCAGAAGCCAGATCGGCACGCGCAGGCCGGCGCCGGGGACGGCGCGGACAGGCTGGTTCTCTGACGCCGGTTCGAACCACTGGATCAGTTCGACCACGTCGCGCGGAAACTGGTCGGCGCCTTCGAAATAGCGGCGCAGGGCGCGGGCGGTCGCGCCGTCCGTGCCGGGCGCACGACCCAGGCCCAGGTCGATGCGGCCGGGGAACAGGGTCTCCAGCGTGCCGAACTGTTCGGCGACGACCAGAGGCGCATGGTTGGGCAGCATGACGCCGCCCGACCCGACACGGATCCGTTCGGTTCCCGCCGCCACATGGCCGATGACGAGGGCGGTCGCGGCGCTGGCGATGCCGGGCATGTTGTGATGCTCGGCCAGCCAGAACCGCTCATAGCCCAGACGGTCGGCGGCCTGGGCGAAAGCCAGGGTCTCGTCGAGGGCGCGGCGGGCGTCGCCGCCCTCGACGATGGGCGACAGGTCGAGAACGGAAAAAGGGATCATGACCCCTAGATCGGGTTCGGCCGCGCGGGTTCAAGGGGAACCGCAACAGCCCCCGCGCCTTTTGCTAGGCTGAACAGGAGAGCGCCATGACCGATCCCGATCCGGAATGCGAAGACGCCCGCGAGGCGGCCGACATGGGCGAGAAACCCGATCTGGGCCATAAGGCGGACGCCCTGATCGAGGCGCTGGACGGGTCCGATTCGGGCTCGGACACCCGCGCAGGCTCGCTGGAGGGAGGCTCGGCCTCAGGCTCGGACGACGATCCCGACTCGCGCAAGATCAATGAACGCCTGGCCCAGGAGGGCAGCGAGGCGGCGGCCCGTCGAGACGCCGACCGACAAGACTGAGGCCGGCGCCTTGCTGGCGCCGCATCCATGCGCCACGGTGGCGCTTCGACCATGGGTCCAAGGGACGATCTCGCGATGATACGCCGTCTGGCGGTTTCGGCCGCTGTTGTTTCGCTTTGTCTGGTTTCGACGGCGCTGTCCGGCTGCGACGGGTCCAAGGCGCCCAAGACGCCCGAGGCCAAGCCTACGCCCGAAGCGGTTCTGCCGGCCCCCGCCGATCAGCCGCCGGTCGCAAAGGCCCCCGCGTCGGCGCCGGCGGCAACGCCGGTCGTAGCCGGGGCGCCTGCCTTCGCCGTGCTGTATCCGGGCGCGAAATTGGACGGTCAGCCCACCCTGCCGGGCGGCAAGTCAGACGGCGGCATCGTCACCTTCCGCACCGCCGCTTCGCCCGACGAAGTCGTGGCCTTCTATCGCGCCCAGGCGGAGGGCGCCGGCCTGCGTTCCGTCACCGGCATGAACCAGGGCGATGCGCGCGCCTATGGTGCTGCTGGCGGCGCGGCCAACGATGTGACGCTTCAGGTGGTCGCGGCGCCGGACGACGACGCCCAGACCTCCGTTCAACTGACCTGGACGGGCGCGCAGTGAATCCGCCCTGGGTCGCCGTGGCCGCGATGGCCGCGACGGCGATGGCGGGACTGACGCTGGCCGGCTGCGCGGCGGGCCAGCCTCCGGCCTGGGCCGTGCCCACGACGCAGGGCTATCTGGCCGAGGGGGTGCTGGCGCGACTGGTCTCGGATGCGCCTCCGCCGCCCGCGCCCGGATCGCCGATCGATCTGGCCGACAAGGCGACCTCGGCGCGCATGATCGCGCTGGAAGACACTGATCGCTGGCTTCTGGCCACGTCCCATGCCGAAGTGCGGCCGCCGCTGGGCCTGCAACATTTCGACTGCGTCCTGGGCGTGCGCCTGGGATCGGCCGAAACGCCCGCCCTGGATCGGCTGATGGCGCGGGTCTTCCACGACGCCGGGGCCGTGGCCGAACGGGTCAAGGCCAAGGCGGCCCGAGCCCGGCCGGTCGGGGACGATCCGGATCGGCGCGCCTGTCAGCGCCTGGACGCCGCAGGGCGGCAGAGCCGCTCCTACCCTTCGGGCACCGCCGCCGTGGGCGCCGCCTACGCCGAGACCTTCGCCCTTCTGGAGCCGGAGCGGGCGGCGGCGGTGCGCCGGATCGGCGCGGCCATCGGCGACAGCCGCGTGATCTGCGCCATGCATTATCCCAGCGACGTGCAGGCGGGCGCCGATCTGGGCCGTGCGGTAGCGGCGGAAATCGCAGCCCTGCCGGCGTTTCAGGCCGATCTTCCGGCGGCGCGGGCCGAGTTGGCGCAGGCGCGCGCCACCGGCCTGACCAACCCCGGCTGCGCGGCGGAACGGGCCGCGCTGGCCGCGCCCCTGCCCTGAGATGCTGGTCCAATCGCCGGACCTGCCCGTCGCCCCGCCCTGTTCGGCCGAGGTCGTGCGGCAGTTGGCGACGCCTTCGGACCAGCCGTTTCGTCTGACCTGCCGCGCCGTCCTGAACGGAACAGAGGTGCGCCGGCCGGTTCTCCTCGAGGGCGCGGAGGCCTCGGGCGCGGGCCTGGACTGCGGCGGCGGCCGGATCGTTGCGCCCGGAGAGGCCACGACGACCCGGCCCACGGTGGCGATCTGGTCCCGACGCGACGGAGCGGGCTGGAGCCGGCCGGTCGGGGTGGTGGTCAGCGACTGTGTCGTGGTCGGCAACATCCGCATCTGGGGCATGGGCGCGGGCGGCTCGATGCGCGACCTTCTGGCGTCCTCGCGTACGGCCGATCATACGACGGCGGCCCAGTCTGCGGCGCCGCTGGCCACGACCCTTGACCGCATCCGCTTCGAGGGCGTGGGAACCATTCCCCTCTATGTCGGACCGGGCGTGACGCGAACGACCGTCATACGGTCCCGATTTCGCGGCCGCTCGACCTCGGTCGCCCTCTATCTGGACGCCGAGAGCGCGGGGGCCGTCATCCGGGACAACGATTTCGACATCCGCACGGGACGCGAGCAGATCGCGGTCGACGGCTCGGGCGCGAACCGGATCGAGAACAATCGTTTCGTGCTGAACGGTCGCGGCGGCATATTTCTCTATCGCAACTGCGGCGAGGACGGGGTCATCCGGCACCAGACGCCGTCCTACAATCAGATCACGGACAATCTGTTTTACCGGGCCGGCTGGCTGAGGCCGCGCCTGGTCGTGGTGGGGTCGCGCGAAGGCCGCCGGCCCTATTGCGACGACGACGCGGGCTGGCCCTTCGGCTCCAGCCTGGACGACGGTGACGGGGCGACCGGCAATCGGGTCAGCGGCAACCGCGCCGTCGGCTGAACCGCGACGCCCTTGCGCAAGATCGATGCGCCGGGCCAAGTGTCGGTTCGGGATCGGGGAGGCGGGAATGCGACTGTTTCTTTTGCTGGCGTCGCTGGCGGCGGCCTTCGCTCTGGCGGTTGTCACGACCCAGACGCCGCCGCCCGTCGGCGCTGACGCCGCCGCCACGGCTTTCTCCGCCCAGCGCGCCATGATCGACGTGCGGCGCATGGCCCGTGCGCCGCATCCGGTCGGATCGGCCGAGCATGAGGTGGTCCAGGCCTATCTGTTCCAGCGCATGGCGGCCCTGGGGCTGAGACCCGAGCGGCAGACCGGCGTCCTGTCGCCCGCCGCCGTCCGCCGCATCGAGGCGCGGGGCGACAGCGCCGAGGGCCTGTCGGTCGTCAATCTGGTCGGGGTGTCGCCGGGACGGCGTCCGGACCTGCCGGCGGTTCTGCTTATGGCCCATTACGACAGCGTGCCGGGCTCGCCGGGCGCGGCCGACGACGCGGCGGGGGTCGCGGGCGTTCTGGAGGCGGTGCGGGCGATCCAGGCGCGGGGTCCGGCCGACCGTGATCTGGTGGTGTTGCTGACCGACGGGGAAGAGCTGAACCTGGACGGCGCCCGCGCCTTCTTCAGCGAACATCGGCTGCGCAGCCGGATCGGCGCCGTCGTCAATCTGGAGGCGCGCGGCGGCGGCGGCCGGGCCATGATGTTCGAGACCGGCCCCGGCAACGCCGAGACGATCGACCTGTTCGCCCGCGCCACCGGTTCGGTGACGGGCGGGGCGACCGGCAACGCCCTGGCGGTTTTCGTCTACAGGTTGATGCCGAACGGCACCGATTTCACCGTGGCGGCGGACAGGGGGCTGGCAGGCGTCAACCTGGCCTTCCTCGGCCGGCCGGATCAGTATCATTCGCCCCGTTCGACGCCCGAGGCGCTGGATCAGGGCAGCGTCCAGCATATCGGTTCGCAGGCGCTGGAGGCGGCCGACGGTTTCCTGCGCGCGCCGACCCTGCCGCGCGCGACCGCGAATGCGGTCCACGCCGACGTGTTCGGGCTGATCTTCCTGCGGCATTCGCTCGGATTCGGCTGGGTTCTGCTGGCGACGGCGGCGGCCTTGACGGCGTTCGCGGCCTGGGGCGCGCGGCATGCGACCGGTCTGGGTTGGCGCGAGGTCGGCCGGGGGGCGGCGGGCGGCCTGTGGCTGGTCGCGTCTGCGCTGGTCGTCGCCCAGGCGGTGCGGATCCTGGCCGGGCCCGTGGGCAGGCGGATCGACACGCCCGACGCCTATTACACCCTGCTTCGCCGGCTGCCGTGGATGGAGGCGAGCGTGGGCCTGGCCGTTCTGGCCGCCGCATTTGCGCTGTTGGCCGGGCGCGCAAGGGTCGGGCGGCGGACGCTGGCGGTGATCCTGATCGGCGCGACCGTGACGGCGTCGGCGCTGGGCGGGCTGAACGCGATCCTGATCGGCGCGACCGCCGTCGCCGTCTTGCTGACCTTCTGGCCCGGCGGCCAGGACGAGCCGACATGGGGCGGTTGGCTGGGGCTGATCGTCCTGGTGCTGATCATCGGCGCCGTCGCCCAGGCGGTCGCGCCGGAAGCGGCCTTCGTCTTCATCTGGAGCGGTCTGGCGGCGGCGCTGGCGGCCGCGACGGCGGCGTTGATCGGCGCCCGGCTGCAGCGCCGTCGGGCCCTGATTCCCGCCGTCGTGGCGACCATCGTCGCGGGCGGATGGATGCTGGGCCTGGGGCATTTCGTTTTCCTGGGCGTGGGGATGGACCTGCCGGGCGCGCTGGGCGTGATCGCCCTCTTGATCGTGGTTCAGGCGCGGCCCCTGGGTCCGGTCGGCGCGCGCGCCTGCCGGGTCCTGGCCGTGGTCGGCGCAGCGTGTATGGTCCTGGCCTGCGGCGTGTCGCTGGCGGCGCGCTGGGCCGAACCCGCGCCGCCGCCCGGAGTGGAAGGGCCTGGTTGATTTTCAGATGAATTTCCGCGGGTTTCGATCAGAATCGAATTTTCCAACGGTGTGTGGAGGCGCATCGCCGTGCATCACCACCCTCTGAGCCTGTTCGCCTTCCTGGCGCTGGTCGTCGCTGTCCTTGGCGCGTGGACGGCGCTCGACCTGTTCAACCGGGCGCGCAGCCACCTTGGGTCCGCGCGGCGGCGCTGGCTGGCGGCGGCCGCCGTGTCGCTCGGGCTGGGCGTCTGGTCGATGCATTTCATCGCCATGCTGGGTTTTCAATCGGATGGCGGCGTGGCCTATGACGGCGGACTGACGGTGCTGTCTTTCCTGCTGGCGGTGTTCGGGACCGGGATCGCCTTCCTGACGGCGGGCGGGCCCTCAGCGAGCCCGCTGCGCCTGTCGCTGGCGGCTCTGTTCATGGGCGTGGCCATCGCCGCCATGCACTATGTCGGTATGGCGGCGATGCGCACAACGGCGACGCTGACCTATCGGCCCACGCTGGTGGCGTTGTCGGTGGCGATCGCCATTGTCGCCTCCTTCGCCGCCCTGTTCGCCGCACGGCGCAAACGGGATCTGGCCTGGCGCGCCGTCGCGGCTGTCCTGCTGGGCCTGGCGATCGTCTCGATGCACTATACCGGGATGGCCGCGCTGATCCTTGCGCCGACGACCGACGTTGTCCGCGACGCGAACACCTCGCGGTTGGTGCTGGCCGTCGCCGTTACCGCCGCATCGGTGGCCGTCCTGTTCCTCGCTCTCGGCGCATCGGTCTTCGATCAGAGAAACAACGTCCTGGCGGCGGTCGATGCGGGCGGGGTCGGCTTCTGGGAGGCGGCGCTTCCGCTGCGGGCGCCTGTCCTGTCGGTGAGGGCGCGGGAAATCCTCTCCATTCCGGAAAACGCCCGTCTTGGCGGCAGCGAGATCGGCGATCGCCTGTCGCCCGAGGATCTGCCCGCGCACAGGGCGGCGCTGGCTCGCGCCCTGGCCGGAGAGGCGGACTATGATCAGGAATGGCGGCTGCCCGCCACAGGGCGCTGGATCCATCTGCGGGGACGGTTGATCCGCAGCCGGTCCGGCAGGCCGCTGCGGATGTCGGGCGTCATCACCGACGTAACCGACCGACGCGAGGCCTTCGCCGCCTTGGCCGACAGCGAGCGTCAGCAGCGGCTGCTGATCAACGAACTGAACCACCGGGTGAAGAACACCCTGGCCACCGTCCAGTCGATCGCGCGCCAGACTGCGCGCCGCACGCCGGACGTGAAGACCTTCACCGCCCTGTTCGAGGCGCGGCTTCTGGCCCTGTCCAACACCCAGAACCTGCTGACGGCCGGGAAGTGGGAACGCGTCGATCTGGGCGCGCTTTTGGGACAGGAGCTGGCGCCCTATGCCGACGAACAGGTGCGATTGGCCGGGCCCGCGGTCGATCTCGATCCGCGCCAGGCTCTGGGACTGGGAATGGTTTTTCACGAACTGGCCGTGAACGCCGCCAAATACGGCGCCCTGTCGACCCCCGCCGGCTGCGTCCGGGTGGATTGGTCGGTGCGGGACGCCAACCTGATGCTGGATTGGGTCGAAAGCGGAGGGCCGCCGGTGGCCACGCCGACGCGACGAGGTTTCGGCGGGGACCTCATCGAGGCCACGCTCAATCGTTCTTTGAATGGGACGGTGATCATGACCTACGAAACCGCAGGCTTCGCCTTCAGCCTGCGTCTGCCGCTCTAAGATCACGTCGGAAACGGACGTAGGCTAGGCGGAATGCGCCGGGCGACAAAGAGAACATCTTGTGAACGAGAACAAACCGTGCACATAGTGCCGCTCACGAAACGGGGGCGGGTCCATGGCGGGTCTCTCCCAGGCTTTTGACGGGAATCATGGCAAGGGAGACGAAGGCAATGGCATCGCAGGCGGCTTTGAAACTGGTGGGCAAGGAAGACGGCGACAAGCAACGGGCCCTCGAGGCGGCGATCGCGCAGATCGATCGCGCCTTCGGCAAGGGCTCGGTGATGAAGCTCGGCAAGGCCGGGCAGGTGAATGAGATCGAGAGCGTCTCGACCGGGTCCTTGGGCCTGGACATGGCGCTGGGCATCGGCGGCCTGCCGGTCGGGCGGGTGATCGAGGTGTTCGGCCCGGAATCCTCGGGCAAGACCACCCTGGCCCTGCATACGGTGGCCGAGGTGCAGAAGAAGGGCGGGGTCGCCGCCTTCGTCGACGCCGAACACGCGCTGGATCCGGTCTATGCCCAGAAGCTGGGCGTCAATCTGGACGATCTGCTGGTGTCTCAGCCGGACGCCGGCGAACAGGCGCTTGAGATCGTGGACACTCTGGTCCGGTCGGGCGCCGTGGACATCGTGGTGGTCGACTCCGTCGCCGCGCTTACGCCGCGCGCCGAGATCGAGGGCGAGATGGGCGATAGCCTGCCGGGTCTTCAGGCGCGCCTGATGAGCCAGGCGCTGCGCAAGCTGACAGCCTCCATCTCCAAGTCGAAATGCATCGTCCTGTTCATCAACCAGATCCGTCACAAGATCGGGGTGATGTATGGCAGCCCCGAGACGACGACGGGCGGCAATGCGCTGAAATTCTACGCCTCGGTGCGTCTGGACATCCGCCGCACCGGCGCGATCAAGAACCGCGACGAGGTGGTCGGCAACACCACACGGGTCAAGGTGGTCAAGAACAAGGTCGCCCCGCCGTTCCGCGAGGTCATCTTCGACATCATGTACGGCGAGGGCATCTCCAAACTGGGCGAGGTCATCGACCTGGGCGTCAAGGCCGGGGTGATCGAGAAGTCGGGTAGCTGGTTCAGCTATGACTCCACCCGCATCGGCCAGGGCCGCGAGAACGTGCGCGAGTTCCTGAAACAGAACCCCGACATCGCCGCCTCCATCGAAAAGGCCGTGCGCCAGTCCACCAACAAGATCGCCGACGACATGCTGGGCGCGCCCGAGCCCGACGAAGGCCAGGATCTGGAAGGCTGAGGCCAGGACAGGGGGCCGAGCGGCCGAGGCGGACTGTTTCAGGCTCGCTCGGCCGGCGCCCGGCCCTTTCACCGCTACTCCGTCGCCCCTAGCGACCCGCCACCGACCCCGCGAAGGGCGGCGGAGCGACCCGCTCGACCTCGTGTCGGGCGGGTCTTTTTTAGGTCCTCTTCATTCCGGGCGGAGGGCTGGCTGGTCCGAAAACCCGGAACTCACCGGCGCTGAAGGCGAAATCTATCCGCCGCACGACGTCGAGCAGCGAGTCCGCGACAGGTTCGCGCTTTCGCGCGCGCTGGGTTCCGGGTCTTCGCTACGCTTCGCCCGAAATGACGAAATGGCAAAGGCGCGCCAAACGAAAACGGGCGACCCGAAGGCCGCCCGTTCCGTCTTCTGTGCATGTCAGCCACCGATCAGGCGGCGGCCTTCTCCGGGGAGAACTTGCCGTAGAAGGTTTCGCCCTTGGCGGCCATGTCGCGTAGCAGCTGCGGGACCTTGAAGCGGTCGCCATAGGTCGCGGCCAGACGGTCGGCGGTTTCCACGAACTTGGCCAGGCCGATGCCGTCGATGAAGCTGATCGGGCCGCCGGTCCAGGGGGCGAAGCCCCAGCCCAGAATGGCGCCCAGGTCGGCCTCGCGCGGGTCGTCGATGACGCCCTCTTCCCAGCAGCGGGCGACCTCGACGGCCTGGCGATACAGCAGGCGCGTCTTCAGTTCGTCGATCTGGGCGAAGGCGGTCGGCTCTTCCGGCTGGTCGATGCCCTTGGTGGTCGGGGCCAGTTCGGACAGACCCTTCCAGATCGTCTTGGGCTTGGTGTCGTAGTCGTAGAAGCCCTTGCCGTTCTTGCGGCCGAAGCGACCGCCCTCGACCATCTTGGCCACGATGTCGGCGCCTTCCGACGGGACGTATTTGTCGCCCAGATCCAGCGCGGTCTGTTTGGCGATCTTGTAGGACAGGTCCAGGGCGACGTCGTCGTGCATCTCCAGCGGGCCGCGCGGCATGCCGGTCATGCGACCGACATTGTCGATCAGGGCGGGGCCGTAACCCTCCTCCAGCATCGCCATACCCTCCATCAGGAAGGTGGAGAAGCAGCGCGAGGTGTAGAAGCCGCGGCTGTCGTTGACGACGATCGGCGTCTTCTTGATCTTCAGCACATAGTCCAGCGCCTTGGCGATGGCGGCCTGACCCGTCTTTTCGCCCAGGATGATCTCGACCAGCATCATCTTGTCGACGGGCGAGAAGAAGTGGATGCCGATGAAGTCCTCGGGTCGGATGCTGGCCTCGGCCAGGCCGGTGATCGGCAGGGTCGAGGTGTTGGAGCCGAACACGGCGCCCTCGGCCAGTTGCGCCTCGGCGCGCCTGGTCACATCGGCCTTGATCTCGCGGTTTTCGAACACCGCCTCGATGACCAGGTCAGAACCCTTGATCAGGTCATAGTCGGTGGTGGCGGTGACGGAGCCGAGCAGAGCGTCATACTTCTCCTGCGTCAGCTGACCGCGCGACAGGCGCTTCTTCAGCAGTTCCTCGACGTGGGCCTTGCCCTTGTCGGCGGCTTCCTGCGTCTGGTCGATCAGGATGGTTTCGATGCCGGCCAGCGCCTGCACATAGGCGATGCCCGCGCCCATCATGCCGGCGCCGATGACCGTGACCTTCTTCGGATCGGACTTCGGAACACCCGCCGGGCGGACGGCGCCCTTGTCCAGCTCCTGTTTCGACAGGAACAGCGAGCGGATCATGGCCTGGGCCTGCGGCGTCATCAGGGTCTTGATGAAGTAGCGCGTCTCGATGCGCAGGGCCGCGTCCATCGGAACCTGGGTTCCCTCGTAAACGGCCTTCATCAGGTTCACCACGGCCGGATAGTTGCCGTAGGACTGTTTGCGCAGCATGGCGTTGCCGACCATGAAGTTCTGGATGCCGGCCGGGTGATAGGGGCCACCGCCGGGCAGTTTGAACGACTTCTCGTCCCAGGGCTGGACGGCCTTGCCCCCCGACTCGACCTTGCCCTTGATCCAGGCCTTGGCGGCCTCGACCGATTGGCCTTTTTCGACCACCTCATGGACGATGCCGGCGCCCTTGGCGTCGTCCGGGCGGAAGGACTTGCCTTCGCTCATGGCCATCATGGCGTTCTGCACGCCCACCAGGCGCGTCAGGCGCTGGGTGCCGCCGCCGCCGGGGAAGAGGCCGACCTTGATCTCGGGCAGGCCCAGCTGAATCTTGTTGTCGTTCTCGACCACGCGGTAGTGGGCGGCAAGGGTGAACTCCAACCCGCCGCCCAAAGCCAGGCCGTTGATCGCCGCCGCGATCGGCTTGCCGCAGGTCTCCAGCGCACGGAAGGCGCCGTTCAGCTTCCAGCCGGCGTCGAACGCCTTTTGCAGGTCGCCGCCGCCCGACAGCACGCCGCCGGCCATGTCGCCCAGATCCGCGCCGGCGCAGAAGCCCGAGGCCTTGCCCGAGGTGATGACGGCGCCCTTGATGGCGTCATCGGTCTTGATGCGTTCGACCAGTTCGGGGATTTCCTTCATCACCGAGGACGTCAGGGTGTTCATCGAACGGCCCGGAACGTCGAAGGTGATCAGGGCGATTCCGTCGGCGTCGACGTCGATCTTGAAGTTTTCCATGTTCATTCGCTCCTAGATCAGACGCGTTCGATGACGGTGGCGGTGCCCATGCCGCCGCCGATGCACAGGGTGATCAGGGCGGTCGACTTGTTCGAGCGCTCCAGCTCGTCCAACGCAATGCCGGTGATCATGGCGCCGGTGGCGCCCAGGGGGTGGCCCATCGAGATGCCGCCGCCGTTCACGTTCATCTTGGCGTGGTCGATGTTCAGGGCCTGCATATAGCGCAGGACGACGGCGGCGAAGGCCTCGTTCAGCTCCCACACATCGATGTCGTCGGGCGTCATGCCCAGCTTCTTCAGCAGTTTGCGGGTCACATACTCCGGGCCGGTCAGCATGATCGACGGCTCTGAGCCGATCGAGGCGCCGCCCAGGATCTTGGCGCGCGGCTTCAGGCCCAGGGCCTGACCGGCTTCCAGCGAGCCGATCAGAACGCCGGCCGAACCATCGACGATGCCCGACGAATTGCCGGGGGTGTGGACGTGGTTGACGCGCTCGACCTCGGGATAGCGCTGGTTGATCACGCCGTCGAAGGCCATTTCGCCCATCATGGCGAAGGACGGGTTCAGCCCGCCCAGGGTCTGCATGTCCGTGTTCGGACGGATGGTCTCGTCATGATCCAGGATGGTCAGGCCCAGCTGGTCCTTGACCGCCAGGACCGAGTTCTTGAACCGGCCCTCGGCCCAGGCCCTGGCCGCGCGCTTGTGGCTTTCGACCGAATAGGCGTCCACGTCGTCGCGGCTGAAGCCGTATTTGGTGGCGATCATGTCGGCCGATACGCCCTGCGGCACGAAATAGGTCGGGAAGGCCGAGGAGGGGTCCGTCGGCCAGGCGCCCATGTCCGAACCCATCGGCACGCGGCTCATGACTTCGACGCCGCCGCCGACGGCGAAATCGGCCTCGCCGGACTTCACCTTGGCCGTCGCCATGTTCACCGCCTCCAGGCCCGAGGCGCAGAAGCGGTTGATCTGAACGCCCGCCGTATCCTGCGACCAGCCGGCCGACAGGACCGCCGTGCGGGCGATGTCGGCGCCCAGTTCGCCCACGGGCGTGACGCAGCCCAGGATGACGTCGTCGACCTTGGAGGTGTCCAGGTCGTTGCGGTCGCGCAGGGCCTCCAGAACCTGGGTCGCCAGGCTGAGGCCGGTGATCTCGTGCAGCGAGCCGTCCTTCTTGCCCTTGCCGCGCGGCGTGCGGACGGCGTCGTAAATATAGGCGTCAGCCATGGAAGTGCGTCTCCATCTTTGGGCCCTGGTTTCACCGTGCGGCAGGTCGCAGCACGACGGACAGGGCGGTTCCAAGCGTGGACGCCAAGAACCCTACGTTTACGTCAACGTCAAGTAATAAGGCGCGTGATCGCACGCCAGGCGACGGCGTTGGAGAGCTCCGAAGAGGAGGAAGAACCCCTGGGCCGTCAGTTCTGAGGAATGCGAGTCGCGCCGCCGATGATGGTGCAGGCGTATTCGGTCTCGGGCCGCCCGGTCTGCAGGCCGGTCGGCGTCAGAATACCTTCGCGCGCCTTGCAGGACGCTTCCAGCTGATCGAGGTCTTTCTGGTAACTGCTGACGCCGCCGGTGGAGGCGCAGGCGCCCAGCAGCGGCAGGGCGACGGCGACGAGAATGAGACTGCGCATGGTCATTCGCTCCTTTCGGGAGATCAAGACTGGCCCCCGCCTGTCTCGCCGATCCTAGGGCGCCGGGGTCAGTCTGACCAGTTTGCCATTCTGCTCGTCCGTGATGGCCCAGACCGCGCCATCCGGCCCGACCGCCACGTCGCGAATCCGCTCGCCGAGGTCGGTGAGCAGGCGCTCTTCGCCCACGACGCGGTCGTTCTGCAGCACCAGGCGGGCGATATGTTTCTCCTTCAGGGCGGCGACCAGCAGATCGCCGTTCCATTCCGGGAACATCGCCCCTTGATAGAAGACCGCCCCGCCCGGGGCGATCACCGGGTCCCAATAATAGACGGGCTGCACCGTGCCGGGCTTTTGGGTCGCGCCTGCATTGATCGCCCCGCCGGCGTATTCGACGCCGTAAGCCGCATCCGGCCAGCCGTAGTTGGCGCCCGGCTTCTCCAGGTTCAGCTCGTCGCCGCCGCGCGTGCCGTGTTCGATGCTCCAGACGGCGCCGGTTCCGGGCTGGATCGCGATTCCCTGGACGTTACGATGTCCCAGGCTCCAGATTTCGGGCAAGGCGCCGGCGCGGCCGACGAACGGATTGTTGGAGGGAACCGAGCCGTCGGCGTTGATGCGGATGGTCTTTCCCATGTGCGAGCCCAGGTCCTGGGCCTGCGGCCGCATCGGCTTGTCGGACCGTTCGCCCAGGGTGACGAACAGCTTGCCGTCCGGCGCGAAGGCCAGGGACGAGCCGAAATGCTTGTCGCCGTCATAGACGGGCAGGGCGCGGAAGATGACCTGGACATCGTCCACCCGCGTGCCGTCGTCCGACAGACGCCCCCGCGCGACCGAGGTGGCGTTGCCGCCTTCCCGAGGTTCGGCGTAGCTCCAGTAGATCGTGCGATCGCGGGCGAAGTCGGGTCCGACCACGACATCCAGCAGACCGCCCTGGCCGCGCGCATCGACGGCCGGGAGCCCGGCGATGGGCGCGCCGACCCGACCCTCTGACGTGACGATCCGCAGGCGGCCGGGCCTTTCCGTCACCAGCCAGTTCCCGTCAGGCAACAGGGCCAGCCCCCAGGGATGAGCCAGGCCGGACGCCACGACCGTGTGGGTCAGAGCCCGTTCGGTGCGGACGGCCGGCGCTCGTGTCTGCCCCTCGAAAGCCGGCTGTTGGGCCGGATTGTTGGCGGGGCGGGTCTCCAGCGGCGCGCCCGCCGGGGTCCGAGGCTCGCCCTGGGCGCCGCAGGCGGCGGCGAGGACCAAAAGGGCGCTGGAAGCAGCGAGGGCGGAAAGACGCATGGCGGGGCTCCGGTCGGCGGCGGGTTCCGACGGCAACGGCGGACGTCGGCTCCTGTTCCTCGCGCGACCTTCACAGCAACGCATCGTGGCACGATGTCGCGCGACATGACTTGAACCCTGCGTCCGGCGGCGATATAGGCACGCCTCTTCCGCGCGACCTCGTTCGGCGCGCAGGGCCCATGGTTGGGTAGCTCAGATGGTTAGAGCGGTGGATTCATAACCCACAGGTCGGCGGTTCGATCCCGCCTCCAACCACCACCCCTTCTCCCCGAAAGCAATCACCGCGTGTCGACCCCTTCGGTCAGGGCCCGCATCTGTCATGGTGGAGGGGGAAGCGGCCCGGCCGACTGTGTAGGGAAAGGCCAGGCCGCCTCTGACGATCCCGACCGGCGAGGGACAGGATCGTCTGCGACGAACCGTCGGGGTTCGCGCAGTCGAGGGATAGGCGGCTCTGTCGCGGCGGGACAGTTGGTGGAAATACGAGGTCGTTTCGTCGGCATGACCGCAACCGTCGCCGTTGTTCGGCGTTCTGGCGTCGAAGCGGACCTTGACCGGAGAAACGCCATGACGAAGCGCACCCTGACCTTGCCGACCGGCCTTGTCGCCGTCGCCGCCCTGACCCTGGCGGTCGGCGCCTGCACCCGCCACGAGACGGCCGAGGCCGAACAGAAGGCCGAGGTGGCGGGCGATCACGCCCAGGCCGCCGCCAGCCAGGCGGGCGAAGCGTTGGAGTCCGGGGCCAACCAGGCCGGCGAGGTGCTGGAGGCCGGGGCGATGAAGACGGCGCAGGCGGTCGAGAGCGGTGCGGGCAAGGTCGCCGACAAGCTGGAGAAGAAACAGGCCGAGGCGGCGGCTCAGGGTCGCCCTGGGGCGATCGATCCAGCCACGGATCGGCGCGTTCCCGCGAACTGAGGCTGCAAACCGAAGCCGGTCAGGCGGCGGGCGCGCCCTCGGCCAAAAGGGCGTCGATCAGAGCGCGCGCTTCCGCGCTGTTCCAGTCCGCGTCGCCGGCCAGGCTGGCGCGGATACGGCCCTGGCGATCCAGGAGGATGGTCTGGGGCATCATCCCCTTGCCGGGAAACTCGAACGGCAGCTGGAAACGGATGTCGTTGTAGAAGGGCAGGGGGGCGTGGGCGTCGATAAAGGCCTTGGCCTGGGCCACGCCGTCCGGCGTCGCATCGACGTTGATCGGCAGGACGATCAGATCGGGATCAGCCTCGTAGGATCGGGCCAGGGCCGCCAAGGTCGGCATCTCGGCGCGGCAGGGCGCGCACCACATGGCCCACAGATTGACCACCGTCACCCGGCCTTGAAAGGCCTGAAACCGCACGGCCGTGCCCGTCCGGTCGCGGAAGACGTAGTTGGGCGCAGGGCGAAGTTCTGCTGGCGTCTGCAGCTTCGCCATCGACCCGGTTGCGTACCGCGCAAGGTCGCTGGGGCCGGTTGCGTCGCCGGTCTTGGCGGCTGCGGGCGTCTTGGGGGGTTGCGCCGCCTGCCCATGATTGGCGTATAGCGAGATCGCCATTCCGCCGGCGCTGGCGATGGTGCTGACCAGCACGATCGCGCCGACGACCGCCCAGATCGCCTTTCTCGAGCCGCTCATGACAGATACGCCCTCCACCGACGCCGAACACGGCGGTTCGACTGCGCCGGTCCGGCCCGCGGGTCAAGACATGTGGGGCGGACGCTTTTCGTCGCGGCCGGCCGACATCATGCAGGCGATCAACGTCTCCATCGGCGTGGACCAGCGTCTGTGGCGTCAGGATCTGGCCGGATCGCGCGCCCATTGCCGCATGCTGGCCAAGCAGGGCGTGATCCAGCAGGCCGACGCGGACGCCATTCTGAAGGGGCTGGACGCGGTCGAGGCCGAAATTCTCGGCGGGACCTTCCCCTTCCGCGACCAGTTCGAGGACATCCACATGAATGTGGAGGCGCGCCTGAACGAACTGATCGGCGAGCCGTCCGGCCGCCTGCACACCGCGCGCAGCCGCAACGATCAGGTGGCGCTGGACTTCCGCCTGTGGGTCCGCGACGCCTGCGACCGGTCGGTGGCCCAGCTCAAGGGGTTGCAGGCCGCCCTGCTGGCCCGAGCCGAGCAGCATGCGGGCGACCTGATGCCGGGCTTCACCCATCTGCAGACCGCCCAGCCCGTGACCCTGGGCCATCACCTTATGGCCTATGTCGAGATGTTCGGGCGGGATGCGGGCCGGTTCGCCGACGCCCGCGCACGCATGAACGAAAGCCCCCTGGGCGCCGCCGCCCTGGCGGGTTCGCCCTTTCCCATCGACCGCCACATGACGGCGGCGGAACTGGGCTTCGACCGGCCGATGGCCAATAGTCTGGACGCGGTGTCGGATCGCGACTTCGCGCTGGAAAGCCTGGCCGCCGCCTCGATCACGGCGGGCCACCTGTCGCGTCTGGCCGAGGAGATCGTGGTCTGGATGACGCCGATGTTCGGCTTCGCGACTCTGCCCGACGACCTGACCACCGGCAGCTCCATCATGCCGCAGAAACGCAACCCGGACGCGGCCGAACTGGTGCGGGCCAAGACGGGACGGATCATGGGGTCTCTGGTCGCCCTGTCGACGGTGATGAAGGGTCTTCCGCTGGCCTATTCCAAGGACATGCAGGAGGACAAGCCGCCGGTGTTCGAGGCCTTCGACGCCCTGGACCTGGCGTTGACGGCCATGACGGCCATGGTCGCCGCCTTGATCCCGAATACGGAACGGATGGCGGCGGCGGCCGGCGCCGGCTTCTCCACCGCGACGGACCTGGCCGACTGGCTGGTGCGCGAACTGAACCTGCCGTTCAGGAAGGCGCACCATGTCACGGGCGCGGCGGTGAAACGGGCGGAGGAACTGGGCGTGGACCTGGCGCAACTGCCGCTGGACGAGATGCAGAAATTGGAGCCGGGCGTGACCAAAGCGGTTTACAAGGTGCTGACCGCCAGGGCGTCTTGCGAAAGCCGCCAGAGCTATGGCGGAACCGCGCCGGAACAGGTCCGCGCGCGCATCGCCGACTGGAGACAACGCCTGTGAAGAAGACCGTCATCCTAGCGGGCGCGCTCGCCCTGACCCTGACGACGGCGCTGGCCGGGTGCGGCCGCATGGCCGACCTGGAATCGCCGGTGCGCGAGACCGAGCGCGCGCCGCGCAGCAGCCGGGCCCCCGGCCTGCCCGAACCCGCCACCCTCAACCGGCCGTCCAGCAGCGTGCCGATCGACGGCGGCCCCTCCAATCCGATCGGCGCCGGCGCCGCCCAGAACGAACCGCGCTAGACCTTGCACCATTTCGACCTCAAGGACGGGACGCTGCATGCCGAGGGCGTGCCGCTGGAGTTGATCGCCGACGAGGCGGGCACGCCCGTCTATGTCTATTCGACCGCGACGCTGAAGCGGCACTACGGCCTGTTGCGCGCGGCGGCCGACGCCCACCGCGAGGCTTTGGGCGAGGCGTTGATCGCCTTTGCGGTCAAGGCCAACTCCAACCTGTCGGTGCTGGCGACCCTGGCCAGGCTGGGCTGCGGCGCGGACACCGTGTCCGAAGGCGAGATCAGGCGGGCCCTGGCGGCGGGGGTGCCCGCCGACCGGATCATCTTCTCGGGCGTCGGCAAGACGGACATGGAGCTGACCTTCGCCATCGGGGTCGGCGTGCGCCAGATCAATGTCGAATCCGGCGCGGAGCTGGAGCGTCTGATCGCGGTCGCGGCCATGATGGGGGCGGCGCCCGCCATCGCCATTCGCGTCAATCCGAACGTGGGCGCCGGCGGCCACGCCAAGATCACGACCGGCGGCAAGGGCGACAAGTTCGGCGTTCCAGTGGCCGAGGCGATGGACCTCTACGCCCAGGCTTCCCAGTCGCCGCACGTCACGCCCGTGGGCCTGGCCTGCCATATCGGCAGCCAGATCACCGACCTGGCGCCGCTGGAAGCCGCCTTCCGGGTGCTTGCCGACATGACCCGCGATCTGCGGGGGCAGGGCCATGCGGTCACGCGGCTGGACCTGGGCGGGGGATTGGGCGTGCCCTATTCCGGCGGCAGCGAGCCGCCGTCCCCGGCCGACTATGTCGCCATGGCCGCGCGCGTCCTGGCCGGTCTGGAGGTCGAGGCGGCGTTCGAGCCGGGCCGGCTGCTGGCCGCCAACGCCGGGGTTCTGCTGAGCCAGGTGATCCAGGTCAACGAACGCTCGGACGGGCGGCGTTTCCTGGTGCTGGATGCGGCGATGAACGACCTGATGCGGCCCGCGCTGTACGAGGCCTATCACGACATCCTGCCGGTCACGCCGCGTCCGGGCGGGGCGCTGCCCTACGACGTGGTCGGCCCGGTGTGCGAGACGGGCGACACCTTCGCGCGCGACCGCGCCCTGCCGCCGCTGGAGGCGGAGGATCTGGTGGTCTTCACCGGCGCCGGCGCCTATGGGGCGGTCATGGCCAGCGAATACAACAGCCGGCCGCTGGTTCCGGAGGTTCTGGTCGACGGCGAGAACTGGGCTGTCGTCCGGCCGCGCCCGACCTACGAGGAGATGCTGGACCGCGAACCGTTCGCCGACTGGCTGTGAAGATTTGGGCTCGATTGTTATAAAGTAACGGGATATAGGGCGCGACATGTCTCCCGGTCCCGACCCGTCCGTCATGCTGTCCCTGCTGGGCGGCGGTTTCGTCGCCGCCTTCCTGCATGCGGCCCTGCCGACCCACTGGCTGCCCTTCACCCTGGTCGGGCGGGCGCAGGGCTGGCGGCCGTCTCGTATCCTGGCGGTCGTGGCGACGGCCGGCCTGGCCCACATCATCGCGACGGCGGCTGTCGGCGCCCTGATCGTGGCGGCGGGCCTGGCGCTGGATCGCTGGATCGAAGGTCTGCTGCCGCATCTGGCGGCGGTGCTGCTGTTTCTGTTCGGCGCCTTCTATCTGACGCGCGCCATGCTGCGTCGCGCCGCTCCGGCCGACGCTGCGCCGCCGCCGGCAGCGGTGTCGGACAAGGCCGCCGTTTGGGGGCTGGTCGCCATGATGGCCGTGTCGCCGGGCGAGGTGCTGCTGCCCATCTATCTGTCTACTGCGCCACAGGGGTTGGGAGCCCTGGCTTTGCTGACCCTGATGTTCGCCCTGGGCACGGTGGCGGGCATGACCGTCTTCACCGCCCTGGCCAGCGCGGGCGCCTCCATCCTGCGGCTGGAGCGCTGGGCCCGTTACGAGGGCGCGGTTCTGGGGGCGGCCCTGATCGTCCTGGGCTTGATCGTGGCGACCCATCAGCACTAGGGTTTTGAATTATATGATAACATTCAATGCGTTATCTTATAGCGACTTGGCCTTTTCCCGAAACGGCGTATAGGCGGGGCCATGAGCGCCCACGGACACAGCCACGCGGATCACGATCACGCCTCCGACCATGACCACGACCACAGAGGTCATGGTCATGCAGGCCACGACCATGGACCCGTCGATACGGGAGATTGGCGCTACGCCGTCGCCCTGGCCATCAACCTGGCCTTCGTGGTCTGCGAATTCGCCGCCGGTTTCGCCGTCAATTCGACCGCCCTTCTGGCGGACGCGGGCCATAATCTGACGGACGTTCTGGGGCTGGCCATGGCCGGCGGCGCAGCCTTGCTGGCCCGGATGGGCGGACACGGGATCGCGGGCGGCCGTCGCACCTACGGACTGGGCAAGGCCACGGTCCTTGCGGCCCTGGGCAACGCCCTGCTGCTGATCTTCGCCTGCGGGGCCATCGCCTTCGAGGCGGTTCGCCGTTTCGCCGAGCCTGCGCCGGTCCATTCGATGACCATCATGGCGGTGGCGGGCGTGGGCTTCGTGCTGAACCTGGCGACGGCCCTGCTGTTCATCCGGTCCCAGCACGACCTGAACGCGCGGGGCGCCTATCTGCACATGATGGCCGACGCGGGCGTGTCGCTGGGCGTCGTTCTGGCCGGCGGCCTGATGATGGCGACCGGTTGGTCGATGGTCGATCCGATCGTCAGTCTGCTGATCGTCGCGGTGATCCTGTGGTCGACCTGGGGGCTGTTCAAGGATTCCGTCAATCTGGCCGTGGACGGCGTTCCGGCCCAGGTGGACGTGATCCGGCTGGAGGCGGCGCTGCGGGAACTGCCCGGCGTCACGGCGGTGCACGACCTCCACGTCTGGGGATTGTCGACCACCGAGACGGCCCTGACGGCCCATCTGGTGCACGAGCGGGCGGACCCTACGGCCCTGCTGAAGGAGGCGCAGGTTCTGGTGCGGACGCGCTTCTTCATCGGCCACACCACGCTGCAGCTGGAGACCGAGGCCCTGCCCGATTGTCCGGACTGCTGACGCTAGGCCTTTTCGAACGTCACCGGCGCGCCCCAGAACTGGGACACCAGCTCCGACTGCGGTCCGGCCTGGCCGGTGGTCAGAAAGTCGCGCCGGCCGCTGTCGCCCAAATCGTATTCGGGGTGCTGCGCGAAATAGCGTTCCAGCGCATCCGCAACCGCCGTCGGTTGTTCGATCAGGACGGTCCCCGCCGGAAGGGCCTGGGCGAACAGGTCGGCGACGATCTCATAGTGGGTGCAGCCCAGGATGGCCTTGTCCGGGTGGCGGCCGATGCGACGACGGAGCGCATCGACGTGGTCGCCGATCACCACCTTCAGCTCCTCGGCCGGGGCGCCCAGTTCGATCAGGCCGGCCAGGCCGGGGCAGGGTTCGGAGAAGACGGCGATGTCCTCGCGGCGCTTGTCGATCTCGATCTCGTAGACGCGGCTGATCGCCGTGGCGGCGGTGCAGAAGACGCCGGTGATGGCGATGGATTCGACCTTCTCGCCCTCCTGCGGGCGCTGGGCCTCGAAGCTCCAGGGCACGCCGGTCGCCGCCTCGATGGTCGGCACGATGATGCCCAGGATGTTGACCGGCCGACCCAGGCGTTCGCGTAAGGAAGGCAGCCAGGTCTGCTGCAGCCGCCGCAGGGCGATGGCCGAGGCGGTGTTGCAGGCCAGGACGACGACCGAGGCGCCGGCCTCGAACAGGCGTTCGCACCCCGCCTGGGTCAGCTGGACGATGTCCTCGCCGCCGCGCCCGCCGTAGGGGGCGTGGGCCTGGTCGGCCAGATAGACGAAGTCCCGCGTCGGGAACCGCCGGGTCAGTTCGCGGTGGACGGTCAGGCCGCCCACGCCGGAGTCGAAAACGCCAATAGCCATGGGGGCGCTTTAGAACAGTGCGACGACGTATCCAACCGGATTGGCGACAAGTTTACGCCGCCGTCAGGTGACGGAACCGGTCCATGCGCCTAAGTGTGTCGCCGATCATGATCTTGTTTCGGAGCATTCCATGCATAGACGCCAGCTTCTCATCGCGGGCGGCAGCCTGATGGCACTGTCGGCCTGCGCCTCCACCGGCGCCGCCTCGAGCGGGTCCGCCGCCGCGCCTTCAGCGGCCAGCGTCGCGGAGGAAGCGCGCATCGCCCGCGCCGTCCTGCCGGCCCAAGCGCCGCGCGCCGAGTTGCTGCAGGTCTGGACCGGGCCCTACGACGGTGTTCCGCCCTTCGACAAGGTGACGCCGGCCAAGCTGCGCGAAGCCATGCTGGAAGCCATGGAGCTGGCCCGCGCCGACGTCGCCGCCGTGGCCAACAACCCAGAGCCCCCGACCTTCGCCAACACCTTGGCGGCGATGGAGTTGTGGGGCCAGCCGCTGGACCGCGCCTACAATATCTACAGCGTCATGACGTCGAACATCGGCGGGGCCGAATACGACGCCCTGGACACCGAGCTGTCGCCGATGACCTCGGCCTTCTTCGACGAGATCAACTTCAACGATAAGCTGTTCCAGCGGGTCAAGACGGTCGCCGACAACGCCGACGCCATGGGTCTGACGCCCCAACAGAAGCGTTTGGCCGAGCGCCGCCGCGACGCCTTCATCCGCTCGGGCGCGAATCTGGACGCGGCCGGCAAGGCCGAGCTGGGCCGGATCAACACCGCCCTGTCCAACGCCTTCACCCGCTTCGGCCAGAAGGTCGTGGCCGACGAGAACGCCTGGACCCTGATCCCGAACGAGGCCGGGCTGGCCGGCCTGCCCGAGTCGAACAAGGCCGCCGCCGCCGCCGCTGCGCGCAGCCGCAACCTTCAGGGCTGGGCCATCCTGAACACCCGTTCGGCGGTCGATCCCTTCCTGACCTTCGCCGACGACCGGGCCCTGCGCGAGCAGGTCTGGAAGAAGTTCGTCAACCGCGGCGACAACGGCGACGCCAACGACACCAACTCGACCATCGTCGAGATCGTGCGCCTGCGCGATCAGCGCGCCAAGCTGCTGGGCTACAAGAACCACGCCGAACTGCGCATGCAGGACACCATGGCCAAGACCCCGGCCAACGCCCAGCGCCTGATGGACCGCGTCTGGGCCCCGGCCAAGGCGCGCGTGGCCGAGGAGGTCGCCGACATGAAGGCGATCGCCGGTTTCGACATCGAGCCGTGGGACTACCTCTATTTCGCCGAGAAGGTGCGCAAGGCCAAGTACGACCTGGATCAGAACGAACTGAAGCCCTACTTCGAACTGAACGCGGTGCGGGCCGGCTCCTTCGCCATGGCCGAGCGCCTGTACGGCTTCCAGTTCAAGAAACTGCCCAAGGGCGCGGTTCCCGTCTTCGAGCCGGACGTGGAGGTCTATGAGGTCTATGACAAGACACGCGGCGGCCGCCTGATCGGCATCTACTACACCGACGACTACGCCCGCCCGGGCAAGCGGTCGGGCGCCTGGATGACCACCTATCGGTCCTTCTCGCAGCTGGACGGTTCCAAGGTCATCCTGGCGTCGAACAACAACTTCACCAAGCCCGAGCCCGGCCAGCCCGTCCTGATCTCTCTGGACGACGCCGAGACCCTGTTCCACGAGTTCGGCCACGCCCTGCACTATCTGTCGTCGGTCGTGACCTATCCGTCCTACGGCGAGACGCCGCGCGACTTCGTGGAGTATCCGTCGCAGGTGCACGAACACTGGGTGTTGAGCCGGCCGATCCTGGACGGCTATCTGAAACACTATCAGACCGGCCAGGCCATGCCGCAGGCCCTGGTGGACAAGATCGAGGCGTCCAACACCTTCAATCAGGGCTATGCGACGGTCAGCTATCTGTCCTCGGCCATCGTGGACATGGACCTGCACACCCAGGCCGTGCCGCCGACCGACATCGACGCCTTCGAGAAGGAAAGCCTGGCCCGTATCGGCATGCCCAAGGAGATCGTGATGCGGCACCGCCTGCCGCAGTTCAATCACCTGTTCACCTCGGACGCCTATTCGGCGGGCTACTACTCCTATCTGTGGTCCGAGACGATGGACGCCGACACCTGGGCCTATTTCGAGGAGTCGGGCGACGTGTTCAATCCGGACATCGCCGGCCGCTTCAAGTCGATCATGCTGGCGCCGGGCAACACCACCGACCGCGCCGAGGCCTATCGCGCCTTCCGCGGCCGCGACCCGGACGTGGCGGCCCTGCTGAAGGTCCGGGGCTTCCCGGTCAACTGAGACCTGCATCGAGACAAGAGATCGCCGCCGGATACATCCGGCGGCGATTTTCGTTTCGAGGGCGTGACGCCGCCGGGCTTTCGCGCTCTAAACGCAGCGGAATTCGGTTCGGAGGACGCCATGCCGGTCGTCGCATCCTATGTCTATCGAGACGGCCATCGGGTCCGCGCGGCGCCGCTCAGCGAGGAGGGGCTGAGGCTGGAGCCGGGTCAGTTCGTCTGGATCGGCCTGGTGGATCCGACGGACGAGGAGTTCGACATCCTGGTCCGCCGCTTCCGCCTGCATCCGCTGGCGGTCGAGGACGCGCTGGCGGCGCACCAGATGCCCAAGGTCGAGGTCTATGGCCGCGAACTGTTCGTCGTCGCCCGCACTGCGGCCCGGATCGACGAACGCATCGCCTATGGCGAGACCCACATCTTCGTCGGCGAAGACCATGTCATCAGCATCCGCCACGGCTCCGCGCGCGCCCATAACGCCTTGCGGGCCCAGCTGGAGGCTTCGCCGGGGGAGTTGAAGAGGGGACCGGATTTCGTTTTGCACGGCATTCTGGATTTCATCGTCGACGCCTATTCGCCCATCGTCGACGAGGTCGAGGACAGCGTCCTGGAGATGGAGCAGAAGACGCTGGACGCCTTCCTGACGCGCGCCGAGATCCGCCGCCTGTTCACCGTGCGCCGCGAACTGCTGAAATTCCGGCGCATCCTGGGGCCGATGGAGGAGGCGACGCGCCGCCTGCAGTCGCTGGACCTGCCCTGTATCGACGCCGATGTCCGGCCCTATTTCCGCGACGTCAGCGACCACGTTCAGCGGGTGGGCGCGCGGCTGGGCGGACTGAACGACATCCTGTCCTCGGTGTTCGAAGTCGCCAATCTGCTGGAACAGCAGCGCCAGGGCGGGATCACGCGCAAGCTGGCCTCCTGGGCGGCTCTGCTGGCCGTGCCGACCGCCATCGCCGGAATCTACGGCATGAACTTCGACTTCATGCCCGAGCTTCACTGGCGCTACGGCTATTACGGCGCCCTGATCCTGATGCTGACCATCTGCACCGGCCTGTTCGTGACCTTCAAGCGGACGAAGTGGCTTTAGGCCTTAACCGCTGTTCCTCAAGCCAGCCGCGACGCCGTTGATCGCCAGAAGGATGCCTTCGCGGACGCGGGGATCGTCGTCGCCGGCGCGGCGGCGTCGGATCAGTTCGATCTGGACGTGGTTCAGCGGCTCGACATAGGGCATCCGCAGGCGGATCAGGCGATCCAGCTCGGGCTGGCCGCCCAGCAGCTTGTCGTGCCCCGTCACCGCCAGAACGGCGGCGTGGGTGCGGTCCCACTCGGCCTTGATCTCTCCGTATATGCGCGCCGCCAGCGAGGCGTCGGGGACCAGGGTCGCATAGCGCCGGGCGATGGTCATGTCGGCCTTGGCCATGACCATCTCCATGTTCTGCACCAGGGTCTTGAAGAAGGGCCAGGCCTCGGCCATCGCCTTCAGTTCGTCCATGTCGCAGCCCTGAACGGCCGAGCCGAAGCCGAACCAGCCGGGCAGCATGACCCGGCTCTGAGACCAGCTGAACACCCAGGGAATGGCGCGCAGATCCTCGATGCGGGGCGAGGCGGTGCGCGACGACGGGCGCGACCCGATCTTCAGGTCGGCGATCTCGGCGATAGGGGTGGCGGCCCGATAGTAGTCGACGAAGCCTTCGGTCTCATAGACCAGCTTGCGATAGGCGGCCATGGACCGGGCCGACAGGTTCGACAGCATCCGCCCGTGTTCGGCCGTGAAGCTTTGGTCGCGTCCGGTTCCAAGGGACGCCAGGACCGCCCCGCAGGTCAGGGCGTCCAGGTTCCTCAGCGCGATCTCGGGCTCGCCGTATTTGTTGGCGATGACCTCGCCCTGTTCGGTGGTGCGGATGCGCCCCTGGACCGTGCCGTCCGGCTGGGCCAGGACGCCGGCGAAGGCCGAGCCCCCGCCGCGTCCGACCGTGCCGCCGCGGCCGTGGAACAGCTGCAGCCTCAGACCGTGCGCGCGCGTTACCTCGACCAGGGCGCGCGACGCCTCGTGCAGCTCCCAGCCCGAAGTCAGGTAGGAGCCGTCCTTGTTGGAATCGGAATAGCCGATCATCACCTCCTGCACCCCGCGCGCCTGGGCCACGGCCAGGGCCGAGGGTTCCCGCAGCAGGCGTTCCAGGGTCGGGCGGGCGGCGCGCAGGTCTTCGATGGTCTCGAACAGAGGCACGGCCTGGACCGGGCAGGCGGCGGGGTTTTCCGGTCGGAAGAGGCCGACCTCCTTCAGCAGCAGATAGACTTCCAAAAGGTCCGAGGCCGCATCGGTCTTGGACACGATATGGGTGCGGATGGCCTGGGGGCCGAAGGCGGCCAGGGCCTGGGCCGCCGCCTGCAGAATGGCGCGTTCCTTCAGCGTCTCGGGCGCATAGTCGGCATAGGCGCTGAACAGCAGGCGCGGCGAGGCCAGTTCGGTCGCCAACAGCGCCAGCCGTCCCTCCTCGTCCAGGGCGGCGTAGTCGGGGCAGACGTCGGCGACCTTCAGCAGGTCTGCGACCACCCGTTCGTGGACGTCGGAGTTCTGGCGCAGGTCCAGCGTGGCCATGTGGAAGCCGAACACCTCGACCGCCGTGATCAGGTCGTTCAGCCGGTCGTCGGCGAAGACGGCGCCGTTGTGGGCCACCAAACTGTCGTGCAACACGCGCAGATCGGCCTCGAAGGCGTCGGGGCTCGGATAGGGCTCGGCCTGAACCGCCGGGCGACGCGGCGGCGGCGCGCCGCCCAACGTCTCATGCGTCGCCGCCAGGCGGGCGTAAATCCCGGTCAGGGCGCGGCGATAGGGCTCGTCCGCCCGATGGGGCGACGGATCGTGGGCTGCATCGGCCAGGGCGGTCAGTTCCGGCGAGACCTGGGCCAGGTCGGCGGCCAGGCTGAGCTCGGCGCCCAGGGCGTGCGTCTCGTCCAGATAGAAGCTCAGAACGGCCCGCGCCTGGGTTCGGAAGGCGGCGGTCAGGACGGCGGCGTCGACATTGGGGTTGCCGTCGCGGTCCCCGCCCACCCATGTGCCGACGCGCATGAAGGGCTGAAGGTCCGGCGCTTCCAGCAGGCGCCGCCAGGCCGCCAGCTGGCGCGGCGCCACATGCAGGAAGATGCGGTCCAGGAAGGAGACGACGGTGTCGATCTCGTCCTGCACGACCAGACCCTGGCTGCGCACCAGGCGGGTCGCCCACAGGATGACGATCTGGCGGCGCAGCGGCTCGTTCAGCATCGCCGGATCGCAGGCGTCGCCGGCGCGGTCGCAGGCGTCCAGCAGGTCGGATATGGCGGCGATCCGGTCGATCACGCTCTTGCGCCGAACCTCGGACGGGTGGGCGGTAAGGACCGGCGAGATGAGGGCCTCGTCCAGGAGGGCGCGAACCGCCTCGCGATCCACGCCCTGGTCGGCCAGACGCTTCAGCGCGCCCTCGGGCGTGTCGGGCCGGGCGCCCGCCTCGGCCTGGTCGCGGGCGCGACGACGGCCGGCCCGGTCCTCGGCGATATTGGCCAGAAGCGAGAACAGGGCGAAGCCGTGGGCCAGTCCGGCCGCTTGATCCACGGGCAGGGCGGTCAGCAGCTTCTCCAGTCGCTTGCCCGGATGGGACGCCGGGTCGCGGTGATAAGCGATGGAGGCCTGCCGCACCGCTTCGACCTGATCGAACAGGGCCTGGCCGCCCTCGGCGCGGATGACCTCCCCCAACAGGCCGCCCAGAAGGCGGACTTCGTCGCGCAAGGCGTCGTCGGCGGCGGGGTTGTTCATTGTGACGTCCTGAGCGTTCGGCGGGGAGGGGCGCATGTGAAGTCGTGCAAACCGTCCCGTCAACGCACGAAACGTGTCCGAGGGGCCAAGTCGGGCGGCAGGTCGGAAATCATGGTGAACCCGCCGTTAGGGTTTATTAACCGCGTCGGGGCGAAGATCGGGTGGAAGGATTCCGTCTTCGGTCCCGGCTCTCAACCATGTTCGCCAAACGCCAATCCGCCCTCGCCGCCACCGCCGGTCTCGCGCCCCGTCCGCGCAGCCGGATGGGGATGAAGCCCGTCGTCGCCGCGCTGAAGAAGCCGCCGGTGATCGCGGGCCTGGCCGGCCTGTTCCTTTTGACCACCAGCGCCCTGTTCCTGACGGTGCTGGGCGACCCCCGCGCCGGTTCGCCCTCGGCCCGCGTCGCCCTGGAGCGCGAGCAGGCCGCGCTCGCCCCCGCGCCCTCCGGCTTCGACGCCTTCTCCAGCGGCGCCATGGGCCCGTATCAGAATATGACCGGCGCCGGCGGCGACCCGGCCGCCATGGGCGGCGAGGCGGTGATCACCCTGCCGGACGGCGCCAGCGTCGCCGGCGGCGGCGCGGCCTATTCGGCGCCCGTCCATGCGGCCTCGCCCCTGGCTCGCGCGCCCATCGCCGGCCTGTCCCAGCCCGGTCCCAACGGCCCCCTCCCCATGATCGCGCCGGACGGCCGGGTGCCGGCCCAGGCCTACGCCCGGCCGTTCCGTCCCAACGGCAAGCCGCGCGTGGCCCTGATCGTGGGTGGCCTGGGTCTGAACGCGGTGACGACCCGGGCGGCCATCGAGCGTCTGCCGCCGGAAGTGACGCTCAGCTTCGTGCCCTATGCCGAGAACCTCCAGTCCTGGATCGACCAGGCGCGGGCCCAGGGTCACGAGGTCATGCTGGAAATGCCGATGGAGCCGACCGGTTATCCCAACAACGATCCCGGTCCCTACACCCTGCTGGCCGACGGCGGTCCGGACGACGTCCAGGCCAAGATGGAATGGCTGCTGGGCCGCGCCACTGGCTATTTCGGCGTGACCAACTATCTGGGCGACCGTTTCGCCGCCTCGGACGCCGGCATGGGCGCCTTCCTGACGATCCTGCGTCAACGTGGGATATCCTTCCTGGACGACGGCTCGTTCCAGCGTCGCCCCGGCGCCTGGGCGCGGGCCAGCGCCGACCGGATCATCGACCAGACGCAATCGCCGGCCGCCATCGTCTCGGCCCTGAACGGCCTGGAGGCCCAGGCCAAGCTGCGCGGCTCGGCCCTGGGAACAGGCTTCTCCTATCCGGTGACGGTGGAGGCCGCCGCCCGCTGGAGCGCCGGGCTGGAGCAGCGCGGCCTGCAACTGGCGCCTGCCTCCGCCATGACGATGCGGCCCGGCCGGTGACGGCTGACCGCGCCGCCTACCGCCCCAATGTCGGCGTGGTGTTGTTCAACCGCGCGGGCCAGGTCTGGTACGGTCGCCGTCATGCGACGCCCGGCCCCTATAATTGGCAGTTCCCCCAGGGCGGCGTGGACAAGGGCGAGGACCTGCTGGACGCCGCCCGGCGCGAGCTGCGCGAGGAGACGGGCGTCACGTCCGTCGAACTTCTGGGCCGGACCGAAGACTGGATCCTATACGACTTCCCGCCCGAGGCGATGAACAACGCCAAGGCCTGGCGCGGCTTCAAGGGGCAGAAGCAGATGTGGTTCGCTCTTCGCTTCACCGGCCAGGACGACGAGATCGACCTCCAGGCCGCGGACGAGGTGGAGTTCGACGCCTGGCGCTGGGGCGATCTGTCGGAGGCGTGCGACCTGATCGTGCCGTTCAAGCGCGACGCCTACGCCCAGGTGGTTGCGGCCTTCGCCCGCTTCGCCGCATAGAAAAAGGGCGGCGCGAACGCCGCCCTTTCCCTCGGTCTCGAAGTGCGACGGATCAGGCCGCCTTGGCCGTCGTTTCCATCTCGCCCTCGATCAGCGGCTGGCCGACGCCGATTTCGACGCGGCGGGGCTTCAGCGCCTCGGGCAGTTCGCGCTTCAATGTGATTGTCAGCAGGCCGTTGACCAGGTTGGCGTCGGTGACGACGACATAGTCGGCCAGCTGGAAGCGGCGCTCGAAATCGCGTTCAGCCAGGCCGCGGTGCAGATAGGTCTTCTGCGGGACGACATCGTCGTTGGCGCTCTTGCGGCCCGTCACGGTCAGCAGGTTTTCCTTCACCTCGATGTTCAGCTCGTCAGGGGTGAAGCCCGCGACGGCGATCTCGATGCGATAGGCGTTCTCGCCCAGGGTCTCGATATTGTAGGGGGGATAGCCGCTGTCCTGGCTGGAACGCGCGGCGTTTTCCAGCAGGTTGGCCAGACGGTCGAAGCCGACGGCGGAACGATACAGCGGGGAGAGGTCATAGGTACGCATCAGCACATCCTCCTGAGGATCAGCAAGGTTGAGCCGCCCGGCGATTCAGCCCGGACGGTCGGGTTTCAGACGGGCGGCCCACTATCGGCGCCGTCAGTCCGGAGAGCCCGATATCGGCGCTCTCGAGAGTTCAGATGGGATGGCCGCGTCAGGCGTCAAGGGGGTCGCGAAACCGGCCTGCGGCGAATCGCCGGAACGGCGGGATCGCGCTATGCGTCGGCCGCCCCGCGCCGTAAAACGGCGCGATCGCTTTTCAGGACATCGCTCATGCGTTCAGTCTTTTCCGGCCTCGCCGTCCTCGCCACGACCGCCGCCTTCGTCGCGACGGCTGTTCCGGCCCTGGCTCAGTCGTCCGCTCCGCCGGCGGCACAGACCGAAGGCGCCTGGACGCCGCCGCGTTCGGCCCTGTCCAGCGCCATGCCGACCCTGACCGAGGACACGGCGCTTCAGGCGGCGGTGGCGGCGCAGAGCCGACCGGCCGCCGACCGCGCCCGCGACGCCGCCCGTCACCCTTATGAATCCCTGACCTTCTGGGGTCTGACGCCCGGCATGACGGTGGTGGAGATCGAGCCGGGCGGCGCCAGCTGGTGGCGCCACATCCTGGAGCCCTACGCCGCCGCGACCGGCGGCCGCTATGTGGCGGTCGACAAACCGCTGGAGTCAATGGGCGTGGCCGACGGGACGGCGGACTTCATCCTGGTGGCGCGCGCCTTCCACAACTGGTCGCGCGACGGCCGGACCCAGCCCTATCTGCAGGCCTTCTTCCGGGCGCTGAAACCGGGCGGGGTTTTGGCCATCGAACAGCACCGCAGCGCCGAGGGCCTGAACGTGGCCGATGTCGCGTCGACGGGCTACGTCCCCGAAAGCTACGTCATCCGCGAAGCCCAGAACGCCGGCTTCGTGCTGGAGGCCCGCAGCGAGCTGAACGCCAACCCGAAGGACGATCACGACCATCCGTTCGGCGTCTGGACCCTGCCGCCGGTGCGCAAGTCGGCGCAATCGAACGATCCTGGGGCGCGTCGCCTGACCGCCGAGGAACGGGCCGCCTTCGACGCGATCGGCGAAAGCGACCGAATGACGCTGCGCCTGCGGAAACCGGAATAGACGATCGCGTTTTGACCGGGACGGCGAACCTGACTAATCCCGTCTGACCAAGGTTTGCCGACGCGGGGGTCGGCGTCCTGCGGGAGTTTTCGATGATTGATCATCCTGCGGTCTGCGGCAGTCCGTCGCGCCGGTTCCTTCTGGCCGGGGCGACCACGCTTGTCCTGACCGGCGTCGCCGCCTGCGGGCGCAAGGAAGACAAGACCTCGACCGCGCCGGCGCCCGCCGCGCCCGCGGGCCCGCCGGAAGGGTCGTTGGAATGGGCGGTCGCCGGCCCGTGGCGCACGCCGCAGGATCGGGCCCGCGACGCCCATCGCCACCCGATGGAGACGCTGCGGTTCTTCGGTCTTCAGCCGCGCATGACGGTGGTGGAGTTCTGGCCCGGCGGCGGCTGGTACAGCGAGATTCTGGCCCCCTATCTGGCGCGCGGCGGCGGGACCTATGTGGCGGCCGTGTTCCCGGAGGGGCCGACCGCCGACCCTGCCCAGGTCACATTGAACACGGCCTTCAAGACCCGCTTCAGCAGCGACAAGAAGCTGTACGGAGAGCCGCGATTCACGACCTTCGGCGCGACCTCCGGGCCTGTCGCCCCGGCGGGCACGGCGGACCTGTGCCTGTTCATGCGCACCCTGCATGGCTGGATGGCGGCGGGGATCGCCGAAAAGGCGTTCTCTGACGCCTTTTCGGCCCTGCGGCCCGGCGGCGTCCTGGGCGTGGAACAGCATCGCCTGGCGCCGGAAGAGGACCAGGACCCGGTCGCCGCTAACGGCTATGTCCAGGAGGCGTTCGTGCGCCAGCTGGCCCAGGAGGCGGGCTTCGTCTTCGTCGAATCCTCCGAGATCAACGCCAACCCGAAAGACACCAAGAAACACCCCTTCGGCGTCGACACCCTGCCGCCCACGCGCCTGACCGCGCCGAAGGACCAGCCCGCCGATCCCGCCTTCGACCGCGCCAAGTTCGAGGCGATCGGCGAAAGCGACCGCATGACCTTGAAGTTCAGGAAGCCCGAGTGAACCGCGCCCAAGCCTTCGCCGCCAACGCCCCCCTGATGGGAGTTCCCGGCGCCGCGCCCCCGCCGGGAGGCAGGGGCGACTGGTTCCGCGGGGCCGGCGGCATGCGCCTGCGCGCCGCCTTCTGGACCCCGACCCATCTGGCTCAGGGCCAGGCGAGGGGGACTGTGGTTCTGAGCCCCGGCCGCACCGAGCCGATCGAGAAATATTACGAGGTCATCGGCAACTTCCTGGCGCGCGGCTGGTGCGTGCTGGCCCACGACTGGCGCGGCCAGGGCCTGTCCGCGCGCCTGCTGCCGGACCGGCTGAAGGGCCACGCCCGCGCGGTGGAGGAGTTCCTGGACGACTACGGCCGGCTGCTGACCGCCTTCGAGGACCGGGCGCCGAAGCCCTGGATCATGGTCGGCCATTCCATGGGCGCCTGTCTGAACCTGCTCAGCCTGGAGGCCGGCGAGGACCGGTTCGCGGGCGCGGTCCTGTCCAGCCCGATGCTGCGGATCAAGACGGGCAAGCGGTCGATGTGGTCGGTCAAGCTGGCGGTGCGCTGGAACATCCGTCACGGCCTGGCGGGCGACTATGTGCTGGGCGATCCGGACGATCCCTTCGATCACAATTTCGAGGAGGACGCCCTGACCTCGGACCGGGCGCGCTACGAGGCGTGGCGCCAGCAGTTGTTCGCCTGTCCGCACCTGGGCATCGGCGGGCCGACCTATGGCTGGCTGGCCTTCGCGCTGGACGCCGGCGAGCGGGCGCTGAAGCCCAAGGCGCTGAAACAGGTGCGAATCCCCGTCGCCATCGTCCAGGCCGACGCCGACGACGTGGTGTGGAAACAGACCAATCGCTGGGCCGCGCGGCGCCTGCCGCGGGGCCGCTATGTCGAGGTCCTGCGCGCCAAGCACGAGGTCATCATGGAGGCCGACGAGATGCGCGCCGACTTCCTGCGCGAGTTCGACGCCATGGCGGACATGGTCGCGCCCCTGGCGGACGCCGCCCACGACCCGTCGGCCCGGACCGAGGACGTGACCGCCGCGACCCCGTCGGTGGCCTGACGGCGAAATCGGACTCGAAAAAACACAGTCCGATGAGTCCGATCGGTCCGGTAGGCGTCGCAATGTCAAAGACCGGACGCGGAGCCTAACACGGGCTGGAGGCGTGCTAGGCCGATGGTTGCAAGTGTGAAAGTTTCGACCTTAATTCAAATTTGAACTGTCGAGACTATGGGGTTTGGCGCGGTTATCCGCACTCAGAGCCTGTACCAGTTTTCGCTCACGGCCCGTTGCGGACATAAAGCATGCGGCGCTAGAATTCCGTATGAGCATCCACACGCTGTATTTTCCGGCCTTAGTTATAGCTGTGGTTGGCGGCGTGATCGTGGCCGTCGGGGCCGTATATCCGTCTGTCGGCTTCATTGTACGGCCCGTGACCTACGTCTGTGCCGCCGCTATTTTGGTCCTGTTTCTCCGAATGCTTTTCGACCCTGGGCGCCGCCATGGCATCCGAGTCGCCAACAGAGAGATGCATGGCGACCCGCTATTTCCGGTTAAGTGGCCAAAGCTGAGCGATTCTCAGTGGGGGCTATTCGGCTCACGCATTGGGGACAAATCGCTGCTGTTCGTCAGAGCCGTGCTGTTTTGTGAGTTTGGGGTCGCCATGCTGTTTAGCCGAGTGCGCCCCGACCTGACGCTGCTGGCTGCCGCGTCCTTTGGGGTCGCGATCATGCTATCGCTTCTACACGTTGGGCTAAAACAATCTGCGACCGATTCTGGCGTCGGCTAACTGCCCATCGTCGATATTGGATCTAGCCCGGCTAAACCGCTGCCGGCTCCAGAAGCGGCAGGGCCTGGGCGATCAGGCGGGGGTCGCCGACGGCGAGGATCCGGCCGTCGGCGTCGGGCGTCGCGCCGCGCCAGTTTACGACCCGGCCGCCCGCGGCCTCGATAATGGGAACCAGGGCCGACCAGTCCCAGGGCTTCAGGCTGGTCTCGGCGACCAGGTCCATCCGTCCGGCCGCGACCATGGCGTAGGCGTAGGCGTCGCAGCCCAGGCGGGCCAGGCGGGCGGCGCCGCGCAACTGCGTCCAGGCGGCGCCTTCGGCGGCGTCGAAGATGTCGGGGTCGGTGGTCGAGATGACGGCCTCGGCCAGGGTTTGGCACGGCCGCACGGCCAGCGGCGTCTCGGCCCGCCCGCGCAACAGCCGCGCGCCGGAGGGGCCGCCGACGAAGATCTCGTCCAGATAGGGCTGGGCGATGACGCCGACCGTGGGGCGGTTTTCCTGACGCAGGGCGATCAGCGTCGTCCACAGCGGCAGGCCCGAGATGAAGGCGCGGGTGCCGTCGATGGGGTCCAGCACCCAGACCTGTTCGGCGTCCGGCCGGTCCGCGCCGTACTCCTCGCCGATGACGCCGTGATCGGGATAGCGTTCCGCGATCAGGCGGCGGATGGCGGCCTCGGCCTGTTTGTCGGCCTCGGTGACGGGGTCGAAGCCGGCGGCGCCGCCCTTGTCCTCGTGCCCGATGTCTGAGCGGAAGAAGGGCAGGGTCACGCGCGCGGCTTCTCGCGCCAGTTCGACGGCGAAGGCTTCATATTCGGTCATGGCGCCTCTTAGCGCGGTTCGACCGGCTTGGGCGCCCTCTGTCGCGAGATCAGGCCGCGACCTCGTCCGAATGCAGGGACTTGGCCAGGTCCAGCAGGCGACGACGCGGCCGTTCGCCGAGTTGGTAATAGGCCTGGATCAGGTCCAGCGTCTCCTTGCGGGAAAAGACCTCTCCGCCGGCGCCCTCGCGCCGTTCCAGCGCCTCGGTCAGGCCTTCGTAGAAATAGGAGACGGGACTCTCCAGCGCCTCGGCCAGTTCCCACAGGCGGGCCGCCGATACGCGATTGGCGCCGCATTCGTATTTCTGAATCTGCTGGAAACGGACCCCGATGCGGAGGGCGACCTGCTGCTGCGTCAGGCCCAGCAGGCGACGGCGACGACGCAGGCGTTTGCCCAGGTGAAGATCGATGTCGGCGGCCATGGCGTCGGCTCCTGATCCCGCTGTCCCGGCGTGGGACGGTTCGCGTTTCAGGACGCAACCCCCGTGCCGGATCGCCTGTGACGAGAATGGGGCGATCGCACGCAACCCCGAGGACTGACGTGCATTTAGGATGCAGCTTGGCTTTTGAAGGAAGGGAACCAGCAGTGAACATCATTTTCTGGATTATCGTGGGTATTATCGCGGGCTGGCTCGCGGAGAAGATCATGGGCCGCAACCACGGCCTGGTGACGAATCTGATCGTGGGTATCGTGGGCGCCGTGATCGGCGGCTTTATCGCCAATGCGCTCGGTTTCGCCTGGGGCGGTTGGATCGGCTCGACCATCGTCGCCACCATCGGCGCGATCATCCTGCTGTTCCTGCTGGGCCTGATCAAGCGCCGCGCCTGAGGCAGACGCTTCGAACATCGGAAAGGGCGGCGCTTTGGCGCCGCCCTTTTTGTTGTCGGATCACGCGGTGAAGACCGCGCATGACAAAGGCGGCCGGGATGTCCCGGCCGCCCTTTTCATTCCAGCCCTGAATTAGTTGGGCTGGGTGGGAGGCGTCGTCGGCTCGGCAGGCTCGGTCGTCGGCTCCGTGGTGGGTTCCGTCGGCAGCGGCGGGGTCGGCGCGCTGGTCGGCGGGGTGGTCATGGACGGATCCGAAGCCGGGGGAGCGGCCGGATCGGTCGGTTCGGACGCGGCCGGAGCGGCCGGAGCGCCGGGGATCGGAGCCGCGACGTCGAACTCGGCCTTGGTGTAGGCCACGGCCACAGCCTCGCCGTCCTGACGGATGCCGGCCAGGGGCACGCCACGCAGCTTGCCGTCCGCGCCGCGCACGGTCAGTTCCTGCTTGCCTTCGGCGTTCGTGCGCACACCTTCCAGCTTGCCGAGGTCGCCGTCAGGACCGCGAACCGTGGAGCCCGGCGTCAGCGACAGGCTGGGCCGGGCGGCCGGGGCCGTCGCCGGGGCCGTCGCCGGGGCCTGAGCCGGCTGAGTCTCTTGCGCCAGGGCCGGCGCGGCGGTCAGAACGGTCGCGGCGGCGCTGGCCAGAAAGAAGGTCTTGATCGTCATGGGATATATCCCCGGTTACACGGGCCCGACGCCCGCAGGGTACAAACTCGCCATGTTACGGATTGTTTCGTGCGCCCCGAAATGACCCCGGCCTCGCCCCAGTGGGACGATTCTTGGTCTATGGTGCGGCGTTCCGCCGAATCAGCAGGTCCCGCTTGTCCCGACGCGCCGCGCAAATGCCTGGACTGGTCCGCCGTCTGGCGGGACTGGCCTATGAGCTGACGCCCCAGGTCTTCGCTATCCTGGCCTTTCTGGCCGGCGGGTTGATGCTGATCTCGGCTGTGACGCCCGAGTTCGACGACCGCCTGCGTCGTCTGACCGGCGTGGTCTCGCCCGTTTTGATCGATCTGTCCCATTTCGTCGCCAGCATCGCGGCCTTTCTGCTGATCCTTTTGTCGGCCGGCCTGTGGCGTCGTCGGCGCGGGGCCTATTGGGCGGCGCTGGCGGTTCTGGCCCTGGGCGCGGTCTTCTCGGTTCTCAAGGGGCTGGACTGGGGGGAGGCGCGGGACCTGATGATCGTCGCCGCCCTGCTGGCGCCGTGCCGCAGCGCCTTCAATCGCCGATCGCGGCTCAGCGAGCCGTTGCGGCCGAGCTGGCTGTTGCTGCTGATCGCCGTGGTGGCGGCCATGCTGTGGCTGGGCTTCTTCGCCTATCGCGACGTGACCTACAGCGACGAACTGTGGTGGCGGTTTCTGACCGACCGTCAGGCCTCGGGGTTCCTGCGGGCCGGCCTGATGCTGGCCATACTGACGGTGGTCGTGGCCGGGCGATCGCTGCTGGGGTCGCCCGGCGCGCACAGCCACGGTCCCGCTAGCGCGGAGGATATTCGGCGCGCCCAGGCCGCCCTGGCCCAGGCCGACCGCGCCACGCCCGAGGCCTGGCTGGCCATGCTGGGCGACAAGGCCATCCTGTTCAGCCCCTCGGGCCGCAGCTTTTTGGCCTATCGGGTGCGCGGGCGACGCTGGATCGCCATGGGCGAGCCGGCGGGATTGAGAAGCGAACGGCTGCCGTTGTTGTGGGCCTTCGCGGAAATGGCCGACAGCTATGGCGGGGCGGCGGTCTTCTATTCGGTCGGCGAGGACATACTGGGCGACCTCGCGACCATGGGGCTGGCGGTTCGCAAGGTGGGCGAAACGGCCGTCATCGACGCGCACAACTTCTCGACCGAGGGCAAGGGCAAGCAGAACCTGCGCACCGCCGTGAACCGGGCCGAGCGTGAAGGGGCCTCGTTCGAGGTGCTGCCGCCCGGTTCGGCGGGCCCCATCATTGACGAGCTGAGGGCCGTGTCGGATGCGTGGCTGGCGATGCACGAGGGGGCCGAAAAGGCGTTCTCCCTGGGACGGTTCGACCCCGATTATCTGGATCTGACGCCCCTGGCGGTGGTGCGGGAGGAGGAGCGGATCGTCGCCTTCGCCAATCTGCTGATCGCGCCGGACGAGGCGGCAGTGGACCTGATGCGCCACCGGCCCGACGCGCCGCATGGGGTGATGGACTATCTGTTCATCCGCTGCGCCCAGTGGGCCAAGGCCGAGGGGTTGGCGCGGTTCGACCTGGGCATGGCGCCGCTGGCGGGGCTGGAGGATCGGCGGCTGGCGCCGGTGTTCGCCCGCGTCGGCGCCCTGGTGTTCGAGGAAGGCGGGGCGCTGTACGGTTTCCAGGGCCTGCGCAGCTACAAGGGCAAGTTCGGCCCCGAATGGCGGTCGCGCTTCATCGCCGCCCCGGTCTCGACCCCGTTGCCCTTGGCCCTGCTGGACGTGGCCCTGCTGACCAGCGGCGGTTGGCTGGGGATGCTGGGCCTGCGCAAGGGCTGATCCTTCAGGTCAGCAGGGCCTTCAGCACCCCATCCAGAACAGGTCGGCCTCTGGCGGTGGCGATCAGACGACCGGCCTGGACACGAAGAAAGCCGTCCGCGATCAGTTCGGCCGCCGGCCCGGTCTCCGGAGACAGGCCGAGATCGACCAGCAGGGCCGCCGGCGCGCCTTCGACGGTGCGCAGGCCCAGCAGCAGGCGTTCCTCGGCGGCGTCGGCCGGCGACAGGCGATCCTGTTCGGCCCAGGGCGATCCCGCCGAGACGCCTGCGATGTAGTCGCCGATTCGACGATGGGCGACGGTGGCCGTGCGCGCGCCGTCCAACGTCAGGCGGCCATGCGCGCCCGGACCCAGACCCAGATAGTCGCCGCCGCGCCAGACTTGCAGATTGTGGGTCGACCGGGCGGCGACGCCTCGCGCATGGTTGGACACCTCATAGGCGTCGAAGCCGGCGCCGCTCAGCACCGTCTGGGTCGTTTCATAGAGGGCGGCGGCGCGATCCTCGTCGGGCGGGACCAGGGTTCCCCGCGCCAGGGCGCGACCAAAGGCGGTGGTCGGCTCTATGGTCAATTGGTAGGGCGAGACGTGTTCGAACCCCATCGCCAGGGCCGCCTCCAGTTCGGCGCTCCAGGCCCGCGGCGTCTGGTCCGGACGGGCGTAGATCAGGTCGATGGACAGGCGACCGAAGGCGCGGCGGGCCAGGTCGACGGCGCGCAGGGCCTCGGCGGCCGAATGATCGCGGCCCAGGAACCGCAGCGCCGCATCATCCAGGGCCTGCACCCCCATCGACAGACGGTTGACGCCGGCGCGCGCCAGGTCGGCGAACCGGCCCGCCTCGGCGTCGGTGGGGTTGGCCTCCAGCGTGATCTCGATCAGGTCCGCCGCTGGGGGAAAAAGGTCGCGTGCGGCGTCCAGAATGCGGGCCGCCGCCTGCGGCCGCATCAGCGACGGCGTGCCGCCGCCGAAGAAGACGGACGCCAGGCGGCGTGGCCCAGTCAGGGCGCGCTGGGCCGCCAGATCGGCCAGGATCGCCTCGACCAACCGGTCCTGCTCGTCCGTCCGACCCCGATCGCGCACGACGTTGAAATCGCAATAGGGGCAGATGCGGGCGCAATAGGGCCAGTGGACGTAGAGGCCGACGTCCGTCCCGGGGTCCAGCGGATCAGTCAATCAGGGCGGCCCGCAGCTTGGCGAAGGCGCGGGCGCGATGGCTGATCGCGTCCTTTTCGGCCGGCTCCATCTCGCCGAAGGTCTGGGTTCCGCCGTCGGGAATGAAGATGGGGTCGTAGCCGAAACCCCGGTCGCCGCGTGGCGGGAAGGTCAGTTCGCCCTCGACCACGCCCTCGACCACGACGCACGGGCCGTCGGGCCAGGCGACGGCCAGGGCCGAGGTGAACCAGGCGCGCCGGTCGGGATCGCCACGCTCCTCCAGCCGCGTCTCGACCTTGCGGATGGCCAGGGCGAAATCCTTGGACGGGCCGGCCCAGCGCGCGGAATAGACGCCCGGGGCGCCGTCCAGGGCCGTGATCGACAGGCCGGAATCGTCGGCCAGGGCCACCTCGCCCGACAGCTGGGCGGCATGGCGCGCCTTCAGCATGGCGTTGCCCGCGAAGGTGGTCTCGGTTTCCTCCGGCTCGGGCAGGTTCAGCTGACCCGCGGTTAGGATCTCGTAATCTTGGCCCAGCAGGGCGGCGATCTCGGGGACCTTTCCGGGATTGTGGGTGGCGGCGACGATCCGCATCCCCTTGATAAGCTTAAGATTCATTTCACGCTTCGCACGGTCTATCTATTGATCATCAGGAACGGGGCCGCACCGTTCAGGACTTCCGGGAAAACGGAAACGATCATGCGGTCTAAAAACCAAACGGGCGATAATCGCCCAATCAAACAGACGGAGAAACACGATGCATACGATGAACACCTCGATGTGGCTGGACAAGGTCGGCGCCGCTTTTGTCAACACGGTCCTCATCGCCGCCCTGCCGACCGCCCTGGTCGCCATCATGATCCAGGCCTTCTGAATCGTAACAGGTCAGCGCCTTTATCGATCACGAGAGCTTTGACGACCTTGAACAAGACCGCGATGTATAGAGCCGCGCGCGGGTTCGCCGGACCCCGCGTGGCCATCGCGCCCCCGCTCCCGGCCTGAGAGCCGACCCGCCATGCGCCTGCCGACGCCGCGAAATCCATTCAAGCGCAGGCCGGCGCGCGCGCCTCGCTGGATCGACGCCGTCGCCGCCCCTGTGCGGGCGCTGGGACCCGGTTCCGTCTCCATCGTGCTGAAGGTGGCGCTGGACGCCGCCTATGTTCTTCTGTGGCTGATCACCGGGCTTCTGCTTCTGTTGCTGATCGCCGCCATCTTCATTCCTCTGGACAACGTCAACATCACCGTCAGCGGTCAGTCGGGCGGACGCCAGCTGCCCCTGACGCGGCTGCTGCTGCTGTTCGGCCTGGGCGCCGCGACGGCCTATTTCGGCGGGTTCATGCTGATCCTGCGCAGCCTGCGCCGCATCTTCCGCACCCTGACCATGGGCGATCCGTTCCATCCCGCCAATGTCCGGCGCCTGCGCCAGATCGGCCTGACCCTGGCCGTCGTGACCGGCGGGGTCTGGCTGGCCCAAGGCTTCGTCGCCGCGCGCCTGGCGCCCGGGGTCATGGACCCGCAAGGCTTGGGTGAGCTGCTGACCCCCATCTTCTCCGTCCTGATCGTCTTCGTCCTGGCGGAGGTGTTCCGCGAGGGCGCGCGCCTGCGCCGCGAATCCGAACTGACGATCTGATCCGTTTCCAGTAGGGTTTTCCGCATGGCCATCCGCGTCCAGCTTGATCGCGTTCTCGTCGAACGGCGCATGTCGCTGACCGAACTCGCCGACCGGGTCGGGGTGACGGTGGCGAACCTGTCGATCCTGAAGACGGGCAAGGCGCGCGCGGTGCGGTTCTCGACCCTGGACGCCCTGTGCCGCGAACTGGAGTGCCAGCCCGGCGACCTGCTGGTCCACGAACCCGGCCCCGGCGACCTGATCGAGGACGACGCGGACGCATGAAACGAAAGGGCGCCGGACGCGACGACAACGGCCTGACGCCCGAGGACCGCCGCATCTGGGGGCGCGTCGCCGGTTCGGTCACGCCGCCGCGCCTGCGCAAGGCCGCCCGGATCGCGACCGAGGGGCCCGCGCTGTCCCTCGATTCGTCCGCGGCCTCGGTCGCGGCGGGCGCCAAGCCGATGGCGCGGCCGGCGAGCAAGCGCCTGTCGCCCGCGCCGGCCGCCCCGGCCAAGACCCTGCCCGGACTGCCGCGCGCCCGCAAGGCGCCTGAGGACCTGGAGCCGCGCCGCAAGCAGAGGATCGCGCGCGAACGCGACCCGATCGAGGCGCGCATCGACCTGCACGGTTTCGGTCGGTTCGAGGCCGAGGATCAGCTGCGGGGTTTTCTGACGACCTGCCAGGCGCGCGGGATGCGGGCGGTTCTGGTCATCACGGGGCAAGGCCGGCTGGGCGGCGGGGTCATCCGCGCCGCCTTCGCCGAATGGATGCAGGCCCCGGCGCTGCGCACGGTGGTGTCCGGCTATACGGTCGCGCACCAGCGACACGGCGGGAACGGGGCCTTCTACGTCACCCTGCGGCGTCGAGCCTGAAGACAGGTCAAAGAGGAAGACGGGCCAAAGAAAAAGCCGGACCCGCGTGGCGAACCCGGCTTTTCGATGTCAGTCGGATACGACCTTATTCCGCCAGGGCGCCGGCCAGAATGACGTCGATCTGTTTGCCCAGGTGATCGGACAGGGCCTGGGCGTCCCAGTTGTCGTAGGCCGCGCGGCGATAGTTCGACAGATAGGCGTCCCAGATCAGTTCGACCAGCAGCCGGATGTCCGCGTCCTTGCGCAGCTCGCCCTTGGCGACGGCGTCCTGCAGCAGGCCGCCGACGACCAGAAGCAGGTTCTTGGTCGCGGCGCGCGCGCGCATCTCGGCGGCCAGAGGCTGGAACCACGACCGCGCGACAATGGCCTGGAACAGCGGCAACTGGTCCAGCGACGACTGGTAGCCGGCGCCGAGCGCGCCGACCAGGCGGTTGCGCACCGGTTGGCCGACGGGCGCGCCGGCCTCGACGACCTCGGCCAGCCGCGTCATGTCCTCGGTCAGCACCGCCTCGAACAGCTCGGCCTTGTCCTGGAAGTTGGCGAAGACGGCGCCCGTCGACATGCCCGCGCCCTTGGCGATGTCGCGGATGGTCGCGGGCTCATAGCCCCGCTCGGCGAACAGGGAACGGGCGGCGTCCAGCACCTTCTGACGGGTGCGGATTTTGGCGGCCTGGCGACGGTTCAGGCGGGGTTCGGGGGAGGAGATCGCAATGGAATCGGTCATGAAAACAATATTTTACTTTACTTCAACTCTCGGAAGTCAGCGTTCCAGCATCGACCTGCAGGTGGACGGGTCGGCCGAGGGGGAGGCGGTCGATCTGATACGGTTGGCCCAGACGGAAGCGCAATACGGAGGGGGAGCTTGCATCACGGAACCATGACGAAAATGGGTCCGGCGCAGGTTGAAGTCTCGCCCCCGCCTGTATCGACCAAGCTTAGCTGTCTCGATTCGAGACCTGGCGCGATCGCAGGGCGCGGGTCGGCCGGTCGCGGCGATCCAGCGGCGTGGCGGCCTGGAAGGCCTGGCGGAATTGATCGCGGCGTTCGTGGATCGAGGCCAGGACCAGGCCCATCGGCACGCCCAGGTCGACCAGGGTGTTCTCGGCCAGCTGCAGGCTGGCCTCGGTGGTTTCCGGCACGGCGTCGGTGACGCCCAGCTTGTACAGGCGCACGGCGTGCTGATCGTCGCGGGCGCGGGCGATCAGGATCAGATCGTCGCGCAGGGACCGCGCCGTCGCCACCACCTCGTCCACCTTGGCGGGGGTGTCCATGGTGACGACCAGGGCGCGGGTGGAGGCCACGCCGCAATGCTGCAGCATCTCGCGCCGACCGGCATCGCCGTAGAAGACGTCGAATCCGTCGCGGCGGCCGGCGGCGACGATGGCGGGGTCGGAATCCAGGGCGATGAAGGTCTGGTCGTGGGCCTTCAGCATTTCGCCGATCAGCCGGCCCACCCGGCCGAAGCCGACGATGATGACCGCGCCGTCGGCCGTCTCGACGGGGGCGGGCGCCTCGGCCCCCGCGCTCGCCGGGGGCGCGGCGCGCCGACCGATCCGCTGGCCCAGCAAGGCCATCAGCGGAATGGAGAAGATGCTGAGGGTGGCGGACAGGGCGACGGTGGTCGTCAGCTGGGGCGAGGCGATCCCCTCCACCATGCCCGTGGCGAAGACGACGAAGGCGAACTCTCCCGCCGGCGCCAGGACCAGGGCCGTCTCGATCGCCGTGCGGGCGCCGAGCCCCCACAGCCGCGCCAGGCCGAAGATGACCACCGCCTTGGCCGCCGTGATCGCCAGGGCCAGGCCGATGATCCCGGCCGGGTCGGCGGCGACGGCGTCCAGATCCAGCCCCAGGCCCACGCCGACGAAGAAGACCCCCAGCAGCAGACCCTTGAAGGGTTCGATCGACACCTCGACCTGGCGTCGGAACTCGGTCTCGGCCAGAAGGACGCCGGCGACCAGGGCGCCGATGCTCATGGACAGGCCGCTGGCCTGGGCGGCCAGGCCTGCGCCGACCACCACCAGAAGACTGGCGGCCACGAACAATTCTCCGCCCTGATCGACCTTGCGCGCCCGGGCTGCCGACCGGAACATCGGCCGCAGCACCACGCGCCCCAGGAGGACCAGAAGGCCCAGGCCGATGGCGGCGGGAACCAGGGTCAGCAGCGAGCGTCCCAGAACCTGCGGGTCCAGCGTCCCGCCCTGCTGGGCCACGGCGGCCAGGACGCTGACGGTGATCAGGATCGGCGCGACCGAAAGATCCTGCGCCAGAAGGACGGCGAAGGTCGACCGGCCGACGGCGCCCTTCAGCCGCCCCCGTTCGGCCAGCACCGGCATGACCACGGCGGTGGACGACAGGGCCAGGCCCATGCCCAGCACCGCCGCCCCGGCCAACGACTGGCCCGCCAGCATGAAGGCGCCCGACAGCACGACCGTGCAGGCCGCGACCTGCATCATGCCCAGGCCGAACACCAGCCGCCGCATGGCGCGAAGCCGCTCCCACGACAGCTCCAGCCCGATCATGAACAACAGGAAGGCGACGCCCAGTTCAGACAACTGGGCCAGCTGGGCGGGGTCGCGGATGGTGATCCAGGACAGCCAGGGCGCGGCGTCGGCGAACCGGCCCAGGCCGTCCGGCCCCAGGACGACCCCGGCGGCCAGGAAGCCCAGCACGGGGCTGATCTTCAACCGGTTGACCAGGGGCACGATGACGCCCGCTGCGGCCAGAAAGACCACCAGATCCTTGTAATCGCCGCCGCCGTGTCCGTGCATCCGCCCTCCGTCCCGCCATCAAACCCTGACGGCGCGCCCGTGACGAGACGCTGCGTGCGTTTCATGAACTTTTTTTAAGGCGACACCACCCCTGCCAGGGATAGGGTCCGCCCCGACCCGCTCGTCAGGGGCGGCTGCTAGGATATTGTGATGAAAAGACTGCTCATCGGCGCCGCCGTCGGCGCGCTTCTTCTGCCTTCCGCCGCCCTGGCCCAGGACGTCGATCACGACCACGCCTGCCTGGACGAAACCTGCACCATCGTCTCGCTGTTCTCGGGTGAGGAGACCGCCGCCGGCTGGCAGGGAACCGAGGCGCCCAAGTATGGGACCTGGGGGTTCAACATGGCCGGGCGCGACACTGCGGTGAAGCCGGGCGACGACTTCTTCCGCTTCGCCAACGGCAAGGCCGTGGACGCCCTGATCATTCCGTCGGACCGCACCAGCTACGGTTCCTTCGCCCTGCTGCGCGAACTGTCGGACAACCGGATGAAGGGGCTGATCACCGGCCTGGCCGCGCGCACCGACCTGGCGCCCGGTTCGGACGAGGCCAAGATCGCCGACGCCTATCGCTCCTACATCGACCAGGCCCGCGTCGATCAACTGGACGCCCAGCCGCTGCAGCCGTATCTGGCCGCCATCCGCGCCGCCGACAGCCATGAGAAGATGGCCGTCTATATGGGTCAGACGGTCGGCCGTTTCGGCGGCTCCTTCTTCGGCACCGGCATTACCATCGACGCCAAACAGCCGACACGTTACGTCGTTTCGACGGGCCAATCGGGTCTGGGCCTGCCCAACCGCGACTACTATCTGGACGCCCGCTACGCCGACAAGAAAGAGAAGTATCAGGCCTATGTGGCCCGGATGCTGGGCATGATCGGCTGGGCCGACCCGGCCGAGACCGCCGCCCAGATCGTGGCCCTGGAAGAGAAGATCGCCGACGCCCACTGGAGCCCGGCCGAGAACCGCAACCGCGACAAGACCTACAACGAGTTCACCATTCGCCAACTGGCCGAACAGGCGCCGGGCTTCGACTGGCAGGCCTATTACGACGCGGCCAAGCTGGGCGGCGTGCCGCGGCTGATCGTGCGTCAGAACACGGCCATGCCGAAGATCGCGGCGATCTACGCCGAGACGCCGGTCGCGCTGTTGCAGGCGTGGGAGGCCTTCCACACCGCCGACGACATGGCGCCCTATCTGTCGCAGCGTTTCTCGGACGCCCAGTGGGAGTTCCGCGCCCGCGACCTGTCCGGCCAGCCCGAGCAGCGCAGCCGCGAGAAGCGCGCCATCTCCTTCGCCGAGGGTTCGCTGGGCGAGGCGACGGGCCGTCTGTACGTCGGCCAGTATTTCCCGGCCCAATCCAAGGCCAAGATGGAAGAACTGGTCGCCAACCTGCGCACCGCCCTGTCGCACCGGATCGAGAACCTGACCTGGATGGGAGCCGAGACCAAGGCCGCCGCCCAGGAGAAGCTGCGCAAATTCACCGTCAAGATCGGCTATCCCGACAAGTGGCGCGACTACTCCGGCCTGGACATCCGCGCCGACGATCTGGTCGGCAACGCCGAACGTCAGGGCCTGTTCGAGTGGAACTACGATCTCGCCCGCCTGAACGAGCCGGTCGACAAATCGGAGTGGGGCATGACGCCCCAGACGGTCAACGCCTACTACAACTCGGCCAATAACGAGATCGTCTTCCCGGCGGCCATCCTGCAGCCGCCCTTCTTCGATCCGGACGCGGATCCGGCCGTGAACTACGGCGGCATCGGCGGGGTGATCGGCCACGAAATCGGCCACGGCTTCGACGACCAGGGCTCCAAGTCCGACGGCGACGGGGTGCTGCGCAACTGGTGGACGGCCGAAGACAAGACCCGGTTCGAGGCCCTGACCACGCGCCTGGGCGAGCAGTACGCCACCTATGAGCCGCTGCCCGGCTATCACATCAATCCGGGCCTGACGATGGGCGAGAACATCGGCGACGCCTCGGGCGTGGCCGTGGGTCTGGAAGCCTATCACCTGTCGCTGAACGGACGGCCCGCGCCTGTGCTGGACGGCACGACCGGCGACCAGCGCTTCTTCTACGGCTGGGCCCAGGTCTGGCAGTCGAAGTATCGCGACGAGGCGCTGAAGCAGCAGGTCGCCACCGACCCGCACTCGGCGGCGCAGTTCCGCGTCATCGGTCCGCTGCGCAACGTCGACGCCTGGTACGACGCCTTCGACGTCCAGCCGGGGACCAAATACTATCTCAAGCCCGACGACCGCGTCCGCATCTGGTAGGCGCCGCCTGTCGAAGGGGAAGGAGGCCGGGGTTCGCCCCGGCCTTTTTCATGGCGAAAACCTGCGGAATCTCCAGAGGTTCTAAAGGCCGAGTTTTCGGGCTTCAGGCATAGAAAAGCCCGCTGCGGGGGATACGTCGCAGCGGGCTATCTTGCTCTTTAAAGAGCGGACGTTTCCTCCCCGAAACGCCTTCGAGTGCTGCGCGCTTGAGCAACGCTTGCCCTCGAGTGAGTTCATTTGGCCCAGACGGCGGGGGCGGGTCAACGGCCGGTTTCGCGACAATCGAACTTTCTTCGACTTATCGGTGATAACCCAACGTCCGAAGACGATTTTATCGAAACTTATTCGATAATGCCCTTGATGGCGGCGACCAGGCCCTCGCGGGCGATCTTCATCTGGCCCGGCCGTTCGGCCTTCCAGGCCTCGTTGTCGGTGATGGCGGCGGCGGCGGCGCGTCCGGCGTCCAGATCCTTGATCGTCACCTCGCCCGCCGCGATCTCGTCGCCGCCCAGGATGACGACGGCGGGGGCGCCGCGACGGTCGGCGTATTTCATCTGGGCCTTCATGCCGGCCCGGCCCAGATAGAGCTCGGCGGCGACGCCTGCGGCGCGCAGTTCGGCGACGGCGTTCAGATAGTGGCCCATGTCGTCCTCGGAGAAGACGATGACGACCACCGGGCCGCGCACCGCGTCCTCTGCGCCCCGTCCCGCCGCGCGAAGGGCCGAGGCCAGACGCGAGACGCCGAACGAGAAGCCGGTCGCCGGAACACTCTGCCCCGTGAACCGGGCGACCAGGTCGTCATAGCGGCCGCCGCCGCCGATGGAGCCGAAGCGGACCGGGCGGCCCTTGTCGTCGGTGGTGTCCAGCAGCAGTTCGGCCTCGAACACGGCGCCGGTGTAATATTCCAGTCCGCGGACGATGGTCGGATCGAACTTCACCGCGTCCTGATCGACGCGCATGGCGGTCAGCGCCCGATCGATGGCGGCCAGTTCGTTCAGCGCCGCCTGACCGGCCGCCCCCAGGTCGCCGGAACGGGCCACGGCCTCCAGCGTCTCGGCGCGCGTCAGGCCGGGCGTATTGGCCGAGGCCAGGAAGGCCTCGATGGCCCCCGTCACCTTCATCGGCAGCTGGGCGCCCTTGGTGTAGTCGCCGGATTCGTCCAGACGGCCTTCGCCCAGAAGCTGGACCACGCCGTCCCAGCCCAGCCGGTCGAACTTGTCGATGGCGCGCAACGCCGTCAGACGCTGGCCCGCCTCGGTCACGCCGCCCGCGTCGAACAGGCCGTCGAACAGTTTGCGGTTCGAGACGCGGATCTGGGCCTGACCCGCATCCAGTCCCGCGCCGCGCAGACCCTCGCAGGCCATGGCGATGATCTCGGCGTCCGCCTCGGGCCGGTCGGAGCCGACCGTGTCGGCGTCACACTGCCAGAACTCGCGGAAACGGCCGGGGCCGGGCTTTTCGTTGCGCCAGACCGGACCATAGGCGTAGCGGCGGAACGGCTTGGGCAGGGTCTCCCACGTCTGGGCCGCGAACCGGGCCAGGGGCGCGGTGTGGTCGTAGCGCAGAGCCATCCAGTCGCCCGGCTCTTCCGATCCGGCGTCGTCCTGAAGCGCGAAGACGCCTTCGTTCGGGCGGTCGGCGTCGGGCAGGAACTTGCCCAGGGCGTCGGCGTATTCGAAGGCCGGGGTCTCCAGCGGCTCGAAGCCCCAGCGCTCATAGACCTCGGATACCCGCGCCACGATGCGGCGTTCGGCGGTCAGGTCGCGCCCGCGCTTGTCGGCGAAACCGCGCGGATTGCGGGCGAGGGGGCGGATGGGGGCTTCGTCGGTCATGGCGCGCGCTTAAGCCAAGGGGCGCGACGGCGCAAATCATCCAGCGCCGCCAATAGCGGCCGCATGGACTAAAGGCTTGGCAATATCTTGTTGTAGAAGGGAAAATCTGTAATCGGGCGGAACTGCGGCGGGCGGGCGCCGTTGATCCGTCATGACGCCCCACGCCTTGATCTTTTCTCGGACCTGCAACACCGCCGACCGGCGCACGATCCGGTGGTTCGAGTGCGAATTGATCGACGATAACGGCGCGCGACGCGTCCGAAGCCAGGCGTTCTTCTCTGTGGGCGAGGCCAAGTCCTGGGCCCTGGCGCAGGGCTATCCGGTCGATGACGCCGGCGTGCAAGAGGCGCAATGATCGGCGTCGTTTCAGCGGACCTGCTGAACGCTAGCGCCTTCGATACGCCGCGCATCCTTCTGGCCGGGGCGGTCGATTACGACATGTACGACCGGTTTCGCGATCGGGTCGCGCAGGCCCCCGGACAGCGGCCTGGCGGTCAGTCGCCCAAGGTCTCCACCGTCAGATTGCCGTTGGTGTAGACGCAGATGTCGGCGGCGATCTTCATGGCCTTGCGGGCGATCTGTTCGGCGTCCAGCTGGGTCTCCTCGATCAGGGCGCGGGCGGCCGACAGGGCGTAGTTGCCGCCCGATCCGACGGCGGCGACGCCGTGTTCCGGCTCCAGCACGTCGCCCACGCCGGTCACGGTGAAGATGGACGTCTTGTCCGCCACCAGGAGCATGGCCTCCAGCCGGCGGAGATAGCGGTCGGTGCGCCAGTCCTTGGCCAGGTCGACGCAGGCGCGGGCCAGTTGGTCGGGATATTGCTCCAGCTTGGCCTCCAGCCGTTCGATCAGGGTGAAGGCGTCGGCGGTGGCGCCGGCGAAGCCCGCCACGACCTTGCCGCCGGCCAGGGTGCGGACCTTGCGCGCCGCGCCCTTCACGATGGTCGGCCCCATGGAGACCTGGCCGTCGCCGGCGATCACGGTGCGGCCGTTCTTGCGCACCGCCAGGATGGTGGTGCCGTGCCAGTCGGGAAAGGCGGAGGCGGTCGGATAAGGCTGGGTCATGGACGGCAGATGGGCCGCCCTGCGACGCCGATCAAGGCCGGGCGGTTTCGAGATAACCGCGTCATATTTTAACCCTAGTTTTCGCTTTAATGCGATAAACTCTACCAAGTAAAGTCAATTAAAGGATAGAGAATTGCTCTATCGTGTGCTCCTCGTGAGCGAAACGGTCGGCGCGACCGGGCGCACGGCTGCCAGCGTAGCCGCCATCCTGGGCGTCGCCGAATACAACAACCGGCGCGACCACGTCGGCGCGGTGCTGCTGTTCCATGAGGGGCAGGCGGCGCAGATGCTGGAAGGCGCGCGCGTCGATCTGGATCGGTTGATCGAACGGCAGTCGCGTGACGGCCGTCACTCCGGCCTGCGCGTGGTGGACGATCGGCCCATCAGCCATCGCCGCGTCACCGAACCCATGCGTCTCAACCGGCTGTCCGCGGACGCGGCGGCCGAACGGCTGGCCGGACGGCGTCTGGACGAACTCTCCGCGCCCGAGTTGGAGAGCCTGTTGTGCTGCGACGAATTGCGGGCCTCGCGGGCAGCCTGAGCCGCATCTGCGCACTTCCTTAACCCAATAGCCTTACGCCTGCGCCTCCGGCTAGCGCCGTAGTAAAAGCGTAAGAGTATTCAATGAGTTTGTTCCGCATCGTCTACGTCAGCGACGCCATCGGCGTCGCCGCCGACAGTCTGCTGGCCCTGATCGACATCATCGGGGTCTCCGATCGGAACAATCGTCGGGATCACTTGACCGGAGTGATGATGCGCTGCGACGGCCGGTTCTTCCAGGCGATCGAAGGGCGCAGAGTGGACCTGGACCGGCTGATGGGTCGACTGCGCGCCGACCGGCGCCACGCCGACATGCGCATTCTCTCGGATCGTCGGATCACGGAACGGCTGTTTCCGGCCTGGGCCATGGCCCAGATCGACGCGCCGCCGGCGCTGAAGCGGCTTTTGGTCTGCGCGCCGGACGATCCGCAGATCGAGGCGCGGGTCGAACGACTGCTGACCGACGTCAGCCGAGCCATGACCGCCGCTTGACGCTCGTCCGGGGCTCGCGCCCGCCTCGCCGGATCGCTAGATGACGGGCATGGCCTTCACCGAAGACGAAGTCGAACGTTACGCCCGCCATCTGGTCCTGTCCGAGGTCGGCGGCCCGGGCCAGCAGGCGTTGAAGCGGGCACGGGTCCTGATCGTCGGTGCGGGCGGGGTCGGCGCCCCGGCCGCCCTCTATCTGGCGGCGGCGGGGGTCGGAACCCTGGGTTTGATCGACCACGACGCCGTGGCCCTGTCCAATCTTCAGCGCCAGATACTGTTCGATACGGCCGACGTGGGGCGGCCCAAGGTCGAGGCGGCGGCGACGCGGCTGGAGGGGCTCAATCCCCATGTCGCGGTCCAAACCTTCGCCGAGCGTCTGACGGCCGAAAACGCCCTCGCCCGCATCGAGGATTTCGACCTGGTGCTGGACGGGACCGACGATTTCGAGACGCGGTTTCTGGTCAATGCGGCCTGTGTGGCCGCCGGCCGGCCCCTGGTGTCGGGCGCCCTGGGCCGCTGGAGCGGCCAGGTCGCCGTGTTCGCGGGCCGGCCCTGCTATCGCTGCCTGGTGCCCCAAATGCCGCCGGACGCCGAGACCTGCGCCCGGGTGGGGGTCGTCGGCGCTCTGGCGGGCGTGGTCGGGTCCATGGCGGCGCTGGAGGCGATCAAGGTGCTGACCGGCGCCGGTCAGCCGCTGACGGGGCGGCTTCTGCTCTATGACGGTCTTGCGGGAACCGCGCGCACCGTCAGGATCGCGCCCGATCCAGCCTGTCCGGTGTGCGCGGGCTGAGTCTTCAGGCGGCGGTGGCGAACCGCACGTCCGCCAGCGGCATGTCCGCCAGCGGCTCGGCGAAGCCCAGGCCGGGGTTGCTGAGAACCGTCACCATCCGCTCTCCGCAGTAGAGATACAGGGTCTCGAAGCCTGGCCAGCGCCGCACTACCTCGTCCAGCGCCTGGTTGGCCGCCGCGTCGGATGCGGCGTCCAGAACGCAGATGTCGCGCACCGGCACGCCGGGCAGATTGACGATGCAATAGTAGGAATCCAACGCACGCTTCCTCGAACAGGACGCCGAAAACGATGAGCGTCCATGGCGGTTCCGCCTGTGAACGTCGTTTTCGACAGCCGTGCGAGGACCGGCTGACAGCCGTGTGAAATTCGCAGCCTACAGCATGGCCGGGATGACGCGGTCCGGCGGCCGGTGGCCGTTCTGGAAGGTCATGATGTTGGCGATGACGCGATCACCCATGTCCTGGCGCGCCTCCAGCGTCGCCGAACCCAGGTGGGGCAGAAGCACGACATTGGGATGGCCCAGAAGGCCGGGGTGGATGGCCGGCTCGTTCTCGAACACGTCCAGGCCGACGCCATAGAGGGCGCGCGTGGCCACCGCCTGGGCCAGGGCCGCCTCGTCGATCAGCTCGCCGCGCGCGGTGTTGATCAGGATGGCGTGCGGCTGCAGCCGGGCCAGGCGGTCCGCCGACAGCAGGTGATGGGTGTCCTTGGTGGCCGGGCAGTTCAGCGAGACGACGTCCATCCGCGCCAGCATCTGATCCAGGTCGTCCCAATAGGTCGCGCCCAGCTCCTCCTCGACCAGGGCGGGGACGGGCTTGCGGTTGTGATAGTGGACCTGAAGGCCGAAGGCCTTGGCGCGGCGGGCCAGGGCCTGGCCGATCCGGCCCATGCCGACGATGCCCAGCCGCTTGCCCCACAGCTTGCGACCGCACATCCAGGTCGGGGTCCAGCCCTCGAACCGGCCGGCCTGCACCACCTCGGCCCCTTCGACGATGCGGCGGCTGACGGCCAGAATCAGGCTCATGGCCAGGTCGGCGGTGTCTTCGGTCAGGACGCCGGGGGTGTTGGTGACGATGATGCCGCGCGCCACGGCCGCCTCGACGTCGATATGATCGACACCTGCGCCGAAGTTGGCGATCATCTTCAACTGGTCGCCCGCGCCGTTGATCAGGTCGGCGTCGATGGCGTCGGTGATGGTGGGAGCCAGAACCTCGGCGCGCTGGACGGCGGCCTGGAGCGCGGCGCGGTCCATCGGCTGGTCCTTCAGATTCAGCTCGGCGTCGAAAAGCTCGCGCATCCGCGTTTCGACGGCGTCGGGCAGGCGTCTGGTTAATACGACCTTAAGCTTGGAGGCGGACATTGCGGGCCTTGGTTTGCGGGCGGCGATTTCAAAGGATCGAAGCCCGCGCGACGGGTCGTTCCATCCAGTGTCTAGCAAAGCCGCCGCCATCTTCCAAAGCCTGCGACGCCGCATCGTCCTCGCCTGCGCCCTGACGGGGCTGGGCGTGGCGTTGAGCGCCGGCGCGACCATGCCGGACGGACGGCCGACGCCGACGGGGCTGGAGGTGCCGCGCTGGATTTCGCTGAAGTCCTCGCACGTCCGCGCGCGCCAGGGGCCGGGCCTGGACAATCCGATCCTGTGGGAATACCGCGCCGCCGGCCTGCCGGTGCAGGTGATCGCCGAGACGACCGAATGGCGCAAGATCTGCGATCCCGATGGGGCCGTGGCCTGGATTCACCGCACTGTGTCCTCGGGTCGCCGCTCGGTCTTCAACACCACGGCCGAGGAAATCCCGATCCGGGCCAATCGCTCCGAGACGGCGCCGGTCCGGGCCCGCCTTTCACCCCGCGCCCTGGTCTCGCTGGACGAATGCGAGGAGGGCTGGTGCCGGGTGCGGGCGCGACGCCTGCACGGCTGGGTGTCGCAGCGGGCGGTGTTCGGGACGCAGGAACGCGCCCTGTGCAACGCCAACCGCCCGGCGGGGACGGGTCGCAACTAGGTCGCCGCTGTTGAGCGAAGCGGCGCGGTCGTGTAACCCGCGCGCAACGCCTTTAAGAAACGGAAGCGCCTTGACCCAGTCCCAATACCCTTCGTCCTTCGATCATGAGGCCCTCTTGGCCTCGGGCCGCGGCGAACTGTTCGGTCCCGGCAACGCCCAGCTGCCGGCCCCGCCGATGCTGATGTTCGACCGGATCGTCACGATCAACTCGGACGGCGGCGATCACGGAAAGGGCTATGTCGAGGCCGAACTGGACATCAATCCCGAGCTCTGGTTCTTCCAGTGCCACTTCATCGGCGACCCCGTCATGCCCGGCTGCCTGGGTCTGGACGCCATGTGGCAGCTGGTCGGCTTCTATCTGGGCTGGATCGGCGGTCCGGGGCGCGGACGCGCGCTGGGCGTCGGCGAGGTCAAGTTCACCGGCCAGGTCACGCCCGACATCAAGAAGGTGGTCTATAAGATCCACCTGAAGCGCGTCATCAACCGCAAGCTGGTCATGGGCATCGCCGACGGCGTGCTGGAGGCCGACGGAGAGGTCATCTACACCTGCAACGACATGCGGGTGGGCCTGTTCGGCGCCGCCAAGGACGAGACCGCCGCCGCCTGAACCCCTATATAGGGCGGACAGGGCGGAAGACCTGCGGGTCGGAAAGCATAAGAAGGAAACACCATGCGTCGTGTCGTCGTCACCGGCCTCGGCATCGTCTCCTCCATCGGCCATGGCGCCGAAGAGGTGACCCAATCCCTGCGCGAGGCCAGCTCGGGCGTCGTCCATGCCGCCGATCACGCCAAATACGGCTTCCGCAGCCAGGTCTGGGCGCCGCCCAGGATCGGCCCGTGGGAGGAACTGGTCGACCGTCGCGCCGCCCGCTTCCTAGCCAACGGCACCGCCTGGGCGCACATCGCCTTTGAAGAAGCCCTGAAGTCGTCGGGCATGACGGCCGAGGAAATCCGCGACGACCGCATCGGCCTGATCGTCGGCGAAGGCGGTCCTTCGACCCAGGTGATCCTGCAGGCGGCGGAGACCACCATCGAGAAGGGCGCGCCCAAGCGCATCGGCCCGTTCGCGGTGCCCAAGGCCATGGCCAGCGGCCCCTCGGCGGTGCTGTCGACCTGGTTCCAGATGCGCGGGATCAACTATTCGATCAGCTCGGCCTGCGCGACAAGCGCCCACTGCATCGGCGCCGGCGTCGAACAGATTCAGTGGGGCAAGCAGGACGTGGTCTTCGCCGGCGGCTGCGAGGACATCGACTGGTCCATGTCCAACATGTTCGACGCCATGGGCGCCATGTCTTCGGACTTCAACGACACGCCTTCGGTCGCCAGCCGGGCCTATGACGTCAATCGCGACGGCTTCGTCATCGCCGGCGGCGCGGGCATCGTGGTGCTGGAGGAGTACGAGCGGGCCAAGGCGCGCGGCGCGACCATCTATGCCGAAGTCACCGGCTACGGCGCCAACGCCGACGGCTATGACATGGTCGCCCCCTCGGGCGAAGGCGCCCAGCGCTGCATGAAGATCGCGCTGGAACAGGCGGGCAATCCCCGGATCGACTATCTGAACCCGCACGGCACCTCGACCCCCGTGGGCGACGCCAAGGAGATGGAGGCCGTGCGCGCGGTCTTCGGCGACCAGATGCCGATGATCTCCTCGACCAAGTCGCTGACGGGCCACTCGCTCGGCGCGGCGGGCGCGCAGGAAGCCATCTACTGCCTGTTGATGATGCAGAACGGCTTTGCGGCCGAAAGCGCCCATATCGAGACCCTCGATCCGGCGTTCGAGGGCATGCCCATCCTGCGCCAGCGCCACGACGGCGAACTGACCCACGTCATGTCCAACAGCTTCGGCTTCGGCGGCACCAACGGCACGCTGATCCTGTCGAAGGTCTGATTACGCCTCGCTCCCGCTCCGTCATCCTCGGGCTTGACTCGAGGACCGGGCGCGGTCGGGCTGTGCGGCGGACCATCCGATCCTCGGGTCAAGCCCGAGGATGACGGGGAAGGGGTGGCGACGGCTTTATTGCCGTGAAAAGCCTGGTTCATTTCTCCGGGCGTCGTTTCTTTCGCGACGACCGGTTTACACGACCGATTCTCGCCCTTAGAGAGCGTCGCCGTGTCCATTCTCATGACCAAAGCGATTACCACGAAAATCACCGGCTTCGGCGGGGCGGTTTCGGGTGTGCGCAAGGTCTAGCGACGAACCCCGATCCCAAGCCCCGCCGATGCGCGGGGCGGTCGATCCGGCCGAACCCCGCGCCTCCCGCCTTCCCAGGAGACGCCTTCCATGACCTTTTCCCCGTCCAATCCGCCCCATGTGGGCATCGTCGGCGCCACCGGCCTCGTGGGCGAGATGATGCGCAATCTGCTGGCCGAGCGGAATTTCCCGATGGCCTCGCTGCGCCTGTTCGCCTCGGCCCGGTCGGCGGGCAAGACCATACGCTTCGGCGATGTCGACGTGGTGGTCGAGGATGCGGCGACGGCCGACTACGCCGGGCTGGACATCGTCTTCTTCTCGGCGGGCGGCGAGACCTCGCGCGCCCTGGCCCCCAAGGTGGCGGCGGCCGGCGCCGTGGTCATCGACAATTCCTCGGCCTTCCGCAGCGACCCGGAAGCGCCGCTGGTCGTCGCCGAGGTGAACCCCCACGCCCTGGCGAACCGGCCCAAGGGCATCATCGCCAACCCCAACTGCACCACCATGGCCGCCATGCCGGTGCTGAAGCCCCTGCATGAGGCGGCGGGTCTGAAGCGTCTGACCGTCTCGACCTATCAGGCCGTGTCGGGCGGCGGGGTCGAGGGCATCCGCGTGCTGGAGACCCAGTCGCGCGCTTCGGTCGATCAGGGCGCGGCCCTGGCCCGTGACGGCGGCGCGGTCGATTTCGGCGCCCCCGAAAAGTGGGTCGTGCCGATCGCCAACAATGTGGTGGCCCTGAACTACACCCTGTCGGAGGACGGCTACACCGACGAGGAGCTGAAGCTGCGCGACGAAAGCCGCAAGATTTTGGAAATCCCCGGCCTGCCGGTGTCCGGCACCTGCGTCCGCGTGCCCGTCTATTCGGGCCACTCCCTGTCGATCAACGCCGAGTTCGAACGTCCGATCTCGGTCGAGGCGGCGCTGGAGATTCTGGGTCAGGCGCCGGGCGTGGTCGTGACCGATGTGCCGAACCCGTTGGACGCCACGGGCAAGGACCCGGTCTTCGTCGGCCGTGTGCGACCCGATCCGACCGTCGCACACGGCCTGGCCCTGTTCCTCTCCAACGACAATCTGCGAAAGGGCGCGGCGCTGAACGCGGTCCAGATCGCTGAGGTTCTGGTCCAGCAGAACGGCTGATCGCCTAAACACCGTCATTCCGGGGCGTCCGAAGGGCGAACCCGGAATGACGATTGGGATCAGTCGTAGCGCACGCCGCTGAGATAGAGCCCTGCCGAGGGGGCGACGGGGCCGCACCGGGCGCGGTCCTTGGCCTCCAGCGCCGCCTTGACGTCATGGGCGGTCCAGCGGCCCAGCCCCACCTCCACCAGCGTCCCGGCCATGGAGCGGACCTGACGGTGCAGGAAGCTGCGCGCCTGGAACACCAGATGCACCTCTTCGCCGAAGCGGGACACGCGCGCCACGTCCAGCGACTTGACCGGCGATTTCGCCTGGCACCCCATGTCGCGGAAGGTGGTGAAGTCGTGATGGCCGACCAGCACCTGGGCCGCGTGATGCATGGCCTCGGCGTCAAGCGTCTTCTTGACGTGCCAGACCCGGTCCCGCTCCAACACCGGCTGGGGGCGGCGGTTCAGGATACGGTACAGATAGCCGCGGCCGGTCGCGGAGAACCGGGCGTGCCAGTCGGGATCGGGCGCGTATTCGGCCGCCAAGACGCAGACGTCCTGACGCACCAGATGCGCGTTCATGGCGTTCAGCACCGTATCGACCGGCCAGTCGCGCTCCAGATCGGCATGAATTACCTGGGCCGTCGCATGGACGCCGGTGTCGGTGCGGCCAGCGGCGGCGATGCGGATGCGCTCGCCGGAGAAGGCGTGGATCGCCGCCTCCAGCGCGCCCTGCACCGTCGGCTGCCCATCCTGGGCCTGGAAGCCGTTGTAGGCCGTGCCGTCGTATTCGATAGTGAGTTTGTACCTAGGCACTCGGGACTCCACATGGCCGTCATCGACCAGTTTCAGCCGCTCGATCGAGAGCGGGAGCTTAAGCTGCACCCAACCCACGTTGTGGGCCACTATGGCGTGTTCAAACGTGACGGGCGCGCGTTCTTGCAGATCGATACATTTGGATCAGCAGATAGAGCGAAACCGAACAGCCAGAGCCAGACTTTCCAGCTGACTTCCGAAAGTGCAAAGGCGCTTTGGGAAATCTTAGGCCGTGAGTTTAACCTCTCAGCCTAGGCTAGTCCCCGCCGGCAGGGGGAAGCCGCGCAGCATCTCTTCGGCCGATTGCGCCGCCTTGCCCTCGCGCTGGACGCGGATCAGGCGGACGGCCCCGGTCCCGCAGGCCACGGTCAGGCCGTCGTCCAGCACCGCGCCAGGCGCACCCGAACCCTCGGCCAGAGCCGACAGCAGGGCCTTGATCCTCACGGGGCCCGCCTCTGACGGAGCTTCGAACCAGGCGCCGGGGAAGGGCGACAGGCCGCGGATATGGGCGTCGACTTCGGCCGCCGGGCGGGCCCAGTCGATCCGGGCCTCGGCCGGGGTGATTTTCTTGGCGTAGGTCGGCTCTCCGACCTGTTCCGACGGGGTGACGCCGCCACGCTCGATGGCCGCCAGGGCGCGGGGCCACAGGGCGGCGCCGACATGGGCCATGCGTTCCGACAGGCTGGCCGCCGTGTCGTCGGGGCGGATGTCCATCCGTTCGCTGAGCAGGATGGGCCCTTCGTCCAGCCCCTCGCCCATCTGCATGATCTGGACGCCGGTCTGGGCGTCGCCAGCCATGATGGCGCGCTGGATCGGCGCCGCCCCCCGCCAGCGCGGCAGCAGCGACCCATGCAGGTTTAGACAGCCCAGACGCGGCGCCTCAAGCACCGCAGGCTTCAAAATCTGGCCATAGGCGACCACGCAGGCCGCATCCAGATCAAGGCTCTGGAAGGTGTCGATGGCGTCCTGCGCCTTCAGGCTCTCGGGCGTGAAGACCGGCAGGCCCATGGTTTCGGCGAAGGCGTGGACCGGCGAAGGCGTCAGCTTCTGCCCCCGGCCCCTGGGGCGCGGCGGCTGCGAATAGACGGCGACGATCTCGTGGCCCGAGGCGATAAGCTCGGCCAGAGACGGCACGGCGAATTCGGGAGTTCCCATGAAGGCAAGGCGCATGGGCAGGCCTTTAGAGCATTATCGTTTCGGACGGAACCGCAATGCGGTTCAGGCCGGAGCGTGAATCATGCTCTCGAAGAAAGGCGGTTTAGGCCGCCTACTGCCAGCGGGTGAAGACGCCGCCGCCCTCGTCCCATTCGCCGCCCGCGTCCAGGGCGTCGTCGAAGTCGAGCAGACGGTCCAGCAGCAGGCCCGCCACCACGCCGATCAGGGCGACGCCGGCCAGGGTCGCCACGCCCGCGACGCCGACCTTCTGGCTGCGCGTCAGGCGACGGCGGCCTTGGGTGTCGATGACGACGGACTGGTTTCGGCGCGGAGCGTTGCGGCGCATCAGGCGGCGATCCTTTCGCGGGCGACCTTCTTGACCTTGCTGACGGCGCGCTCGCGCTTGAGCCGCGACAGGTGGTCGATGAAGAGGACGCCGTTCAGATGGTCCATCTCGTGCTGGATGCAGACGGCGTAGAGACCCTCGGCCTCCTCTTCGATCTGCACGCCTTCGCGGTTCAGATAGCGGATGCGGACGCGGGCGGGGCGTTCCACCTTGTCGAAATACTCGGGGATCGACAGGCAGCCTTCCTCGTAGGTGTAGAGCTCGTCCGAGGTCCACAGGATTTCGGGGTTGACGAAGAAGCGCGGGTTCTTGCGCGCCTCGGCGTTCTCGGCCGCCTCTTCCTCGGTCTCGCAGACCACGCCGTCCTTGTCGCCCAGGTCCATGACGATGACCCGGTCCAGGGCGCCGATCTGGACGGCGGCCAGACCGATGCCGGGCGCGGCGTACATGGTCTCCAGCATGTCGTCCATCAGGGTGCGAACGGCGTCGTCCACAGCCGCGACGGGCTTGGAGACCTGTTTCAGCACCGCCAGGTCGGCGGCGTTGTCGATGGTGAGGATGCGACGGATGGCCATGGCCCGCAGGTAAGCCCGCCTCGGCCCAAGGTCAAGATTTCCGACCTTACGGGTCGGGTTTGTCGCGCCTCAGTCCCGGCCGGGCAGGGGACGGGGTTTGCGGTCCTGGTCGATGGCGACATAGGTGAAGACGCCCTGGGTCACGCGGACCGAGGCGTTGGTCGGGTGCGTCCGGGCGCGTTTCCAGGCCTCGACATGGACGCGGATGGAGGTGCGGCCCGAACTGACCACATGGGCGTACAGGCTGACCTCGTCGCCGACCGCGACCGGCTGGTGGAAGACCATGCCGTCCAGAGCCACAGTGGCGCAGCGGCCGTGGGCCAGCTCGAACGCCGGGGTCGCGCCGGCCAGGTCCATCTGCGCCAGCAGCCAGCCGCCGAAGATGTCGCCTTCCGGATTGGTGTCGGCAGGCATGGCGATGATGCGGCCGACGGGCTGGGTCTGGGGCGGGGTTTCGGCGGGGGCGGACATGATCGGCTCTGGCGGCGTTCGGGAAGACCGGCCTTCTAGTCCGAACCGCCCCGCTTGTCGCGCGTCTGCTTGGTCTTCGGGGTGACAGCGGGCGTCAGGCTCAATCGGCTGTCGCGGATGGCCTGGGCGTCCCGCAACGCCCGCCAGGCCCCGCCCAGCTCCATGGCGATCAGCAGATGATCGCGCGTCAGCGAGCCGTGGCGGGCGGCGCGCAGGGTCGCGATCTCGTTCAGCAGTCGGGCGGCGTTGCGGACGTCCTCGCGCGTTTCGCGCAGGCCCAGATCCTGCAGCCGGGCGAAGCGCCAGCCCTCCTCGGGCGGATGATCGAGGGTCAGCTTGAAGCGTTCCTCGGGCGACAGGCGCGCGGCGATGAAGACCCACAGGCCGTCCTCGGGATCGCGGCGATAGTGGCCCAGTTCCGTCGGCAGGCCGGCGGCGGCGTAGATCGACAGCGCCCCCTGCTCGATCTCGTCCAGAGCCTGATCGACCGCGTCGGCCTCGATCGGTTGAGCCTCGAAATCCGCAAAGGGATCGGCGAGATCTGTCTGAGGCGCCGCCGCGCGCCTGCGTCCGAACAGGCCGGACCATCGGGACAGGCGGCGCGCCACAGAGGTCAGTTGACGTTCAGCGCGCTCGTCACCGACACGTCATAGACGACGCGCGTCACGCTCTGCACGAACTCGAAGAATTTGCGCGCTTCCGCCGCGCCGGCCAGCGGCACATAGATCACGTCCTCGGGCATCACCTCCATATTGGTGGCGGCGAAGACGCTGGCGGCGTCGTTGAAGTTCAGCTCATAGACCACGGGCACGCCGCGCGGGGTGGCCGGCTGGGTAATGCCCAGGGCCTGGGCCACCTCGGGCCGTTCGAAGCGGAAGACCATGACACGGCGGGCGTTGGCGGTATTGGTGTTCAGGCCGCCGACCTTGGACATGGCGCCGGTCAGGGTCATCGGCCCGGCGGGCATGTCGCCCTGGGTCACGGCGTTCAGGGCGCCGAAGGTGGAGAAGCGGCGCGGCTTGTACTGGACGTTGATCACGTCCCCGCGCTGCAGCCGAACGTTCTCGGCGAACTGGGTCGTCACGGCGGACAGGGGCGCGCTATAGGTCCGGCCGTCGCGCTGGATGCTGATCGTCAGGTCGTCGACCGAACGGGCCGAGCCGCCGGCGGCGGCGATCACGTCCAGGATGCGGTCGCGGTTGACGCCGACCGGCACGCGGCCGGGCTGGCGCACGTCGCCCAGGACGTTGACGCTGTTGGAGACGTTGCCGGCGATGGCGACCATCACCTGCGGATTGGCGACCTTGCCGACCAGGGCGCGACGAATGGCGGCGGCGGCCTGTGTCGAGGTCAGGCCCTGGACGCGAATCTGGCCCGCGAAGGGCACCGAGACCGACCCGCTGCGGTCCACCACGGCGCCGGGCAGGGCCTGGGAACCGCCCTCGATGCTGGTCGCGCGGCTGGAGGCGCTTCCGCCGCCGCCGAACAGGGAGCCCGACGGGTCGTAGATGGAGATGGCCAGGGTGTCGCCTTCGCCGATGATGTCGACGGGCTGTTCGCTGGAGGCCGAGGCCAGGGTGCCGAAGAACTGGGGCGGGACCTGTTTGATCCGCTCGGTCACTTCGAACGTCAACGGCACCAGGGCGTAGCTGCCCATCGCCTGGGGCGTCGTGGCGCCCGCGTTGATGGAAGCGCCGGAGGGCCCGTCGCGGGGCAGGGTGGAGCAGCCGCCGAGGATGGCGACGATCGCGAGAGGCAGGATGGTGCGCGTCATGAAGCCGGATAGCCCTTGTTCGCGTGTTGATTACAAGCCTTTGTCGCCGCTCGCCAGAGGCGAAACGGGCGCCAGCCCGATGGCGCGCGCGACCGTGTCGAAATGCGCCTCCCACGAGGGAGCGGCATAGACGGCGGGTTCCGGCGCGGGCGAAAGCGCAGCACGCTCGACCGCAGCCAGCCAGCCCAGGCCGTCAAGAGGGTCGATCAGTTCGGCGTCCGGCGTCAGTTCGCGGTGGGGCGGAATGTCCGAGGCGATCAGGGGCAGGCCCATGGCGCAGGCCTCCACGGCCGGCAGGTCGAACCCCTCCACCGAGGACGGCGCCAGGACGGCGCGGGCGCCGCGCATCAGGGCGGCCAGGGTCGTGTCGGACAGGTTCGACGCCTGATGAACCACGCCCCGCAGATTGGGCGACCGCTGCAGGTGGTCCAGCACCGCTTCGTTCTCCCAGCCATAGCGGCCGACCAGAACCAGGGACGGCGTGCGGTCGCCCATCCGCTCTTCCAGCCGCCGCCACATCGTCAGCAGCAGGGCCAGGTTCTTGCGCGCCTCAATGGTGCCGACGTGAACGAAATAGGGCCGCGCCGCCTGGATCGCCTCGCCTGCCGCAAAGGCCGGCTCCAGCCCCAGGTGCGCCACATGGATAGGCGGCTGGGGCAGGTTTTCGCGCACAGCGAAGGCCCGGAGTTCGTCGCCGGTATAGGCCGAGTTGACGATCACGCGGCTGGCGTGGCGCAGGGTGTTGGAGACGCGGGCATGGTGTTTGGCGCCGTCGCCGGGGCGACAGAACTCGGGGTGGGTCACGGGAATCAGGTCGTGGATCAGCACGACCCGTTCGATCCCTGCCGCCTCCAGATCCTGCAGCGCCGACGGATCCTGAAGCGTGGTATGGCCGACGGTCAGATAGAGGTCCGCCGCCGGCAGGGGCGCTGAATGGCGCGAGCGGAAGAACTGCTTGAACACCCGCGTCCTGTCGGCGGGTTGATCGGCGGCGGGCGCGGGCGGGGCGCCGATCACCGAGGCGGCGGGGCGGCTCGGCGCCGTAAGGGCGGCCAGCAGTCGGGTCTCGTGGTGGGCGTCGCCGGTCGCGCCGTCGCCGTTCCAGCGGGCGCGAAGGTCGAGAACGAAGCGGCGGAACCAGGCCTTGTCGACCTGCACCAGCCGATTCTTCCTGCCCCGAACCGGCAGGACCAGCACGTCGGGCCGGGCCAGCAGCCATTCGGCATAGGCCAGACAGACCCGATCCACGCCGGTGGGCGAGGACCGGTCGGCCCGGCTCATAAGCCGGCTGGCGTCGTATAGAATTCTCATGGTCAGAAGCGTCTTCGGGGCGTCAGGCGACGTAGCCGGCCTGCATCAACTCGGCGATGTGGACGATGGCGGTGGGCCGCCCCTCCTCGACCACGAACAGGTTGGAAATCTTGTTGGCGGTCAAGAGATCGACGACGTCGCTCATACGCGCGTCGGGATCCACGGTGATCGGATTGGCCCCCATGATGTCGGCGGCCTTCAGGCTGGTGACATCGCGCTGAAAGGCGCGGCGCAGGTCGCCGTCGGTGACGATGCCCGCCAGGGTTCCGTCGGGATTCAGCACGGCGACCGCCCCCTTGCGGCCCTGGGTGATGGCCGAGACCACCTCGCTAAAGCTGGCGTCCAACGGCACATTGGCGGGGGCGGCGGCGTTGTCGCCCATCCATTCGCGCACGCTTTGCAGGCTCATGCCCAGGGCGCCGCCCGGATGATGCAGGCCGAAGTCCAGGGCGGTGAAGCCGCGCCGGTCCATCAGCACCATGGCCAGGGCGTCGCCCAGGGCGAGGGTCATCAGGGTCGAGGTCGTCGGCGCCAGGCCGTTAGGACAGGCCTCCGCCACCTTGGGCATGGTCAGGCAGACGGCGGCGTTGCGGCCCAGAAAGCTGGTCGGACGCTGGGTGATGGCGATGACCGGAATGCCGTTGCGCTGGCAGAACAGCAGCGGATCGCGCAGTTCGCGGCTCTCCCCCGAGTTGGACAGGGCCAGAACCGTCACGTCCGGCCGCAGCATGCCCAGATCGCCGTGGCTCATTTCCGCCGGATGGACGAAGAAGGCGTTGGTGCCGGTGGACGCCAGGGTCGCGGCGATCTTGCCCCCGATGTGGCCGGACTTGCCCATGCCGGTGACGACCACATAGCCGGGCCGGCTCATGATGACGTCCACCGCACGCGCCAGGGCGCCGTCCACGGTCCGCTCCAGGGCCTCCAGCGCCTCGATGTTGAGCCGGATCACCGACCGGGCGCGGTCGGTCATGGCGGCGATCTCGTCCGGCGAGGAATGCAGGGTTTCAGTCATTCTTTACAGGCCCGTTGCCGGGTTCTCCTTGGTTCGAGGCGCGCGATCCGCCTCAGCCTTCGACCGCGCGCGACGCTTCCTTTCAGACGCCTTTGTCGCTTTTGCGTCAACCTTTGCCGCTCTGGCGCGTTAGTCGGCCCGGGGAAGTCGAAGAAAGCCAAGAGTTCCATGACGTCTCACGCCAGAGCCGCCGATCTCATCTTGCCGCCGCCGCCCGTGCGCGCCGAAGGCGTCGCCCTGTTCCTGGACATGGACGGCGTGCTGGCGCCGTTGGCGGCGACGCCCGACGCCGTGGGTCCGGTGGCGCGCCGGACGGCCGCGCTGAAGGCCGTGGCCGGGAAGATGGACGGGCGGGTCGCCATCGTCAGTGGCCGGACCATCGCAGAGATCGACCGGATCGCCGACCACGCCCTGATGTCCGCCTCGGGCGTGCATGGGCTGGAGCGGCGGCTGAAGGACGGCTCGATCCGTCGCAAGACCGCCGACCTCGGCGTGGCGCGGGCCTTGAGAGCGTTCCAGCTGTTCGCCGCCGACCGGCCGGGCATGATCGTCGAGGACAAGGGCGTCTCGGCGGGCCTGCACTATCGCCAGGCGCCGGATCAGGCTAAGGCGGCCGAAGACCTGGCTCGCCGCCTCCAAGCCGAGACGGGCCTGACGCTGCAGCCGGGCCATATGGTGCTGGAGCTCAAGACGCCCGGCGCCGACAAGGGCACGGCCGTGACCGCCTTCATGCAGGAACCGCCGTTCAGGGATGCGGTCCCGGTCATGCTGGGGGACGATCTGACCGACGAACACGGATTCGAGGCGGCGGCGGCCCTGGGCGGCTACGGCGTGCTGGTCGGACCTAAGCGGCCGACGGCGGCGCGGTATCGGCTGGACGACGTGGACGCCGTCCTGACCTGGCTGGAAGCGGTGGCGGAGGCCTGATCCATGACCCCCAATCTTGACCTCTTTCCCATCGGCAACTGCGCCGTCAGCGCCCTGATCGACCGCCAGGGGCGGTTCGTCTGGGCCTGCGCTCCGCGCGTGGACGGCGACCCGGTCTTTTCCGCCCTGATGGACGGTGAAGCGCCCGACCACGGATTCTGGGCCATAGAGCTGGAGGGACTGTCGCACGTCTCGCAGTCCTACATTCGCAACACCCCCGTGCTGCGCACCGTCCTGACCGACGAAGACGGGGCGTCGGTCGAGATCATCGACTTCGCGCCCCGCCATCCGAAACATTCGCGCACCTATCGGCCCCTGGCTTTCGGACGGATCGTGCGGCCGCTGGAAGGCACGCCGCGCATCCGCGTGCGGCTGCGACCCTCCACCGACTGGGGGGCGGCGCCCGCGCCGCACACCTCGGGCTCGAACCACATCCGCTACATCTGTCCGGACGTGGTGTTTCGACTGACGACCGACTGCCCGGTGTCTCACGTTCTGGAGGAGCGCGTGTTCCGGCTGGAGCAGCCGCACGCCTTCTTCTTCGGACCGGACGAGGGCTACGACCAGGATGTCGGGCCGGGCGTCGAGGCGGCGCTGAACCGCACCGTCGCCTATTGGCAGGACTGGGTGCGCAAACTCTATCTGCCGCTGGACTATCAGGAGGCGGTGATCCGCGCGGCCATCACCCTGAAACTGTGCGTCTATGAAGAGACCGGCGCCATCGTGGCGGCCATGACCACCTCGGTGCCCGAGTTCAAGGAGAGCGGTCGGAACTGGGACTATCGCTACTGCTGGATCCGGGACGCCTATTATACGGTGCGGGCGCTGAACCGGCTGGGCGCGGTCGATATTCTGGAGAACTATCTCGGCTATCTGCGCAATCTGGTGGACGATTCCGCCGGCGGCCATGTCCAGCCCGTCTATGGCGTCGGCCTGGAGCCGGGCATCGGCGAAAGCATCGTCGATACGGTCGCGGGCTATCGCGGGATGAAGCCGGTCAGGATCGGTAATCAGGCGCATGAGCATCTGCAACACGACGTGTACGGACAGATCGTCCTGCCGCTGGTCCAGGCCTTCTATGACCAGCGGCTGTTGCGGCCCGGAACCATCGCCGATTTCCACGCCCTGGAGAAGGTCGGCGAGCGCGCCTACGCCTTGCACGATCAGCCCGACGCCGGCCTGTGGGAGTTCCGCACCATCGCGCGGGTCCACACCTATTCTTCGGTCATGTGCTGGGCGGCCTGCGATCGGCTGGCCAAGGCGGCGGACCATCTGGGCCTTCATGCGCGCGCCGAGGTCTGGCGCGAACGAGCGACCGAAATCCGCGACCGGGTGGAAAAGGAAGCCTTCCTGCCCGACGAGGGCCGGTTCGCCGCCAGTTTCGGCAATCGGGAACTGGATGCGTCCCTGCTGCAACTGACGGACCTGGGCTTTCTGGACCCGCGCGATCCGCGTCAGGTCGCCACCTTCGACGCCATCGAGCGCGACCTGAAGAAGGGCGCCTATCTGTTCCGCTATGTCGAACCGGACGATTTCGGAGAGCCGGAGACGGCGTTCAACTTCTGCACCTTCTGGTTCATCGAGGCCCTGCATCAGAACGGCCGGGTCGAAGAGGCGCGGGCCATCTTCGACGAGATGTTGAGCCGCCGCACCCGCGCAGGCCTGCTCAGCGAGGACATCTCCATCGAGGACGGAGAGCTGTGGGGCAACTATCCGCAGACCTATTCCCTGGTCGGCATCATCAATTGCGCCGTGCTGTTGAGCCGTTCCTGGACCGACGTGCGTTAAGTCCTCGACCGCCTGTTTCGTCCCCGGGGCTGGGGACGCCGCCTGAAGTGAAGTCATGTCGCGCCTGATCGTCGTCTCCAACCGTGTCTCCGCACCCGCCGACCCCGCCGCAGGATCGGCGGGCGGCCTGGCCATGGCCCTGTCGGCGGCGCTCAGAAAATACGACGGCCTGTGGTTCGGATGGTCCGGCGAGACCGTCGATCACTTCACCGGCGAGATGAAGCTGGAGGACCGGGCCGGCGTCACCGTCGGCCTGGTCGATCTGGAAGCCCAGGACGTCGACGAATACTACAACGGCTACGCCAACAAGACGCTCTGGCCCCTGTTCCACCACCGGATCGACCTGGCCCAGTACGAGCGCAGCTATGGCGAAGGCTACGAGCGGGTGAACCGGCGTTTCGCCGAGGTTCTGGCGCCCCGCATCCAGCCGGACGACGTGATCTGGATCCACGACTATCACATGATCCCCATGGCGCGGGACCTGCGCCGCCTGGGGGTCAGGAACCGGATCGGCTTCTTCCTGCACACGCCTTGGCCGACGCGCCAGCTGCTTGTGACGCTGCCCCACCATCGGCGGCTGGTCGAATCGATGTTCGACTTCGACCTGATCGGTTTCCATACTCAGGAATGGAGCGATCTGTTCACGGACTATGTGGTGACGGAGGCGCGGGGCGAACTGGACGGCGACGGTGGGCTGGAGTGTTTCGGACGTCGCGTCCAGACCGGCGTCTTCCCGATCGGCATCGATGTGGACGGCTTTCTGGCGGCGCGGAATTCGGCGCTGGGAGAGCGCACCTATGACCGGATGGCGGCCTCTGCGGCGTTCCGCAAGATGATCGTCGGCGTGGACCGGCTGGACTATTCCAAGGGGCTGGAAGAGCGACTCCTGGGTTATGAGCAGTTCCTGCACGACAATCCGTCCATGCGCGGCGAGGTCTTTCTGCTGCAGGTCACGCCCATCTCGCGAGACGACGTCGACAGCTATCAGGACATTCGGGCGCGGCTCGACGCCCTGGCCGGGCGGGTCAACGGCGCCTTCGCCGACATGGACTGGCAGCCGATCCGCTATCTGAACCGCACCTATCGCCGGGACCAGCTGGCGGGCATCTATCGGGCGGCCAAGGTGGGGCTGGTGACGCCGTTGCGCGACGGCATGAATCTGGTCGCCAAGGAATATGTGGCGGCTCAAGATCCCGAAGATCCCGGCGTCCTGATCCTGTCGCGCTTCGCCGGGGCGGCCGAACAGATGGGCGAGGCGCTGTTGGTCAATCCCTACAGCCGCGAGGAACTGTCCGAGGCCATCCACAAGGCCCTGACCATGCCCCTGTCCGAGCGGATCCGGAAATGGGAGGCCCTGATGCAGGTGGTGCGCGACACCGACGTCTCGATCTGGCGCGACGCCTTCGTCACCGCCCTGGTCGGCGCCCCGACCCCCGCCGCCGACGATCAGCGGGCCGGCGCGGCTTGAGACACGTCGAAGGCCAAAAGCAGGGTGCGCTGGACGGGGTTGAAGTTGTCGTCCGACAGGATGTAGAGGCGCACGCCCCCCGCCCGGGCCTGGGCGGCGATCCCTTCGAAATTGTCGGTGGTTCCGGGCAGTTTCAACTCGATCAACACCGGTCCCAGAGTTCCATCGGGCGCCATGCGACGGATGCGTCCGCGCGCATCGAACGGCAGGCGGAAGCGGCGCTCGACCACGAACCAGCCGTCGCCCGACGGGTCGCGGTCCATGCCGGTGATGCGGTATTCGCTGTCGGGAACAGGCGTGCTCGGGGGCGCCGTGACGACGACGCAGCGCGCCGGCGAACAGTCCCAGACGCCGCCGGCCTCGCCCGCCACGCGCCAGCCGTCGGGGGCGACGGCGATCCCCTCCATGCCGTCGTTTTCGGCGAAGGGAAAGTCCGGGATGCGCAGCGGTCGCGGCGCGGTCAGGGCGGACAGAGGGCCATAGTTCCAAAGCCGGTGACGGCGCTCGAAGCTGATCAGCAGATCGCCCTGCGGCGTCAAAATCAGACCCTCGGCGTCGCCGTCCGCCTTATCGACGATGGGCGCACCGTCGGGCAGGGTCAGGCACCGTGCGCGGATGTGATCCAGCCCGACCAGGCGGCCGCGCCGATCCAGCCGCAGATCCGCCTGGACCAGGTCGCCGACATCGGACACGGCGACCAGTCCGTCGCCCCGGGTCAGTTTCAGGTCCGACAGACTGTGCAGCGGGGATGTCGGCGCCGCCACGATCTCCACGCCGCCGGCGAAGATCAGGCCGGGCGCCAGGACTGCGCCGCCGGGCAAGCCCAGGCCCACCGCCTTCAACTGCGCCTCGACCGGCGTCCAGTTTTCGGCCGGGCGCGGATAGGGCTGGGGCGGACCAAGCGTGGTCGCGCAAGCCGTCAGCGACAGGGCGGCCCAGACGGCGGCGAGACGCGACAGACGGGTCATGCGGCGCGGGCTTGTCTGGCGTTCCGACGCCCGCCGCGCGCCGCTCCGGCGGGCTCGGTTTCGAACAGTTCGGCCAGCTTCTCGGTCATGGCGCCGGCCAGCTGCTCCACATCCACGATGGTCAGGGCGCGGCGATACCAGCGGGTCACGTCATGGCCGATGCCGATGGCCAGAAGCTCGACCGGCGACCGGTCCTCGATCTCGGCGATGACCTGACGCAGGTGCTTGTCCAGATACAGGGCGGCGTTGGCCGACTGGGTCGAATCGTCGACCGGCGAGCCGTCGGAAATCACCATCAGGATGCGGCGCTGCTCGGTGCGGGCCAACAGGCGGCCGTGCGCCCATTGCAGGGCCTCGCCGTCGATATTCTCCTTCAGCAGCCCCTCGCGCATCATCAGGCCCAGGTTCTTCTTGGCCCGGCGCCAGGGCGCGTCGGCGGCCTTGTAGATGATGTGGCGCAGGTCGTTCAGGCGGCCCGGATTGGCGGGTTTGCCGGCGCTGATCCAGGCTTCGCGGCTCTGGCCGCCCTTCCAGGCGCGGGTGGTGAAGCCCAGGATTTCGACCTTGACGCCGCAGCGTTCCAAGGTGCGCGCCAGAATGTCGGCGCAGACGGCCGCCACCATGATCGGCCGCCCGCGCATGGAGCCTGAGTTGTCCAGCAACAGGGTCACGACCGTATCGCGGAACGGGCTCTCGCTCTCGGCCTTGAACGACAGGGGGGCGGTGACGTCGGTGACGATCCGGGTCAAGCGGGCGGTGTCCAGCGTTCCCTCTTCCAGATCGAACATCCAAGATCGGTTTTGCTGGGCCAGCAGGCGGCGTTGCAGCTTGTTGGCCAGGCGCGAGACGACGCTGGACAGCACCGCCAGCTGTCCGTCCAGCAGGCCGCGCAGCCGCTCCAGCTCCATCGGGTCGCACAGGTCGGCGGCGTCCACCACCTCGTCATAGGCGGTGGTGAAGACGCGGTAGGCGTCCACGGCGCGGCCGTCGTCGGGCGTCTGCTGGCGATTGGGCTGTTCGCCCTCCTGCAGTTCCGGCCCTTCGTCGGAGGCTTCGCCGTTCGGGTCGGCGGGGGCGCCCTCGGGGCGGCTTTCGCGCTCGTCCTCGGCGGACTGGTCGTCGGCGTCGCCCTCCATGGACTGACCGCCTTCGCCGCCGTCCTGTTCCTCCTCGTCATCCTGATCGTCGTCGGCGTTCGGGTCCTGGGGATCGGGTTCGTCCTGGCCCGGATCGTCGGAGCCGTCGTCGCCCTCGGCGTCGCCGGGATCCAGGTCCAGGGCCCGCAGCACCTCGCGCAGCTTCAGGGCGAAGTCGGCCTGATCGCCCGCGGCCTGGGCCAGGGCGTCCAGCTTGGCGCCGGCGCGGGCCTCGATGCCGGCCCGCACCAGGTCCAGCATGGCGCGGGCGCCGTCCGGCGTCGGCCGGTCGGTCAGGCGCTCACGCACCAGAAGGGCCACGGCCTCGGCGACGGGCACCCGCTCGGGCTCGTTGATCCGCAGGGCGCCGGTGCGTTCCAGCCGCGTCAGAAGCGCGGCGTCCAGATTGCCGCGCACCCCGGCCAGGAACTGGGAGCCGACGGCCTCGACCCGCGCCTGTTCGGCGGCCTCGAACACCTCGGCGGCCCTGGCGTCGGCGGGGCGCAGGCGGCCGTCCAGCGCCGGGTCGTGATTGGCCAGGCGCAGGGCCAGCCGGTCGGCCTGGCCGCGCAGGGATGCGCTCTCGGGACCGGACGGATCGCGCGGCGGATGGGGCAGGGTCAGGACGCCGTTCGCCAGCCGGGGAACGTCCGAACCGAACTGGACGTCCAGCTCCGGCTGTTCGGCCAGGGCGCGGGCGGCGTGGCCCAGCGCGCGCTTGAAGGTTTCGGCAGGGGTGTCCGGGGCGGCCATGCCCCTCAGTTAGTCCCTTCGCGCCTGCGGGAAAAGCGTCCTCAGGCCGCTTTTCGGATGGGCATGGCGCGGCCGTAGGTCAGCGAGCGCCAGACCCATTCCGCCGGCCCCATCCGGAAGCGCGACAGCCACAACGGCGACCAGACCAGTTGCAGCGCCCAGATCAGCAGGACGATGATCCAAAGCGCCGGCCGATCCACCTGACCCATCAGCCCCAGGCCGCGCCCGCCGTAGAAGAGGCTGGTCATGATCAGCGACTGGGCCAGATAGTTGGTCAGGGCCATCCGACCCGCCGCCGCCAGCGGCGACAGCCAACCGGCCGCCCCCGCCTTCCACGCCAGGATCAGCACCGAGGCGTAGCCCAGGGCGATCAGGGGATTCAGCAGCCCCTCGACCCCCGCCGACCACAGGGCGCCGGCATGGGCCACGTCGTCCCGCCAGGCCAGGGCCGCGACCACCGCCAGGGCCGCCGCCCCGATTCCGATCACCAGGGCGTAAAGGCGCACGGACCGCGCCCCTTGCAGGAAGCCGGTCTTCAACAGGCCCAGGCCGATCATCATCAGCCCGACCGTCGGCACGACAAAGACGAACAGGCTGGGAACCTGAAGATCGAACCAGCCCCGCAGGTTCTGGCGATAGGCCCCGGCCAGGGATCCGGCGGCGTCGGCCATGTCGGCCTGGACCTGGGCGATCTGGTCGGCCGACGGGGTGAACTGGGCCGCCGCCTCTGCCTGGACCCGCAGCGGCGCGAACTGAAGCGCCAGGGCCCCGCCGATCTGGCTGAGCGAAAACAGGACGAACAGGATCAGGCCGACGGTGAAAAGGGTTCTCGGTCGCCAGGACCGGGCGAACATCACGAACAGCCCCGACCAGGCGTAGAGCAGCAGAACGTCGCCCCACCAGATCGCCAGACCATGGATCAGGGCGAACGGAACCAGCCAGCCAAGCCGCCGCCTCAACCGTCGGCCGCGTTCCGGATCGCCGCGCTCTCCCCCGACCAGGAACAGCGAGGCCCCGAACAGCATGGAGAACAGGCTGATGAATTTCTGATGGAAGAAGGCGTCGACGATCCATAGCGACAGGGCCGAGGCGCCGCTGTCGGCGAAGGGCCACAGGGCCGGGGCGCCATAGGCCGAAAGGGTCGCGGCGAACCCGCCCGCATTGACCGCCAAAATGCCCAGCACCGCCAATCCGCGGATCAGGTCCAGCGTCTGGATGCGGTCGGCGGCCGCGATGGGCGAGGCCTGGGCGGAAAGGGCGGTCGACGACGTCTGCTGCTGTTCCATCCCGACGGCCCCCCGACCGTGCGCCCTGTCAGCGTTTGGGCATCAGGCCCAGCCGGTCCTTGACCACCGGCCGCGCCTCGAAGGCGATATAGGCGGCGCACAACCCGGCCCACAGGGCGTAGCTGACCCCCACCACTATGGCGATGGGCAAGCCGCCGACGCCGAAGATCAGCAGGGTCGTTTCCGTTGCGCCAAGGGCGGCCATGACGCCGCCGGCCTCGAACCAGCCCAGGATCGACATCCCCAGCGCCAGGATCACCTGCAGCACCGCCGCGCCCAGGCCGCCGAACAGCATGAACCGCCACACCACGCCCAGTCGCGTGCTGGGCCGTCCGTCGCGGGCGCGCTCGCCCCGGATGCGCCACAGGATCAGCGGCACCGCGATCAGGCCCAGGGCCAGGACCGTCAGGCGCCAGTCCAGGTCGCGTCCCGGCTCCAGCGCCTGAGGCGGCCACAAGGGCAGGGTCAGGATCAGCGGCGGCCAGGCCGCGCCGGCCAGGGACGCCAGAACCAGCGGCAGGGTTCCGGCCCGCGCGTGGATGGTCGTCTGGCCCGGCAGGTCGCCGTAGCTTTCGATCGGTTTCATCGCGTGGGCGCCGGGGTTTCGCCGGAATAGTCGTAGAAGCCGCGCCCGCTCTTTCGGCCCAGCCAGCCGGCCTCGACATATTTCACCAGCAGCGGGCAGGGACGGTATTTGCTGTCGGCCAGGCCGTCGTACAGCACGTTCATGATGGCCAGGACGACGTCCAGACCCATGAAGTCGGCCAGTTCCAGCGGCCCCATCGGATGGTTGGCCCCCAGGCGCAGGGCCTTGTCGATGGAGGCGACGTTGCCGACGCCCTCGTACAGGGCGAAGATCGCCTCGTTCATCATCGGCACCAGGATGCGGTTGACGATGAAGGCGGGGAAGTCCTCGGCGTCCGTGGTGGTCTTGCCCAGGCTCTCGGCGAAGACCACGGCGGCGGAATGGGTCTCGGCCGAGGTGGCGATGCCGCGAATGATCTCCACCAGCTTCATCACCGGCGCCGGCTTCATGAAATGCAGGCCGATGAACCGGTCGGGCCGGTCCGTCGCGGAGGCCAGGCGGGTGATCGAGATGGACGAGGTGTTGGACGCCAGCAGGGCTTGGGGCGTCAGGAAAGGCGTGATCTCGGCGAAGACGGCCTTCTTGACCCCTTCGTCCTCCAGCGTGGCCTCGATCACCAGATCGGCGCCGCGCACCGCATCGGCCAGGCTGTCGGCGATCTGGATGCGGGCCAGGGCGGCGTCGGCCTCTTGCTGCTCGACCAGGCCGCGCCCCACATGGCGCGCCAGGCTGGTCGCGACCTCGCCCAGGGCCAGGGTGGCCCGGCCGGCCGCCACATCGTACAATCGGACCGTATAGCCGCCCAGCGCCACGATGTGGGCGATGCCCGCGCCCATCTGTCCGGCGCCTAGGACGGCGACTGTGGTGATCGTGTTCATGAACCGCTGTCGAATGTGGTCGGGGCGGGCACCTTAGGAAGGTCCGGGCGCGGCGCAAGAGCGGATTGGCGTCGCGCCGTCAGATTCCGCCCGGCGTGTGGCGGCGGGGCGCCGCGCATCCCGCCTCAGCCCAGCGTGCTCATCAGGATCGGGGCGGCCGAGCGCATGAACAGGATGTTCACGAACTGCAGCAGCAGGATCACCACGATGGGCGACACGTCGATGCCGCCCAGGCTGGGGATGATGCGGCGGAACGGCTCCAGCAGCGGCCGGGTGATCTGATCCAGGAAACTGCCGACCGAATAGACGAACCGGTTGCGGTAGTTGACGACGTCGAACGCCACCAGCCAGCTCAGGATCGCCTGGGCGATGATGAACCAGACCATCAGGTTGATGATGTTGCTGACCAGCCAGACGATGGCGTAGCCCATGAGGCGTCTCCTTGAACCGAACACGGCTTCTAGACCGACCGGGCCGGTCGGGACAATCTTTGCGACGCGCCTGCGCCGATTGCGCGCACAAAGCCCGTTGACACCGCGCCCGCCCGCCTTCTATGTCCCGCCCTCGCCTGGGGCCCGATCCAGACTGGAAACGGGGCCGTAGCTCAGTTGGTAGAGCGCGTCGTTCGCAATGACGAGGTCAGGGGTTCGACTCCCCTCGGCTCCACCAGGCGTTTTCAATCGGTTCATCCGATTAGGGAAATTCGGAAATCGGCAACTTGAAGCGGCCGGAGGCCCCTCCTCTGCGACGCGGAATGCGAAGGGCGAAACGCCGGCCCCGCTTTCCGGCGATACGTCAGCGGGGCGCCAGTTGGGTTTCGAAGAAGGCGCCTGCCTTTTGGCGGAGGTCTTCGGTGGCGGCGGCGTTGGCGGGGACGGCCTGGCGGCTGCGGCTGGGGTCGTCGAAGCCATGTCCGGCGCCCTCGTAGACGGTCAGTTCGATGGGCGCGCCCGACTGGGCCGCCCGGTCGACGAGGGACCGACAGCTCTCGGGCGACACCTCTTCGTCCGCCGTGCCGATGAAGACCCGCACCGGCGCATAGATCTTGTAGCCCTGGCGAAAGCGGTTCTGCAGCCCGCAGCCGGGATAGAGGGCGAGTCCCGCGCGAAAGCCCAGCCGCGTCATGTCGCCCGGCTTGTCGTCGGCCATGGCCGCCAGGGTCGCGCTGGCGCCGTTGGAGAAGCCCATCAAGCCGATGCGGTCGTCGGCCACGCCGTCCAGGCCGCGTAGAAAGCGCATCGCGCCATAGGCGTCCAGCGGACGGATCGTCACTTCGTTCACTTCCGGCGGCCGCGTCGCATAGGAACCGGCGGCGAAGCCGGTGGGATAGCCGCGCGGGCCGAAACTGTCGACGACGAGGGCGTAGTAGCCGCGCTGGGTCCAGTAGTCGGCCCAGAACCGGAGACGGCGCGTCAGGGTCGAGGCGTCGTAGACGCCGTTCGCCAGCGACGAATAGACCCCGCCCCGCCCGTGCATCAGCACGACCGCGGGCGCGCCGCCCTGAGGCGCGGGCGAGCCGGGTTTGAACAGATAGCCGACCAGTTCGGTGCGCGGCTCGTCCATGCTTCGGAAGGCGACGCGCTGCGCTATCGCCCCGGCTGTCGCAGCGGCCGGCGCCTCCTGTCGCGCCAGCGCCGGACCGGTCGCGCCCAACAGGATTGCGGCGAGCCCCGCCGAAACCGTCCGCTTCATCCCCATCGTCTTCATCGACCCGTCCCCCGTTCGTTGACCCTCTGCACCCTTGACGCATCCGGGCGGTCGAATCCTCCAAGGCCGGCGCATCCTGACCGGCTCCGGCCGAAGTCCCGGGCTGGAGGACGGAGCCCTGAGGATCGAGGGGGGATCGCGAGGAACGCCGGCTATTTCAGCGCGACGTAGCCGCGTTCGACGATGCGGCGCAGGGCCTCATAGGCCTCGGCCAGTTCGTCATAGGCGGTGCGGGCCGAGGTCAGGCGCGCCACCTGATCCGGCGTCACGGGCGAGCCGGAATGGGCCAGGCGCAGGGATTCGGCGACCCATTTGGCCCGCGCGGTCGAGGTCAGCACCGCCAGCTTCTGGAGCGAGGCCGCGTCCAGGCCGTTCAGCGTCTGACCGATGACCTCCTTGTTGGCCACATAGGCGGCGTAGTCGATCTGCTCCAGCTGGCCGCGCAGGCGGCGCTGTTCATGAGGATCGGTGTCCTGCGGCTCGAAATGGTCGCTGTGGCGACGCACGCTCGAGGTCATCTTGGTCGACATGGGCCGGCCCTCCCGCACGCCTGTCCAGACGGCCGAGACGGGCCGCGTGGATCGAAGGTGCGCCGCCGGGGTTAACGCCGCGTTGCGTCCGACGACCCGACGGCCGATATGCGGCTCTGGACCGATCGAGGAGACGCCGACATGGACCTGAAACTGACGGGCAAGCGCGCCCTGATCTGCGGCGGCTCTTCCGGACTGGGGCGGGCGGTGGCGACGGCTCTGGCGGCGGAGGGCGCCCATGTCGCTCTGCTGTCGCGCAACGCCGAGGCGCTTCAGGCCGTCGCGGACGAGTTGAATGCGGCCGGGCCGGGCCGGGCGGTGGTCGTCACGGCCGACCTGGCGGATCATGAGGCGCTGTTGCGGGCCGTGGATGCGGCCGAGGACCTGTTGGGCGGGCACATCGAGATCCTGCTGAACAATACCGGGGGGCCGCCGCCCTCGGGGGTGTCGAACCTGGAGCCGGCGGTCTGGCGCGATCATTTCGAGTCCATGGTGCTGTCGATCTTCCGCCTGACGGATCGGGTTCTGCCGCGCATGCGGGCGGCCGGTTGGGGGCGCATCCTGAATGTCGCCTCCATTACCGTGGTCGAGCCTTCGGCGGCGCTGGGGGTGTCGAACACCCTGCGGGCCTCGGTGGCGGCCTGGGCCAAGACCTTGGCGAACGAGGTCGGGCCGGACGGGGTGACGGTCAACACCCTGTTGCCCGGCCGAATCGACACACCGCGCATCGCACGGCTGGACAAGGCGGCGGCCGAGCGGACCGGGGTGACGCCGGAACAGGCGCGCGCCGAGTCCGTGAAGTCCATTCCCGTCGGCCGCCTAGGCGCGCCGCAGGAGTTCGGGGCCACGGCGGCCTTCCTGGCCAGTCCGCTGGCGGCCTATGTCACCGGCTCTCTGATCCGGTTGGACGGCGGGGCGGTGAAGGCGATCTAGGGCCTGTTCGGCGATCAGGATCGGCGCAGCAGGCCGCCGAAGGCCACCCGCCCCCGGCCGTAGTCCAGGATCACATGGCTGAAGCGGGTCAGGACATCCCCGCCCAGCAGCAGGGCCGGTTCGTCCATCAGGTTCAGGATGTGAAAGGCGTGCAGGTCCGCGAACAGGAGGGGCGTGGGGCCCAGCGCCCGGCCGGCGATCTTCAGGTCGCGCGCGTCGCCGCTCTGGACCGCCACGGCGCCGCCGACGATGCCCTCCATCCGCGTCGGCCGGTCGGGGTCGGTCGCGGGCGCGATCCGGGCCGCCCGCATCAGGGCCAGATTGCCGATGGAATATTGGGCGCCGCTGTCGATGAAGGCGCTGGTCTCGACGCCGTCGACGACGACGCGGGTCAGGATCAGCTGACCCGACGGCCCGCGCCGGCCCGAGACCACGACATCGGCCTGACGCCGCGCGCCGATCTCTCCGGCCTCGCCGACGGAGACGCTATCGCTCGACCGGGCCAGCAGGGCGCGCCCCGCCCGCACGTCCAGAACCAGACGAAAGCGAGACAGCAGGTCCAGGCCCAGCAGGCCGTCGGCGCCCAGGGCCTGGCGCGGAAAGACCGGCATCTCCAGACCGGGGAACCGACGGCGTCCGACCTCGACCGCCTCCACCCGGACCGTCGGCGTGGCCTCGGCGGCGGTGACGCTATGAACCATGACGTCGGGGCCGGACGGCAGGCCCAGGGTCCGGGCCAGTTCGCGCGAGACGGCGCTGCGCTCGGCGCCCGTGTCGATGATGAAGGTCCGCGCCGGCCCGCCGTTCAGCGCGACCGCCACCCCCATGCGGGTCAGGAGGTTGCGAAACAGCCGAAGCGTATCCGGCGCGGGCGGCGCCGTCTCGGTCTGGGCGAGGGCGGCGACGGGCGACGCCGCAAGGGGCAGGGCGGCCATCAGGGTCAGGGCCGTCCGGCGAGACGGGATCGCGGCGCCGGAGCCGGATAGGAAAGGCCGCAAGCGCCTGATCTCCTCGCGCGCCGCGAACCGGCGTCTGTCCTTACGATAGGCGGGTTCGGACGCGCCGTCATCGCCGCTCGTCATCGATCCCGTCAGGCGCGAGGGTGGGCGGCGGCATAGGCGTTCAGCAGCCGGTCGGCGTCGACGCCGGTGTATTTCTGGGTCGTCGACAGGCTGGCGTGGCCCAGCAATTCCTGGATCGACCGCAGGTCGGCGCCGGCGCCCAGCAGATGGGTCGCGAAACTGTGACGCAGGGCGTGGGGCGTGGTGCGCTCGGGCAGGCCGAGGCGGCCGCGCAGCCGCTGGACCGAGGCCTGGACGTGGCGGGGGCTTAAAGGTCCGCCGCGCCGGGCGCGGAACAGGGCGTCGGCGGGCTGGAGCGGAAACGGCTGGAGCGCCAGATAGGCGTCCACGGCCTGGCGCACGGCGGGCAGGACCGGGACGATTCGGGTCTTGGATCCCTTGCCGATGATCCGCAGCGTCTCGCCCAGCGGCGCATCGGCGCGCGTCAGGGACAGGCCCTCCGAAATCCGCAGGCCGCAGCCGTAGAGCAGGGTCAGGACGGCGCGGTCGCGCGCCGCCTCCCACGGTTCGGCGTCGGGATCGGCGTCGGGTTCGGCCAGCAGGCCGCGCGCCTGATCCTCCGTGACCGGGCGGGGCAATGAGGGCTTGGCCCTGGGCCCGCGCACCAGGGCCAGCTGCGGGGCGGGTGTGTCCAGCCGCCGATCCAGAAAGGCGTGAAAGCCGCGGATGGCCGACAGGCTCTGGCTCAGCGAGCGGGCGGCCAGCGGATGGTCGCCCGAGCGACGCTCGGCCATGTGGGCGCGCACCTCCGCCGCCGTGACCGCGCCCAGGTCGGCCAGCGACAAGGTCTCGCCGCGATGGCGTTCGAGGAAGGCGACATAGAGCCGGCCGATGTGGCCATAGGCCTCCAGCGTGCGCGGCGACAGGCGGCGTTCGTGCGCCAGGTGGTCCAGCCAGACGCGCAGGGCGTCAGAGGCGGTCAGTTCAACACCGGCCATCGCTCGGCCATCCGCTCGACCACCCGGGCCAGGAAGGCGGCCAGTTCGCAGCCCATGGTGGGGGTGAAACCCTCGGGATCGGGCGAGCCGAAGGCGCACAGGCTGGGGCGGGGCGGCTCGCCCGGCGTCAGGTGCGGGGCCATGCGGATCAGGGCGACGGACTTCACCTCGGCCACGGCGGCGCCGAACAGGTCCAGTCCCTCGAACGCGGGGCCGAGCCAGGTCAGGCCATGCTCGCCCAACAGGCTGTCGACCGCGCCCGGATCCAGAGGTCGCCAGCCGAAGGGCACGCCGCCGGGCTTCTCCAGGGCGATGGCGGCGGCGGCCAGGCCGAACCGTCCCTGGGCGGCCGCATCCAGCCGACGCGCCAGGTCGGAATGGTTGCGCGCTTCCAGAAGGTCCAGCGTCGCCACATGGGTCTGGGTCTGGGCGGCGAAGTTGGCGCGGGCGATCATTTCGATCTCGCGCCGGGCGCCGGTCTCGCGCTCCACGACGGCTTCCAGCCGGGTCAGGGCGGCGGCGCCGAACTCCACGACATTGCGGCCGTGGGGGCGCAGGCCGATCTCTTCCAGAAGGGACCGGTCGTCCAGCAGGGTCTGGGGATGGGTCTGCAACCAGCCGCGCACCTCGGGCCAATGCAGGCCGTCGCCCAGGCGCGGGGTCTCTGCGTCCGATTCCGACGTTTCGAAAAGGTCCAATGAGCCGCTCAACAGACCTCTCCGGGACGTGCGATGTTACAAAATGGACTGACCGGTCTTGGCCCAGTCCGCCACGAAGGCATCAAGACCCTTGTCGGTTAACGGGTGCTTTACCAGGGCCTTGAAGGTGTCAGGGCCGAAGGTCGCGGCGTCCGAACCGGCGACGGCGGCGGCCGTCACATGGGCGACGTTGCGCAAGGACGCGGCCAGGATCTGGGTGTCGAAGCCGTGCACGTCGTACAGGACGCGGATTTCCTCCAACAGGCCGATGCCGTCCGCCCCGTTATCTTCCAGCCGACCGACGAAGGGCGAAACGAAGGTCGCCCCGGCCTTGGCCGCCAGCATGGCCTGGGCCGCAGAGAAGCACAGGGTGACGTTGGTCTTGATCCCCTTGTCGGAGAAGACGCGGCAGGCGCGCAGCCCGTCCCAGGTCAGCGGCAGCTTCACCACCACGTTCGGGGCGATCGGCCTCGGCCGAGATCGGCCCCTCGACCAGGGCGCAGATTTCGGCGATGACCTCGGCGATGTTGCGACCCGACTTGGCGATCAGCGACGGATTGGTGGTGACACCGTCCACCATTCCGGTGGGGACGAGGTCCTGAATGGCGGCGATGTCTGCGGTGTCGAGAAAGAGTTTCATGGGCGGCTTCATAGCCGAGGGCGAAGTTCGGTGAAAGTCGCGTCCGTCCTCATTCCCCTGCCCGTGCCGGAAGCCTTCGACTACGAGGTTCCCGAGGCGCTGACCCTGGCGCGCGGCGATCAGGTGGCGGTGCCGCTGGGGCCGCGCCTGATCCGGGGCGTGGTGTCGGAGGTGTTCGAGACGACGGGATCGAACCGGCGGCTGAAGGCGGTGGACAGTCTGCTGGACGATCCGGCCCTGCCGCCGGGCGTGGTCGACTTCGTGGAATGGGCCGGGCGCTGGACCCTGTCGGCGCCGGGCGAGATGGCGGCGACGGCGCTGAAGGGCCTGCGCGCGCCGCGTCCCCGGCCCGAGCGAAGGGTGCGGCGCGTGGGCGAGCGGCAGCCGGCGCGGGCGACCCCGGCGCGGACGGGCGTGCTGGAGACGCTGGGCGAGCGGGCGATGCCCCCGGCCGATCTGGCGCGGGCGGCGGGCGTCTCGTCCGGCGTGGTCAAGGGGCTGATCGACGAAGGCGTCTTGGAGATCGTCGAGATCGAGGCCCGGGCGGCGTTCGACCGACCCGATCCCGATCATGCGCCCGCCGCCCTGAACGGGGACCAGGCGGCGTCGGCGGCGGCGATGGCGGACGGCGTGGCCGGCGGCGGTTTCCGCCCCTTCCTGCTGGACGGGGTGACGGGATCGGGCAAGACCGAGGCCTATCTGGAGGCCATCGCGCGGGTGCTGCGCGCCGATCCGACGGCGCAGATCCTGATCCTGCTGCCCGAGATCGCCCTGACCCAGGCGCTGATCGAGCGGATCACGGCCCGGTTCGGCGCGGCCCCGGCTGAATGGCATTCCGGGGTCGCCCCGCCGCGCCGTCGCCAGGTGTGGGAGGCGGTGGTCGCCGGCCGCTGCAACATCGTGGTCGGGGCGCGCTCGGCCCTGTTCCTGCCCTTCGTCAACCTGCGTCTGATCGTGGTGGACGAAGAGCACGACGGCTCTTTCAAGCAGGAGGAGGGGCTGGTCTATCACGGGCGCGACCTGGCGGTGGCGCGGGCGCGGATCGAGGGGGCGGCGGTGGTCCTGGCCTCGGCGACGCCGTCCCTGGAGACGCTGTGGAACGCCCAGAACGGGCGCTACGACTGGCTGAAGCTGGGGGCGCGGCACGGGACGGCGGTGCTGCCCGACATCGACCTGATCGACCTGCGCGCCGCGCCGCCCGACCCCCAGACCTGGTTGTCGCAGCCGCTGCGGCTGGCCATCGGCGAGACGTTGGCGCGGGGCGAGCAGACCCTGCTGTTCCTGAACCGGCGCGGCTACGCCCCCGTCGTGCTGTGTCGCGCCTGCGGTCATCGGCTGACGGCGCCCGACACCGACAGCTGGCTGGTCGAGCATCGCTACACCGGGCGGCTGGTCTGTCACCTGACCGGCTTTTCCATGCCGCGTCCGAAACTGTGCCCCTCGTGCGGGGCCGAGGATTCGCTGGTCTCGGTCGGGCCGGGGGTCGAGCGGGTCGAGGAGGAGGTGCGCCAGCTGTTCCCCGAGGCGCGGACGGCGGTGTTCAGCTCCGACACCGCGCCGGACGCCAAATCGGCGCGCGCCCTGATCCAGCGGATGACGGACGGGGAGATCGACATTCTGGTGGCGACCCAGGCGGCGGCCAAGGGCCACAACTTCCCGCGCCTGACGCTGGTGGGGGTGGTGGATGCGGACCTGGGCCTGCGCGGCGGCGACCTGAGGGCGGCCGAGCGGACCTATCAGCTGATGGCCCAGGCGACGGGGCGGGCGGGGCGGGCGGACAAGCCGGGTCGGGCCCTGCTTCAGACCTGGACGCCCGAACATCCGGTGCTTCAGGCCCTGGCGGCGGGCGACCGCGACGCCTTCGTCGAGGCCGAGATGGCCGAGCGGGAGGCCGCGTCCCTGCCGCCCTATGGCCGGCTGGCGGCGATCGTCCTGTCCAGCGAGAATGCGGCCGCCGTGGAGAAGACGGCCGCCGACCTGGCCCAGGCCATCCCCAACGCCGAACGGCTGGAGGTCTATGGTCCCGCCGACGCGCCGCTGGCCCTGGTGCGGGGACGACGGCGAAAGCGGCTGCTGGTGCGGGCCGACCGGGACGTGAACCTTCAGGCCTTCCTGCGGGCCTGGCTTCAGCGGGTGAAGACGCCGGCGTCCGTCAGACTGACGGTGGACGTCGATCCCTATTCCTTCCTGTAGCGGGGTCTGTGGGGGCGTCCGGCCTTAGACCGCCATCACGCTGCCCAGCAGCAGGCGTGCGCCGGGGCGACCCATGACCGTGTTGGTCGCGGCCTGAAGCGCACTGGCCAGGCGATCGATGTCGGGCGGCATGCCGGGACGCAGGCCGTTGGCGAAGGTCTGGGCGGCGGTGTTGTAGGCGGCGCGAAGGCGCGGGGTCGATTGCTGGACCCTCAGGCGCAGGGCCGCGTCCGGCGTATCGAGGCCGGTCTCTATCGACAATACGCCGCGCCGTCCGTCGCCGTGCAGGATGGAGGCCGTCACGATCGGCAGGCGCAGATAGGTGTCGGCCGAGGCGCCGCCCCCGCCGCCAGAGGACGCCTTGGCAGCCTCGGGCGGAAGGGTGGTTGCGGCGGTCGCCATGACGGCGAGACCGAGAAGAGCGCGGCGTTCCATCGGGCGATATTAGGCGGCGGTCGCTTAAGGAACGCCTTACGCCGCGCGCTGCGCGGGCCGGGGTTCCTCGGCCTCGAAGCGGAAGCCGCCGATCTGACGCGTCAGGGTCTCGGCCTCGGTCACGAGGATCGTATAAGGATGTCTTTATACGATCATTGCCCCCGGGCTTCGGTCAGGCTATGAGGCCGCCAATCCTTTCGTTCGGCCGGAGCCCGATCATGACCGACTACATCGTCCGCGACATTTCCCTGGCCGACTGGGGCAACAAGGAAATCGCCATCGCCGAAACCGAAATGCCGGGCCTGATGGCGTTGCGCGACGAGTTCGGCGCCGCCAAGCCGTTGAAGGGCGCCCGCATCGCCGGTTCGCTGCACATGACCATCCAGACGGCGGTCCTGATCCAGACGCTGGAAGCCCTGGGCGCCGAGGTGCGCTGGGCCTCGTGCAACATCTTCTCGACCCAGGACCACGCCGCCGCCGCCATCGCCGCCAACGGCACGCCGGTCTTCGCCACCAAGGGCGAGACGCTGGAAGAATACTGGGACTACGCCCACAAGATCTTCGAATGGGCCGATGGCGGCTATCCGAACCTGATCCTGGACGACGGCGGCGACGCCACCCTGCTGTGCGTGCTGGGTCCGAAGGCCGAGAAGGACGCCTCGGTCCTGGACAATCCGCAGAACGAGGAGGAGGAAGCCCTCTTCTCGGTCATGAAGCGGTATCTGAAAGAGAAGCCCGGCTTCTATTCGGCCATCCGCGACGCCATCGGCGGCGTGTCGGAAGAGACGACCACGGGCGTTCACCGCCTGTATCAGATGGCCGAAAAGGGCGAGCTGCCCTTCCCCGCCATCAACGTCAACGACAGCGTCACCAAGTCCAAGTTCGACAATCTGTACGGCTGCCGTGAATCGCTGGTCGACGCGATCCGTCGCGGCACCGACGTCATGCTGTCGGGCAAGGTCGCGGTGGTCTGCGGCTACGGCGACGTGGGCAAGGGCTCGGCCGCCTCGCTGCGTCAAGGCGGCGCCCGCGTGATCGTGACCGAGATCGACCCGATCTGCGCCCTTCAGGCCGCGATGGAAGGCTATGAGGTCCAGACGCTGGACGACACCGCCGACCGCGCCGACATCTATGTGACGACGACCGGCAACAAGGACGTCATCACCGTGGATCACATGCGGCGGATGAAGAACAACGCCATCGTCTGCAACATCGGCCACTTCGATAGCGAGATTCAGGTCGCCGGCCTGAAGAACTTCAAGTGGGACGAGATCAAGCCGCAGGTCCACCACGTCGAGTTCCCGGACGGCAAGAAGATCATCCTGCTGTCGGAAGGCCGTCTGGTGAACCTGGGCAACGCCACGGGCCACCCCAGCTTCGTGATGTCGGCGTCCTTCACCAACCAGACCCTGGCCCAGATCGAGCTGTGGACCAACGCCGACAAGTACGAGAACAAGGTCTACACCCTGCCCAAGCATCTGGACGAGAAGGTCGCCTTCCTGCACCTGGCCAAGCTGGGCGCCAAGCTGACGACCCTGACCCAGGCCCAGGCTGACTATATCAATGTGCCGGTCGAAGGTCCGTTCAAGGCGGACCACTACCGTTACTAGGCTCTCCCCGAGGCCGGTCTCTCCGTCGGAGGGACCACGATGACGGGGACGTCCTTCGACGTCCTCGTCGTCGGCGCCGGGGCGGCGGGCATGATGGCCGCCATCGAGGCCGGGCGGCGCGGCCGCCGGGTGCTGGTCGTGGATCACGCCGACCGGCCGGGCGAGAAGATTCGCATCTCCGGCGGCGGGCGCTGCAACTTCACCAATCTGGGCTGCGGACCGGCGAACTTCCTGGGCGAGAACCCCCGGTTCGCCACCTCGGCCCTGCGCCGTTACACCCAGCACGATTTCGTCAAACGCATCGACTTGGCGGGCATCGCCTGGCACGAGAAGGCGCTGGGCCAGCTGTTCTGCGACGACAGCGCCAAACAGATCGTCCGTATGCTGACGGATGACATGGCGGCGGCGGGCGTCACCCTGAAGATGAAGACCGGCGTGGACCGTGTGGCCCGCGACGGCATGGGCTTCACGGCCGCTCTGTCGGACGGATCGCAGGCGACGGCGGCGTCCCTGGTCGTGGCGACCGGCGGCAAGTCCATCCCCAAGATGGGCGCGACCGGCTGGGCCTATGAGGTCGCGCGACAGTTCGACATCCGCGTCACCGAGACGCGGCCGGCCCTGGTGCCCCTGACGTTCGAGGCGGGCCTGCTGGAGGCGCTGACGCCGCTGGCAGGAGTGGCTGTGGAGGCGACCGTGGCCTCGGCGCCGAGCGAGAAGACGCGCCGGGCCAGCTTCAACGAGGCAATGCTGTTCACCCACCGGGGGCTGAGCGGCCCGGCCATACTTCAGATCAGCTCCTACTGGCGCGAGGGCGAGGCCATCGTGGCCGCGATGGCGCCGGGCCAGGATGTGTTCGCGGCGCTGAAGGCGGCCAAGGCCGCGAACGGGCGTCAGGCCGTGCATACGGCGCTGAGCCATATCGTGCCGCGCCGTCTGGCCGAGACCCTGTGCGTGCGAGAGGGGGCGTCGGGCAATCTGGCCGACCTGTCGGACAAGGTGCTGCGCAGGCTGGATCAGGCGGTCAACGGCTGGAGCGTCAAGCCGGTGGGCTCCGAAGGCTATCGCACCGCCGAGGTGACGCTGGGCGGGGTCGATACGGCCGCGCTGGACCAGCAGACGATGCAGGCCAAGACGGTTCCGGGCCTGTATTTCATCGGCGAGGCGGTCGATGTGACAGGCTGGCTGGGCGGCTATAATTTCCAGTGGGCCTGGTCTTCGGGCTGGGCCGCCGGACAGGTCTGCTAGGCGCGTTCAGGCGGCCAGGCCGGCGGCCTGCATCAGTTCCTTCAACGGGGCGATCTCGTCCGGGGACGCCGCCAGGGCCGCGCGCACGTCCTTTGTCCGCAGCAGCTTGAGGGCCTCGGCCTTGGCGCGGTCGGCGGCGGGGCCGCTGGGCGCGGTCTGGCCCGTCGCCAGCTTGAGCAGGGCGGTCAGCTTCTGGGGCAGGGGCGCCGAGGCCCGTCCGATCTGTTCGACCAGGCCGGTCTCGACCTCCAGGACGCCGCCCACGGCGCCGATGGCTGTCGTGATCTGCGCCTCGTCGTGCTCGCCCAACTGGGCGGCGCGGACCGAACGTTGCAGCCGCGCCAGCACGGCCAGCTTGTGCGGAACGGCCGGTCCGCCGGGCGTCGTCTGGCGCATTTCGGTCTCGAACCGCAGCGACCCGACGCAGGCCGACAGCCAGCGCGCCGCCGCACGCTTGTTCGCGCCGCCGGTGACGTTTTCGCACAGTCGGGTCAGCTGTTCGGCCTCGGCGAGGACGGTCGGGCAGTCCTTGACATAGGCGGCGACGAAATCGGCGGTGACCAGGCTCTTGGAGCGTTCGACGAAGGCGGTCTGGACCTCGTCGAGGCTCATCAGTCGGCCCGCCGTCGCCGTCAGGGCCAAGGCCAGGACGCGCAGGATGTCGATTTCGCCCACCGGGTCGTTGGGGCGGAGACGACGGGGACTGGCCAGTTCCTGCACCACCATCCGCGCCAGGGAGGCCGCCAGCAGCGGGAACTCTCCGGCCGCCAGGTGCCGGCCCAGCCGCTCCGCAGGCCCCTCGACGGTGGGGGTCAACAGGGCCATGCGCGAATCCATGGCGATCAGTTGATCGACCTCGCGCGGCGCGGCCATCCGCACGACGGCGGCCAGATTGGCGCCGTGATCCAGAGCGGGGCCCAGGAGTTCGGTCAGATTGCGCCGCACGGCCAGCATTTCGGCGGCGATCTGTTCGACCGCGACCACGATCAGGGCGCGCGGCGGCCCTTCCGGCGGCGCCGCGTCGATCAGGTCCATCAGGGCGGCCAGCCGGTCGCGCGCGCCGCGCCGGTCCTTGAGCGCGCCGGCGACGACGCCGCCCATGACGAAGGCGCGGTCCGTCGCCCCGTTCAGTCGCTGCGCCAGTTCGGCGATGGGGCGATCCTCGACGCTGGGGAACTGCCCGGCGCGCCCAGCCTTCAACAGCCGCGCGATCGTCTGTTCCGCCAGCTTCTGATAATGGCGCACCATGGCGTGAACGTCCTGGCCGGACGCCTGGCTTTCGGGCACGGCGATCTTCTGGACCGCGTGCTGAAGTTCGACGCCCGAGGCTTCCAGCCGTTCGGCCAGGTCCGGCCGGTGCAGCAGTTCGAAGGCGGTGACGCCCTGCCGCTTCAACCACTCCTCCAGCACGCGACCGATCAGGGCGCGCGAATGGGGCGAATAGAGTTCGGCCGGGTGACTGCAGGCGGGCTGGGGCGGCGCCTGCGGCTTCGCCCTGGTCTTCTGTTCCGGAAGGCCCAGCGTCAGGATGGTGAGACTGTTGAACTCCATCGTTTCAGGGTCCAGCGTCTCCTTGGTGACGCGGACGGCGACGGCCAGACGGTCGTTCATCTGGTCCTCGGCCGTCTCCATCGCGTGTTTGCGATCCTCGGTCGCGATCAGCAGCGACCAGGCCGAGGGCGCCGTCTTGCGCACATAGACTTCGTAATGGATCGGGCCCGCCATGGCCGGCATCATGGCCGCGAAGTCTTTAAGGCGAGGTTTGCACGGCGAATTTCGCCGCCGCTTCCACAGCGCGAACGCCCGACGGTCGTTGAAACGGGCGACGGGCGGACCCATCTGTCCAGCGGCGATCCCGCGCGGTTCAGGCCGTGACCGCTTCAAAGCGGACGGGTTCGGCCCTAATGTGACCGTGATCGAACGGTTACGCTTGCCGTGCGTTGACGTTCGCGGGAACGCGAAGTTCAGGAGAAGACACCCTTGGCGAACATCACCCTGGTCGACGACGACGAAAACATCGTGGCGTCCGTCTCGCTGGCGCTGGAAAGCCACGGCCACAAGATCACGGCCTATCACGACGGGGCCTCGGGGCTCGCCGCCCTGGAATCGACGCCGCCGGACCTGGCTATTCTGGACGTGAAGATGCCGCGCATGGACGGGATGGAGGTGCTGCGCCGTCTGCGCCAGACCTCGCAGATTCCGGTCATCATGCTGACGTCCAAGGACGAGGAGATCGACGAGATCCTGGGCTTCAACCTGGGGGCCGACGACTATATCCACAAACCCTTCAGCCAGCGCCTGCTGATCGAGCGGGTGAAGGCCTTGTTGCGTCGCACCGGCGCCGACGGGGTCGAGGCCGAACCCTCGGCCGAGGTGTCGGGCAAGGCGATCAAGCGCGGCAAGCTGTCGATGGATCCGGCGCGTCACGAATCCACCTGGGACGGCAAGCCGGTGAAGCTGACCGTCACCGAATTCCTGCTGTTGCAGGCCCTGGCCCAGCGGCCCGGCTTCGTGAAGAGCCGCGACAATCTGATGGACGCCGCCTACGACGACCAGGTCTATGTCGACGACCGCACCATCGACAGCCACGTCAAGCGGATGCGCAAGAAGTTCCGCGCCGTGGACCCTGAGTTCGACGCGATCGAGACCCTGTATGGCGTCGGCTACCGCTACCGCGAGAGCTGATCCCGCCGCGCCGCGCGAGGGGAAGGTCTGGCCCGGCCGACGGCCGCTGATCCGTTTCGGCGGGTCGCGGCTGGGCGGCTTCATCCTGGCGCTGAATCTGCTCAGCCTGCTGATCCTGTTCGGCGGCGCCCTGGCGTTGAACGAGTGGAACCGCGGCCTGATCCAGGCGCGTCAGGAATCGCTGAAAGCCCAGGCCGAACTGCTGGGAAACGTGCTGGGCCAGCTCAGCATAACCAAGGGCGAGCCGACGCCGGAGCTGGACGTGCAGGAAGCGGCCCGTTGGCTGCGCGACAACTTCGTGCCGGCCGGCCAGCGCGTGCGGCTGTACGACATCAACGGCCTGCCGTTGATCGACAGCTACCAGGTGACGGAGAATATTCCCGGCCAGCCCCTGCCGCCGGCGCATCCAGCCGGCACGCCGCCGTCGTCCGACCTGAAGGACCGGCTTGCCCGCAGTGCGCACCAGAAAGACGCCGCCGATCGGGAAGTGACCGCCGAGGTCGAACGCGCCCTGGCCGGCGAACCGCAGACGACGGTGCGTCGAAACGAGTCCGGCGACCGGGTCGTCTCCGTCTCCATTCCCATCCGCCATGTCCGGCAGGTGCTGGGGGTGATGACCCTGGAAGCCGGCAATGTCGATCAGATCCTGAGCGCCCAACGCCGCGCCCTGGTGCCGTTCGCCCTGGTGGCCCTGGCGGTGAACCTGCTGGCCTCCTTGCTGCTGCATCTGTTCGTGGCCAGACCGATCCTGCGTCTGTCGGCGGCGGCGGATCAGGTGAAGCTGCAACGCGCGCGCGCCATCTCCCTGCCTGATCTGGAAGATCGTCGCGACGAGATCGGCGATCTGGCCCGGTCGCTGGAATCGATGACCGACACCCTGTCCACCCGGATGGACGCCATCGAACGGTTCGCCGCCGACGTCTCGCACGAGATCAAGAACCCCCTGACCTCGATCCGCTCGGCGCTGGAGACCCTGCCCCTGGTCAAGACGGACGCCCATCGCGAGAAGCTGACGGCCCTGTTGCAGCAGGACGTGCGGCGGCTGGACCGGCTGATCACCGACATTTCCAACGCCTCTCGACTGGACGCCGAACTGTCGCGTGATCGGCCGCGTCCGATCGAACTGAACCAGCTCTTGGCCGACATCGTCGGCGTCTATGACACAACGGCCAAGCCGGGCGACGTCCCGGTGCGGCTGGCCGCGCCGGTCGAGGGCCTGCAGGTCATGGGGCGCGACGGCCCCCTGGGTCAGGTGTTCCGCAACCTGATCGACAACGCCCGCTCCTTCAGCCCGGCCGGCGGCGAGGTCCGCGTGGTTCTGGACCAGGTCGACGGCGACCGGTCGGTCCGCGTGCGGGTCGAGGACGACGGCCCCGGCGTCCCGCCCGACAATCTGGAGACGGTGTTCGAGCGGTTCTACACCTCCCGGCCAAAGGGCGCGGCCTTCGGGTCCAACTCGGGCCTGGGCCTGTCCATCGTGCGTCAGATCGTCGAGGCGCACGGCGGACGCGTCTGGGCCGAGAACCGGATCGAAGACGGCCGGGTCGCCGGCGCCGTGTTCGAGATCAATCTGCCCGCCTTCGACCCCGTCACGCCGGGCCGGCGCCCGTGACGGCCCATCCGCCCATCCACGCCACCGCCGTCGCCGTGCGGCGCCGGGGCGTCTGGAAGGCGGTGCTGATCCTGGGTCGATCCGGGGCGGGCAAGAGCGATCTGGGATTGCGGCTGATCGACAAGGGGTGGCGGCTGGTCAGCGACGACTATACCCGCGTCTGGGCTTCGGGAGGCGCGCTCTACGCCGCGGCGCCCGAGACCATCGCCGGTCGGATCGAGGCGCGCGGCGTGGGGATCGTGACCGCCCCCACCTGGCCGCTCGCCCGCGTGGTCCTGGCGGTCGAGGCGGAAGAGGCGCCGTCGGAACGCCTGCCCGAGCCCGCCGCGCGCATGATCGCGGGTGTCGCCGTTCCCCTGCTGACACTGGATCTCAAACAGGCCTCGGCCGTCGCCAAGGTCGCAGTCGCGTTGCAGACGCTTTGAAACCGGACGCGACGGGTCTATGACACGCCCCTTGCGGTCCGGGACGGGCGGCGGCCGGACCTTCCCGTCCGGTGCGCGGCCGGCGGACGCGGTTCGGGGCGGGATGCGAGTGAAGTCCTTATGATCGGTCTGGTCATCGTCACCCATGGCGGGCTGGCGTCTGAGTTTCTTTCGGCGATGGAGCATGTGGTCGGGCCGCAGCGCGGGGTCGCCGCCATCTGCATCGGCCCCGACGACGACATGGAGCGGCGGCGTCGCGACATCGTCGACGCGGCCGCGGCCGTGAACGACGGGGACGGCGTGATCCTGCTGACCGACATGTTCGGCGGCACGCCGTCCAACCTGGCGATTTCGGTGATGGAGCAGACCCACGCCGAGGTCATCGCCGGGCTGAACCTGCCCATGCTGATCAAGCTGGCCAGCGTGCGCGGGCGCGAAACGCTGGAGGCGTGCGTGGCCCATGCGCAGGACGCCGGGCGCAAATACATCTCGGTCGCGTCCTGGGTTCTGGCGGGCGAGAAATGACCGTCAGCGCCACCTTGAACATCTGCAACACCCGTGGCCTGCACGCCCGCGCCTCGGCCAAGTTCGTGAAACTGGCCTCCGGGTTCGACAGCGAGATTCAGGTCACGCGCGACGGCGTGACCGTGGACGCCCGCTCCATCATGGGGCTGTTGATGCTGGGCGCCGGCATCGGCTGCACCATCGACGTGACGGCCGAGGGCGAGGACGCCGAAGAGGCGATGGCGGCCTTGACCGACCTGGTCGCGCGCAAGTTCGACGAGGATCAGTAGGCGCGCCTACAGCCCCAGCGCACGGCGGATGTCGCGCCAGTCCACATATTTGAAGTTCTGGCCGCCCTCGTCGTTGACGTCGTCCTGGATGACCACGACGCCCTCGGGGAAGGGGCCGACCGCGCCGCCGGCCGCCGCCAGGCCGTCGGTGCCGGTGACGCCGTCGACCACCCCGTCCTTGACCACGAACCGTCCCTTGTACTGGGGGGCGCCGGCGTCGATGCGCCAGACGGGGAAGGTGGAATCGCCCTGGCTGGAGGCGATCAGATAGCGTTTGTCGCCGTCGGCGATGGTGGTCAGCCCTTCGGCGTCGGCAACCAGCACGCCCGGCGCGATGGGCTGGATCAGGGTGCGCGCCGCGCCCGAGGCGGGGTCCAGATCATAGCGCCACAGGCCGACGTTCTCCTCGTTGACGAACACGGCGTCCGAGGCCTCGTCGGCCGCGCAGCCTTCGGAGATGGAGCCGATCTCGGCGCGGCGGACCTCGCGCGCGACCGGGGCGCCGGCCGCATCGACCCCCAGGGCGTATTGTCGCAGCTCGCCTTCATGGCCCACCAGGACGGCGTAGACCTGATCGCCGCGCCGGACGAAGCAGAAACCATAGGGTTCGACCACGTCGGTGCGAATGGCGCCCCAGTAATGGACGGCGTTGTCGGCCTGGGTTGCGGCGGGATCGAAGCGATAGAGGGCGACGCCCACCTTGCCCGGCGTGCGGTCGCTGGCGCCCAGGACGACCTGCGGTCGCCCGCCGACCGACAAACCTTCGACGACGTCCACATTGTTCAGCAGACCTTCCGGCAGGAACTGCAGGATCCGCCCGTCCAGGCCGTAGATATAAAGACCCGCCTTCTTGTCCGTGCCGGCGACAAAGCCCGGCGTGGCCACGCCCTTCACCATGACCGGGTGGGCCGAGGCCCAGACGGCGGGATCGTCGGCGGCGTCCTGGCCGGGCTGTCCGACGGGCGGTGTCTCCAGCACTGCATGGACCACAGCGCCCTCGCCTACCACCCCGTCGCCCTCGCCCTGGAAATCGACCTCGTGCGTAGCACAGGCGCCGAGCAGGGCCAGGGCGGCGAGGGCGGCCCAGGGGCGAATGGGGGAGTGGCGAACGGGGACAGGGCGCATGACAATCTCCAGATGATCCGCAGGTTCTCTCGGGAAGGGGCGGTCGGGGGTCAACGGCGTCGGCGTGACGGTTTGATCCATGTTCGGTGACAGTTGCGACGTGTCGGGACGGATTGTCGCTCTTGCTTCGAAAAACCGCGAAATCCGCGTCGTCAAATCGTCGCTTTCACGTCGCCGCAGCCCGTTAAGCGGCGCGGCGCCGGTCGAACCGAACCCGTGTTCGCCGGAGGGGACCGACCGACATGAAACTGAACCTGCTGATGAGCGCCGCCCTGGCGCCTCTGATCCTGGCGCCGATGACGGTCGCCGCCCACGCCGAGACCGCCGCCGCTACGGTCGCCGCCTCTTCCGTCGTCGCCGGCGACGTGATCTTCGGGCGTGTCACCAATGCGTTGGGCGCGCCCCTGCCGGGCGCCGAGGTCCTGGTGCGCGGTTCGGGTCAGCGGATCGTGGCCGACGGTCACGGCGAGTTCACCCTGCCGACGAGCGCGGCCGGCTCGGTCGTTCTGGACGTGCGCTATCTGGGTCTGCCTTCCGCCAGCCAGACCGTCGTGACCACGCCTGGCCAGGACGTCAATGTCTCCATCGTCCTGGGCGCCGCGACGGCGACCGACGTGGCCGACGTGATCGTGACGGGCGTCATCACCGACGGCGTGGCCCGTTCGCTGAACCAGCAGAAGAACGCCGAGGGCACGGTCAACGTCCTGTCGGCCGACGCCATCGGCCGCTATCCCGACCCGAACGTGGCTGAAAGCCTGCAGCGGGTTCAGGGCATCGCCATCCAGCGCGACCAGGGCGAGGGCCGCTATATTAACGTGCGCGGCGCGCCGTCGTCCTTCACCGCCGTTTCGGTGGACGGCGTCGCCGTTCCGGCCGTGTCGCCGACGACCCGCGCGGTCGATCTGGACACCCTGCCCTCGGACATCGTCTCCACCGTCGAGGTGTCCAAGACCCTGCGTCCCAGCCAGGACGCGGATTCCATCGCCGGCGCTGTGGACATCAAGACCCGTTCGCCCTTCGACAAGCGTCGTCTGGCCATCAGCGGCTACGCCGGGGGCAGCTACAACGACTACGGCGGTTCCGACACCCGCGCGGGTGCCACCGTGTCCAACGTCTTCGGCGCCGACCAGACCTTCGGCGCCCTGCTGTCGCTGAGCTTCTCCGAGACCAACCGTCGTCCCGACAACGTCGAGAACGCATGGACCCTGGGAGAGGACGCCAAGGTCGCGGCGACCCTCGGCCGCTATTACCTCGAAGAAACCCTGTTCAAGGACTATGAGACCAAGCGCACGCGCAAGGCCGCGACCGGCGCTCTGGAATGGCGGCCCAGCGATCAGCTGCGCGCCTGGCTGCGCGGATCGTTCGCCGAGTTCAACGACGACGAATACCGCGACACGCTGCGTTTCACCTATTCGGACGGCAAGCCCCAGGCGGGACTGACCGATCAGGCGGGCGAGTTCACCGGCGCGCGCATCTACAAGGCCCTGCGTCACCGCGAGCAGAACAACCAGATTTCGACCCTGAACCTGGGCGGCGAATACACCTTCGGCAACGGCGCCGTCTGGGACGCGACCCTGGCCTGGGCCCGGAGCGAGCAGACCTATCCGCACCGCGACGAACTGGTCTATCGCTCGGGATCGCAGACGCTTCGCTACGACACGACCGACCACTACGCGCCGACCTATTCGCCGTTCTCGTCGGACGCCTATCTGAACCCGGCGAACTACAGCTTCCGCGAAAACTCCTTCCGCTCCAACACGACCGAGCAGGAGGACGTGTCCTTCAAGACCAACTACGAGCTGCCGACCGTCATCGGCGGCCGCGACGTGACGCTGAAGTTCGGCGCCAAATACAGCTCGCGCGACGTTTCCGCCGATGAGGAGCGTTTCCGCGATCGCGACAACAGCGCCGGCGCGCTGACGGCCCTGATGTCGGATCGCCGGTCGCAGAACTATGGCTACAACCTGGGCTTCAAGCTGGATCACGGATTGGTCGACGACTACTTCGCGCGCATCGCCAGCGTCTCCAAGGGCGCGAACTATCGCCGCACGCCGCAGTCGATCACGGCCGACTACACCGCCAACGAAGACATCCTTGCCGGCTATGGCCAGGCCCGGTTCGACGTGGGGGCCACCAATGTCCTGATCGGCCTGCGCGTCGAAAAGACCGACTTCGAGGGGGCCGCGACCAGCGTGAGCGCCGCGAACGTGCTGACGCCCGTTTCCGTCAGCCGCGACCAGACGGACGTCTTCCCCAATCTGACGCTGCGTCACAGCTTCAGCGAAAACCTGATCGGCCGCTTCGCCCTGACCCGCGCCATTTCGCGGCCGGATTATGCGGATGTCGTGCCGCGTCTGCTGGAAACCAGCGAGAACGTCACCGAGGGCGGCGTCACGCGGGTCAAGACCACGGTCTCGCGCGGGAACCCGGATCTGAAGGCCGCCTTGTCCAACAATGTCGACCTGGGCCTGGAATATTACCTGCGGCCGCTGGGCGTGATTTCGGCCAACGCCTTCTACAAGGACCTGTCCGACTATCGTTTCACCCTGGTCACGGCGGGCGTGCCCTACCAGCCCGCGCCCTCGGGCTTCGCCGAAGTGACGGAAGCCAAGAACGCCGACGGGCATCTGGCCGGCATCGAGCTCAACTGGCAGCAGACGTTCGACTTCCTGCCGGGCTGGGCCTCGGGCTTCGGCGTCTTCGCCAACTACACATTGACGGACGCCAGGATCAAAACCGCCGCTACCTACGCCGGGCGCAACAGCTTCACCCTGCCGGGCCAGTCGGACACCACCTATAACGCCGCCCTGTTCTATGAGCGGTACGGGTTCAGCGCGCGGGTGTCCTACACGCACCGCAGCGACTTCCTGGAAGCCATCGACGCCACGCGGCCGGGCCTGGACCTGTGGGTCGAGGGGCGCGGTCAGCTGGACGTGACCGCCAGCTACGACTTCGGCAACGGGGTGGAGCTGTTCGGGGAGGCCAAGAACCTGACCGACAGCGCGGGCGTGCGCTACTACGGCGTCAAGGAGCGGACCTACGAGTACGAGAAGTTCGGCTACAACGTCTTCGTGGGCGTGCGCTTCAAGCTGTAAGCGCGCCGGTCGATGCGATCGGAAAGGGGCCGGGCGGCGACGCCTGGCCCCTTTTTCGTCGTCTGACCCTCTGCAATTGGTCGAAACGCGGCCCCATATGGGGTGCAGCGGTTGACCCGTGCGGGGTCGGCGCTAGTGTCCGCGCGCCTTTTACCGCGCGCCAGAAGACCCAGAGGATACCATGGCCGAAGCCACCGCTCCCTACGACGTCGTCATCATCGGCGGAGGGCCGGGCGGCTATAACGCCGCGATCCGCGCCGGCCAGCTGGGCCTGAAGGTCGCCTGCGTGGAAATGCGTTCGACGCTGGGCGGCACCTGCCTGAACGTCGGCTGCATGCCGTCCAAGGCCCTGCTGCACGCCTCGGAACTGTGGGACGCGGCCAATGGCGAGTTCGCCAAGATCGGCATCGAGGTCTCGCCCAAGCTGAACCTGCCCCAGATGCACAAGGCCAAGGACGACAGCGTCCTGGCCCTGACCAAGGGGATCGAGTTCCTGTTCAAGAAGAACAAGGTCGAGTGGATCAAGGGCAAGGGCAAGATCACGGCCAAGGGCAAGGTCGAAGTCACCGCCGCCGACGGCGCGGTCCAGACGCTGGACGCCAAGAACATCGTGATCGCCACCGGCTCGGAGCCGACCCCGCTGCCGGGCGTCGCGTTCGAGGCGGGCAAGGTGATCGATTCCACCGGCGCCCTGTCGCTGCCGGCCGTGCCCAAGAAGCTGATCGTGGTCGGCGCCGGCATCATCGGCCTGGAGCTCGGCTCGGTCTGGCGCCGTCTGGGCGCCGAGGTGACGGTGGTGGAGTTCCTGGACCGGATCACCCCCGGCATGGACACCGAGGTCGCCACCGCCTTCCAGCGCACCCTGGCCAAACAGGGAATGACGTTCAAGCTGGGAGCCAAGGTCACGGCGGCCAAGTCGGGCAAGGACGGGGTGGAGCTGACGGTCGAACCGTCGGCCGGCGGCGCGGCCGAAACGATCAAGGGCGACGTCGTCCTGGTCGCCATCGGCCGTCGTCCCTATACGGACGGCCTGGGTCTGGAGAGCGTGGGCGTGACGCCGGACAAGCGCGGCTTCATCGACCATGACCACTTCAAGGTCGCCGATGGCGTCTGGGTGATCGGCGACGTGACCCATGGCCCGATGCTGGCGCATAAGGCCGAAGAGGACGCGGTCGCCGTGATCGACACCATCGCCGGCAAATACGGCCACGTCGACTACGCTCTGGTGCCCAGCGTGGTCTACACCTTCCCCGAAGTGGCCTGGGTCGGTCAGACCGAGGACCAGCTGAAGGCCGCCGGCGTCGCCTACAAGAAGGGCAAATTCCCCTTCGCCGCCAACAGCCGCGCCAAGATCAACCACGAGACCGACGGCTTCGTGAAGGTTCTGGCCGACGCCGCCACCGACAAGGTGCTGGGCGTCCACATCATGGGTCCGCAGGCCGGCGAAATGATCCACGAGGCCGCCGTCACCATGAGCTTCGGCGGCGCCTCGGAAGACATCGCCCGCACCTGCCACGCCCACCCGACCCGTTCGGAAGCCGTGCGCCAGGCGGCCATGGATGTCGAAGGCTGGATGATGCAGGCCTGATCCGAAACGGATCGAGGTTGCAAGCAAGGCCCGGACGGCGACGTCCGGGCCTTCTTCACATCAGGCCAGACCCTTGAGCCGATAGAGCGCCTCCAGCGCCTCGCGCGGAGTCAGGTCGTCGGGATCGACGTCCCGGAACGCCAGTTCCAGCGGCGACGGGCCGCGCACCGGCTCCGGCTCGGCGACGGCGAACAGGGGCAGGTCGTCCAGGCGGGCGGCGGCCGCCTTTTCGCCTTCCAGACGTTCCAGCACCGAGCGGGCGCGGGCGACGACGGACGCAGGCACGCCCGCCAGCTTGGCCACCTGCACCCCATAGGATCGGTCGGCGGCGCCCGGCGCGGCCTCGTGCAGGAAGACCAGATCGCCGTTCCACTCCTTGGCGACCATCGACAGGTTGCAGACGTGGTCCAGCCGCGTCTCCAGCTGGGCCAACTCGTGATAGTGGGTGGCGAACAGGGTGCGGGCGCGATTAGTCTCGTGCAGGGCTTCGGCCGTGGCCCAGGCGATGGCCAGGCCGTCATAGGTGGCGGTGCCGCGCCCGATCTCGTCCAGCACCACGAAACTGCGCGGCGTGGCCTGGGTCAGGATGGCGGCGGTCTCGACCATCTCCATCATGAAGGTGGAGCGGCCGCGCGCCAGATCGTCGCCCGCGCCGACGCGGCTGAACAGCCGGTCCACCACGCCCAGACGCATCGACCGGGCTGGCACGAAGGCCCCCGCCTGGGCCAGGATCACCAGCAGGGCGTTCTGGCGCAGGAAGGTCGATTTACCGGCCATGTTCGGCCCGGTGACGATGGCCAGGCGCGAGCCGTCCTGACCCGACCCGTCCAGCCGGGCGTTGTTCGGGGTATAGGGATCGCCCGCCGCCTTGACCGCCGCCTCGACCACCGGGTGGCGACCGGCCTCGACGCAGAAGGTCAGGGTGTCGTCCACGGCGGGACGCACGGCGCCCACCTCCTGCGCCCATTCGGCCAGGGCGGCGTGGGCGTCCAGTTCGGCCAGGGCTTCGGCGACGGCCTGAAGCGGCTGGGCCAGACGGGCGACTTCTCGTCGCCAAGTCTCGAAGGTCTCGGCCTCGATGGCCAGGGCGCGGTGGCCGGCCTGGCTGATCTTCGCGTCCAGTTCGGACAGTTCGACGGTGGTGAAGCGGACCTGGCTGGCCAGGGTCTGGCGGTGGATGAAGGGGCTGTCGGGACCGGCGCGGAGCAAACCTTCCGCCGCCTTGGCGGAGGTTTCGAGGAAATAGCCCAGGACGGCGTTGTGCTTGATCTTGAACGGCACGCCGGATTCGGCGACGGCGCGGGCCTCCAGATCGGCGACCACGCGGCGGCTGTCGTCGCGCAGGGTGCGGGCGGCGTCCAGTTCGGGGCGATAGTCGGGGCGCACGAAGCCGCCGTCGCGGGCCAGATGCGAGGGCTCGTCCACCAGGCCGTCGATCAGGTCGGCCTTCAGACGGGACAGGTCGGCCGACAGGGTCAGCCGGTCCAGCGTCAAGGCGATGCGGCGCGGCTGGCCGGTCAAGGGATCGACTTGACCGATGAACAATCCGGCGATGGCTTCGGCGATCGACAGGCCGATGCGGACGGCGGCGAGGTCGCGCGGGCCGCCCCGTCCCAGCGCCAGACGCCCGACGGCGCGCGCCACGTCGGACGACGCCTTCAGCCCGTCGCGCAGGTCGCGGCGCAGATCGCGTCGCTCCAGCATCCATTCGACGGCGTCCAACTGTTCGTTGATGGCGAGGGGATCGCGCAAGGGTCGGGCGATCCGTTCGGCCAGGGCGCGGGCGCCGCCCGAGGTGACGGTGCGGTCGATGCAGGCGAGCAGCGAGCCCTCGCGCTCGCCGCGCTGGGTGCGGTCGATCTCAAGACTGGCGCGGGTCGCCGGGTCGATGGCCAGAAAGCCGCTTTCGCCCAGACGGCGGGGTGGGGCCAGCGCCGGAACCTTGCCGGCCTGGGTCGTCTCCAGATAGGCAGCGATCAGACCCAGGGCCGAGACCTCGGCCTCCTCGAAGGCGCCGAAACCGTCCAGGGCCGCCACGCCATACAGCCGCTCGACGCGCGTGCGCGCGGCCTGGGGTTCGGCGATGGCCGAGGCCAGGGCCTGAACCACCCCGCCCGAGCCGTTAAGGGCGTCGCGCGTCGTCTCGTCCGAAAACATCCGGTCGGTGACGAGGACTTCGGAGGGGCGGAAGGCGGCCAGGGCCGCGCCCAGATCTTCTATAGAACAGGCGACGCTGTCGACCGCGCCGGACGACAGTTCGACCACGGCGACGGCCGCCCGACCTTTGCGCACCGCGACCGCCGCCAGACGATTGGCGCCGCGCGCGTCGAGCAGGCTGTCTTCGGTCAGGGTGCCGGGGGTGACGACCCGGACCACGCCGCGATGCACCACCGCCTTGCCGCCGCGCTTCTTGGCCTCGGCGGGATCTTCCAGCTGTTCGCAGATGGCGACCTTGTGGCCGATGCGGATCAGCCGGGCCAGATAGCCCTCCATGGCGTGGACCGGCACCCCGGCCATGGGGATGTCCTCGCCCTGATGCTTGCCGCGCTTGGTCAGGGTGATGCCCAGCGCGGCCGCCGCGACCTCGGCGTCCTTGAAGAACAGCTCGTAGAAGTCGCCCATGCGGAAGAACAGGATGGCGTCCGGCTGACCCGCCTTGGCCATCAGATACTGCGCCATGAACGGCGTCGCGCCCTCCAGCGAGGCGGCGATTTCGGGCGGGGGCCCATTTTCGGGGAATTTGGCAGGCGCGTTCATGTGGCCACAGGGTGACGGATCGCGCCCGGCGGCTCAAGGCCGTTGACCGGCTCTTGCACAGGCTTGTCGGCCCTGCGATAGGCCGCGTCAGGCGGTTTAGGGAACACGGTGTGACGCCGTGGCTGTGCCCGCAACTGTAGGCGGCGAGAGCGTCGTCCGTCCGGGGTTTCGATCCCGGCGCCACTGGGTGACTGGGAAGGCGAGGACGGCGGTTTACGACCCGCAAGCCAGGAGACCTGGCCGCCGTCGTCGCTCGTCGCTGTCCGGGACCAGGCAGGGGCGCGGGGACTCTTCTCGTCGCAGCGACCCGACCTTGCGCCGCCCGGACCCAGAAGGTCCGGCGGGTCGGTTCGCTCATGACGGTCTCTCGCGCGCATTCGCGGGACCGGAAACGGGGATCTCGCTCAGTGAAGCGTTCCATTCTTCTCTCGACGGCGGCCATCGCCGCCGCCTTCGCCGCGCCGGCCTTCGCCGAGGACGCGACCCAGCTGGACGAAGTGATCGTCACCGCCACCCGCATCCCGGCCATCGTGGGTGACACGCCCGGCGCCCGCGTCATCGACGGCAAGACCATCGAGCAGCGCGGCGCGATCTTCGCCGCCGACATCCTGGCTGACGTGCCCGGCCTGTCGGTGACGCGCACCGGCGCCTTCGGCGGCGTGACCCAGGTGCGGATGCGCGGCGCGACGCCCGGCAAAACCCTCGTCCTGGTCGACGGCGCGCCGGTCAACGACGCGGCCGAGCCGAACGGCGCCTATGATTTCTCCAGCTTCGAACTGGCGGATATCGAGCGTATCGAAGTCCTCAGCGGGCCGCAGTCGTCGCTGTGGGGCTCGGACGCCATCGGCGGCGTGATTTCGTTCACCACCCGGGAGATCGACGGCGTGCGCGCCGAGGCCGAGGCCGGCAGCTTCTCGACCGTGCGCGGCCGGGTGTCGGCGGGCGTGGCCAACGACACCTACGCCTTCAGCGCCTATGCCTCGCGCTTCGACACGGACGGCATCTCGGCGGCGGACAAGGCCAATGGCAATCCCGAGGCCGACGGCTTCCGCAGCACCACCCTAGGCGCCAAGGGCCGCTATGCCCTGTCGGACGCGGTCAAGGTCGACGGCGCCGTGCGCTGGAACAGGTCCAAGGCCGACATCGACGGCTTCCCGGCGCCGACCTATGCCGCCCTGGCCGACACCAACGACACCCAGAACAGCGAGCAGTGGTCGGGCTTCGGCCGGGTGACGGCCAAAGCCTTTGGCCTGAACCACCAGTTCAGCGTCTCGGCGTCGGATCTGGACCGCACGTCCTACAGCGGCGGCTTCGGCTCGACCTTCAGCGGCGAACGCCAGGCCTATCGCTGGCAGGCGGACGGCAAGGCGCAGGGCGTGGACTACGCCTTCGGCGTCGAACGCAACGAAGCCTCGGCCCATCTGTCTTCGGGCCGGTCGCGCGACCTGTCGATCACCTCGGTGTTCGGCGTGGCCCATTACGACGTCGGCGCGCTGAACCTGACCGGCGGACTGCGTTACGACGACACCGACGATTTCGGCTCCAAGACGACGGGGCGGGTGTCGGCGGCCTATGACCTGGCCGGCGGCTTCATCCTGTCGGGCGCCTATGGCACGGGCTTCAAGGCGCCGACCGTCAGCCAGGCGGTGTGCGACTATTGCTATGCGCCGCTGCCCTGGCCCGAGCTGAAGCCGGAAACGGCCGACAGCGTCGAGGTCGCCCTGGGCTGGGCCTCGGCCGACGGCCGGTTCGACGGGCGGGCGACCCTTTATCGCCTGAACGTCGAGGATCAGATCACCTATTCGGCCGGTCGCTACATCAATGTGGCCAAGACCCGTTCGGACGGGTTCGAGCTGGAAGGCCGCGCCCTGCTGGGCGGCGGTTTCGACCTGACGCTGGCCTATGCCTGGACCGACGCCAAGGACCGCACGACGGGCGCCCGCCTGCTGCGCGTGCCGGAACACGCCGGTTCGGCGACCCTGGGCTGGACGGGCGACCGGGTGTCGGGCGCGCTGACGGTGCGGGCCGAGGGGGACCAGGACGATTCCGGCGGCTTCTCGACCTTGGTGCGCAAGGGTTTCGTCACGGCGAACCTGAACGCGGCCTATCAACTGACCGATCAGGTCACGCTGACGGCGCGGATCGAGAATCTGGCCGACGAACACTATCAGCAGGTGTTCGGCTACGGCGAGCCGGGTCGGTCCGGCTATGTCGGGATCAGGCTGCGCTACTGATCCGGGCGCGGGCGTCGGCGGTCAGGGCCGCCGGCGCCTCCAGCGCCAGGGAAGCCCAGTCCAGGTTCGGGCAGGGCGCATGGGCGGCGGCCAGGATGGCGCGCAGTTCGGCGGCCGAGGCGACGCTGGCCACCACCTTGTCCACGCCCTTCAGCGACAGGGCGTATCCCAGGGCCGCCTGCATCGGGTCGCAGCGCTGTTCGGCCAGGCGGCGACGTGTGCGCGACAGCGATTGGGCATGCGCCGCCAGTTCGGGCGGCAACTCGTCGCCCCCCGCAAACAGGACGCCGCCGGCGAAGACCGACGACAGGTGAACGGCGGCGCCGGCCTCGGCGATGGCCTCCAGCACGCTGTCCTGGGCCGCGCGCTGATCCAGAAGGCTGCACGGCACCTGGACCACGTCGGCCTCCAGTCGCCGGGCCAGAAGCGCCGGGCCGTCCTCGACGGTGGCGCAAAAGCCGATGGCGCGGAACAGGCCCTTGTCCTTGAGGCTGCGCAGCCGGTCCCACAGGGCGCGGCCCTCGGCGCCGGCCAGTTCGGCGGCGTTGGACACCAACAGCACTTCGCCGCGCGGCAGACCCATCCGTTCCAGAGAGCGGCGCGCCCGCGCCTCGATCCGGTCCAGTCCCTCGCTCAGCGGCACGGTGCGGACCGTGACCTGGAAGGGGGAGGGGAAGGGCCAGGCCTGGCCCAGTAGACGTTCGCCGTCGCCTTCGGGCCGGGTGGCGATCAGGCGAACACCCGCGTCGGCCCCCGTCTGCAGCAGGAACCGCATCGCCTCCTCGCGCGCGCCGGACGGCGCGGCCATGAAGGGATTGGGGGCGCGCTCGGGCTGCGTCACCACGGCCAGGGCCAGGCGATGGGTGGGCGAGGACGCCGAAGGTGTGGCGGGGGAATACGGCACGGGCCGACCATGCGCGCGCAATGCTTAAGGGACGCTGAGCGAGACCTTACGCGAACCTTACTTATCCACCGCCGATATGCGTCAGGCGTCGGCGTCGGGCTGACGGTCGGGATGGGCGGCGGCGAAGGCGGGCTGGGCCAGGGCGTGGGTCTCGATGGCGGTCAGGCTGCGCCAGGCGGTGGTGTCGACGTTGAACCGTCGCGCCGAATAAAGCTGAGGAATCAAATAGCAGTCCGCCAGCGTCGGGGCGGCGCCGAAGCAGAAGTCCCCGCCGTCGCGCGCGACCAGCGCCTCCAGGGCGTCGAAGCCCGCGGCGATCCAGCGCGCGGCCCAGGCGTCGATGGCGCCCTGATCGGCGTCGAAATCCTTTCGGAGGGCGCCCAGCACCCGCAGATTGTTCAGCGGATGAATGTCGCAGCCGACGACGGCGGCCATGGCCCGCACATGGGCGCGATCGGCGGCGGTCCCGGGCAGCAGGGGCGGCTCGGGATAGGTCTCTTCCAGCCATTCCAGGATGGCGGGGCTCTGGATCAGCACGTCGTCGCCGACCTGAAGCGCGGGAACCATGCCCTGGGGGTTCAGCGCCACATAGTCCGCCGCCTTCTGCGCGCCCTTTCTCAGATCGTGGGCGGCCAGATCGTAGCCCAGGCCCTTCAGGTTCAGGGCGATGCGGACCCGGTAGCTGGCGCCCGAGCGCCAATAGCCGTGCAGAATCATCACGCCACCTCGAACGACAGGGGCGTCAGGCCTTCGATCGTCACCACGATCCGGTCGCCGCGCACGACCGGCCCGACGCCGGACGGGGTGCCGGTGAAGATCAGATCGCCGGGTTGAAGCGTCCAGAGCTGCGCCGCCGCCTCGACGATCCGCCGGGGGTTCAGGATCATGTCGTCCAGCGTCCCCGACTGTTTCGTCTCGCCGTTCAGGGTCAGCTCTATGGTCCCCGCCGGCGCCGGCAGTTCGCCCAGGGTCAGGGGGCCGCAGGGCGCCGACTGGTCGAACCCCTTGGCGGCGTCCCAGGGACGGCCGGTCTTCTTCGCCTCGGCCTGGAGATCGCGTCGCGTCAGGTCGCACCCCGCCGCCCAGCCGACGATGACGCCGCCCTCGCCGATGGCCGCGACCAGTTCGGCTTCGTAGTGCAGATTTGCGGTTTCCGAGGGATAGGCGGGGTTGCGGCCGTCGCTGACCAGGGCGTCGCCGGGCTTGGAGAAGAAGAAGGGCGTCTGCTTGTCGGGGTCGGAGCCCATCTCGCGGGCATGGGCGGCGTAGTTCTGGCCCACGCACAGGATCCGACGGACCGGAAAGCGTCGGTCGTCGCCGACGATGGGCAGGGACGGGGTCGCCGGGGGCGCAAACAGCCATTGGGTCATGGCGCGGAAACTAGCCCGCTGAAACCCGTCTGACGAGGGGCGGCATGTTCGACGAACGGAACCCCACACAGGGTGTGGCGTTGCTGACCGGGGAACCCTATTCTATCGCAAAGCTTGAAACCCCGGAGCGCGCACCATGGCCACCACCAAGGCACGAGAAGACATCAAGGCCGATCTGAAGACCCTCAAGGAGGATCTGAAGACCGGCGCCCGCGAAGAGACCCAGCGTCTGCGCGAAAAGGCCGCCGAGGCCGAAGCCCGTCTGCGCGCCAAGGGCGACGAGGTGCGCCAACAGGCGCGCGGCTACTACGAGACCGCGCGCGAGCGTGGCCGTGAATATTACGACGACGCCGCCGAACGTCTGGACGAGGCGCAACGCTATGTCGTCGAGCGGGTGCAGGAGCGTCCGCTACAATCGACCGCCATCGCGCTGGGCGTCGGCATGGTGCTGGGCCTGCTGCTGGCCGGTCGCCGCCGCTGATGTTCAAGGGCATCGTCAAACGCCTGGTGGCGACCGCCGTCGTCGCCGCCAGCGTCTTCCTGGCCGTGATCTTTTTGGGTCTCAGCGCCTTCTACGGCCTGAGCCTGGTGCTGACGCCGCTGGGCGCCGCCGCGATCACCTTCGGCGCCTTCGCCCTGATCGCCCTGATCGTCGCCCTGGTGTTCCTGAAAGGCGACAGCCAGGACGAGGACGATGAGGAGGATGCGCCAGACGGCCTGGTCGGCAAACTGCTGCATCTGGTGCGTGAGCGGCCGATCATCGGCGCGGTCGGCGGCTTGGGCGCGGCCTTCCTGTTGCTGCGCAACCCGGCTCTTGCGGCCATCGTCGCCAGCATGGTGGCCGATCGCAAGATGGATCAGGGCGGCTACGGTCGACGCCGTCGCCGCTAGGGCGCGCATCGAACGAACCTTCGGACAGGGGCGGCGCCTTGGCGTCGCCCTTTTCCATGTCGGGCATGAGGCCATAAAAGAACTTTACATCATAAAGTTTATGCGCGAGGGTGCCCCATCGACACTCGGAGGGAGCCTCATGGCCCGCGACACTCAAGCCGTTCAAGACGACATCGCCTATCTGCGCGGTCTGGTGCACGAAGGCCGAAACGCGCCGCTGCTGGCGGGACCGATCCTGGTGACAGCCGGCGTCGTCTTCGGTTCGGCCAGCCTGGGCCAGTGGGCCATCCAGGCCGGCGTGATCAACGTCAATCCGTGGGCGCAGCTGTGGCTGTGGGTCGCCTCGGGCGTGATCTTCGCCGGCGTGCTGACGGTGCTGATCGGACGGATGAAGACCAAGCCAGGCTTTCATTCGGCCAGCAACCGGTCCGTAGGCGCGGCCTGGGAGGCGGTCGGTTACGGCATCTTCGTCACCTGGCTGGCCCTGGTCGCCTTGTCGGTGAAGACAGGGAACTGGTCATGGATGGCGGTGATGCCGACGGCGGTGCTGGTCGCCTATGGCTCGGCCTGGATGATCGGCGCGGCCATGACCCGGACGCGCTGGATGTCCCTGACGGCCCTGGCTTCCTACGCCGGTGCGGTCGTCGTGGCCTGGTTCGTGACCGATGCCCTGATCTTTCCGGTCTTCGCGGCGGTCCTGGTCGCGGTCGCCCTGGTTCCCGGCCTGATCCTGATGCGGCAGGAACCGTCGGAGATCGTCTAACCATGGCCGACGATTTCGACATCGGCCGCATCGACGACGTCATTCACGGCCGCATCCGCCTGGGGATCATGGCCTTTCTGTCCGGCGCGGACACGGCCGACTTCAACACCTTGAAGAGCAAGCTCCAGACCACGGACGGCAATCTGTCGGTCCATCTGCGAAAGCTGGAGGAGGCGGGCCTGGTCGCCGTGGAGAAGAGTTTCAACGGCCGAAAGCCCCTGACCCAGGCGCGATTGACCGAGGCGGGTCGAACCGCCTTCGTGGAATACCTCGACGCGATGGCGGCGCTGTTGCCGACGCGGTAAGGAGCGCGGATGACCAGCCGTCTCCACAGCTTCGAGCGTATCGATAATTTTCGCGACTACGGCGACTACGACACGGCGGCCGGGCGGCGCATCCACCCCGGCCGCCTGTTGCGTTCGGCCCACCATGCGCGCGCGACCGACGCCGATCTGGCGCGGTTGAAGGCCCTGGACGTCCGCACCATCGTCGATCTGCGCCGGCCCGGCGAACGGCGGGACCAGCCTTCGCGCCGGTACGAAGGCTTCGCGGCTCAGGTCGTCGAAGGCGGGATCGACGACGGGATGGAGGCGCCGCATATCACCTTTCTGAAGACCCAGGACCTGACGCCGGAATCCGGCCGCCGGTTCATGACCCGGACCTATCGCGCCCTGCCGTTCGATGCGGCTCATCGCGACGTCTTCGCCCGATATTTCCGCGCCCTGGGCGAGGCCGAAGGCGCCGTGCTGATCCATTGCGCGGCGGGCAAGGACCGGACGGGCGTGCTGGCGGCCCTGACGCATCACCTGCTGGGTGTGGCGCATGACGATCTGGTCGCGGACTATCTGCTGACCAATACGGCGGTCGATCTGGCGGGCCGGGCGCCGGCCATCGCCAAACAGCTGCACGCCATGAGCGGCCGTGTCGCGTCGGAGGACGCCGTGGTCGCTTTTCTGGGCGTGGAGCCCGTGTATCTGGAGGCCGCCTTCGACGCGATCCGGACGGATTTCGGCTCCATCGACGCCTATCTTGAAGAAGCGCTGGGGCTCGACGGGGCGTTGCGCGATCGGATCGTGGCCCGGTTGTCGGCTTGAGCACGACTCTGGCCCAGGTCGTCGTCCTGTCGGCGCCGTGGACGGAGCCGGTTCGGGTCGCGGCCGGACTGGACGACGACGACGGCGTTCTGATCCTGTTGTCGGACGGCGGACCGGGCGGCCGCTGGTCGCATATCGGGGCCGAGCCGGATCGACGCTGGATGGGGGCGGTCGAGGACGCCGCGTCCTTCGCCGCCCTTCGGAACGAGGCGTTCGGACCGGGCACGGTGGGTCTGGCCGCCTATGACGCCGGGGCGCGGGCGGCGACGGGCCCGCGCGAGAGGGTGTGGCCGGACCTGATGCTGGCCCGTTATCCGACCTTGCTGACCTTCGACCATCATGATCGGCAGGTTCGCGCCGTGGGACGGGGCGAAACCCCGCAGGCGGCCCAGGCCGCCGCGCGACGGGCCCTGGCCTGGCTCCATCAGGCGACGCCGCTGCATACGCCCCCGGCGCCGGCCGAAACCTTCCAGGCGGAGGCGCCGCCGCAGGCCTATCTCGACGCCGTCACTGATGTCGTCGCGCGGATCGGCGCGGGCGAGCTGTTTCAGGCCAATGTCGCTCGCGCCTGGTCGGGCGTCCTGACGCCGGAAGGCCGACCCTTGGACGTCTTCCTGCGCCTGCAGACGCGACGCGCCGCGCCGTTCGGCGCCTATTGGCGGCTGGGCGACCGGGCCTTGGTGTCGAACTCGCCCGAACTGTTCCTGGCCTTCGACGCCCGGACGCGCCGGGTCGCGACCCGGCCGATCAAGGGGACGCGCGCCCGCGCCGCCGACCCGGATGATGACGCCGCCCTGGCCGCCGACCTGGTCGCCAGCGCCAAGGACCGGGCGGAGAACCTGATGATCGTCGACCTGATGCGCAACGACCTGTCGCGGGTCTGCACGCCGGGTTCGGTCCGGGTCGAGCAACTGTTCGGGGTCGAGAGCCATCCCACCGTCCACCATCTGGTCTCGACAGTGACGGGCGCGGCGGGGGTGGGCGTGGGCGCTGCGGACCTGCTGGAGGCGACCTTCCCGCCCGGCTCGATCACCGGGGCGCCCAAACATCAGGCGATGAAGGTGATCGCCGCTCACGAGCCGCCGCGAGGCCCGTGGTGCGGGGCCCTGTTCCTGATCGAGGCGGACGGCGGCCTGACCGCCTCGGTCCTGATTCGCACCGCCGGATTCGAGCGCGTCGGCGACCGTTGGCGGTTCAGGACCCTGGCCGGCGCGGGCGTCGTCGCCGACAGTGATCCCGAGGCCGAATTGCTGGAAACCGAGGCGAAGATCTCGGCGATGCGCGAAGCCCTGGTCGGTCAGCAGCCGGTGCAGGGAATGACTTCGACCGTGCGGGGGCGAAGATAGGCCGTGCGTTTGAAGTGGAAGATGCCGGGCGTGGCCTGGGTGAAGGCTGAACGGTAGTCGTAGAAGGTCTCGGCGATGATGACCGACTCGCCGTTGGCCAGCATGTCGCCGGGAATGTCAGCTTTGGAGGCCAGCAGCTTTTCCGTCATGCCCTTGGTCTGGCTCCAGTCCACCTTGTAGGTCGTCTTGGAGACGCGGGTCACGCTGCTGACCCGCTGTTTCAGCGTGGCCGTGGGAAAGGGGCGCATGATCAGATCGCCGATGGCGAAGACGTCCGCGATCTGGGCCGGTGTCGTGGCGTCGGTCTGGGACACCAGGTCCGCGACCATGGCGGCGGCGTGCCCGGTCCGCTTCAGCGCCATATAACCCTGGCAGAATTCGACCATGCCAAAATAGATCAGGATCATCAGCGGCGCGAGAAAGGCGAACTCCACCGCCGCGCCGCCGCGCGTGTCGCGTCGCAGCGTGGTCAAGGAATGTCTAGACATTCCACGGCTCGTTGCGGAAGGCGGTCGTGGCGCTGAGCAGCAGGTCGCCGTTGCCGAGGCGCGATCCGGCCTGACGCAGCAGGGGTGTGATCAGCGGCTGTTCATACCAGACCCGCACCAGAACCAGGTCGCCCGGAACGCCCCCGTTATAGCCGACCTTGCTGGGGTCCATGGCGCCGTTGGTGATCGGGTCGCTCGGGGCCGGCGCGGCGAATTGCGGAATGACGCGAACATCGACCGTAGCGCGGGTCATGCAGTCGGAGCCGAAGACGCCCATCCGGTCGCAGAAAGCGGTCTTGAACTTGACGGCGTCGAACTTCTGGGCGGAGGCCTGACCGGTGCGCACCAGACGGCTGGTGTCGATGGCGGCGTTCTCCAGCATCGAATCCAGCACGAAGGCCATGCCCAGTTCGAGCATGGCGAAGATCATGACGAAGAAGGGCAGGGCGACGAAGGCGAATTCCAGCGCTGCGGCGCCTTCGCGCCGACGGCGCTTGCGTGGACCGGATTTGCGCCAGCTTCTCATCGAGAGAGTCAGGGCGCCGTCGCGGGGAGGGTGCGGACGCTGGGCGCGCAGGACGCCGCGCAGGTCATCTCGGTCGCCTGGGCGCCGCGCCAGACGCGGACCGAGCCGGTGGCGCCCCCTGTGACGACGACTTCGCGCTGGAACAGGGTGCGGCCGACGCCGTCGACGGCGACGACTTCCGTCACGCCATAGCCCTTGCCGACGATGAACAGGGTGTTGGCGTCCACGACCGAGACGTCGGCGATCTGGGGATTGGCCACGATGACAGACGCGGCGGCGCCGCGAAGCTGAATTCGCGCTGATCGGTCGATTTCGACGTTCAGGGCGCCGTTCTCGGCGCCGCTGCGCGCCTGGGCGGCCAGCGGCGCCAGGGTCAGGGGGGCGAAAGTCAGGGCGGCGGCCAGCAGCGCGGCGGAAGGGCGTGACATCGGCGGCTCTTCAAAAGGGCGCGCAGGGGCGCGGACGCACGCATGATGCGCGACATTTCCTCAACAAAGGCTGAAGCGCCGCCATGAGAATTTTCTTTGGTAAATTCGTGCGTAACCACGACTCGTGACTCAGGCTTAACGAGCGCGTGGCATTGTCATCCTGCGTTTGGGGGTCAAGCGGGCCACCGGCTCCCCCCGCCATAGTAGCTCGCTGGACATTTTGAAAAAGGAACTACCCATGACCAAGTTCATCTCGCGCTTCGCCAAGAACGAATCGGGCGCCACCGCCATCGAATACGGCCTGATCGCCGCCTTGATCGCCGTCGCCCTGATCACCGTTCTGGGCCTCATGAGCACCCAGCTGAAGGCCACCTTCCAGAAGGTCACTGACAAGCTGGAGACCGCGAACGCCGCCTCCTAACGGCAGCAGGCGGTTCGCAAGAACACCAAGTCTGGGCCGGAGCTGAAAAGCTCCGGCCCTTTCTTTTTGGCAACCCAAACTTAAAACCTGATCGTGCAGAGTGAGGGCATGGATAGTCTGATCTTGATCCTTCTCGGCGCCTTTCCGGCTCTGGTCATCGTCGGCGGTCTGCATGACCTGACCACGATGAAGATTCCCAACTGGATTTCCCTGACGCTTGTCGCGGTGTTCTTTCCCGCCGCCTTGGCGGCGGGCGTGGCGCCGATGGATATCGCCGCGCATGTCGGTGTCGGCGTGGCGGCCCTGCTGGCCGGCATGGCCATGTTCGCCTTGAACTGGATCGGCGGCGGGGACGCGAAGCTGCTGGCGGCCGGGTGCCTGTGGATGGGCGTTTCGGGCGCGCTGCCTTTTCTGCTCTGGACCGGCGTGGCCGGCGGCGGGCTTTGCCTGATTCTGATGAGCGCCAGATCCTACTATCCGATGGTGGCGCCTTCGATGCCCCAGGCGTGGGTGGTCCGGCTGATGCAGCCCAAAGGCGATATTCCTTACGGCGTCGCCATCGCTGTCGGCGCCCTTCTGGCCCTGCCGGAAAGCGGCGTCGTCGCCGCATACATCGGCGGTCGTTAAGGCGTCTGGCCGGATTCCAAGCTGGCGAACCACCGTTCCGGCTCGCTTAGGAAGCGTTAACTCTCAGGCCTCATGATTGTTAACGGCAGGGTGCGGGGGAACCCATCCTCGTCTTCACGCCTGCCGGAGACCTCTGGATGAAGCCCGCCCGCATCGTCGTCATCTGCATAGCGGCCGTCTCGGCCATCGGTCTGGCCCTGGTTGTGCGGGCCATGGGCTCCTCCTCGCATCAGCCGGTCGCGCCGGCTGCGGCGGCGCCCGTCGAAACGCGGCCGATGACCCGTGTGCTGGTGGCCAACGCCGACCTGACGCCCGGCAAGCGCCTGACCGAGGCCGACCTTCAGTGGAAGGAGTGGCCCGTCGACGAGGTCGATCCCAGCTTCATCACCGACGGCTCCAACACCGCCCCGCCCAAGGACGCCAAGCCGACCGACGCCGCCGCCAAGGCCGACGCCGCCGTGCAGCGGGTGGCGCGCGCCGCTTCCGACCTGGCCGGCCCGGGCGTGAAATCCGACTATATCGGTTCGGTCGTGCGCGAACGCATCCTGGCGGGCGAGCCGATCCTGCCGCGCAAGATCGTCCGCGCCGGCGACAGCGGCTATATGGCCGCCTATCTGGAGCCGGGCATGCGGGCCATGGCCATCGGCGTCACCGTGGAATCGGCCGCTGGCGGTTTCATCCTGCCGGGCGACCGCGTCGATGTGGTCATGACCCGCGAGCTGGATACGCCCTCGGCCGAGGGCGGGACCTCCAAGAAGGCCTATGCCTCGGACGTCGTCATGCAGAACATCAAGGTCCTGGCCATCGACCAGACCACGCGGGCGGGGCCCGACGCCCAGTCGGTGGTCGGGGCGACCGCGACCCTGGAGGTCCGGCCCCAGGACGCCGAACTTCTGGCCAAGGCCAAGTCCGAGGGCGAGCTATCCCTGTCCCTGCGCTCCTACGCCGACACCGGCGGGCCGTCCGGATCGGTCGGTCGCCGCGCGGCCGACGTGTCCGCGCCGCGTTCGGTCCGCATCTATCGCGGCGGCGCGCCCGAGGTGGTGGTGACGCCATGAGAAGCCGGATGATGCGCCCGATGATGCGCCCGATGATGCGAAAGACCGCCGTGCTCGCCTGCGCCCTTCTGACGGCCGGCGCCCTGGCCCCGGCCTCCGTGGCCCAGACGCGCGCCGCCGTGGCGATGGGAACCGCGCCGCAGATGATCAATCTGCCGCGCGGCACCTCCTTCGCCGTGGACCTGCCGGCCGACGCGCGCGACGTGATCGTGTCGAACCCGCAGGTGGCCGAAGCCATGCTGCACTCGCCGCGCCGCATCACGGTGATCGGCATCGCGCCGGGCGAGACGGACGCCGTCTTCCTGGACGCCGCCGGTCGCACCATCCTGACCCTGCGCATCCGCGTCGACGCCGGCGTCAGCGCCCTTCAGGACACGCTGAACCGCGTCGTTCCTGGCGGCCGCATCCACGCCGAAGCGGTCAATGACAGCATCATCCTGACCGGCGCGGCGGCCAGCCCGTCCCAGGCCGATCAGGCGCGTCGCGTCGCCTCCGCCTTCGTCTCGGCTCCTGAGAAGGTGGTCAATCTGATCTCGGTCGTCGGCTCGGACCAGGTCACCGTCAAGGCGCGCATCATGGAGGTGCAGCGCTCGGCGGTGAAGCAACTGGGCCTGGACGTCAGCGCCGTCCTGAACACCGTGGGCGACGGCCTCAGCTATGGTCAGTCCAGCACCTTCGGCGTCAACGGCAGCCAACTGGGCGGCGGCATCCTCCGTTATCTGGACCGCAGCGGAAACGGCAACAGCCTGTCCACCAGCCTGCGTGCGTTCGAACGGGCGGGTCTGGTGCGGACCTTGGCCGAGCCCAACCTGACCTCCGTCAACGGGGAGAACGCAGAGTTCCTGGCCGGCGGCGAGTTCCCGGTTCCCGTGTCGCAGAGCGGCGACGCGACCTCGACCAAGGTTACGGTGGAGTTCAAGCCCTATGGCGTTCGTCTGGCGGTCCGTCCCATCGTGCTGTCCGAAGGCCGTATCTCCCTGCAACTGTCGACCGAGGTGTCGGAACTGACGAACCAGGGAGCGTTCACCCTGAACGCCACGGCGAACTCGGCCCTGGTCATTCCGGGCCTGTCGGTCCGGCGCACCTCGACCACGGTGGAGCTGCCGTCGGGCGGTTCGCTGATGATCGCGGGCCTGCTGAGCGAGAATACGCGCCAGAACATCGACAAGCTGCCCGGCGCCGGCGACGTGCCGATCCTGGGCGCCCTGTTCCGGTCGCGCGACTATGTCTCGGGCGAGACCGAACTGGTGGTCATCATCGAGGCCTATCTGGCGTCGCCGACCGCGCCGGGCCGTCTCCAGACCCCGGCCGACGGGCTCCAGGTCGCCAGCGACGCCCAGAGCATCTTCTTCGGCCAACTGACCCAGAGGTACGGCAGTCCGGCGCCCGGCACGGCTTCCGTTACCGGCTGGAAGGGGCCCGTGGGATACGTGATCGAATGAGGCGCGCCGTGAACGACCGATCCGCTGTCTTGAGCCGCATGCTCGCCTTGGCCGCCTGCGCCGGGATGGTTTCGGCCTGCGCTTCGACCGGCGCCCTGCCGCCGCCGCTGACGCCGACCTCGCGCTATGTCCTTCAGGTCGAGCCCGGCATGGACCGCATCGCCCTCGCCGTGCACGATCAGGGCCTTTCCGGCAATCAACAGGCCGCGCTGGCGGCGCTGGCCGGTCGCTTCACCGCGTCGCGCGCCGACGTCATCCGGGTCGAGGCGCCGGCGGGCGACGATCCCGCCGCGGCCCGCGCCGCCTGGAGCGTCCGCGACGCCCTGGCCGCGCTGGGCGTTCCCGCCGAACGGGTGCAGGTCACCGCCTATGCGGCGCCCGATCCCCGCGCGCCGGTCCTGGCCGGGTTCGAGGTGCTGACCGCCCATGTGCCGAACTGCGCCGAGGCGCAGCGCGCCTCCGTCTCCAGCTTCTCCAACCAACCTTCGGCCGCCTTCGGCTGCGCAGTGACGGCCAATCTGGCGGCCCAGATCGCCAATCCCCGCGACATTGTCGCCCCGGCGGCCATCGACGCCGCCGAAGCCGGACGTCGCGCCAAGGTGTTCGACACATACCGGGCGGGCACGCCGACCTCGGCCCCTCAGGAGCCGCTGGTCAACGGCCGTATCTCGCGGGCGGTGGACTAAGACCATGAACACAGCCTCCGCTCCCCGCGCTTTCGAGGCCTTCGACGATGGCTTCGACGTCGATATGGGCTTTTCGGAGCCCGCCGCCGGTGCGGCGGAGCCTGCAGCGTCGGCCTTGCGCTTCACCGCTCCGCCAGCGGCCCAGCCGGCGCCCGACGCCGCCACCGTCCGACAGGCCCTGACAGCGGCGGAGGTGGGACAGGCGGACATGATCCCGGTGGCGCCGGCGGCCGCGCATGCGACGCACGTCGAACTGGCGCCTGCGCCTGCGACCTTTCAGGAGCCCCTGCCGGTCTCGTCCGGCCTGGCTCCGGTCGGCGCCATCGGCGAGGTGTCGGTGCCGCGCATCGCCATCCACGTCTTCGCCGAACGTCAGGACACCCTGGCCTCGGCCGAACGCGCCGCCCAGGACCGCCGCCTGTCGCGCGCCACGACCCAGATTCGCGTGGGCGGGATCGCCGCCGCCGTCGAAGCCTATCGGCACGAACCGACGCCGCCGCTGATCATTGTCGAATGCCTGCGCGATCCGCAGGGCCTGCTGAACGAGATCGACACCTTGGCCGAGGTCTGCGACGCGGGCACCAAGGTCATCGTCGTCGGGGCGACCAACGACATCCTGCTGTTCCGCGAACTGATGCGGCGCGGCGTCAGTGAATATCTGGTCGCGCCGTTGCAGCCGTTGCAGCTGATCGCGGCCATCGGCGGCCTGTTCAACGACCCGGCCCAGCCCTTCGTCGGTCGCTCGATCGCCTTCGTGGGCGCGCGCGGCGGGGCGGGGGCCTCGGCCGTGGCGCACAACACCGCCTACGCCATCTCCGAGCGGATCGGCGCCAATACGGTCATCGTGGACTATGACCTGCCGTTCGGCACCGCCGGCCTGGATTTCAACCAAGATCCGCTGAACGGCGTCGCCGACGCCCTGAGCCAGCCGGACCGCCTGGATTCGACCCTGCTGGACCGGATGATGATCCGCTGCACGGACAAGCTGAGCCTGTTCGCCGCTCCGGCCAGCCTGGACATGGATTTCGACATCTCGACCGAGGCGTTCGAGGAGGTCACGACCCGCATCCGCTCCACCGCCCCCTTCGTGGTGCTGGACCTGCCGCACCTGTGGTCGCCCTGGATGCGTCGCACCCTGATCAGCGCCGACGAGGTGGTGGTGGTGGCGACGCCCGACCTGGCGTCCTTGCGCAACGCCAAGAACATGATCGATCTGATCCGCCACGGGCGGCCGAACGATGCGCCGCCACGCCTGGTGCTGAATCAGGTGGGGGTGCCCGGCCGGCCTGAAATCCCGGCCAAGGATTTCGGCGCGGCCCTGGGCGTGCACCCCAGTCTGGTCATCCCGTTCGACGCCAAGACCTTCGGTTCGGCCGCCAACAACGGCCAGATGATCCTGGACGCCGGCGCCAAGACCAAGGCCGCCGAGGCCTTCCAGACCCTGGCCCAGATCGTGTCGCGGCGCGAACTGCCCGCCGTCGCCGGACCCAAGGCCAAGCCGGGCAAGACGCCCAAGGCGGCGGGCGAATCGAAGTCGCTGTTCGCCTCCATGTTCAAGAAGCGCTGACGCGTGTTCGGAAAGCGTACAGGTCAGCCTGGCGGATCGACGGCGCCGGTGCGTCCCGCCCCACCGCCCGCCGGCGGGGCCGAGGCCGTGTCGGTCTTCACCGCCGCGCCTGCGTCGTCCGCGCCGGTCGGCGGCTTCGATTTCGACGAGCTTGACGCCGCTCCGCAGGCCTTCGCCGCCGTGGATCGGGCGGCCGAGCCGGCGCCGCAGACGGCGGATCGTCTGGACGCCCTGGCCGCCCGGCCCAAGCCCGCGCCCGAGTCGCCGCGCCCCTCGGCCAAGCCGCCCGGCGCCGGCCCCAAGCCCACGGCGGGCCTTGAGCAGTTGAAGAAGGCTCAGGCGGTCGCCGAGATCGTCCGGGAACAGAGCGACTACTATCACGCCACGAAGACGACGATCTTCAACGCGCTGATGAACACCATCGACCTGGCCCAGCTGGCGCATCTGGACCAGAAGGCCGCGTCCGAGGAAATCCGCGACATCGTCGCCGAACTGGTGGCGATCAAGAACGTCTCCATGTCGGTCGCCGAACAGGAGCATCTGGTTCAGGACATCGTCAACGACGTTCTGGGCTATGGTCCGCTGGAGCCCCTGCTGGCGCGCGACGACATCGCCGACATCATGGTCAATGGCGCGGGCCGGGTCTTCATTGAAGTGGGCGGCAAGGTCCAGCTGACCAATGTCCGCTTCCGCGACAACACCCAGCTGATGAACATCTGCCAGCGGATCGTGTCGCAGGTCGGCCGCCGCGTCGATGAATCCAGCCCCATCTGCGACGCCCGCCTGCCCGACGGATCGCGCGTCAACGTCATCGCCCCGCCCCTGGCCATCGACGGCCCGACGCTGACGATCCGGAAGTTCAAGAAGGACAAGCTGACGATGAAGAATCTGGTGGAGTTCGCCTCCATCAGTCCCGAGGGCGCGCGCGTCCTGGGCGTCATCGGCGCCTCGCGCTGCAACCTGGTCATCTCGGGCGGCACCGGCTCGGGAAAGACGACGCTGCTGAACACCCTGACGGCCTTCATCGACCCGACCGAACGGGTCATCACCTGCGAGGACGCCGCCGAACTGCAACTGCAGCAGCCGCATGTGGTGCGCCTGGAAACCCGGCCGCCGAACCTGGAAGGCCAGGGCATGATCACCATGCGCGATCTGGTCAAGAACTGCCTGCGGATGCGGCCAGAACGCATCATCGTCGGCGAGGTGCGCGGACCCGAAGCCTTCGACCTGTTGCAGGCGATGAATACCGGCCACGACGGCTCCATGGGCACGCTGCACGCCAACAGCCCGCGCGAGGCCATCAGCCGTATGGAGTCCATGATCACCATGGGCGGCTACGGCCTGCCGTCCAAGACGATCCGGGAAATGATCGTCGGCTCGGTCGACGTCATCGTTCAGGCCGCCCGCCTGCGCGACGGTTCGCGCCGCATCACCCACATCACCGAGGTCGTCGGCCTGGAAGGCGATGTGATCGTCACCCAGGACCTGTTCGTCTACGACATCACCGGCGAGGACGAGAACGGCAAGATCGTCGGCCGCCACCGCTCGACCGGCATCGCCCGTCCCCGCTTCTGGGACCGCGCCCGCTACTATGGGCTGGAGCGCGAGCTGGCCGAAGCCCTGGACGCGGCGGAGTAACGCCGCGATGCTTCCGATCCTCGCCGCCATCCTGGCCTTCATCACCATCGGCGGACTGGGCTGGGTCTTCGTCGGCGGCGACGATTCCTCCGCCCAGGCGATCAAGCGCGCCCAGACCCTGGGCGAGGTCAAGAAGAACGCGGCCCTGGCGCGCAAGACCGCCGCCGCCGCGAACACGCCCGAGGCCCGCCGCAAGCAGATCATGCAGCAGTTGCAGGAGGCCGACCGCCGCGACCGCAAGGCGCGCACCAGCATGGCCTCGCGCCTGCAGCAGGCGGGTCTGGGCATGAGCGTGCGGACGTTCCACATCGTCGGCGCCGTGATCGGCGTCGTCGCCGCCCTGGTCACGTTGTTGCTGGGTCTGCACATTCTGCTGGCCCTGGGCGTGGGCCTGATCTTCGGCCTGGGCCTGCCGCGCTGGGTGGTAGGCTTCCTGGGCAAGCGCCGAGTGAAGAAGTTCTCTCTGGAGTTCCCCAACGCCATCGACGTCATCGTGCGCGGCATCAAGTCGGGCCTGCCCGTCCATGAGTGTTTCAAGATCATCGGCCGCGAGAGCCCGGCGCCGCTGGGGCCGGAGTTCAAGACCCTGAGCGAAGGCCTGGCCGTGGGGCTGTCGCTGGAGCAGGCGCTGGAGAAGATGTTCGTGCGCATTCCGACGCCCGAACTGCGCTTCTTCACCATCGTCATCGCCATTCAGCAGAAGACAGGCGGCAATCTGGCCGAGGCGCTCGGCAATCTGTCGGCCGTGCTGCGGGCGCGGCGGATGATGGGCGAGAAGATCAAGGCCCTGTCGTCCGAAGCGCTGGCGTCGGCCGGCATCATCGCCAGCCTGCCGCCGGCCGTGATGCTGGCGGTCATGGCCATGAGCCCCTCCTATATGATGCCCATGTTCACCGACATTCGCGGCAACTTCCTGCTGCTGTTGGCGGCAGCGCTCATGGGAACCGGCGTCTTCGTCATGAAGCGCATGATTTCGTTCAAGTTCTGAGGCGAGGATCGTGGAAGGTTTCATTCGCTTCATCACCGACCCGCAGAACCTGCTCAGCCTCGGCGTCGGGGTGCTGGTCTTCGCCACGGTCTTGACGCTGCTGTCGTCGATGACCGGCGGGGTCAAGCTGGACAAGCGGATGAAGGCCGTGTCGGAACGGCGCGACGATCTGAAGCGGCGCTCGCGCGCGGCGCTGGCTGCGGGCGGCGGGCCGGGCGGCCTGCGGCACACCGACGAGGGGTTCAAGAAGCGCGTCGTCGATCGCCTGAATCTGACCAAGCTCCTGGAGGATCCCAAGGTCGCCGACCAGATGGCCCAGGCGGGCTTTCGCGGCCCGCGCCCGCTGACAACCTTCTATTTCTTCCGTTTCGCCTCGCCGTTCATCTTCTTGATCGTGGCGGCCTTCTACATGTTCGTCATCAAGGTCGTGGACTGGCCGACGATGAACAGGGTGACGCTGTGCTTTGCGGCGGCGGTGGCGGGCTTCTATGCGCCGAACCTGTATCTGCATAACCGGATCAGCAAACGCCGCACCTCGATCATGCAGGCCTTTCCCGATGCGCTGGACCTGCTGCTGATATGCGTCGAGGCGGGCATGTCGATCGAGGCCGCCATCACCAAGGTCAGCCAGGAGATCGGCGCCTCCTCCATCGACCTGGCCGAAGAATTGTCGCTGCTGTCGGCCGAGCTCAGCTATCTGCCCGACCGACGCATGGCCTATGAGAACCTGGGCAAGCGCACCAACCATCCGGGCGTGAAGGGGGTCGTCACCGCCATGACCCAGGCCGAGGTCTATGGCACGCCGCTGTCCACGGCCCTGCGCGTCATGGCCAAGGAAAACCGCGAACTGCGCCTGTCGGCCGCCGAGAAGAAGGCCGCCGCCCTGCCGGCCCAGCTGACGGTGCCGATGATCCTGTTCTTCCTGCCGGTGCTGTTCATCGTCATCCTGGGCCCGGCCATCCTGAACGTCATCGACATGATGAAAAACGGGGGCTAGCGCTCCGGTCCTTCCGGCCGGGATTCAGCTTTCCGCCGCGGCCTTCAATCGCCGCACGATGTCCTCATGGGCCTTGGCCAGGGTCGTCTTGTGCCTGTCCAGATACAGTTCGCCGCGCAGGCCCGCGAACTTCAGCGCCGACGAGACGATGCAGCTGCCCTTCTCCATCTCCTCGATGTCGATGTAGCGCAGGGTGCGGAACAGAAATCCCCGGTTCTCGGTCCAGACCAGCCGCACATAGGGCCGCCAGTCGGCCACCCGCGCCGTCGCACGCCGTTCGCCCAGGTCGGGATAGGCCTCGATCAGGGTCAGGGCGGCGCCGAAGCCGATCCGGCCCTCGGGCTCGCGCTCATAGGGGTTCCATTCGCCCCAGCGGGACAGGTCCGAGACCAGGTCCCACAGCCGGTCGGAGGTGGCCCGCACGCCGGCGCGCTTTTCGATCTTGGTGTCGTCCATGGGCCCGATCTGGCACGGCTTCGCGCCCGAAGGAAGGCGTTTTCAGCCCGGATCGGCCGGCTTGCGCCGACGGCCGTCGTCGAGCCCCAGCAGGGACTTGACCTCGAACAGGTCCGATCCCGCCGGCACGATCAGCAGGTGCTGCGGCCGCGCCGCGTTCACCGCCACCACCGCCCCCTTTGGACAGATGTCGAAACAGTCGACGCCCGCGACCGTCAGCTCGCCCCTGCGCCCCTTCTTGCCCGTCTTCAGGTGCAGATATTTGCGCAGCGCCTTCTTCAGCGTCAGGTCGCCGTCGGGGCCGAAGCCGCCATCCAGCTTCTTGGAGCATTTGCGGCAGACCAGCACGACGTCGCGCCATTCGGTGGAGGTGCTCTTGATCGGCCTGGCCATTAAACGATGATCGTCGAGCGATGGTGGTTGCACAAGCGCGCGCGGCGCCCTCACCATCGGCCAAACGAAATTTCACGGGATCGTCACATGCGCCGTCTGCTCGCCGTTTCCGCCCTGGCGTTGATGCTGTCCGCCGGGGCCGTTCATGCCCAAGCCGCGCCGCCCGTCTCGGCCCAGGCCGTGGATGCGGCGGTCCAGCGCATCCTGCCGCGCGTCACCGCCTGGCGCCGCGATCTGCATCAGCATCCCGAACTGGGCTTCAACGAGACGCGCACGGCGGGCGTGGTGGCCGATCACCTGCGCGCCCTGGGGCTGGAGGTTCGCACCGGGGTCGGCAAGACGGGCGTGGTGGGCGTATTGCGCGGCGGCCGCCCCGGCCGGGTCGTTGCCCTGCGCGCCGACATGGACGCCCTGCCGGTGCAGGAGGCGACGGGCCTGCCCTTCGCCTCGACCGCCACGGGGACCTATATGGGCAATACCGTCCCGGTCGCCCACGCCTGCGGCCACGACATGCATGTGGCCATGCTGATGGGCGCGGCCGAGGTTCTGGCGGGGATGAAGGACCAGATCGCCGGAACCGTGGTCTTCATCTTCCAGCCAGCGGAGGAGGGCGCCCCTCCGGGCGAGCCCAAGGGCGGGGCCGCCCTGATGATCCAGGACGGCGCCCTGAACGATCCGAAGCCCGAGGCCATCTTCGGCCTGCACGTCGTGCCGGGCCGTCCGGGCAGCGTCTTCTATCGGCCCGAGGGGTTCATGGCCGCCTCCGACCGCGTGGACATCCGTCTGAAGGGCAAGCAGACGCACGGCGCCTGGCCCTGGCGCGGGGTCGATGTGATCGCGGTGGCGGGCCAGGTGGTCGAGACGGTCAACACCCTGACCGCCCGCACGGTCGATCCGACCACGACCCCGACCGTCTTCACCCTCGCCACCCTCAACGCCGGCGTCCGCTACAACATCATCCCCGACAGTGCGACGCTGTCGGGCACGCTGCGCACCTTCGATACGGCCCAGCGCGACGCCCTGGTCGCCCGCGCGGAGACCGCCATCGACCACGTCGCCGAAGCTTACGGCGCCACCGCCGAGTTCGGCGTCAAACAGAACGCCGCTCTGGTGTTCAACGACCCCGGCCTGTCCGCCTGGCTGGCCCCGGTCCTGACCGAGGCGGCCGGAGCGGGCAACGTCAACTCCGCCACGCCCCCGACCACGGTGGCCGAGGACTTCAGCTATTTCCAGCAGGTCATCCCCGGCGTTTTCTACCATCTCGGCGCCAGTCCCGACGGCGTGGACCCGGCCCAGTCGGCGCCCAACCATTCGCCGGAGTTCTCACCGAACGAGAGGATCCTGCCGCTGGGGGTGAAAACGCACGTCATGACGGCGTTGCGGTTCTTGGAGCGGAGCTAGGGCGGGACGAGTGCAGCGTGAGGCAATGTCGCAAACCGACCCATAACGGTCATTAAACAAGTCTGCTTGTGTCGGCGATAATGATGCGATGTAGCTGGCATGACCTAGCCAACGGGACTAGCTCGAGCGCTTGACGAGGTGACGTCCCGAATGGGCGGTGAGATCATCTTCATAGTTCCAGCCGTGATCGGCTTCGCCGCTATGGCAACGATCGGCGGCACTCTCTTGCTCTGGCTTGTGTGGATCGCAGCTCGCCGATGGGGTCCTCGCTCGTCACGAGCGGCGCCTTCACGCTTCCCGCTCGGCGCGACAACTGCGGTGCTGCTCGCCATATCTTTGCCAGTCGGTTGCGTCCGAGCTTGCCAGCCTGTTCCGCAACCCGAAAGCGCTAAGATCGTGGCGGCTTTCGAGGTGCCGCTGACCACGGCGGTGGAACGGGCCAACTTCCTGACCATCCTCAAAGCTGAGGCGGCCATTGAGGGGCTAGACGTCAATATCGAGACGGCAGAGGAGATGGACCGTTGGAACGAGATGGGGCTTGAGCTTAGCAAGTCGATCGAAGCAACGGTTTATCGCAGCGGTGACATTCGCCAAAGCGAAGCTCGCGTCTCGGACCAGCATCACCTCGGCTATGCGTGGATATCGTTCGAACGAGGTGAAGACCCATCACTGGCCCAGCGCTTCCGCCAGCGGCTCATGTCACGGATCTTTGAGCGCTGGCCCGGTACCCTGAGCGTGCCGGTCGCCCAGACAGGTTCCCTCCCGCACAAGGAGGATTTGCGCCGGAGCGACCGCGGCTATGAAATCGACCCATCCAGAATAGCTGGATACATCTGCGGGACCGCTCCCGGTAACGCCCCCAAGTCGGCCTGCGACTAAGCGACCGAAAGCTGATGTCCGCTAACCACCCTTGTCATGGTTATCGGCAGGTCCGGTTTGAGGTGAGCTAAATGGGCTAGATTGAGTACCCTTGCCCGCGTTTACAACCGCTCGAACACCGTCTCGATCACCCGGCGATAGACGGCGGTCAGCGTCTCCAGCTCCGCCGTCGGCACGCGTTCGTCGATCTGGTGCATGGTCTGGCCGACCAGGCCCAGTTCCAGAACCGGGCACAGGGCGCGGATGAAGCGGGCGTCGGAGGTGCCGCCGGTGGTCGAGGCTTCGGGGCGGCGGCCCGCCACGGCCTCGACCGCGTCCTGAACCGCCTCCACGAAGGCGCCCGGCTCGGTCAGGAAGGCCTCGCCCGAGCACAGGTGCTCCAGGGTGATCTGCAGCCCGGTCTCGGCCTGCATGGCCCCGGCCTCGCGGTTCAGCCAGTCGATCAGGGCGTCGCCGGTGTGGCTGGGGTTGAAGCGGATGTTCAGCCGCGCCGTCGCCTGGGCCGGGATGATGTTGGTCGCCGGATTGCCGATGTCGATGGTGGTGATTTCGAGGTTCGACGGGGGGAAGGCTACGCTCAAGCAGTCCCGCTCCGCGAGCGGGACGCTAGCGTCAAAGGAAGGATAGCCCTGATCCAGCACATGATCGTTCAGGCGGGCCATCAGTTTGGCGATCACCGGGGCCGGGTTGGCGGCGCGCTCGGGATAGGCGACGTGGCCCTGTTTGCCTTGGACGGTGATCCAGGTGTTCAACGAGCCGCGCCGCCCGACCTTGATCATGTCGCCCAGCTGTTGCGACGAGGAGGGTTCGCCGACAACGCAGGCGTCGATGACCTCGCCCTCGGCCGCCAGGGCCTCGACCACCCGTTTGGTGCCGTGCAGCGCCGGGCCTTCCTCGTCGCCGGTGATCAGGAAGGAGAGGGAGCCGGCGGGCTCGCCGTCCGCCAGCACCTGGGACACGGCGGCCACCCAGGCGGCGATCCCGCCCTTCATGTCCACCGCGCCGCGACCGTACAGGACGCCGTCCCTGACCTCGGCGTTGAAGGGTTGGGAGGACCACTGATCCGAGGGGCCGGTCGGGACCACATCCGTATGGCCGGCGAAACACAGGTTGGGCGAGGCGGTCCCGCGCCGGGCGTACAGATTCTCGATCCGCGCATGGACGCCTTCGCCGCCCGGTCCCTCGAAGGCCAGGCGGCGGCAGGTGAAGCCCAGGGTCGTCAGATGCCGTTCCAGCACATCCATCGCCCCCTCGTCGGCGGGCGTGACGGAGGGAATGCGGATCAGGTCGCGGGTCAGTTCGACAGGATCGATAACGGGAGTTGATGCGCGGCTCATGGCTCTATGCTTTAGGGAAATCGCACGAAGGCGAGAAGGCCCATGCCCAAGATCGACATCGACAGCGCGCCGAGAGGCGACGGCACGACCTATCCGGACGAGTTCGCCAGCCCCTGTCTGTCACGCCGCCGCTGGAAGCTGGGCGATGCGGCGGGCCTCAGCCAGTTCGGCGTCAACCTGCTGCGCCTGCCCGACGGCGCCTGGTCCAGCCAGCGGCACTGGCACGCCGAAGAGGACGAGTTCGTCATGGTGATCGAGGGCGAGGTGGTGCTGATCGAGGACGACGGCGAGACGGTTCTGCGCGCCGGTGACTGCGCCGGGTTCAAGGCCGGCGTGCCGAACGGCCATAAGCTGGAGAACCGATCCGGCCGCGAGGCGGTTCTGCTGGAGGTCGGCACGCGCAGCCCGACTGTCACCCCTTGCGACTACCCCGACATCGACATGGTCCTGCCTGCGGGCGCGGATCGCTACTTCCACCGCGACGGTTCGCCCTATCCGAAGTTCCCCAGACGCACGTGAGCACCGAGACCCTCGACACCGCCCCCGCCGCCCCGCCCGTTCCGCCATCGCCGCCAGAAGGCCCCGAAAGCCCGTGGGGCATTCGCGATTTCCGCCTGTTGTGGTTCGGGCGGGTGGTGGCGGTGCTGGCGATCCAGATCCAGTCGTCGGCCCTGTTATGGCAGGTCTATGAGATCGCCCGGCGCGATCATCCGATCGAGCAGGCCAGCCTGTATCTGGGGCTGGTGGGGCTGTGTCAGTTCCTGCCGCTGCTGGCCTTCACCCTGCCCGCAGGGGCGATGGCGGATCGGCGCGACAGGAAGCGCACCGTGTGGATTTCGATCCTGGTCGAGGCGGCCTGCGCGGGATCGTTCCTGGCCATGGCCCTGCATGGAAATCCGCCGCTGTGGGGGCTGTTGGCGGTCGCGGCCCTGTTCGGCGCGGCGCGGGCGTTTCTGGCGCCGGCCAGCCAGGCCTTCCTGCCGATGGTGGTGGGGCGAAAGGCTCTGCCGCCGGCCATTGCGGCCCAGTCCATCGCGTTCCAGACCGGGGCCATTGCCGGTCCGGCCCTGGGCGGGGTGATCGTGGGGGTCAACGTGCCCCTGGCCTATGCGGTGTCGCTGGGCATGTTCCTGCTGGCCGTCGCGGCCTTCATCCTTATCCGCACCAGCGGGAGACCTGCGCCCCAAGCCAATCCGCTGTCGCCGGTCGACTCGGTGAAAGAGGGGCTGGCCTATGTGTGGAAGACCAAGATCGTGCTGGGCGCCATCTCACTGGATCTGGTGGTGGTGCTGCTGGCGGGCGTGGCGCTGCTGACGCCGATCTTCGCGCGCGACATCCTGCATGTCGGACCGCAGGGGTTCGGCCTGTTGCGGGCGTCGTTCGGCGTGGGGGCCATGGTCATGGCCATCTATCTGAGCCGCTATCCGATCCGTCAGAACGGCGGGCGGTGGATGTTCGCGGCGGTGGCGGTGTTCGGCCTGTGCACCATCACCTTCGGCCTCTCGCGCATCGTCTGGCTGTCGGGCCTGGCGCTGTTCATCGGCGGGGCGGCGGACATGATCAGCGTCAATGTGCGCCAGACCCTGATCCAGCTGGCCACGCCCGACCACATGCGCGGCCGGGTGTCGTCGGTGTCCATGCTGTTCATCGGCGCCTCGAACGAACTGGGCGAGGCCTATTCCGGCGTCATGGTTCGGTTGCTGGGCGCGGTCGGCGCGGCGGTGTTCGGCGGGTTCGGCGCCCTGGCCGCGACCGGGGCCTGGGCGACGATGTTCCCGGGGCTGAGGAAGGCGGACAAGCTGACGTGAGGGTGAGTGAGCGAGGGGTGTTAGTGAGCAAGAGGTGAGCGAAGAACGGCGCGGCATTCTCGGCCTGGGCTCACTTTTCGCTCACTAACACCCCTCGCTCACCGCAATCACCAAGCCTTGAAGTGCTTCGACAGTTTCAGGCCCTGGCTCTGATAGTGGCTGCCGCTTTCGCCATAGAGGCGGCTGGGGCGTTCGGTCAGGGGTTCATAGACCAGGCGGGCGACGATCTCCTTGGAGCCCGCGCCGTGCGCCTCGTCCGTGCCGAAGCCGGGGTCGAAGAAGCCGGCGTAGTGGACGCGGAACTCGCCAACCGACGGATCGATAGGGGTCATTTCGGCGGCCTGATCGACGGGGATCTCCACGTCGTCTGACGAGGCCAGGATGTAGAACTCGCCGGGGTCCAGCAGCAGCTCGCCGCGACGTAAGCTCAACGGCTCCCAGAAGTCGCGCGGATCGTGGCCGTCGATATGGTCCAGATCGACCACGCCCGCATGGCGGCGGCCGCGGAAGCCGACGATGTCGCCCCCCTGAAGGTCGACGCCGACCGAGCGTGTCTCCAGCTTGGGCGGATCGCCCGCCTTCAGCCGCAGCTGGTTCAGGCGGGTGCCGGGGCGGACCAGGATGGAGAAGGTCTGGGGCGCGACCTCCATATAGAGGGGGCCGTCATAGCCCTCCGCCACATCATCGAAACTGGCGCCCTGATCGGTCAACAGGCGCACGAAGACGTCGACGCGCCCGGTCGAGCTTTTGGGATTGGCCCGCGCGATCAGCCCCTTGGGCAGGTGCAGCCGCTCCTGCAGACGCACGATATAGACGCAGCCCTTTTCCAGAACGACGCCGGCGTCGGTGATCTCGATGGCGTGCATGGCCACGTCGGCGATCCGCTCCTCGACCTTGCGGCGGCCGGGCAGGAAGGAGGCGCGCACGCGCCAGGCCTGGTCCGACAGGCGCAGGTCCAGGCTGGCGGGCTGGACCTGATCGTGATCGAAATCGGTGTCGGACGTGATGGCGCCCGTCGCGATCAGCGTCTCGATGGATTGGGCGGGAAGGATGCCGGGGCGCGGCGCCTGGAAAATGCTCATGGCGTCTGTCTCACACGGATTTCACGACTTGTCTTCAAGTCGCGCTTGCAGCCCGCGCGCGGCGGGGCGAGCATATAGCCCATGCACGATGGTCCTGCCTATAGCGCCGAAACGAACGGCATCCTGATCCGGGTGCGGCCCTCCTATCTGGCGGGCCAGTCGGACCCCGAGGCCGGGCGCTGGGTCTGGGCCTATCAGGTCGAGATCGTGAACCTGTCGGGATCGACGGTGCAGCTGATGGCGCGGCGATGGACCATCACCGACGCCCACGGCCATGTCGAGGAGGTGCGCGGGCCCGGTGTGGTCGGCGAGCAGCCGGTGATCGCGGCGGGCGCCAGCTATTCCTACGCCTCGGGCTGTCCGCTGCCGACCGACAGCGGCTCGATGGTCGGCGCCTATTTCATGACGGATGCGGACGGCCGCAGCTTCGAGGCGGACATTCCGGCGTTTTCGCTGGATACGCCGGGCGCACGGCGGGTGTTGAATTAGTCCCGATCTCTTTGGGTCGTCATTCCGGGGCCGAGCGTAGCGAGGAACCCGGAAGCCAGGGCCTCGGCAGCGCTGCTGAACGCATCCAATGCCGGATGCCCGCCTCCTGGGTTCCGGGTTCGTCCTTCGGACGCCCCGGAAGGACGTCGTCGGGCGAAGGCGGATGGGGCTGCGTCAACCCGGATGAACCGCAGCCCCGCCCCCTGGAGTCTCGCCGGCCGCTTGCGCGAGCCGGCGAGGGGGAGGTCGGCTCCATAAGGAGCATCTGTGTCAGGATCGTGAGACCCCGCGCGAAGCGCCGCGCTCAAGTAGCGCGAAGCGCGGTAGCGCCTCTTAAATGTAGCGCCGCAGGCTGCGGGCCAGGTCGGACGAACCATCCTTGCCGCGCTTGACCTGGGGTTGGTAGGCGACGCGGGCGTGTTCGACGCAATAGACGCCTTCCGAGGCGCGGCGGCCGCAGAAGCTGAACTCACGCGAGGACGGGTCGCCGATCGGCCATTTGCACATATGGGCGCCCAGGGTCATGACCGTGGCGGTGCCTGGCAGGTCCGGGATCGGGGCGGGCGCCGGGGCGGCAGGCTGGACCGGCTTGGGCTGCACCGCTTCCAGACGGCGCGGGGCCGAAGGCTGCGCCGGGGCCGGCGTCGCGGCGGCCGGGCGCGGGCGGGCGGTGCGGAAGGTGGCGGCGGTGCGCGCCGGCTGCGAGGGCGCGGCCCGGCCCGACAGGCCCAGGCGGTGCACCTTGCCGATCACGGCGTTGCGGGTCACGCCGCCGCCCAGTTGTTTGGCGATCTGGCTCGCGGACTGGCCTTCCAGCCAGAGCTTTTTCAGGGCGCCTACGCGGTCGTCGGTCCAGCCTGCGGTCATGCCGTCCTCCAGCGATTCAAGATTCAACATCTAGGTTTTCGCCTCCCCTCCGGAGGCTTGACCCACAACTAATCGTAAACCAGCCGTTAAGAGGCGCAAGATGTGCGAATCATCCTGTCCACAGAAACCAGATATTGAATCATCGTTAAGGTTAAGGCGGTTTGGTGAGCGGTGATGAGTGACGCGTGAGTTCAGGCGCGCGCGTCGCAGCGGTCACGATTCACCAATCGCCAATCACCCCGACCTTGCGCAGCAAGGTCCCAAAGCGCATCTGGCGGGCCATGACCGAGCCGACGTCCGCCCTGATCGCCACCCGCCCCGCCGGCCTGCCGCAGCCGCGGCGCTATCCGGGGATCAACTGGATCGGGGTTCAGACCCTGTATCTGCGCGAGGTGCGCCGGTTCTGGAAGGTAGGCGCCCAGACGGTGGCCGCGCCGGTGGTGACGACCCTGCTCTATATGCTGGTCTTCGTGGTGGCGTTGCAGAACGCCCGGCCCCCGCTGCACGGCACGCCCTTCGCCCTGTTCGTCGCGCCCGGCCTGATCATGATGGCCATGCTGAACAACGCCTTCGCCAACGCCTCGTCCAGCCTGATCCAGGCCAAGATCATGGGCACGGCCACCGACTTCCTGACCCCGCCGCTCAGCCCGCTGGAGCTGACGCTGGGCTTTACGCTGGGCGCCGCGACGCGGGGTCTGGCGGTCGGCCTGGTCACGGCGATCTGCGTCCTGCCCTTCGCCCCGCTGCACATCGCCAATCTGTTCGCGGTGATCTGGTTCGCCCTGGCGGCCAGCTTCATCATGGGCATGGTGGGGGTTCTCGCCGGGCTGTGGAGCGAGAAGTTCGACCATCTGGCGGCGGTCCAGAACTTCGTCGTCATGCCGATGACCTTCCTGTCGGGCACCTTCTATCTGGTCGACAACCTGCCCGAGCCGTTCCGGTCGATCAGCCTCTTCAACCCCTTCTTCTATCTGATCGACGGTTTCCGTTACGGCTTCATCGGCCATGCCGAGAGCAATCTGACGGTCGGCGTGATCGGCTCGGCCGTGCTGATGGTCGCCATGGGGACGATCTGCTGGCTGGTGTTCCGCTCGGGCTGGCGGCTGAAGAGCTAGCCTCCGAAGGGTCGGGTCGTTACCAAAGGGGAAACACCCTTCGGAGATGTCCGCCATGCTGTTCCGCTCGCTCGTCGCCGTCTCTGTCCTGCTTGCCGCGTCGCCCGCCCTGGCCCAGGAGGCGCCGGTGCAGTCCGGCGACCACGCCGACCTGGGCGCGGCGGCCGGCCGTTTCGTCGTGCCGACCAACGCCGAGCGGACGCGGGTCGTCGTCGACCTGCTGACCGAGGCTGGCCTGAAGGCCGAGATCCAGACCTTCCAGGGCGGCAACGACCACACCGGCCCGATGGAGGGCGCCAACGTCGTGACCACGGTGGGCGAGGGGCCCGCCGACATCGTCCTGACCGCCCACTACGACGCGGTGAAGCTGCGCGACGGCGCCCTGTCCCAGGGCGTTGTCGATAACGCCGGTTCGGTCCTGGCCCTGATCCAGGCCGCCGCGGCGCTGAAGGAAGGGCTGGAGGGTCAGCCCGTCGCCTACCGCTTCGTCTTCGTCTTCACCGACCAGGAGGAGTTGGGTCTGATCGGAGCCAAGAACTTTCTGGAAACCCACGGCAAGGACCGCATCGCCGCCGTCATCAACGCCGACGTCGCCGCCTATGGCGAGACGGTCATGTACGGCGAGAACAACGGTGAACAGTCGGCCTTCGTCCTGGCGGCCCTGCGCGGCCTGTGCGCCGAACGCGCCTTCGACTGCGTGGCCTTCCCGAACTATCCGCCCAGCGACGACCGCGTTTTCTCGGCCGCCGGCGTGCCGGTCGTTTCGCTGGGAACCCAGGACGCGGTCGGCGCCCACCAGATGTGGCTGGCCTTCAACGGCGGCCGGGACAACGGCCTGAAGGAGGGATTCGTCCCGCCGGTGTTCCAGCGCATCCATTCGACCGAGGACCGGCTGGCCTATTTCAACGGCGACGATGTGGCGCGCTTCGGTCTGTTCGTCGCCGATCTGGCGCTGAAGCTGTCGGCGCAGCTGGACGAATATCGGCCCGAGCCCGACGAGGACGCGTCCGCGGTCGAGGCTCCGGCCGCGCCGAACGCGGCGCCCGAGGCGCCGTGAGGGTGCGGGGCGCCGGTGTTGACTAAGGCCGCCGCTCGTCCGACAAGGCCAGTCCCTATATCGGCTCCGTCGCTCGCGGCGGGGCCGTCTCGCTTTTGGAGGTCTTGGTCCCGTGTCCACTGAACATCTGATGGGTGTCTACAATCGCGCGCCGCTGGAAGTGGAACGCGGCCGAGGCGCGCGTCTGTGGGCGACCGACGGGACCGAATACCTCGATTGCGTCGCCGGCATCTCGACCAACGGTCTGGGCCACGCCCACCCCGAACTGGTTCAGGCGGTCAAGGACCAGGCCGAGAAGCTGTGGCACGTGTCCAACATCTTCCGCATTCCGGGACAGGAAGCCCTGGCCGACGCCCTGTGCGACGCCAGCTTCGCCGACGTGGTCTTCTTCACCAACTCGGGCACGGAAGCCGTGGAATGCGCGCTGAAGACGGCTCGCAAATATCACTCGGCCAACGGCCAGCCTGAGCGGATCGACATCTACGGCTTCGACGGTTCTTTCCACGGCCGGACCTATGGCGCAATCAACGCCGCCGCCAACCCCAGCTACACCGAGGGCTTCGGCCCGCCGATGCAGGGCTTCCACCAGCTGAAGTGGGGCGACAAGGACGCGCTGAAGGCCGCGTTCGAGAACCCGACCACGGCCGCCGTCATCCTGGAGCCGGTCCAGGGCGAGGGCGGGTGCCGCGAAACGCCGGTCGAGGACCTGCGCTGGATGCGCCAGATGGCCGACGACAACGGCGTGCTGCTGATCTTCGACGAGGTCCAGTGCGGCATGGGCCGGACCGGCAAGCTGTGGGCGCACGAATGGGCCGGCATGGCGCCGGATATCATGGCGGTGGCCAAGGCCCTGGGCGGCGGCTTCCCCATCGGCGCCTGCCTGGCCTCGGCCAAGGCGGCCAAGGGCATGACGGTCGGCGTTCACGGCTCCACCTTCGGCGGCAATCCGCTGGCCATGGCGGTGGGTCAGAAGGCCCTGTCGCTGATCAACACGCCCGAGACGCTGAACAACGTCAATGAGATCGCTGGCTATCTGAAGCAGCAACTGGCGGGCCTTCAGGAACGATTCCCCGACGTGATCGCAGACGTGCGCGGCAAGGGCCTGCTGATCGGGGTCAAGCTGGTCCCGAACAATCGCGAGTTCATGGCCCTGGCGCGCGATACGCAGCAACTGCTGGTCGCCGGTGGCGGCGACAACTGCGTGCGCCTGCTGCCGCCCTTGAACCTGACGCTGGAAGAGGCGCGCGAGGCCGTCGCCCGCTTCGAAGGCGCCTGCCAGGCGGCCCGCGAAAAGCTGGCGGCGTGATCACACTTCTGCGGAGCTAGACGATGGTCCGGCACTTCCTCGACATTTACCGGCTCGACGCCGCCGATCTGCGCGCCATTCTGGATGACGCCCATGCCCGCAAGGCCGCCCGCAAGGGCTGGCCCCAGGGGCGGGCCGACGCCGACGCCCCGGCCAGGGACCGTGTTCTGGCCATGATCTTCGAGAAGAATTCGACCCGCACCCGCTTCAGCTTCGACGCGGCCATTCGCCAGCTGGGCGGTTCGTCCATCATCGCCACGGCCGCCGACATGCAGCTGGGCCGCGGGGAGCCGGTCGAGGACACCGCCAAGGTGTTGTCGCGCATGGTCGATGCGGTGATGATCCGCGCCAACGACCACGAGGACGTCGAACGCTTCGCCCGCGTCTCGACCGTGCCGGTGGTCAATGGCCTGACCGACCGTTCGCACCCGTGCCAGATCCTGGCCGACCTGCAGACGATCGAGGAACACGTCGGCCCCGTCGCCGGCAAGACCATCGCCTGGGTCGGGGACGGCAACAACGTCTGCCACAGCTTCATGCACGCGGCGCCCAAGTTCGGCTTCCATCTGAACGTCGCCTGCCCGGCCGAGTACCATCCGGATCTGCGTGATCTGGAAAAGGGCGGCGCGTCCGTGACCCTGACCTCGGACCCGCGCGAGGCCGTTCTGGGCGCCGACGTGGTCGTGACTGACACCTGGGTCTCCATGGGCGATCAGGATTACGAGGCGCGTCTGGCCGCCTTCGAACCCTATACGGTCGATGAAGCCTTGATGGAGGCGGCCGCCCCAGACGCCGTCTTCCTGCACTGCCTGCCCGCCCACCGCGGCGAGGAAGTCACCGACGCCGTCATCGACGGTCCCCGCTCCCTGGTCTGGGACGAGGCCGAAAACCGTATCCACGCCCAGAAGGCCGTCCTGGCCTGGTGCTTCGGAGGGTGAACGGAAGGGCCGACCTGGAGCCGCCCCTTCCGTTATTTGGAATCGCGGCGGCTTAAAGGCTCACGTCCGCCACGCCGCCCACGTCGGGCGTCGATTTGGTGAGATTGGCCTTAAGCACCTCGTAGCCGAAGCCCAGGGCGCCCTTGTCCGACACCCAGACCCGTCCGGCCTCGGCGTCGAAGCGGATCAGCGTCAGGTGGGGGTCGTCCTTGCCGTCCGGATACCAGGCGGCGACGACCGGGTTCCAGTATTTGTCGATCCGCGACCGGTCGTGATCGACGGACAGGACGCCGTGGAAACAGGCCTGAACCTTCTGGTCCTTGGCCTGGTAGCAGAACATGCCGTCGACGCCGCCGCCCTGACCGCCGGCCGCCACGTCGCGGGCGAAGTCGGTGTCGTTGCGGCTGAAGAACCAGATGGCGCCCAGATCTCCCTCGCCGAAGCCGGTCATCGGCTGATGATGATAGCCGGGACGGTCCAGCCCCAGCATGCCGGTGTTCGACTCCTTCAGGCTTTTCCAGAATTCCTTTTCCGCCTCGGCGGGCGTCAGATCGTCGGCCATGATCGTCTCTCCTGTTCGAATGAGCAGGATCAACCGGTCGGCGGGGATCGGGTTCCTAGCCGCCCGCGACCCACGGTGCGCGCACGGCGCCGAACAGGGTGGTCAGGTGGATCAGAAGCAGCAGGGCGACCGCCGCCGCCCCGATCATCATGAAGCGCCAGGGCGCCATGCGCGGACCCTTGAAGGGATCGGGCGGCCGCGCGCCGCGCCAGCCGCAGAAGACCATGGCGATCACGGCGGCGGCCAGCAGGATCAGGGTGGGGGTCAGGTCCATCGGACGCCAGTGGCGAAACCCGCCGCGCCTGGCAAGCCAGGGGTTTCCGGAAAGTTAAACTTAAGTGGTCGTTAACCACGTCGGCGGAATAAGTCGGGACGTATCGACGTGCTGTCCACAGCTTGGATGACCGCCGCTACATATTGCGGTTAACCACGCATTTACACCCTCGATATTGACGGTATAGCGTGGCTGCGTTGGGTCGGGAGACGAATCAGTGAGCGCAGCAGCGCCGTGGAGCGTGAAGGGGATTGACCCGAAGGCCCGTGAGGTCGCCAAGGATCTCGCGCGTCGGTCCGGCATGACCCTGGGCGAGTGGCTCAATTCCATGATCATGGAGGACGAGGACGAGGGGTACGCCACCCTGCCGCGTCGGTCCGCCAGCCATGAATCCTATGATCGCCGCAGCCGTAGCCGCCGGCTGGACGACGCCTATGAGACCGACGACAGCCTGCACCGGATCAGCGCCTCCATCGACGTGATCGCTTCGCGCCTGGAAGCGGCCGAGCGTCGCTCGACCCTGGCGATCCAGGGCGTGGACCAGGCGGTCGCCGGTCTGGTGCGCCGCCTGGACGGCCAGGAAGCCCAGGGCAAGGCCCAGGCCGAACGGCTGGACGAGATCGCCGAGGAACTGCGCGAAGGCCATCGCCGCCTGCGCGCCTTCGAGCGCGACACCGGCCCCAAGACCCAGGAAGGGTTCGGCAAGGTCGAGGCCTCTCTGGGCGCCTTGGCCGGCCGCCTCTACGACATCGAGGAGCGCCAGCGTCTCAGCGTCACCGATCTGCGTGATCGCATGGAGGCGGCCGAGAAGGCCGCCGGACCCGGCGCCGGAAGCGACGTCCTGGCCCAGGTCGGCGCGCGCCTGGACGAGGCGCAGAGCCGCACCAGCGAAGCTCTGCGCGGGTTGGAGCGGTCGTTCGCGGAGCTGGACCGCCGCATGCGCGCCGCCGAAGGCCGCATCGAACCCGAGGGCGCGCGCGACGCCGTCCGCTTCGAAAAGCTGGCCGAAAGCCTGTCGCGCCAGATCGACAGCAACCGCGCCGAGATGATCCAACGTCTGGACGCCGCCGAAGTCGGCGCCCGCATCGACCGTATCGAGCGCGCGGTCCAGTCGGTCGGCGAACAGGCCAAGAGCGCCGAGCAGAAGGGCGTCCTGGGCATCGAGGCCATGGGCCGCGAAGTGCTGCGCATCGCCCAGAACCTGAGCGGCCGTCTGACCGCCGTGGAGACTGGCGAGAGCGACCGGGCCGAGGTCGCCGTCCGCGCCGCCTCCACGCGCCTGAACCAGGAGTTCGCCCGCCATGTGGAACGCGTCGATCAACGGCTGACGGCCGCTGACGACCGCAACGCCCTGGCGCTGGAAAAGCTGGGCGGCGAGATCACGCGCATTTCGGACCGCCTCAGCGACCGGATCGCCCAATCCGAGCGCCGCTCCCAGCAGGCGCTGGAAGACATCGGCCGTCGTCTGGCCGAAAGCACCGACAAGATCGAGCAGCGTTACGACCGCGCGTCCGGCGAACTGGCCGAACGCATGCGTCTGAGCGAGGAACGCACGGCGCGCCTCCTGGCCGATGCGCGCGACACGCTGCAGACCCGCGATCCGTCGGCCGCCCACGGCGCGTTCGAAGCGCCCGAGCCCGCGCCGCGCGCGCTCGCCGAACGCGTGGCGACGGCGCCGGTTCAGGCCGCCTCGACGCCGGTCCAGGGCGATTGGCGCGCCGCCGCCTTCCCGGAGGATTCGTTCGACGTCGAAGACTGGTCGTCCGATCCGGTCGCGCCCGAGGTCGAGGCCGCCTCGCCCTTCCCCGCGGCCATCTTCGGGTCGGACCCCCAGGCCGCCGATGTCGCGCCGCCCGTTGCGCAGGACGACCGCTCCGATCCGGAACCGGTCATCCAGCCGTTCCGCGGCTTCGGCGGCGCCGACGTCGACGACGCGTTGGAGGCGATCTCTCCCGGCTTCTCGACGGGCGAGGCGTCGCTGGACGACCGCCCTGTCCTCGAAGCCGACGAAGACGATTTCGCCGGCGAGACCGACTTCGTCGATCCCCGCCGCATCCAGGCCCAGATGGGCGCCGCCGCCGCCTCGGGCCGCGCGGCCTCGACGCGCGGCGCGATCGACGCCGCGCGCGCCGCCATGGCCTCTGCGCCCCAGATCGAAGACGCCCCGCGCGGCGCTTTCGGCCTGAAGCCCAAGCGCGGCGGAAAGTCCAAGTTGCAGGAACGCCTCGACAAGCAGGCGGCCCGCGACGGATCGACGGTCAAGAAGGCCTTCCTCGCTTCCGTCACCGCCGTGGCCCTGACCGGCGGCGTCTATGGCTACGCCGAACTGACCGACGGATCGGGCCTGCCGGGCTTCGACCTGCCGAAATGGGGCGAGGCGGCCCAGCCCGCCAAGACGACGGCGCCGGCCGCCGGCCTGCCCATCGCGGCCTCGGCCGTCACGACGGACGCCATCCCGCCGCTGAATCTGGCCGGGCCGGGCGCGTCGGAATACGAACAGGCTGTCGGTCGTCTGGAATCCGGCGACAACAGCGGCGTCGAACTGCTGAAGCGCGCGGCCGATCTGGGTTACGCCCCGGCCCAGACCTATCTGGGTCAGCTCTATCTCTCGGGCGGCAACGGCCTGAACGCCAGTCCGGCCGAGAGCCGTCAATGGGGCCGTCGCGCCGCCCAGGGCGGCGACCCGCGCGGCATGCATCTGTACGGCATGCAGCTGTTCGAAGGCGACGGCGGACCGACCAACCAGACCGAGGCCCTGACCTGGCTGAAGCGCGCCGCCGAACGCGGCCTGCCCGACAGCCAGTACAATGTCGCGCGCATCTATGAGACCGGCGCCGACGGCGTGGCCAAGAATCCGACCGAGGCGCTGAAGTGGTACATGATCGCCGCGCGCGGCGGCGACAGCGAGGCCCAGGCCGCCGTGACCCGGCTGCGTCCCACCGCCAGCGCCGTCGATCAGCGCGCGGCGCGAACCGCCGCCGACGCCTTCGTGGCCCAGAACCGCTCGGCCGCGACGGCGGCCGGCTGATCCGCTTGCCGGACCGGGTGGCGAAGGATCGCCCGGCCCGCTAAGACCGCTCATCGTCGCCGTCCGGCGCCTGTCGTTCCGTTCCAGCCAAGGCGCGCGCTTTGGATATCTATCTGCCGATCGCCGAGGTTTCGGTGAACTGGCCGACCCTGGTGATCCTGGGCGCGGTGGTCGGATTCGTGTCCGGCCTGTTCGGCATCGGCGGCGGCTTCCTGATGGCGCCGATCCTGGTCTTCCTGGGCATTCCCCCGACCGTGGCCGTGGCCAGCCAGGCCAGCCACGTCGTCGCCTCCTCCACCTCGGGCGTGATCCGCTACGCCGGTCAGGGGGCGGTGGATTTCAAGATGGGCGTGGTCATGGCCGTCGGCGGCGCGGCCGGCGCCCTGATGGGGGTCGAACTGTTCCGCTACCTGCGCCTTCTGGGCCAGGCGGACCTGGTCATCGCCCTTTCGTATCTGGTCTTTCTGGGGGCCATCGGCGCCCTGATGCTGAACGAAAGCCTCAGCGAGATCCTGCGTCGCCGCCGAGGCGCGCCGACCCCGCGCAAGGAGCGACGCCGCCCGCTGTGGCTCTACGGCCTGCCGCTGAAGATGAAATTCCCCAAGTCGGGCCTCTATATCAGCGCCCTGCCGCCGTTCGGCCTGGGCGTCTTCGCCGGGGTCCTGTCGGCCATCATGGGGGTGGGCGGCGGCTTCATCCTGGTGCCGGCCATGCTGTACGTCCTGCGGATGCGGGCGGGGGCGGTGGTGGGAACCAGCCTGTTCCAGATCATCATCACCACCGCCATCACCACCGTCCTTCAGGCCGGACGAAACCAGACGGTCGACGTGGTCCTGTCGACCATCCTGCTGCTGGGCGGGGTGGTCGGGGCCCAGATCGGCGCACGGTTCGCCGGCCGCTTCCGGGCCGAGGAACTGCGCGCCGCCCTGGGGCTGATCGTGCTGCTGGTCGGCGTCCAGATGGGGCTGGAGCTGTTCGTGCGTCCCGGCGACATCTTCATGCTAGCGCCGGGGGTGGGCGACTGATGCAGGCCCTGCCTCCACCCCCGCCCCCCGCCGTCGCGCCCGCTCCGGACCGTTCCGAGGCCACGACCGGCGATCTGCGCGTCGCCGCCGCCCTGACCGACGCCCAGGTCCGGGTCGATTCCAGCTTCCGGGGCGCTTCCATCGTTCTTTACGGCGCCGTCTTCAATCCGACGACCGAGCCCGCCGACGTGGTCGTGGTGGTGCGCGGCCCCGACGCCCCGGTCCGCCTGGTCAAGAAGACACGCAACATGGGCGTCTGGCTGAACAGCCGGCCGGTTCTGTTCGAGGGGGCGCCCGGCTTCTACATGACCGCCTCGACGCGGCCCCTGTCCGACATCGCCGATTTCGGCCAGCTGCGCCGCCTGGGCGTGGGCGTCGATCACCTGCGCATCGACGCGCCGGAGGAAAGCCGCACCGTCACCCGCTACGGGGTGCGCGACGTCGTGGTCAGTCGGCTGGGCGACGACTATCTGGACTGGCGCCGCGCCGTGATCCGGCTCAAGGAGGCGGCCGCCCTCTACGACACCGATCCCGACGGCGTGGACTTCGTCGACAAGGGGCTGTTCCGGGCCGAGGTCAAGCTGCCGACCGTGGCGCCGACGGGCAAATACTACGCCGAGGTCTGGCTGTTTCAGGACGGGGAACCGCGCTCGGTCTCCAATCTGACCCTGACGGTCGAAAAGGTCGGGCTGGAGCGCGACATCTATGAGTTCGCCCATCGCCGGCCCTGGCTGTACGGCGTGCTGTGCGTGGTCCTGGCGGCCCTGACCGGCTATGGCGCCTCGCGCATCTTCAGCCGACGGAGCTGAAGCCCAGCTCGTTTCGCAAGGCCTCGGCGGTCGTTCCTCCGGCGCGCAGTTCGGCCAGGGTCACGGAGCGGTCGCGCTTGGCGTAGCGCCGCCCGTCGGGTCCGGTCAGCAGCCGGTGATGCCGATAGGCGGGCGCGGGCCAGCCCATGAGGGTCTGAATCAGGCGCTGCACATGGGTCGCCTCGAACAGGTCCTGGCCCCGGACGACGTGGTCGATCCCCTGCAGGGCGTCGTCGTGCGTCACCGCCAGATGATAGGCGACGCCCGCATCCTTGCGCGCCAGCACCACGTCGCCCGCGGCGTCGGGCCGGACCGCGATCCGGCCGGTTTCCCCGTCCGGCCCCTGGCCTTCCTCGATGAAGCTCAGCCCGTTCCAGGTCGCCTCGCCCAGCGCCTGGCGCGCCCGCTCCAGCGACAGTCGCCAGGCGAACGGAAGCCCTCGCTGCAACAGTTCGGCCTCTTCCTCCGGATCGTGCGGGCCGGGCCGCGCCGCCTCCATGGCCCCGTGCGGGGCGTCGCCCAGACTGTCCAGAATGGCCTTGCGGGTGCGAAAACAGCGGTAGAGCAGGCCCCGCCCCCTCAGATTCTCGATAACGGCGGCGTAGTCGTCCAGATGATCGGACTGGCGCCGCACCGGCGTTTCCCAGTCCAGCCCCAGCCAGGTCAGGTCCTCCAGTATGGCGGTCTCGTATTCGGGCCGGCAGCGCGTCGCGTCGATGTCCTCGATCCGCAGCACGAACCGCCCGCCCGCAGCCTTCGCCGCCGACCAGGCCGTCAGGGCCGAAAAGGCGTGGCCCTTGTGCAGGCGGCCGGTGGGGGAGGGGGCGAAGCGGGTGGCGAACATCGCCTCTATCCTAGCGGTTTCCGGCCGTGGACGGCGCCCCGCACTTTCGGCCGGCGTGCGGTTCGACGTAAGGTCGCCTCATGCCCGTCGCCCCGACCCTCGAGGATATCGCCGCCGCGCGCGAAGCACTGGCCCAGGCCGATCCCGCCCTGGCGCGCGCCCACGCCCATACGCCCGCCTTCGAATGGCGGTTGCGGCCCGGCGGCTACGAGGGGCTGTTCCGCATGATCGTGGAGCAGCAGGTGTCAGTGGCCGCCGCCGCCTCGATCTGGGCGCGGACGGTGGCCGGCCTGGGGGGCGCCGTCACCCCCGAGGCGGTGCTTGCCCACGACGTCGAGACCCTGCGCACCTTCGGCCTGTCGGGGCAAAAGGCGCGCTACGGCCGGGAGATCGCCCTGGCCCAGGTCGAGGGGCGCATCGACCTGGAGCATATGCAGACCCTGTCGGACGAGGCGGCCGTCGCCGCCCTGACCGCCATCAAGGGCGTCGGCAAATGGACGGCCGAGACCTATCTGATGTTCTGCGAGGGGCGGCTGAACGTCTTTCCCGGCGGCGATGTAGCCCTGCAGGAGGCGATGCGCTGGGCCGACCGGACCGAGGCGCGGCCAAACGAGAAACAGGCCTATGCCCGCGCTGAAATCTGGCGGCCCCATCGCGGGGTTGCGGCGCATCTGCTCTGGGGATGGTATGGGGCGGTTCGGCGCGGAGAGGTCGCGCTGGAGGCCGCCTGCCCTTGACCCCGATCGATCCGACCTTGACCGAGCCGCTGCGCAATCCCGAAACCGTGCTGGCCGCGCTGGATTTCGCGGGCGTGGGCGTGTTCGCCGCCACCGGCGCCCTGGCCGCCGCGCGCCAGAAGCACGACGTCGTCACCTTCGCCTTCTTCGGCGCCATCACGGGGGTCGGCGGGGGCACGTTGCGCGACCTGTTGCTGGGCCTGCCGGTCTTCTGGGTGCAGGACTGGCGCTACGTGGCCATCTGTCTGCTGGCGGCGGTGGCCATCTGGCTGGTGGGTCAGCGCGACTGGCGGTTCCGCGCCCTGCTGTGGCTGGATGCGGTGGGTCTGGCCGCCTATGGCGTCATGGGCGCCGCCAAGGCCGAGGCGGCGGGCGCGACCCCCCTGATCTGCATCGTCATGGGCACGCTGACCGCCTGTTTCGGCGGGGTTGTGCGCGACACCCTGGCGGGTCAGCCGTCGATCCTGCTGCGGCGAGAGATCAACGTCTCGGCCGCCATCGTGGCGGCGACATTCTACATGGGGCTGAGAGTGATCGAGACGCCCGTATGGCCCGCAGCGGCGGTCGCGGCCCTGACGGGGTTCCTGGTGCGGGCCGGCGCCCTGCGCTGGGGCTGGAGCCTGCCGGGCTTTCCCGAGCGCAATTGAGCGCGATCCGTCGCCTGTTCGTCATGGCGGCGTCTTCGAATCGGGCGTAGGCTGAGCCATCGGACTAGGGAAGGAGACGCGTCTTCAATCCTGTCGCCTTGGCATCCTCCGTCGCAGGAAGGAGGGCCTGATGCAGGTCCTTCACCGGCCGCCGTCCGGCTATCCCGCCCTTGTCCTGAACGCCGACTTCCGGCCGCTGTCCTACTATCCCCTGTCGCTGTGGCCTTGGGAGGAGGCGGTCAAGGCGGTCTACCAGGACCGCGTGGACGTGGTGTCGCTCTACGACAAGGTCGTGCGCTCCCCCTCCATGGAGATGCAGCTGCCCAGCGTGATCGCGCTGAAAAGCTATGTCGATCAGGATCGTTCGCCCGCCTTCACCCGCTTCAACGTCTTTCTGCGCGACGGCTTCGTCTGCCAGTATTGCGGGGAATCGACCGAACTGACCTTCGATCACGTCGTCCCGCGCTCGCACGGCGGCCGCACGACCTGGGAGAACATCGTCGCGGCCTGCGGCCCCTGCAATCTGAGAAAGGGCGGCCGCACGCCCCAGCAGGCGATGATGCCCATCCACCGTCACCCCTACCGTCCCAACGCCTGGCAGTTGCAGGAGGCCGGGCGCCGCTTTCCGCCCCACTACCTCCACCAGAGCTGGCTGGACTATCTGTACTGGGACATAGAGCTCGAACCTTAGGGTTCTTTTCGATTGCTCGAAATGGCTCAAACACCCTTGTGGTGGGCTGGTTCAGGGTTCGTTCTTTTACCGCTGATTTCTCGATTATCCTCCGAAATCCTCCCGGCTGGTGACCATGTGGTGACCAAAACCGGGACCAGAAACGGGACCCGGTGTGGGCCCGAGGAGAGATCGAATGGCTCAGAACCCGAGATCCGGAAAGATCACAAAACGCCTGGTCGACGCCCTGACGTCTGAAGGGGCGCGCTTCACCCTTTGGGACACGCAGCTCAAGGGTTTCGGGGTGCGTGTCGCCGTCAGCGACACAAAAACCTACGTCGTTCGATACCGGACGATCGGCGGCGCCGACCGCCTCCTTCACATCGCTCGCCATGGCGTCGTGACTGCCGAGGAAGCCCGCGAGCGAGCAGCTGCAGTGCTGGCCGAGGTCGCCTCAGGTGGTGACCCTCAGGGGACCAAGGTCGAACGGCGCGAAGAACTGACGATGTCGGAGCTCTGCGACCTCTACATGAAGGAGGGCGTGACGATGAAGAAAGCGACGACCCTGCGGATCGACCGCATTCGCATCGCCCGCCATATCAAACCTCGCCTCGGCAGGATGAAGGTCACCGATATCGGCCGAGCGGACATCGAGCGGCTGATGGTCGACGTCGGCTCTGGACGCATTCGTGGGGAGGCGACGCCTCACACGCGCGGCGGCATCCATGCGGCTTCGCGCACGGTCGGTCTGCTGGGCGGAATTTTCACCTTCGCCGTCGAGCGGGAGTTCGTGAAGACAAACCCCACCCGCGGCGTGAAACGCTACAAGGACAATCGCCGCGACCGCTTCCTCTCGCCGGCCGAACTCGCTCGGCTCGGCGACGTCCTGGCGGAGCTCGAAAAGCATGGCGGCGACCCGCGCCACATCAACATCATCCGCCTTCTGGCGCTGACCGGCGCCCGCAAGAACGAGATCGCCAGGCTTAAGTGGTCGGAGATCGACCGCACCATGGGGATGTTGCGGTTGGAGGATTCCAAGACGGGGGCGAAGGTGATCCGCCTAGGGAGCGCGGCTCTGAAGCTGATCGAGGGCCTGCTCGCGAACGGGAGCATCTATGTTTTCCCCGACCGCAGGGACCCCAAGCGTCCTGTCGCCAACCTCGACTGGGCCTGGGTCGGCATCCGCAAGCGGGCCGGGATGGAAGACCTCCGCATCCATGATCTTCGGCACAGCTTTGCGAGCGCAGGCCTGGCCGGCGGCGAGGGGCTTCAGCTCATCGGCAAGCTGCTCGGCCACAGCCACGTCAGCACCACCAGTCGATACGCCCACCTGGCGGATGACCCGGTCCGTGCGGCCGCCGACAGGATCAGCGAGAGCGTCGCGGCCTCTCTCGCGGGTTGGCCGGTTGAAGAGGGACAGACGGCCCATTGAAAGACGGCCGCCCGGCGGGGGGCGCCGGGCGGCCGAAGAGCCTGCGATGGACTTGGGAGCTAAGCGCCCTCGTGAGCGGCCTCGCCCCAATGTCCGGCCTCGCGCGGTTGGCTCGATGAAGACCTGAGGCCAGAGAGCTGGCTACGCGCCCACTCGTGCAGCAGGCTCTTGGGATAGTAGGGCGTGCGTCCGAGGTGGGTGCAGGGCGGACCGTCAGATCGCGTGCAGAACACCTTCGCCAGCGTCGATGGCGACCGACGGATGCCCATCCGCAGAAGCTCGGTGGAAGCTTCCTTACGGGTCAGCAGCATTTCCTCAGTTCCGTGAAGATGTAGACCGGCCATGTGGCGCTCCTTTCCGTCTGAACCAGAACTGTGATCAAGCAAGCACTGACGGAAATGAACTACAACCGGCGAAAGTCCGGATATTACTGAGGAAAGTATAAGGAGGTTGTCCAAGCTGTTTCGTGCGGTTTCTCTGTGGTTCTGCACTTCGACAAATATCACAGCCTTGTGAATGTTGCCGGCTTTAGCTCGCCGATCGCAGCGGTCGGAAGCGTCATGCCGCCGATCAAAAAGGGCGAACCGGAGGTTGCTGGCGGCTTGTGTTTCACCTGTCGCTGCCCGAGATTCCGGACAGGCGTGAGGGGAGAGACGCGCATGTATATCCAATGGTGCGTCAAAGGGATCACGAGTGGTCCCGGGTTCGGCTGGCCCGAAGCGCAGCAGCTGATTACCTCGGAAATGGGGATCCTCAGCAACTGGTGGAGGGCCCGCCACAGGATCACCCCAACGGAGATCGCGGGCGTCCTGAACCTCGCAAATCTCTATCGTCACCTCAACGACTACGACAACTACGGCCCAGATACCCCGTTCATCTCCCTCGCGGCCGGAGCTGTGGAGCGGGACGCTGATCTCGGTATCAACACGACACACAGCGCCATCGATGAGGGTCTCTGGTTTGCGACCGACTTCGGCAAGAAGCCCGGGGCGCTCTTCTACTGCTGGGTGCCTGTGGGCCTGAACCCTGCGGTGGAGGTCAGCTCGGTAGCGGAGGCTGTCCGGGATCTCCATGTCTACAGGGACTATCTTCCCTATCAGCTCGAGGGTGAGGTGACCGCGAAGGTCCATATACCGTCCAACCAGATCGAGAGGGTCGAGTGGTGGAATGACTTCCAAGATCTCGATCCGGTCGACACCTTCGTGAACCCACTTTTCGTTGAGCCGAGCCCGCTGACCACGCTGCGAGACCTGTTCTGATGGCCCTGGGAGATGGTCTCGACCCGGAATGGTTCTATCGACGCCGCCAGTTCTGCGAAGCGCGGATCAAGGCCTGGACGCAGCCTGATCGGCTGGCGCCGCCCGCGGGTGTCGTGGCCGGTCTTCACAAGGAGGTCGCGGCCATTGCGCTGATCCAGGGGGACATGGAGACAGCAAGAGCGAGCCTGGCACAGGCAGGCGAGCTGCTCCTGAAGCAAACGAGCGCGCAGGGGCTGGTCTATTTCGGCTTGGCCGGCGCCCATCGTGTCGCGGACGATCCGTTGGCGCGGACGATCATCGACGTGGCGGCTCGCCTCGACGAGCCGAGAAACCCTGACGAGCGACGCATCAAGGGAACGCAGTATTACGCTCCGCTTCAATGGCTGTCCGTCGTCCAGGCCCAGGCGCTCGCGCATCAGGACGACGCCGAGGCCTCAACCCTCATCAAGCGTTTGCGGCCCCAAGGCAGCATCCCCCTCGCGAACGGCCTGCCGCTCGGCCTCTACCTCGATCTCCTTGCGCCTCGTGACGAAGCCTCGGGCCTGGGTGACAGTCGCTTTGAGGATTTCGCGACGGTGATGAGTTGGCGGCGGCGAGGTCTACGGATCGCGCGGGAAAATACCTATCACTGGCGCACAATCCTCGATCCGGTGGCGCTGGTGGACTTCGACCTGATCGCCTTGTTCCTCAGCCGACCGATCCCGGGGTTTGTCGGGTCATGGGCTTATGGAGAGCTGGATGGCGATCATCTCGAGTGGCTGCCGATGATTGTCGCCGACAGCCTTCGCGGGTTTGGCCCAGGCTATCTCCAAACCACATGAAATTCCTCTTGAGCGCCCCGAGCGGCGTTTCGTCGTCGATCAGTCTTGATTGATAGGACCTGAACACACCGGATGCTGATCTCTCACGAACTAACTCCCGGCGAGATGCTGGCGGAGCTTCTGAAGGGCCGACGGGTCACGCCAAAGGACACTGCGCGGTTCAAGGCGCTTCGGCACGACCGGGACCTCTGCCCGATCTTCAAGTCTCACCTGAAAGCGATGCTCGATGTTTACGCCGCCTATCGGCAGGATGCGCACGACATGCAGAGCATCCGCGATGACGGAGTCGATGTCCTGCTAAAATACCAGGATCGAGACGAGGTCGATCGCCGGGCTGCGCTGCAGATCAAGAGCAACGACGAATTCGACAAGTGGGAAAAGGGTACGCTCGCACTGCCGATGATCGCCAAGGCGCAATACAGCGCGGCCGTCGAGAACGCCCAGATCGAGGACTACTACCTCATCCTGTGTGTGGACGAGATCCACCACCGCAAGAAGGTCCGCTCGCTGCTGTCAGAGTTCAAGAACTACAAGCGATGCACGATCATCGAGCCCTGCGACGCTCTCGGGTTCATCGAGATGAGCGAGCACGAGGTTGTCGCTCGGGTCACCCGTCTCCTATGCCGCGACGATGTCGTCCTCACAGCTGCGATCGATGAGCTGGACCGAGAGGCGCCCGACACCGCCTACGTCCTCCTCGCCATCGTCTGCCAGGGATTACGAGGCGAACTCAAGGTCGACGGTGGAACGCTGAATACGATCTGGGCGGAGCTTTTGGAGTTCGCTCCCCACCTCGAGAGGGACGACCGGCTGGGCGGGGTGTTGTCGGATCTTCAAGGCGCTGGCGTCCTGAGATGGGAGGGAGAGTCCGATTTTATTGAGATCCAGAATCTGCCGAAGGCGGTGTGCGCCTTGTATTTCGACCGCAAGGTCCGCGGCCTCGAGCCGGACGGCGACATTTTCGCCTCGCTTCTGCACCTCCTGGAGGTGGCCGACAGATTGGCTGATCCGGCCGACTGAGGAGGGCGATCTGCGGCTTGCCTCTTGAGCGCTTGCCGCCGTTGGGAGAGGCTCTTGCGCGTACCGTCCAACCCAGCTCATTAGGGATCACCCTATGTCCAACTTTGTGGAACGAGCCATGAGGACGCCCGTATCGCCGGACCTCCTCGCTGCGGCCATGGAAGCCATCGCCGAGCTACCGCAAGATCAGCGCCGGTCTTTCGAAGGGCGCGCGTTCCGCCTTTTCCGGCTTCTCGAAGAGCGCGATGAAGGGGACGACGCGGCGCTCTTCGCTTTCGTCATTCAGCTTCGGCTCGAAGCGCTGGCCAGGCTGCACGATGACCGAGGCTTGCGCGCCTGGACACTCCCGGGAGACGCAGAGGGAGCTGACTACGTCCATGCAGACGTGGTCGCCGCCGCTGCGGTTGAGCCCCTTCTCGAGATTGATGAGCACACCGTGGGCTTCGATGCGGAGGCTTTCCGTGCGCGCGTACTGGCCGACGCGGCCGTACGCGGGCACGCTTAGGAAGCGGGATCTTAGCCGTGCGTCGACGTGAGAAGACAGCGAAGCGGCGCCACGCGGGAGGCGGGGAGGACATTGCCGCGCGGGCGGGCGTCGTGGCTCAGCGCCTGCTCACAGAGCGCGGTCTGTTCTATCTGGATGACCTGGGGGCGGACGAGGCGCGCGAGCTGCTGCGCGTAGCCTGGCGCGAAGCCGCGGAACAGATGTTCCAAGGCCCTGATCTCGATCTGGTGCGCGCCGAAATCGACATCATGATCGACAGCCTGGACATGACAGAGCCTCCGCCACCCATGCCCCGGTCCGAAATGCACTGAGCGGCTACCGGAAATCCCGCGTCCTGACCCGGATGCCCTCGAGCGACAGGTCGGGAATGTAGATGTCCCGGGCCTTCGGCGTCCGCGCGTCCGGCGCACTGCCGTGATAGACCTCGTCGCCCCGCCCATGCGGCAGCCGGAACTCGCCTCGCCGCCCGAGAGAGGCCAGCAGGTCCGATCCATCGTGCAGTCGCTGGGCGACGATGTGCACGACCTCGCCCTCGCGCTGCACCTTGCCGTCGACCACCAGCAGGCTGGTGCCCAGCACCACCCGCCGCTGCTGCTCGTAGAGGCTGGGCCAGATCACCAGATTGGCGACGCCGGTTTCGTCCTCGATGGTGATGAACATCACCCCCTTGGCCGAGCCCGGCTTCTGGCGGACGAGGACGAGGCCGGCGACCCGGGTCAGGCGGCGGTCGCGCATGGCCGTTCCGTCGGCGCAGGTCATCACCTGACGGCTCTGGAGCTCGCCGCGCAGGAAGGCCAGCGGATGGTCGCGCAGGGTCACGCCGACATGGGTGTAGTCCTCAACGACCTCTTGTCCTTCCGGCATGGCCGGCAGGGCCGCATCCGGCTCGTCCACCTCCGGCACGCGCTCGCCGGCCTCCGCCGAGGCCGCCGCGAACAGCGGCAGGGGATCGTCACGGAGCGCCTTGATCGACCAAAGAGCGTCGCGGCGGGACAGGCGGAGCCCCTCCAGAAAGGCGTCGGCCTCGGCCAGTCGCGTCAGGGCTCCGACCGGCGTCATGGCCCGCCGCCACAGATCGTCAATGCCGGCGAAGGGCCGATCCCCCCGGTTCGTCACCAGGCGGGCCGCGTCGCCGTTGGCCAGGCCCCGCACCATGCGCAACCCCAGCCGCACCGCGAACCGATCCTCCCGCGCCGTCGGCTCGAGGGTGCAGTCCCACCGCGAGGCGTTGACGCAGACCGGCCGCACCTCGACCCCGTGCTCGCGCGCGTCCCGCACGATCTGGGCCGGGGCGTAGAACCCCATGGGCTGGGCATTGAGCAGGGCGGCGCAGAAGACGTCCGGGTGATGGCATTTGAGCCAGGACGACGCATAGGCGATCAGGGCGAAGGAGGCGGCATGGCTCTCCGGAAAGCCGTAGGATCCGAACCCTTCCAGCTGGCTGAAGGTCTTCTCCGCGAACTCGGCCGTATAGCCCCGCTCGACCATGCCCCCGACCAGCTTGTCCTTGAAGTGGCTGACCCCGCCCGTGAACTTGAAGGTGGCCATGGCCCGGCGCAGCTGATCCGCCTCCGAGGCCGTGAAGCCCGCGCATTCGATGGCCACCCGCATCGCCTGCTCCTGGAACAGGGGCACCCCGAGCGTCTTGCCCAGAACCTTCTCCAGTTCCGGCTTGGGAAAGACGACCGGCTCCTTCCCCTCGCGGCGCCGCAGGTAGGGATGGACCATGTCGCCCTGAATGGGCCCCGGTCGCACGATGGCGACCTCGATCACCAGGTCATAGAAGGTGCGCGGCTTGATGCGCGGCAGCATGGCCATCTGCGCACGGCTTTCGATCTGGAAGACCCCGAGCGTGTCGGCCTTCCGGATCATGGCGTAGGTCCTGGGGTCCTCGGCCGGGATCGAGGCAAGGTCCAGGTCCATGGCCTTGTGCTCGCGCAACAGGTCGAGTCCGCGCCGCATGCAGCTGAGCATGCCCAGGGCCAGGACATCGACCTTCATGAACTTCAGGGCGTCGATGTCGTCCTTGTCCCATTCGATGACCTGACGATCCTTCATCGCCGCCGGCTCGATGGGCACGAGGTCGTCCAGGCGATCGTCGGTCAGGACGAAGCCGCCGGGGTGCTGGGAGAGGTGGCGCGGAAATCCGATCAGCTGGCGTGAGAGGTCCAGCGCCAACCTCAGACGGCGGTCCCCGAGGTTCAGATTGAGCTCCTCGGCGTGCCTGTCCTCCACGCCTTCGCTGGAGTAGCTCCACACCTGCGACGACAGGCTCTTGACCAGGTCCTCGGACAGGCCCAGCGCCTTGCCCACGTCGCGCAGGGCGCCGCGCGACCGGTAGCGGATCACCGTGGCGCAAAGCGCTGACCTATCCCGCCCGTAGGTGTCATAGATCCACTGGATCACCTCCTCCCGGCGCTCGTGCTCGAAGTCGACATCGATGTCCGGCGGCTCCTTCCGCTCCTGGCTGACGAAGCGCTCGAACAGCAGATCGTTTCGGCCGGGATCGATCGAGGTGACGCCGAGCACGAAACAGACCGCCGAGTTCGCGGCTGATCCCCGGCCCTGACAAAGGATGTCCCGGCTGCGGGCGAAGCGGACGATGGAGTGGACCGTCAGGAAGTAGGGCGCATAGCCCAGGGCCTCGATCAGCCCGAGCTCGTGCTTCAGGGCGGCGCGCACCTTGTCCGGCAGTCCTTCGGGATAGCGGTTCGCCGCGCCCTCCCAGGTCAGGGCCTCCAGCGCCTCCTGCGGCGTCTGCCCCTCGGCCGCCTCGCGAGGATACTGGTAGGCCAGCTCGTCCAGGCTGAACCGGCAACGGTCAGCGATCGCCACTGTCCGGGCGAGGGCTTCGGGATAGCGGGCGAACAGCCGGTGCATTTCCTCGACCGGCTTCAGATGCCGGTCGGCCGTTCGGCTCCGGCGAAAGCCCACGTCGTCGATGGTGCAGCCTTCCCGGATGCAGGTGACCACGTCCTGCAGGATGCGCCTGTCCGGGTGATGGAACAGGATATCGTTGGTGACCACGGTCGAGACCCCCGCCTCGGCCGCCATCTCCGAGAGCTGGTGCAGCCGCAACTGGTCACGAGGACGCCGGAACAGGGTCAGAGCCAGATGGGCCTCACGACCGAATATTCCCGCCATCAAGCCCAGACGCCGTCTCAACCCTGCATCCGCCCGCTCGGGGATCAGGACCGCGACCAGCCCTTCGGCGTGGGCGGCGAGGTCGTCCCAGCCGAGCCGGCAGGCGCCCTTGCCCCCGCGCCGTTTGCCCAGGGTGAGGAGCCGGCAGAGGCGCGAATAGGCCGAACGGTCCTGCGGATAGACCAGCACCTCCGCGCCATCCTCCAGCACCAGACGGCAGCCCACGATCAGGCGAACGCCCGTCACCCTGGCCGCCACATGGGCCCGGACAAGACCCGCCAGGCTGTTGCGGTCCGTCACGGCCAGAGCCTCCAGCCCGCACACGGCCGCCTGCGAGAACAGTTCCTCGCAGGAGCTGGCGCCCCTCAGGAAGGAGAAGTGGGACGCGCACTGGAGCTCGACATAGCGCGGGGGTCGGGACGCGATCATCCGAACAGCCCGTGGATGAACCAGGCGTGCGATCCGGTCCGTTGATCTTCGCCGTTTCCCGCCCGGAACAGCCAGAACCGCCGACCGGCCTCGTCCTCGACCTGAAAGTAGTCACGGACCGCCCAGACCTCGGCGTCTCGCCGTCGCCATTCTCCGAAGATTCTTTCAGGGCCGTCCGCGCGGACCACCCGACGCCGCACGCCCCGCCAGGTGAAGTGGGTCGGCGGATTGTCGGGCAGAAGGGCCATGGTCTCCACGGGCTCGGGCCGCTTCAGCAGACGCGCGGGACGCGGCCAGTCCGGCGTCCAGTCCAGAACCGGCGAAGCGGACAGAGGCGGAACCTTGCCGACGGAGCGTTCGGGGACGTCGCTCTCGATCGGCACCAGCCGATACAGGCGCTGGGCGCCGATGCGGTTGGAAAGCACATCCACGAGATCCGACAGGTCCGGCGCCTCCGCCTCGCCCAGGGCGCTCTCGCCTGGCCGCCAGTGGAGGGGTTCGGCCTGGATTGCGGACAGGGTCATGCGCTCGATGCCGAACCCGGGATCAATCTTCTCGATCCGGTCGGTCAGCAGACGCGACAGCCGGGCCGCGTCCCGCGTCGGCCGGGCCAGGCCCAGCCTCTGCGCCTCGACCCGGTTGTCGACACGGATGCACAACCAGTCCAGCCGTCTGGCTCCCAGACCCAAGGTCTCCAATGCCGCGCACAGTTCCGAGGTGAGCGCCGTGACATGCCGCTCGAGGGTTTCCGGCGCGCCGATCGGCTCTCCGAACACCCGCGACGCCGTCGGGATCTCTGGCGCCTCGACGGGGACGAGCGGCTCGTCCAAACGGCCGTAGGCCTGGTCGATGCGACGGCCCAGGTCATGACCGAACCGCAGCGTGAGAGGCGCCCGAGGCCGATGTGCGACGTCGGCGATCCGGTCGAAGCCCATCCGGTTCAGATGGGCGATCAAGGCCTCCGGAAGCCGCAGGGCTGCGAGCGGCAGCGCTCCGATGGCGGCGTCGACGGTGTCGGGCGCAATCATCCGATGGGACCGTCGGAAGCGGACCACGGCATGGGCGGAGCCATAGGTCGGACCGATGGCGGCGTCGGCTTCGATGCCTTCCTCACCCAGGCGTCGGATCATGTCCGCCAGCATGGCGGCCTCTCCGCCCTTCAGGTGGGCGGCCCCGGTCGCGTCGATGGCCAGGCCGTCCGGCGGATCGGGCTGGCAAACCGGCGCGTACCGGCGCATGGCCCAGACGGCGAGACGGTCGAGCGCAGCCTCGTCGCCCGCCGGATCAGCCATCCGAACGTCGAGGCCGGGGATCAGGGCCTGGGCCTGGGTCGCCGCCATGCCGACGCGCGCGCCCTGGGTCCGGGCCGCCGTGTTGGCGGCGAGCACGATCCGGCGCCGCCCGGAGCGACCCGCGAGGACCAGGGGAAGCTCAGGCGACGGCGCGGCGTCCGCCAGTCCGCGTCGCAGACGATCGACGGGCCAGTTCGGCAGGTAGAGCGAGACGACCCGTCTCATCACAGGCTTCCAGGGTGAAATCCGCGGCCTCGGCGCCGCGACAACGGATGAGTTCGACGAACCAGCGCGCCCGCCCCACGCCCGGCACGGGCAAGGGAGATGACGGGGCCGGGCTGATGCGCCATCGGGTGGCGGAGGCGGTGTGCTGACCGAAGTCGGCGGCGTCGGAAGCGCGTCGCCATCGCCGGACCGCCAGACCCAGGCCGCCCGAGCCTTCGGCGGCCAGTTGCAGCCGTCGGGAAGCGACGAGGCTCAGGCGGGCGGTTTCGGCCACGACGGCGGCCAGCCCCGGATGGCGAAGGCCTTCCTCGAAGCAGGCGAGGAGGGACGGCTCGTCCCCGGCCTCGACATAGATCACCCGGTCCGGCCCCAGCCCGGCCTGGCGCAGGGCCGGGGCGAAGAGGTCGGGGCGGGTCACGCACCACAACACCTGACCGGGTCGCCGGGCGGCGATCCCTGCCGCGAACAGGGCGGCCGCAGCGCCGTCCACGGCTTCCTCGCCTCCGCCTGCGACCTCATGGACAGCGCCCAGAGAAAGGCCGCCGCCGGGGAGATGACGATCGAGGTGCGTCACCCCGAAGGGCAACACAGCCGTGGCGCTCCGGCCGCCCTGCTCAAGGGTGCGGATTTGATCGCGCAGTCTGTCGAGCCCGGCAGGAAGGCGGGCATGCATGAGAAGCCTCCTGTTCCCAAGGCTGATAAATGTTCTTGTAATGTTCTGGTTCTGTATGGAGGAAAGAGTCAACCTTCGCTCATCCCTTATCCCCTTCGCCGGGCGACCTGTGGACCGCCGGTCAGGGCCGCCAGCGACGGTGGTCGCTGGCTTTTTTGGTGAACTCGGCGATCAATGGAGCCGGTAGAGGGAGGTCCGCATGTGCAACGAGTATCAGCTCATCCTGCCGTTCGACGAAGTGATCGAGACCTTCAACCGCACGGGAGACCGTCTCGTCTTCCCCGGCGGCATGCCCAACTTCGGACCGATGGCCTCGATCCGTATCGGCGACCGGGCTCCGATCATCACCCGCGGTCCCGACGGCGCGCAACTGATCGTGTCGCCATGGGCCTGGAAGTCGCCGCAGGGAAGACCCGTGTTCAACTTCCGATCTGACGGTCGATCCTTCGACGGCGTGACCAGGTGCCTGATCCCCGCCGACGGCTTCTTCGAATTCACCGACGCCGAGCCCGGTCAGAAGCGCAAGACCAAGTGGCGGTTCACGATGGCCGAGGCGCCGATCTTCTGGGTCGCCGGTCTGGTTCGAGACGGCGCCTTCGCCATGCTGACCACGGAGCCGGGACCGGACATCGCCCCCTACCATGATCGCCAGATCGTGCTGTTGAGGCCGGAAGCCGCCCTCGACTGGCTGGATCTCCGCAAGCCCGAGGTCGAACTGCTTCGCGCCCTTCCAGAGGGCAGTCTGTCCGTCGAAAAGGTCTTCCCGGAAGCGGCTTGACGCCGATCTCTCTTGGCCAGGGGGATCGTCAGGCCTAGGCTCAGGCCTTCGGTCCTCGGAGGCGCCTGACCATGCGCGTTCAACTCGGCGACCACCTGCTGGCGATCGACGCGCCGACGGTGACCAGCGGCCCGACGCGACGGCCGGCGGCGGTCATCGCCTGGTCCGCCAATGACAAGGCCTTCGCGCTGATCGACGGCAAGGGGCGGGCCTTCTGGCGAGGACGGGCGGTGCTCATTCCGCCAAACTTTTCGAGGGGCCTTCGGGCGATCGACTGCGACCTCATCAGCCTCAGTCTCGAGCCGGGACACCCGCTTCACCGCGGGCTCGCACGCATGGCCGGAGACCGGGTCAAAACGCTGTCGGTCGAGACCGTCGCGCCCTTTTCGACCGATCTGCAGCGTTCGATCCAGGAGGCGGACTCCACGGACCTCGGCGAACTCACGACAGACCTGGGTCGTCGCCTTCTCGCCGGCATCGAAGACCCCGGCGCTCACCCGACCTGGGTGCAGGCGGCGCTGGATCGGCTCGACGATCCCGACGCCGCCTGCAACAGCTCACCCGAGCCGGGCGTCGCCCGGGCGCTCGGTCTGCCCGTTCGCTCCTACCTGATCTGGCGCCGGTTCCGCCGCGCGCTGGCCGCCTTGCAGACGGGAGCCGACCTCACGACGGTGGCCCAGGATGTGGGGTTCTATGACCTCGCGCAGATGAGCCGGACCTTCATGACCTACTACGGCTATCCGCCGTCACGGCTCCGGCGGCCCGACGTCCTCCAGATCATCAACTAGTTCGATACAAGCCCGGTCTCCGGTCGCCGCCTAGACTGCCGAAAAAAGCAGTCCGGGAGAACACCCATGCCTGACCTAGCCCATCCCGCTTCCGGTCTCGTCACGCCGGCGGATATCGAACGCTTCGAGCGCGCCGAACCGCTGGAGCGGCGGATCGCCCCGACCGTCTATGAGCTGTTCCAGAGATCCGCTCTGGAGCACGGCGACCGGACCGCCCTGGCGATGGTCCGAACCGGCGAGCGTGACGAAAGACCGGAGCGGCTCTCCTATGCGGATTTGTTGGCCGGGATCACCCGAACCGCCAATCTGTTCGCAGCGCTCGGCGGTCCGGGCGTCGGCGTCGCCTACCTCCTGCCCTCACTCTTCGAGACCCACGTCACTCTCTGGGCGGCTGAGACCGCAGGCTTCGCGGTGCCGCTGAACCCGCTACTGAGCCCGGATCATCTGGCGGATCTCATCGAGGCCTCGGGGGCGGCGCTTCTCGTGTCCTGTGGTCCGGAAATCTCGCCGGACATCTGGTCCAAGGCGCGGAGCCTCGCCGAGCGACTGCCAGGGGTCCGTATTGTCTGCGTGTCGGCGCCGGCAGGACAGGCGAACGCGCTCGACCTCGCAGACGCCTCTTCATTGCAGCGAGGCGACGGCCTGACCTTCGCCGCCTCGAGCGACCCGCAGGACATCGTCGCCTATTTCCACACGGGCGGCACGACGGGCGCGCCGAAGCTCGTGGCGCATACCCACCGCAACCAGCTCGCGGCGGCCCTCGGCGTCGGGGCCTTGCTGGGGATTTCAGCGGATGACGTGGTCACCAACGGCATGCCGCTGTTTCACGTCGGCGGGGCTATCGCCACGAGCCTCGCCTTCTTCGCCCACGGGGCGACCGTGCTGATGCTGTCGCCCGCCGGCCTGAGGAACCCCGCCATGGTGCGGGGCTTCTGGCGCATCGCCGAAGCCCACGGCGTCACCGTCCTTGGTGCGGTGCCGACCGCCCTCAGCGCGATCCTGGACCATCCTGTCGACGCTGATCTCAGCGGTGTCAGGGTGGCGATCACCGGCGCGGCGGCGACCCCCCGCGTCATCGCAGATCGGTTCGAGGCGGCGACGCGCCTGCGATTGCATGAAATCCTCGGAATGACCGAGACCGGCGGCGCCACCGCGATCGATCCCTCAGGAGGGAGGGCCACGATCGGGTCGGTCGGGCTGAGGCTGCCCTATACGCGCCTCGCTCTGCGTCGCCGGACCGCGGAGGGCGGCCTGGGCGATCTCTGCGCCCCCGGAGAGCCGGGCGTCCTCGTCGTCTCAGGTCCGACGGTCTCGCCCGGCTACCTCGACCCCGACCAGAGGGACGGGGTGTTCATCGACGACGCGTTGAACTCGGGGGATCTGGCCCGGTTCGACGAAGACGGGAAGCTCTTCATCTGCGGCAGGGCCAAGGACGTGATCATTCGTGGCGGCCACAACATCGACCCCGCCCTGATCGAGAGCATGCTTCTGCGGCATCCCGCGGTGGCGGCGGCCGCGGCGGTGGGCCAACCCGACGCCTATGCCGGCGAAGTCCCGGTCGCCTATGTCGTGCTCAAGCCCGGCGCGGCTGTGACCACCGAGGACCTCATGTCCTTCGCCGAGCGCGAGACCGCCGAGCGCCCGGCCTTGCCGAAGGCGATCCGGGTCATGGATGCGCTGCCGCTGACGGCGGTCGGCAAGGTCTATCTCCCGCGCCTGCGGCTGGACGCCATGATCATCGCCGCCAGGGCCCGGCTGGAAGCCCTCGTCCCCGGGGTGGCCATTGGTATCGAGGGGCATGAGCGGGAAGCCGGTCAGCTGGCCCTGGACGTCGTCGTGCCTCCGGAGATCGATGCGGCGAACATTAGCGAAATCCTGTCGGCGTTCACCTGCGAGATGACCGTGCGCGGGGTCGCCTGACCCGGCTCATCGACCCAGATCCTGCCCGAGCTGCTTGCCGGTGAGAACCTGCGCGAAACCGCGCGCATCGAGAGAGAGGGTGACGGTCTTGCCCATGGCCGGCGCCGCCTTGCCGACGCCGAGCCGCCCGTAGTGTTCGGAGCCGTCAGCGGCGCGCACCACCACATAGGCGGATCCGCCCAGCTCGTCATGGAAGCCGGTCTTGACGACCTTGCCACGGACCGGCGCCTTGCCGAGTTGTTCGGTCGAACGCGCGCCCTCGAGCCGTCTTTGGTTCAGGGTCCGGATGACGTCCTTCGAAAGCTGGAGACGACGAAGCTTCGCCTCGAGGTCGGTGGAGAGTTGAAACCGTCTGCCGGACCGCACGGCGAGCCCGAGACGCTCGAGGTGGCGCAACCGCCCCCGGGTAAGCGCGGTCCACGCATCCGTTCCGCCGATCCCGTCATTGACACACCGGTCGGCGTCCGCGGCCGCGATCAGGCGCCGATCGAAGGCGGTGAAGCGGTCCGCCTCTGTCTCCCGCCAGACCCGCCGTTCGGCGTCCTGGCGGCTGAGGTCCCCGAGCCGCTCCTGCGCGACTTCCTGCGCCCGGGCGCGGAAGCCGTAGCCGATGTAGTCGCGCGGGATCACGAGGTCCCGGCCATCGCTTCGTCGCCCCCGGACCAGCACATGGGCGTGCGGCTGGTCGGTGTCGAAATGGCAGACGGCGATCCAGTTCAGACCCGGCTCCCCGAGGTCGTCGGCGACCCGCGACATGACCTCCCTGGTGAAGCCCTGTAGATCCGAAATCCGATCGCCGTGTTCAGGTGAAATTATGAAGCGGAAATGATGCCTGTCCTTCGCCCAGCCCTCCGTGGCGTCGGCCGCATCTATCCCCTCACGCACCGGTCCGAAGAAGGCGGCCCGCTCGCCGTCCTCGCCCGCGCCCATGCGGGCGAGATAGGCGATGTGGGCGGCGAGCGCCGCGCCCCTGGCGAAGCCTTTTCCCATGTGTCGCGACACCAGCGCCTTGACCGTGACCCGCTGCCGGACGTCCAGACGGAAGGGACGACCCGAGCGGTTCTGGGCCGCGCGGAGACACCCGGCGCGGTCCCCGTAGGCGAACAGACGAGAGGCCGCGAGCCTCTGGAACATGGCGATCCGGACGCTGGTCTTGTCCGACTTCAGCCGCTGCGGAAGCCGCACCTTCAGGGTCGAGACGTCGTCCTTCGACGCTTGGGCGAGGCGCACCTCTATGGCGGTTCGGACCTGCATGATCGGCGCTCCGGCCTGTCGTCGGCGCGGAATCAGGCCTCAACTCAGCGCAAGTCGACGACCCTCTCCGCAATCGTCACAAGTGTCTGCCGGGGCTGAGAAAAACAGAAGGCCAAAACCCCTCTTTTATCTTGCCCTAAGCCCCCAATCTGACGATTCCCGCCTACCTTCACCAACACGAAACACGACCGATCAACATCCGGCAAGACCGACGGAAATCCCCCGGTCGACAAAGAAAAACCCGCCCGGCCGAAGCCGAGCGGGTCGTTGATCCCGGTCGTGATGTCTCAGGCGGCCCGGGCCTTGATGGGCACGTGCCGCAGCCCGTTCTCCATCGCTTTCTGGCCCAGGTTGAGCGCCGGTCCGAACGGCCGCTGATCCTCCCGCACCCCGGCCAGTGAATGGACCAGGGTGAGGCAGACCTCCGGCTCAAGAGCGATCAACTCGTCGTTCGCCCTGAAGGGAGCCGCCTTTCCGTTCCGGTCGAAATCCGCCCGGGCGAGGATCAGCTTCACCCCTTTCTGCTGGGCCCATTTGATCGCCAGCTTTTCGGATCCCTTCGCTCCGGTCGTCGCGAGCGCCATGTCCGGCCACTCCGCCTTCGCCCAATTCAGGGCGTCGAAGATCCGCCCGGCGTCCTCGGCCGTGTCCGCCGTCGGCGCGCCCCGGAAGGCGATCACCGGACCGCCCGGATCGGCCTCTCCGGACCTACGATTCCGGATCGCCCGGATCGCCTGTTTCGCCTCCAGCTGGGCCGCCGTCAGATGGGTGCCTCGCCGGCTTCCCCGCCAGGCGGTCCAGACCTCTCCGGTCGCGATGGTCCAGGTCTCGGACGCCGCATCCCGGATCAGCTCGCAGGCCTGCGTCGCAGCATCTCCGGCTCTCGCCTTCGCCGTAGCGTCCTGAAGTTCGACGTCGGCGGCTTCCGATCCGTCGAAATCCCGATCCAGGGCGCGCATCGCATCCCGGGCCCGGTCCGCGTCACGCTCGATGCGTCCGGCCGCCGAATGGAAGGCGCCGATCAGGGCTTCTCCCAGGATCGTCTGATAGTCCTCCAAAGCGGTGTCGGAGATCACGTCCACCAGCTCGGTCATCAGGGCGCGCCCGAGCTGGATCAGGGCCTGCTCGGTGGGGTGCGGACGCGCATCCCCCAGGGACGCGGTCAGGTCGTCGAAGGCGGAGTCGGACTTCGAGGAAGCGGAGAAGGGGGTGTTGAAGCAGGTCATCGAACCATTCCTTTTGAAGAAGAGAATGTCGAAGCGCCCCAAGCGCAACGACCCCGGTTTTGGCCAGATCGGGGACCCCGGCAGTCACCGGAGGAGACCGCCGCTTGCGGTCTTCGGAGGGGAACGGCGTAGCCGTTGACTTCCGGGGTGATCTGACAAAATCGGAGGGCGTTGTGTGGGGGCAAGTCGTTGTCGCCCTTCGCGACGACGACCCCATTCGGCGCCGTCGCGCCGATACGGACGAGAGGGCATCGATCTTCTCGTCCCTCGACGCCGGCGGGCCGGCGGCGCATCCCCAGGCGAGCGGGCCAGGCTCAATGAGCCACGCCCGCGAGGCGCATCAGACCCTCCACCGACAACGGTGCGGGCCGGTAGGCGATCGCCGCATGGGCGGCGCAGAAAGCGCCGCGTTCAGACGGACGACCGCAGAGGCTGAAGGCGGCGTCACCCGGTTCGCCATACGGCCAACGGCAATCCGTCCGGCGAACAGACAGGATGGTCGCGACGCCAGCGGGCGGCGGCTCGGGCGTGTCTCGATGCGCCCCCTCACGCCGAGGCCGGGCGTCTGTGCGCGCCTCCGACAGCCCAAGGCGCGCGACCTTGCCGAGGACGGCGTTGCGGGTGAGGCCGCCGCCCAGCTCTCGGGCGATGGTCTCTGCGCTCAGCCCTTCGGGCCACAGGCGTTTCAGCAGTTTGATACGGTCTTGGGTCCAGGCGGACATGGCGATCTCCTTCGTCGAGCCCCGATGGCTCGCCCGACCTCGCCCTTCCTCCGGCCTTCGAGCTTCAAGCACGAAGAAGGGCCCGGGGCGCTGCGCCCCGGGCCCTTCAGATCTCCCGTTCGGATCAGAACGGGATGTCGTCGTTGAGATCGTAGCCGCCGCCTGCCTCGACGCCCCGGTCAGCGACGCCGGACCGGTCTTCGGACGGTTCGCCGGCGACCCGCCGGTTCTTCAACCGGATGTCGCTGACGACAAGGCGAAGGTCGTAGTGCTCCACGCCGTCCTTGCCGGTCCAGGTGTCGTTTTCGACATGGCCCTGGATCACGACGCGGCTGCCCTTGCGGGCGTAGGGCTGGATGTAGTTCTCAGCCGTCGCCTCGTTGAAGCAGATGCAGTTGAAGCCGGTGGTCCGCTCGCCGGGTTCGCCGTTGGCGCGCCGGAAGCGGGTGGTTTCCACGACGCGGAAGCTCGCGCGTTTCTTGCCGGAGCCTTGCGCCGACAGGATGGACGGGTCTGCGGCCAGATAGCCTTCGAGGGTCAGGGTTTGCATGGTCAGTCTCCTTGAAATGAAAATCGGGATTGTGGGGGATCAGGCGGCGGCGCGGTCGTCAGCCGCGTCGGCGCTCGCATCGGCCTGGCGGTCTTCCGCCCAGTCGAGGACGGTGAGCCGGTTGATCACCAGCTCCTTGGCGGTCCGCTCCGACCCGTCGCGTGCGGTGTAGGCGGTGTCGATGAAGGCACCGATCACGACGGCCTCGCACCCTTGCGCCAGTCCGCGCGCGATGACCTTCTCGTTCAGGCCCTTCGACCAGCTGACGCAGTTGACGCCGACGAGCCGGGGCTTGCCGGCGTTGTCGGTCCCGCGCTGTTCGAGCAGACGGAAGACCGCCTTGCCGAAGTCGTCGCTGATCTGGGGGTCGGCCGCGAGGCGGCCCGTGAACACCATGGTCTGCATGTCAGTCTCCTGTTGATCCGAAGCCGCCGGGGAGCCGATCT
>QFQU01000027.1 GCA_003248965.1 Brevundimonas sp. | reverse complement strand
CTCCGCGAGGTGCGCCTAGGCCAACCAGAACAGTCGCGTAACAGAGCGGCCCCCGGAAACATCCGGGGGCCGCTTCTGCGTGGGACACGACATAAAGCGCCGTCACCCTCGGGCTTGACCCGAGGGGCGGAGATTCCGCCGCATTGCCTCACCGGAGGCGCACAGCCCGATCCGCGTCTGATCCTCGGGTCAAGCCCGAGGATGACGGGGAAGGGGAGCGAGGGGCCTGATCTCTCGCTCGGCGGGCGAGCGGTCTTGCCTGCAACCGAAAATCCCGGCTTACGTTCGGAAACAGACGTTAACTTTTCGGTAACTACATGCGACGCGCGATCCGGCTGGGCATTTTCATTGGCGTCGTTCTGGGCATGAGCGCCTGCGCGACCCGTTACGACGCCGACGGACGGCCCGTATCGGGCGCCTATGGCTCGGTCGAGGCGGGACGGACGGGCTGAGGCGCAAGGAAAACGTAGCGCTGGCCGCGATCCTGCCCTAATGTAGCGTCGCGGACGCCGACTGTCGCGCCGCGTCGGTCCCCACACCCCCTTAGATGTTACTCATCGCCATTGCCGTCGTTCTGCTCCTCGTGGTGCTAAACGGCCTGTTCGCCATGACCGAATTGGCGGTCGTCTCTTCTCGGAAATCGAAGCTGCAGGCCCGGGCTGAGCGGGGGGATCGCGGCGCGCGGGCCGCGCTGAAGCTTGCGGACGAACCGACGCAGTTTCTTTCGGCCGTGCAGGTCGGCATCACCCTGATCGGCATTCTGGCGGGCGCCTATGGTCAGGCGACCATCGCCGGCGAGTTGGATCGCATTCTGGAAGTCGCCTTTCCGGCCTTCCGCGCCTACACCGAATTCTTCGCCACGGCCCTGGTGGTCGTGTGCATCACCTATGTCTCGCTGATCATTGGCGAACTGGTGCCCAAACGTCTGGCGTTGATCTTCCCCGAGGCGGTGGCCTCCAAGATGGCCAAGCCCATCTCGACCCTGGCCATCGTGCTGAAGCCGTTCGTCCTGCTGCTGACGGCCTCGACCTCGGGCATTCTGAAGCTGCTGGGGGTCAAGGATCGCGACGGCTCGGACGTCACTCAGGAAGAGGTGGCGACCATCCTGGCGGAGGGCGCCTCAGCCGGTCTGATCGAGCCGGAAGAGCAGGAGATGATCGAGGAAATCCTGCGCCTGGGCGACCGCCCGGTTCGGGTGGCTATGACGCCCCGCCACGACGTCTTCTGGATCGCGCTGGACGATCCCGAGGAGATTCTGCGCGAGGAAATCCGCACCTGCCCCTATTCGCGGATCGTGGTGGCGCGCGAGAGCGACGTCGATAATCCCCTGGGGGTCGTGCACAAGAAGGATCTGCTGGACGCCCTGCTGACCGACGGCACGTTCGACATCGAGGCCCTGGTGCAGGAGCCGGCCTTCATCCCGCAGTCGACCTCGGTGCTGAAGGCGCTGGAGATTTTGAAGGGCTCCAAGGTTCACATGGCCTTCCTGGTCGACGAATTCGGCGCCTTCGAGGGCGTGGTGACGGCCACCGACCTCCTGGAAATGATCGCGGGCGACTTCAACGAGGGGCACGACGAGGAACAGGCCTGGATCGTGCAGCGCGCCGACGGCAGCTGGCTGGTCGACGGCCAGACGGACCTGGACGATCTGGCCGACGCCCTGGGCGAGGATTTCGGCGAGCACGAGGGCTTCCACACTGTCGCCGGCCTGATCCTGCATCAGCTGTCGCGCGTGCCGGACGAGGGCGAGGTTCTGCAGGTCGGCCGATTCGAGGTCGAGGTGGTCGATATGGACGACCGCCGCATCGACAAATTGATCTTCAAGGAGCTGATCAAGGCCGAGGACGAGCGGGACGCCGTCGCCGCCCACCTGGAAGAGTAGGGCGCGCGTCCACATCGCCCTTGAAAAGCCGGGCGGCGTCGGGCATACGCCCCCCTCTGGCGAACGCGCGGGCCGGACGGTTTGCGCGATTGTCTAGGAGTTTAGCTCAGCTGGTAGAGCACCGGTCTCCAAAACCGGGGGTCGTGGGTTCGAGTCCCCCAACTCCTGCCAATCCCCCCTGTCGCTTCCGGATGGGACTTCCCATCTGGGGCGACAGGAACAATTGTGTGAAGAGCAACTGATGGCCAAGGCCAAAACTCCCGGCAAGCGGCCCCAGGCCAATGCGAAGCCTCAGGTCGCTGCGGGCGCCGCCGCCATCACGGTCGATTCGCCCGAGCCGAAGAAGCCCCGCCCGAGCATCACCCAATTCTACCAGCAGGTGATGGCCGAGGCGCGCAAGATCGTGTGGCCCAGCCGCAAGGAGACGTGGATCACCTCGGTGATGGTCTTCATCATGGTTGTGGTCGCCTCGATCTTCTTCTGGATCGTGGACACCGGCCTGGGCTTCCTCTTCCGCTGGATCATCGGCCTCGGCTCGTAAGGATAGATAGAACCGTCATGACCGACGCAGCGCCCGCCAAGCCGGCCAATCCGCGCCACAAGTGGTATATCGTCAACGCCTATTCGAACTTCGAGAAGAAGGTCGCAGAGCAACTGCGCGATCAGGCCAAGCAGCAGGGTCTGGAAGACGCCTTCTCCGAAATCCTGGTCCCGACCGAGGACGTCGTCGAGATCCGTCGCGGCCGCAAGGTGAACTCGGAACGCAAATTCTTCCCCGGTTATGTGCTGGTGAAGATGGAAATGACGGACCAAGCCTATCACCTGGTCAAGAACACGCCGAAGGTGACGGGCTTCCTGGGCGCGGCGGGGGGCACCAAGCCGCTGCCGGTCTCGGAACGTGAAGTTCAGAACATCATCGGCGCGGTGGAAGAGGGCGTCGAACGTCCCAAGCCCACGATCCGCTTCGACATCGGCGAAAAGGTCAAGGTCATCGACGGCCCGTTCGCCAGCTTCGACGGCTCGGTCGAGAGCGTGGACGAGGAACACGCCCGCCTGCGCGTCGCCGTGTCCATCTTCGGGCGCGCCACGCCGGTCGATCTGGAATACGGTCAGGTGGAGAAGGTCGCGGGCTGAGGCCGGCGTTCCCGTCGAGAGATTTAAGCCGCGTCCGAAAGGACGCGGCTTTTTTCGTTTCGGGATGACCTACCAGCGCCGTCATCCTCGGCCTTGACCCGAGGACCGGGTCGTCCGCCGCCTTGCGCCTGGCGCGACGCACAGCCCGATCCGCGTCCGGTCCTCGGGTCAAGCCCGAGGATGACGGAATGGGGGCAGCAAGTCCCTGCGTTGCCTTTCCACCCGCCCTCTGATACACGCGCGCCTTCGCTCGGCGGGCCTCGGCTCGCGGGGCGGCAAATCCGTGGGAGGCAGCCATGCCGGACCACGGCTCACCGGCCATAGGAGAGACCAATGGCCAAGAAGATTCTCGGCTATATCAAGCTGCAAGTGCCGGCCGGTTCGGCCACGCCTTCGCCCCCGATCGGCCCGGCTCTGGGTCAACGGGGCGTGAACATCATGGGCTTCTGCAAGGAGTTCAACGCGCGCACCGAGAAGGAAGCCAAGGGCACCCCGCTTCCGACCGTCATCACCGTCTATCAGGACAAGTCGTTCACCTTCATCACCAAGACGCCCCCGGCGACCTGGTACCTGAAGCAGGCCACCGGCCTGAAGTCGGGCTCCAAGCTGGTCGGCCGTGAAGTCGCCGGCAAGATCACCGTGGCCCAGCTGCGCGAGATCGCCGAAAAGAAGATGAAGGATCTGAACGCGAACGACCTGGACGCCGCGACGAAGGTCATCGAAGGCTCCGCCCGCGCGATGGGCCTCGAAGTGGTGGAGGGCTAATCCATGGCTAAGCAAACCAAGGCTCAAAAGGCCCGCACCGGCCTGACCCAGGACCTGCTGCCGTTCACCGACGCCATTAAGCTGGCCAAGGACAACGCCAAGGCCAAGTTCGACGAATCCATCGAGATCGCCGTCAATCTGGGCGTCGATCCGCGTCACGCCGACCAACAGGTCCGCGGCGTAGTCAACCTGCCGTCGGGCACGGGCCGCGACGTTCGCGTCGCCGTCTTCGCCAAGGACGCCAAGGCCGAGGAAGCCAAGGCGGCCGGCGCCGAACACGTCGGCGCCGAAGATCTGTACGAAAAGATCGCCGGCGGCTTCATGGAGTTCGACCGCGTGATCGCGTCGCCGGACATGATGGCCCTGGTCGGTCGTCTGGGTAAGGTGCTGGGCCCGCGCGGCCTGATGCCGAACCCCAAGGTCGGCACCGTGACCCCGAACGTGGCCCAGGCCGTAAAGGACGCCAAGGGCGGCGCCGTCGAGTTCCGCGTCGAGAAGGCGGGCATCGTCCACGCCGGCATCGGCAAGGCCTCCTTCACCCAGGACGCGCTGGAAGCCAACGTCAAGGCCATCGTGGACGCTCTGGTCCGCGCCAAGCCGTCGGGCGCCAAGGGCACCTATGTGAAGCGCATCAGCCTGTCCTCGACGATGGGCCCGGGCTTCAAGGTCGATCCGGCCTCGCTGGGCGCCTAAGCGTTTCGGTCGAATGAGAATGAAGGCCCCGGAGAGCGATCTCCGGGGCCTTTTTCATGGTCAGTAGGCGGCGGTGAAGCGCGCGCGGCTGTGTTTGTGCTGCTCCCGTTCATCGACCATGGCGATGGCGTAGTCGGCGAAGCTGATCTTGCTGTCGCCGTTGGCGTCGGTCAGCAACTGGTCGCCGCCCGTGCGGTAACGGCCCAGACGCGGGCCTTCCTCGATCAGGGCGGCGGGTGAGAAGAAGGTCCAGTCGATCTGGGTTTCGCCGCGCAGGGTCTTCAGGAAGTCGACGCCGCCGACGGCGATGGGCTTCCATTCCTCCGGGAAGGCGGGGGTGTCGATCAGCAGGACGCCGGGGGCGACTTCCAGGCTCGCGGCGCCGCCGGTGACCAGCAGGCGCGGCACGCCCGCCGTCTTCAACGCCGCCAGGATGGCGTCGGCGGGAACATCGAAATGAAGGGCGCTGATCACCGCATCCGAACCCTTGATCAGGTCGGGCAGGGCCGCCGCGTCAGAGGCGTCGCCGACGACGGCCGTGACGCCGGGCGCCGAAGGGATGGCCTCAGGCCTGCGGGCGATGGCGGTGACGGTGTGGCCGCGCGCGGCCAGTTCTTTGGTGATTTCCGATCCAGCGCGACCGCTGGCGCCGAGGACTGCGACTTTCATGGAAGGCTCCTGTGGTATCCAATGGTGACTAGGTGTGATACTGACTGCGACCATGCAAGACGGCACTTTTCAGTCACCTGGTCACTCCGAAGAAACCTGGACGCGGGGCGATGTGTTCGCGGCTGACTGTCCAACGCGCCAGTTGCTGGATCGTGTCGCAGACAAGTGGAGCACGCTGATCCTGATCGTGCTGGGCGAGGGGCCGATCCGGTTCAATGGATTGAAGCGGCGCATCGACGGCGTGTCCCAGAAGATGCTGAGCCAGACGCTGAAATCGCTGGAGCGTGACGGCCTGGTGTCGCGCACCGTCGTCGCGACCGTGCCGGTGACGGTGACCTATGCGGTGACGCCGCTGGGGCGGGGGCTGATGGCGTCGATGCAGGCCATGATCGACTGGGCCGAGACACGGATGCCCGAGGTCGCGCAGGCGCAGGCCGACTATGATGCGCGCAGTCTAGACGCCCATTGAAATCTGTCCAGGTGCGTGGCGCGAGGGCTGCGAGAGCGTAGGCCAAGGCCCATGCGAACGATAAAGCGGACCGTCCGTGGTCGGAAAACTTGACGGCGCGCGCTGTATCCTTTTTTGGGGGCGCGCGGTCGCCCGAAGGCGTCGCCTGATCGGGGATTGTCGGATGCTGAGCTGGTTCCAGGCGTTGCTGCCCAAGGAAGACAATTTCTTCCGCCTGTTCGACGCCCATGCGGCGACCCTGATCAAGGGCGCGGAGGCCATGCGGCGTATGCTGGACGGCGGCGAGGAGACCGAGCACTGGCGCCAGGCCGTGATCGCCCACGAGCATGAGGCCGACGACGTGGCGCGCGAGGTGCTGTTCGCCGTGCGCCGCAGCTTCATCACCCCCTTCGACCGGTCCGACATCCGGGGCCTGACCAACTCGCTGGACGACGCCATCGACCAGATGCAGAAGACCGCCAAGACCATCGGCCTGTACGAACAGCGCGCCTTCCAGCCCAAGATGCGCGAACTGGGCGACATCGCCGTGCTTTGCGCCGCCAAGACGGTGGAGGCGGTCGGCCTGCTGCCTGCGATGCGCAAGAACCACGAACGGTTGAACACCCTGACCGAGCAGATCGCCCATCTGGAGAGCGACAGCGACGCCCTGTACGACGAGGGGATGAAGGCGCTGTATCACGCGCATCGCGGGGGCGACGCCATGGGCTTCATCATCGGCGCCGAAATCTACGACCATCTGGAGAAGGTGGTGGACCGGTTCGAGGACGTGGCCAACCGCATCAACGGCGTGCTGGTCGAGCACCTCTGATCGTCATGGATCACGCCCTCCTGATCCTGGTCTTCCTGATCGGCGTGGCCGTCCTGTTCGATTTCCTGAACGGGTTGCACGACGCGGCCAACTCCATCGCCACCATCGTGGCCACGCGCGTCCTGCCGCCGGTGTTCGCGGTCGGCTGGGCGGCCTTCTTCAACTTCATCGCCTTCCTGTTCTTCGGTCTGCATGTGGCGGACACCATCGGGCGAGGGATCGTCGATCCGGGGATCATCTCGGACCAGGTGATCTTCGGCGCCCTGATGGGGGCCATCGTCTGGAACGTCGTGACCTGGCTGGCGGGCATTCCGTCGTCCAGTTCGCACGCGCTGGTCGGCGGCCTTCTGGGCGCGGGCGTAGCCAAGGCGGGAACCGGGGCGATCGTCGTCGCCGGCGTGGCCAAGACGGTGGCGGCCATCTTCCTGTCGCCGGCCATCGGCTTCGTCCTGGCGCTGCTGCTGGTGCTGCTCGTGTCCTGGCTGTTCGTGAAGGCGAACCCCGCATTCGCGGACCGGGTGTTCCGGGGGCTTCAGTTCCTGTCGGCCTCGGCCTATTCGCTGGGCCACGGCGGCAACGACGCCCAGAAGACCATGGGGATCATCGCCATTCTGCTGTATTCGCGCGGTATGCTGGGCGGCGAGTTCCATGTGCCCTTCTGGGTGGTGATCACCTGTCAGGCGGCCATCGCCCTGGGAACCCTGTTCGGCGGCTGGCGTATCGTTCACACCATGGGATCGCGCATCACCCGTCTGACGCCGCAGCAGGGTTTCTGCGCAGAGACGGGCGGGGCCATCACCCTGTTCGCGGCGACCAGTCTGGGCGTGCCGGTCTCGACCACCCACACCATAACCGGCGCCATCGTCGGCGTGGGCGCGGCCAAGCGCGTGTCGGCGGTGCGCTGGAACGTTGCGCGCAGCATCGTGACGGCTTGGTTCGTCACCATGCCGGCGGCGGCGGCGATCGGCGCGCTGTTTTATGCCGTCGGCGGACTGTTCCTGACCTGATGGCCAACGCTTCCAAACGCACACGCCTGTCGGAGACGCGGCAAGTCGCGGCCCTGCCGTGGCGGCTCGAGGACGGCCAGCGCCGCATCCTGATGATCACCTCGCGCGAGACGCGGCGGTGGGTCATTCCCAAGGGCGGAAGAATGGTCGGCAAATCCGATCCCGAGGCCGCCGCCCAGGAGGCGCTGGAGGAAGCCGGGGTCAAGGGCGACATCAAGGATCATTCGATCGGCGTCTTCCGCTACGCCAAGGGGCTGAAGGATGGCGGACAGCGCCTGTGCGTGGTGTCGGTCTATCCGCTGGAGGTGCTGATTCAATTGGGCGCCTGGCCCGAGGCGCATCAGCGCGAGCGCCGCTGGATGACCCCCGCCGAGGCGGCCGAGGCGGTGCATGAGCCGGACCTGGCCGCCCTGATCCGCGACTTCGACGCCGCGCCGGTGGAAGGCTGAGCAACCCTCGGTCGATTTCGGTTGGTCAACGATGCGTCAGCCCCCGATAAGAGCGGCGAGGGGGAGGCCATGATCTTTATTCGAAATCTTGCGATCGCCTTGGCGCTGGCCGCCGTCGCGAGCCCGGGGCACGCACAGGACAGGAACCAGGGCGCGGCGCGGACTGACGAAAACGGTCAACCGCTGCTGCAGGTGGTCGTCAGACCGGACGCGGGGCGGCGCAACGGACCGAACTGGCCACGCGGCTTATCCGGCTGTCGGCCGGGCCGAATTTCCAGAAGGACATGGAGGCCCTGATCACGGCTCAACTCAATCAACTGGAGGGCAGCGGCCAGCATCGACGAGAGGCGGACTGGATGCGCGCCAATGCGCCCCGGATGCTGACGGCCATGACCGAGCGGATGCTGGCCGACCTGGCGCCGCGCTACGCCGCCATCTACACGACGGAGGAACTCGAGGCGCAGATCGCCTTCTTCGATTCCCCGATCGGTCGCCGCATCTCGACCAAGAGCGTGCAACTGGGCATGGCCTCGCAAGAGGTCATGACCGACAGCCTGCAATCCTTCGTCACCGAACTGGCGACAAAATACTGCGCCCAGTTCGATTGCGAGGCGAACGCGGGTCAGGCCGCCGCCAAGCCCCAACGGCGCTAGACGCCGATCCCTTCATGTGGCGGGTTGATTTTCCGGTGCGTCGCCTGTAAGAGCCCCGCTTCCCGCTGAAAGCTTGTCTTTCGGCGGTCCTGTCCGAGAACTTCGGGGCGTGGGGGCCACCCATGCCGTAACTGTCGAAAAGCCTTTCGACGCCGTGGGGAGATGGGGACGCGACCTTGCCGCGTATCGGCCCGCACTCCGGGACGGACGCCGTCAGACGCATCCTTCGGACAATACGACCGGCCCGAACGTCTCGCAGCGATGCGGCGCGCTTTGGCTAATCCGTCGTCGGGAATAAGCCCGGCGGCGAATACCAAGACTGGAGACCGCAATGGATCGCGCTCAAAAAGCCGAGTCTATCGAATCGCTCAAGGGCGTGTTCGCCGAGGCCGGCAGCGTGGTCGTGACCCACAACCTGGGTCTGACCGTTGCGGAAATGGAAGACCTGCGTGGTCGCCTTCGCAAAGAAGGCGGCGCGTTCAAGGTGGTCAAGAACCGCCTGGCGCTGAAGGCGCTCGAAGCCGAAGAAGGCAGCGACTACCACGGCCTGTTCAAGGGCCCGGTGGGCATCGCCTACTCCGAGAACCCCGGTACGGCCGCCAAGGTCGTCACCGAGTTCGCCAAGGCCAACGATCGCTTCAAGATCGTCGGCGGCTTCATGGGCGAAACCGTCGTCGATCAGAAGGGTGTCGAGGCTCTATCGAAGCTCCCGACGCTCGACGAGGTTCGCGGTCAACTCATCGGCCTGCTCAATGCGCCTGCGACCCGTATCGCCGGCGTCCTGCAAGCACCCGCCGGTCAGTTGGCCCGCGTGTTCAACGCCTACGCCACCAAGGAAGCCGCGTAAGCGGCCCCGCCTTTCATCTCTGCATCACTCTCTAAACCTCATCCTCCGAAGGGAAACTGACAATGGCCGACCTCGCCAAGATCGTCGAAGACCTGTCCGCGCTTACCGTTCTGGAAGCCGCTGAACTCTCCAAGCTGCTGGAAGAAAAGTGGGGCGTCAGCGCCGCTGCTCCGGTCGCCATGGCCGCTCCGGCCGCCGGCGGCGCCGCTCCGGCTGAAGCCGCCGAAGAGCAAACCGAATTCACCGTCGTCCTGGTCGACGGCGGCGACAAGAAGATCAACGTGATCAAGGAAGTCCGCGGCGTCCGTTCGGACCTGGGTCTGAAGGAAGCCAAGGACCTGGTCGAAGGCGCTCCGCAGAACGTCGTCGAAAACGTCTCGAAGCAACAAGCCGACGAGATCGCCAAGAAGCTGACGGAAGCCGGCGCCAAGATCCAGATCAAGTAATCTGGATCTCAGCTCTGCTGATATCGGAAAGGCCCGGCGGGAAACCGCCGGGCTTTTTCTTTTTTGGCGACGGCTAGATATCGTCGCCCGACAGCGGGCGGATTTCGGCGAACCGGCCGGCGCCGTCCGCCCGGACCACGAAGTCGATCGTCCGTCGCTGGAAGCGCACGCGATAGAGGCGGCGCGTCAGGCCGTCGTCTAGCGCGCGTTCGGACAACAGGTCCATGCCCTCGATCGGCCCCACGGCCGTCAGCATCGCCTGGCCGAAGTCCTTGTAGAACGCCGCTGCGCCGTCGCGCGCCTGGTCGGTGAAGACGGTGGGATTGACGACGCCGCCCCCTCGAAATAGAGGGTGATCGGATCGTCCAGCGAGAGGACGCCCTGTTCCACCAGCCGCATCAGAACCCCCCGGCGAAGATCTTGGAGGCCGAGGCGGTCTGGAAGGGCGTGTCGGGGGTGACGGCGCTGGGCCATTCCAGATTGGCTTGGCCATAGCCTTGAAGCCTGACGATCCGACCGGAATCGACGACTGCGACGGCGACGCCGGGAATGTGGCCGGCGTCCATGAATCGGGCGACGGCGTCATCGACGGGGTCGGCCCGGACGCCTGTTACAGTCATCAGGCCAAGGGCGACGGCCAACGCCGCCGTCTGGGCCGGGAATTTCTGGATCATGTCCGCCTCCGTCGATGAAACGCTAGAGGAGGCGCTGGCCCGTCGATACTTAAACCGCCGCAAGCTTTGCGGCGGAAAAGCGCGACCTGTCGTTCGACGGCGGCGTGGTCAACGCCGCCTTGGCGCCAGGATGTCCGACAGGCGGTCGGGCGTTCCGTCGATCCGTTCCAGCCGCGGATAGCGTAGGCCGTCGTGATAGTCGAAGGCGACGGTGCGGAAGCGGTCGCCGGACTTGATCAGCAGTTCGATCGGAGCGGTCGATCCCTTGGCGGCGGTGACGGCGTCGCGCAGCACCTCGGCGGAGCCGGCCTTTCCGTTGACGGCCACCAGGCTCCAGCCGGCTCCGATCCCCTGCTGGAAGGCGGGGCCGCCCCAGCGGATGTTGGTCAGCTTGTCGCCCGACAGGGTGAAGCCCAGCGAATACTGGAAGTCGTTGGCCCAGCCGGTCTGGACCGACTTTTCGGCGGCCGTGGGCGTGTCGGTGTATGTCAGGCGGTATCCGCCACGCTCGATCCCGGCCAGGGGCGCGCGGGCGTCCGGGCCAACCGCGTCGAGCCGGTCGCGCAGGAAGGCGGCCCAGTCGTGCGGATGGACCGCGTTCAGGGCGGCGACCACCTGGTCGAAAGTGTAGCCCTGGGGCGCCCAGACGCCGTCGTCGTGACCGAAGAAGGCGCGGGCGAAGTCGTCCAGCGACTTGCGGCCGTTCGTCTCGGCTCGGATCAGGGTGTCGGCGTCCAGCCAGACCAGCAGGCTTTCGCGATAATAGTCGCCGGTTCCGCGCATCCACGACGGATATTGGCCCGGCACGCGGTAGCCCAGGAGGTTGTGATTGTTGGTGTCCTGAAGCGCGCGCCACTCTCGGCCCGGCTGATTGTCGTAGAAGGCGGCGACGGTCGCCAGGGTGGCCAGGGCCACCTCCTTGGAGTGCAGGCCCGAACGGGCGGCCAGAACGTCGCCCCAGTATTCGGTTTGACCCTCATAGACCCACAGAAGGGTGTTCTGGGTCGGGACATTGTGGTTGGCGGTCAGCTCGTCGGCCGGACGCATGAACTTGCCGTTCCACGAATGGGTGTATTCATGCGGCAAGAGGCCACGGTCGCCCGCGCTCTTGGCCCAGTTGGTGAAGAAGTCGGGCGCGCTGGTGTTCTCGGAGGAGCGGTGATGCTCCAGCCCGATGCCGCCCAGTTGGTCGGTCAGGGCGAACAGGAACTCGTAGTGGTCGAAGTGGCGGGCGCCGAACAGGCGGTCGGCCTGCTGGACCATGTTCTCGAACAGCTTCAGCTGGTCGTCGGTGGCGGTCAGGCCCTTGGCCTCGTCGGCGACGATGTTCAGATGGACCTTGTCGCCCGATGGGTCGATATCGACGCGGCGATAGTGGGCGCCGGCGAACATGGGGCTGTCGATCAGGGTGTAGAGGTCGGTGGGGGCGAAGGTCGCCACGTCGCCGTCCTGCGACGCCGTCGTCAGGGCTGTGCCGTATTTCCAGCCCGCAGGCAGGACCACCGAGGGCGCGACCTGGATCTGGCGGCTGAAATAGCCTGCTGGATAGAGGATGGCCTTCTCCCACTGAAGATTGACCATGGCCGGGGTCATCAGCACGCGCCAGTTGGAATTGTCCGGCTGGGTCAACTGCTGGAAGGCGACGTCGATGCTGGAGACGCCGGCCGGAATGTCCAGGTGGAAGGCGTAGGGGTCCAGGGTGTCGCGCAGCCACTCGATGCGCCGGCCATTGGCGGTGACGGTCAGGCCCGACAGCAGCTGGATCGGGCCGGTGGCGGCATGATTGCCGGGCAGATATTTCGGATAGAGCAGGGTCAGAGGCCCCGGGCCCGTGACCGGAATGGTCTCGGTCACGCTGATTATACGGCGATCGCGGTCGGTGATGTCGGCCCGGTACTGGATCACGCCCGGATAGGGCCTGTCCTGGGGCGCGGGAATGGCCGGCTGGGCGCGGGGCAGGGCCAGGGGCGCCTGGCTGGCGTCGGTGACGACGGGCGTGGATCGGAAGGTCTGGGCGGCGGCCGGGACGGCGGCGGCCATCAGGACGGCGAGGCAGGCGACGGTCAGGCGGGTACGCGGCATCAGGTCATCCGAACAGAAGGGCAGGCGCCCACCGTCGAGGGCGGGCGCCGCCACGTCAAGAGACGGATGACCCGAACTTTCCTCACCCGCGCCGCAGGGAGGAACGATCGGGCGTCAGCGGGCGCGGGGCGTCAGGATGTCGCCCAGACGGTCGGGCGTGCCGACGATCCGCTCCAGCCGGGGGTAGCGCAGGCCGTCATGATAGTCGAAGGCGACGGTGCGGTACTGGTCCCCGTCCTTGACGATCAGGGTGACGGGCACGGCCGGATCCTTGGCCGCGGTGACGGCGGCGGCGATACGGTCGGCGGTGGCCGCCTGGCCGTTGACGGCGACGATCTCCATGCCGACGGCCAGGCCCGACTTGAAGGCCGGACCGTCCCACTGGACGCTGCGGATCTTGTTGCCCTCGCCGGTCTGGAAGCCCAGCGAATAGGTGAAGTCGTTGCGCTTCAGCTCCGCATACAGGGTCTTCATGTAGTCGGTCGGGGTGTCCGTATAGGTCAGCCGCCAGCCGCCGCGTTCCAGCCCGTCCAGCGGGGCGTGCGCCTGCGGGCCGTCCGCGTCCAGGCGCGCGCGAAGGAAGGCGGCCCAGTCGTTGGGAACCACGGCGTTCAGGGCCGCGACCACGTCCTCGAAGGTGTAGGGAGCGGGCGCATAGTCGCCGTCCTGAACGCCGTAGAAGGCGCGGGCGAAGTCGTCCAGCGACTTGCGGCCGCCCGTCTTCTCCCGGATCGTGGTGTCGACATCCAGCCAGATCAGCTGGCCTTCCGAATAGTAGTCCTCGTCACGCTGCCACGACAGCCAGCCCTTGGGCTGGCGCTGGCTGATGATCGGGTCGTTGGTTGTGTCCTGCAGGGCGCGCCATTCCCGGCCGACGCGCGTCTGATACGTGGCGGCGGTCATGGCCAGGGAGTCCATGGCCTGCTGCTTGGTCAAAAGGCCCGAGCGGGCGGCGATGACCTGGCCGTAGTATTGGGTCTGGCCCTCATAGACCCACAGCAGGCTGTTCTGCAGCGGGCTGTTGAAGTTGGGGACGTACTGGTCGGCGGGGCGACGCCATTTGCCGTCCCATGAATGGTTCATCTCGTGGCTGAGCAGATCGCGATCCGCCAGATGTTTGTCCCAGCCGGTGAAGAAGGCCGGATCGACCGAGTTTTCGGAACTGCGGTGATGCTCCAGCCCGATGCCGCCCAGCTTGTCGGTCATGGCGATCAGGAAGTCGTAGTGGTCGAAGTGGCGCGCGCCGTACAGGCGGTCCATCTGGACGATCAGGTTGCGCAGGATCTGGATCTGGGCGTCGGTGGCCTCCAGGCTGTCGGCCGCGTCGGCGACGATGTTGGCGCGCACCGGCGAGCGGCCGCCGGGATCCAGGTCGATCTGGCGATAATGGAGGCCGGCGAAGACGGGGCTGTCGATCAGAACCTCCAGGTTCACCGGCTTGAAGGTCTGGACGTCGCCGGACTTCATGTCGGGCTCCAGCGCCGTGCCGAAGCGCCAGCCTGCGGGCAAGGTGACGGTCGGGCGCACCATGATGTTCCGCGACCAGTGACCGGCCGGATAGAGCAGCATCTTCTCCCACTGAATGTTCAACATCTCGGGCGTCATGGTGATGCGGCCCTGGGCGCCGGTGGTCGGCGACAGGTGCTCAAGCCTGATCTTGAGCTCGCGCGCACCGGTCGGCACGACGATGTGGAGGGCGAAGGGATGCAGGGTGTCGCGCACCCATTCCACGCGCTGGCCGTCGGCGGTGATCTCGATCCCCGCCAACTGGGCGATGGGGCCGACCGGCCCGTGGTTGCCGGGCAGCCATTCCGGGAAGAACAGGGTCATCGGCCCGGCCTGGGCGACCGGGATCGTTTCCGTCACGGCGAAGATGTGCTGGGTCAGGTTGGTGGCGTCCACCTCCAGGCCGATGACGCCCGGATAGGCGACGTCCTGCGCATCCGGGATGGCGGGAAGCGGCGCGGGCAGGGCGGGCGGATAGATCGACGCCTGTTGAGCCAGGGCTACGGGGGCGGCGGAGACTAAAAGCAGCGCCAGGCCGGCGGCGCGGAGACGGGGTCGGATCATCGCGGACTCTATCGGACACGAGCAGGGGAACTGCGACAGTCCGCCGCAGGGGGCGGGGCGTCAAGCGGCGCAGTCCGAAATTGCGCCGCGTCCGTGTCGAGCGTGACGAGCCTCAGCCCGGCTTCACGTCCAGCAGTTCGACCGAGAAGCGCAGGGTCGAATTGGGCGGCAGTTCGTCGCCGCCGACCCAGCGCGAGCCGTAGGCGAGGGAGGCGGGGATGACGAACTCATAGGTCTCGCCGACGTGCATCAGGGCGACGCCCTCGGTCCAGCCCTTGATGACGCGGTTCAGCGGGAACTCGGCCGGTTCGTTGCGGGAATAGGAGCTGTCGAACTCGCGTCCGTCGATGAAGGTCCCGCGATAGTGGACCTTGACCGTATCGGTCCCCTTGGGCTGGGCGCCCTCCGTATGGGCCTTGCCGACGCGGCGATACTGAAGCCCGCTGGGCGTAGTGGTCCAGCCGCGCCGCGCGCCGTTCCATTCCAGATAGGCGGCGTTGCCCTGGTCCCAGACCTGCTGGGGCGTCAGCTCGGCCTGGGCCTGAACCTGGGCGGCGGCGTGCGCGGCGGCCGAGGCGGTCTCGGCATAGGTTACGGGCTGGCGCGTGGCGCAGGCGGAAAGGGCGAGGACGGCGAGGGCGGTGGAAGCGGTGCGGATCATGCGAGTACGTCTAGCAACGCGAACACAACGTCGCCAGATGTCGAGCTTGCCCAAACTGGTGAGGTTTGAGAGATATCGCGGACACGGGAGCGAAGCTTTGCCAATCATGATCCAGGCCGCTGAGCCGCCGGCGCAGGTCGTCGCAACCGCGCCCGTCTATCGTCCGGTGGAGGGGCTGAGCCCGACCGACCCGCTCGCCGTGCTGATCAGATCGACGGCCGACCGAAACTGGAAGCCGGTCGTTCAGCAGGTTCTGTCGTCTTGGGCCACGATGGGCGTGTCGCCGGATTGCAGCGAGACCAGCGTGCCTGCAGACAGCATCGTGGCGCGGAGCGCCATGGAAAGCTTGCCGATCAAGGTGGCACCCAACGGCGAGCAGGTGGAACGAGGAGAGGCGCTGATCCGCACCGTCGTTCCCTGGTGCGGGGCCGACCGGGAAATCAATGTCCTGGTCTTCTTTCATGGCGGACAGTGGCGCGGACTGAACCTGAGCGTGGGCGGCACCATGACCGGACCCAGGCTCTATATGGACATTCTCCAGCAGGTCACGCCTCGGCTTATCCCCGTCCTGAACGCCGATAGCGGATACTGCAGGGCCAGGTATCCCCAGTCCGCCGGCCGACTGACCAAGACGGAGATGACCTCCCTAACCGGCGATCCGCTCAATCCGACGCAATGGAACGAGCGCTGGACCTGGACCGCCTGCGGCCGAGATACGTCCCTGAATCTGGTCATGACCGTTCAGCCGGATGGATCGACGCGGTTCGAGACGAGCGGCGTGACGCCGAACTGAAGTTCGCCTGCACAAGATTTGGCGCTCGGGCCTTTATTTCGTCGCGAAAGCGCGTATATGTGCGCGCTCCGCAACACTCCTTATGAGTCTGCGCGCAAGCGCCGAGGCCCGGTCCGTCGCCCTCCGACCGGAGCGAAGGCGCGGCTCCTTACCCAGGGAGCCGGTCCATTTCAGGCGTCCTGGCCCGGCAGCGGGCCGAGGGTGGACGCCGAAAAACTGGCTGCGGACGCCGAAAGGCGGGCCGTGGCTGCTGCATTTCACGCACGGCTTCCCCGGGTCGTGCGCATGGGAAACACTGAATGACCGACGCCTCCCACGATCTCGCCATTCCCGGTCAGATCGCTTCCGCCACCTCGTTCACCGGCAAGAAGCGCATCCGCAAATCCTTCGGGCGCATTCCCGAAGCGGTGCAGATGCCGAACCTGATCGAGGTTCAGCGCGCCTCCTACGAGCAGTTCCTGCAGCGCGAGGTCCGTCCGGGCCAGCGCAAGGAGCAGGGCATCGAGGCGGTCTTCAAGTCGGTGTTCCCGATCAAGGACTTCAACGAACGCGCCATTCTGGAATACGTCTCTTACGAGTTCGAGGACCCGAAGTACGACGTTGAAGAGTGCATCCAGCGTGACATGACCTATGCCGCGCCGCTGAATCGGTCAAGGACATCAAGGAGCAGGACGTCTACATGGGCGACATCCCGCTCATGACGGACAAGGGCACCTTCATCGTCAACGGCACCGAGCGCGTGATCGTGTCGCAGATGCACCGTTCGCCGGGCGTCTTCTTCGACCACGACAAGGGCAAGACGCACTCCTCGGGCAAGCTGCTGTTCGCCGCCCGCGTGATCCCCTACCGCGGGTCGTGGCTGGACTTCGAGTTCGACGCCAAGGACGTGGTCTATGTCCGTATCGACCGCCGCCGCAAGCTGCCGGCCACGACCTTCCTGATGGGTCTGGGCATGGACGGCGAGGAAATCCTGAAGACCTTCTACGAGACCGTGCCTTACGAGAAGCGCGGCGAAGGCTGGGTCACGCCGTACAAGCCGGAACGCTGGCGCGGGGTGAAGCCCGAGTTCGACCTGATCGACGCCGACACCGGCGAAGTGGTGGCTCAGGCCGGCCAGAAGATCAGCGCGCGCGCCGCCAAGAAGCTGGGCGAGACGGTCAAGTCGCTGTCGCTGGCCGCCGACGCCCTGATCACCAAATATCTGGCCAACGACGCCGTCAACTACGAGACAGGCGAGATCTACGCCGAGGCCGGCGACGAGCTGGACCAGGCCACGATCACCCTGTTGGAAGAGAACGGCTTCACCACCATCGAGGTGCTGGACATCGACCATGTCACGGTCGGCGCCTATATGCGCAACACCCTGCGCATCGATAAGAACGACAATCGCGAGGACGCCCTGTTCGACGTCTATCGCGTGATGCGTCCGGGCGAGCCGCCCACCCCGGAAGCCGCCGAGGCCATGTTCAACTCGCTGTTCTTCGACAGCGAACGCTACGACCTGTCGGCTGTCGGCCGGGTCAAGATGAACATGCGTCTGGAAAGCCCCGAGGTCTCCGACGAGATCCGCGTCCTGCGCAAGGAAGACGTGCTGAAGGTGCTGCAGATCCTGGTCGGCCTGAAGGACGGCCGGGGCGAGATCGACGACATCGACAACCTGGGCAACCGCCGGGTCCGTTCGGTCGGCGAACTGCTGGAGAACCAGTACCGCGTCGGCCTGCTGCGCATGGAGCGCGCCATCAAGGAGCGCATGTCCTCGGTCGATATCGACACGGTCATGCCGCACGACCTGATCAACGCCAAGCCGGCCGCCGCTGCGGTTCGCGAGTTCTTCGGCTCGTCGCAGCTGTCGCAGTTCATGGACCAGACGAACCCGCTGTCGGAAATCACCCACAAGCGTCGTCTCTCGGCGCTTGGCCCGGGCGGTCTGACGCGCGAGCGCGCGGGCTTCGAAGTCCGCGACGTTCACCCGACCCACTATGGCCGCATCTGCCCGATCGAAACGCCGGAAGGCCCGAACATCGGTCTGATCAACTCGCTAGCCACTCACGCGCGGGTGAACAAATACGGCTTCATCGAGAGCCCGTATCGTCGCGTGAAGGACGGCCAGGCCCAGGGCGAGGTGGTCTACATCTCGGCCATGGAAGAGTCGAAGTACACGATCGCCCAGGCCAACATCGAACTGAAGGACGGCCAGATCGTCGAGGACCTGGTCCCCGGCCGGATCAACGGTGAATCCCAGCTCCTGAACAAGGACGCCGTGGACATGATGGACGTGTCGCCGAAACAGGTCGTTTCGGTCGCTGCGGCCCTGATCCCGTTCCTGGAAAACGACGACGCCAACCGCGCGCTGATGGGCGCCAACATGCAACGTCAGGCCGTGCCTCTGGTGCAGTCGGACGCGCCGCTGGTCGGCACCGGCATGGAGGCGGTCGTGGCCGTGGACTCCGGCGCCGTCGTGGTCGCCCGTCGTGACGGCGTCGTCGAACAGATCGACGGCACCCGTATCGTCGTGCGCGCAACCGGCGACGTGGACGCGGCCCGCTCGGGCGTCGACATCTATCGTCTGTCGAAGTTCCAGCGGTCGAACCAGTCGACCTGCATCAACCAGCGCCCGATCGTGCGCGTGGGCGATGCTGTGAAGGCCGGCGACGTCATCGCCGACGGCCCGTCGACGGACCTGGGCGAACTGGCCCTGGGCCGTAACGCCCTGGTCGCCTTCATGCCCTGGAACGGCTACAACTTCGAAGACTCCATCCTGATCTCGGAGCGCATCGTGCGCGACGACGTCTTCACCTCCATCCACCTCGAGGAATTCGAGGTGATGGCGCGTGATACGAAGCTGGGCCCGGAGGAAATCACCCGCGACATTCCCAACGTCGGCGAGGAAGCCCTGCGCAACCTCGACGAAGCGGGCATCGTGGCCATCGGCGCCGAGGTCCAGCCCGGCGACATCCTGGTCGGCAAGGTGACGCCGAAGGGCGAAAGCCCGATGACGCCGGAAGAGAAGCTGCTGCGCGCCATCTTCGGCGAGAAGGCGTCGGACGTGCGCGACACCTCGCTCCGCCTGCCGCCCGGCGTCGCCGGCACGATCGTCGACGTTCGTGTGTTCAACCGTCACGGCGTGGACAAGGACGAACGCGCCCTGGCCATCGAACGCGCCGAGATCGAACGCCTGGGCAAGGACCGCGACGACGAGCTCAAGATCCTTGAGCGCAACGTCTATGGCCGCCTGAAGCCGCTGATCCTGGGCAAGACCGCCGTGTCGGGGCCCAAGGGCATCGGCCGTGGCGAACTGACCGAAGAGAAGCTGGCCGAGGTCAGCCGTGGTCTGTGGTGGCAGATCGCCCTGGACGACGAAAAGACCATGGGCGAGCTGGAGGCGATGAAGCGCCAGTTCGAGGACGCCCGCAAGCAACTGGACCGTCGTTTCGAAGACAAGGTCGAGAAGCTGCAACGCGGCGACGAACTGCCCCCCGGCGTGATGAAGATGGTCAAGGTCTTCGTGGCCGTGAAGCGCAAGCTTCAGCCCGGCGACAAGATGGCCGGCCGTCACGGCAACAAGGGCGTCATCTCCAAGATCCTGCCGATCGAGGACATGCCGCACCTGGAAGACGGCACCCACGTCGACGTCGTTCTGAACCCGCTGGGCGTGCCGTCGCGCATGAACATCGGCCAGATCTTCGAGACCCACCTGGGTTGGGCCGCCGCGGGCCTGGGCAAGCAGATCTCCGGTCTGCTGGAAGCCTGGCAGCAGGGCGGTCAGAAGCAGGCCCTGGTCGAACGTCTGACCGAAATCTACGGCCCGGAAACCCCGTTGCCGGAAGACGAGGAAGAACTGGTCGAACTGGCCCGCAATCTGTCCAAGGGCGTGCCCTTCGCGACCCCGGTCTTCGACGGCGCGCACATAGTTCAAGCGTCCGGTCACGGTCGGCTACATCTACATGCTGAAGCTGCACCACCTGGTCGACGACAAGATCCACGCCCGCTCCATCGGCCCGTACTCGCTGGTCACTCAGCAGCCGCTGGGCGGCAAGGCGCAGTTCGGCGGTCAGCGCTTCGGGGAAATGGAGGTCTGGGCTCTGGAAGCCTATGGCGCCGCCTACACCCTGCAGGAGATGCTGACGGTGAAGTCCGACGACGTGGCCGGCCGGACCAAGGTTTACGAGGCCATCGTCCGCGGCGACGACAGCTTCGAGGCCGGCATTCCCGAGAGCTTCAACGTGCTCATCAAGGAAATGCGTTCGCTGGGTCTGAACGTGGAGCTGGAGAACAGCTGAGCCGGATCATGAGCCCTCTCCCGCCAATGGCGGAGGAGGGCGCTTCCGCCGCCTGCCTCTCCGTTCTGAATAATTTTCGCGGGTCTTTCCCGCAGAAGGAATCAAGATGAACCAGGAAGTCCTGAACATCTTCAACCCGGTCCCGGTCACGCCGACCTTCGACCAGATCAAGATCGCCCTGGCCTCGCCGGAGAGTATCTTTGGCCCGACCAAGGACTACGAATGCCTGTGCGGCAAGTACAAGCGCATGAAGTACAAGGGCATCATCTGCGAGAAGTGCGGCGTTGAAGTCACCCTGGCCCGCGTTCGCCGCGAGCGGATGGGCCACATCGACCTGGCCGCCCCGGTCGCGCACATCTGGTTCCTGAAGTCGCTGCCCAGCCGCATTTCGCTGATGCTGGACATGGCGCTGAAGGACGTCGAGCGCGTCCTTTACTTCGAGAACTACATCGTCACTGAGCCGGGCCTGACCCCGCTGAAGCAGAACCAGCTGCTGACGGAAGACGAATTCTATCGCTACCAGGAAGAGTACGGCGACGACGGCTTCACCGCCGAGATCGGCGCTGAGGCCGTCCGCAATCTGCTGATGGGCATCGACCTGAACGCGGAAGCCGAAAAGCACCGCGCCGAGCTGGCCGACAATCCCTCGGAAATGAAGGCCAAGAAGGCGTCCAAGCGCCTGAAGCTGATCGAGGCCTTCCTGGAATCGGGCAACAAGCCCGAGTGGATGATCCTGACGATCGTGCCGGTCATCCCGCCGGAACTGCGTCCGCTGGTGCCGCTGGACGGCGGTCGTTTCGCGACGTCGGACCTGAACGACCTGTATCGCCGCGTCATCAACCGCAACAACCGCCTGAAGCGCCTGATGGAGCTGCGGGCGCCGGACATCATCATCCGCAACGAAAAGCGGATGCTGCAGGAATCGGTCGACGCCCTGTTCGACAACGGCCGCCGCGGTCGCGTCATCACCGGCGCGAACAAGCGTCCGCTGAAGTCGCTGGCCGACATGCTGAAGGGCAAGCAGGGTCGCTTCCGTCAGAACCTGCTGGGCAAGCGCGTCGACTATTCGGGCCGTTCGGTCATCACCGTTGGTCCGGAACTGAAGCTGCACGAGTGCGGCCTGCCCAAGAAGATGGCGCTGGAGCTGTTCAAGCCGTTCATCTACGCGCGCCTTGACGCCAAGGGCCTGTCGGGCACCGTCAAGCAATCCAAGCGCATGGTCGAGCGCGAGCAGCCCGCCGTCTGGGACATCCTGGACGAGGTGATCCGCGAGCACCCGGTCCTGCTGAACCGCGCGCCGACCCTGCACCGTCTGGGCATCCAGGCGTTCGAGCCGAAGCTGATCGAGGGCAAGGCCATCCGCCTGCACCCGCTGGTCTGCACCGCCTTCAACGCCGACTTCGACGGCGACCAGATGGCCGTTCACGTCCCGCTGAGCCTTGAGGCCCAGCTGGAAGCGCGCGTCCTGATGATGTCGACGAACAACATCCTGTCGCCCGCCAACGGCAAGCCGATCATCGTGCCGTCGCAGGACATCGTCCTGGGTCTGTACTATCTGTCGCTGGTCAAGGACGGCGAGCCGGGCGAGGGCAAGCTGTTCGCCAATATCGGCGAGATCGATGCGGCGCTGGACGCCAAGGTCGTGACCCTGCACACGCGCATCAAGGCGCGCTGGACCGAACAGGACGCCGAGGGCAAGGAGGTGACGAAGGTCATCGACACGACCCCGGGTCGGATGAAGCTGGCGGCCCTGCTGCCGCGCAATCCGAACGTCGGCTATCGCCTGCTCGAAAAGAACCTGACCAAGAAGGAGATCGGCAACCTGATCGACGTGGTCTATCGCCACTGCGGTCAGAAGGCGACGGTCATCTTCGCCGACCAGATGATGGGCCTGGGCTTCCGCGAGGCGGCCAAGGCGGGCATCTCGTTCGGCAAGGACGACATCGTGATCCCGGCCAAGAAGGCCGAACTGGTCGCCGAAACCCGCGCCCAGGTCGAGGAGTACGAGCAACAGTACGCCGACGGCCTGATCACGCGCGGCGAGAAGTACAACAAGGTGGTCGACGCCTGGGCCAAGGCCACGGACCGGATCGCCGACGCCATGATGGGCGAGATCGCGCAGCCGCGCGTGCTGATCGAGGGTGAGAACCCCGACATCAACTCGGTCTATATGATGGCCAACTCCGGCGCCCGCGGTTCGCAGGCCCAGATGAAGCAGCTGGGCGGCATGCGCGGCCTGATGGCCAAGCCCTCGGGCGAAATCATCGAGACACCGATCACCTCGAACTTCAAGGAAGGCCTGACCGTCCTTGAATACTTCAACTCCACCCACGGCGCCCGCAAGGGTCTGGCCGACACCGCGCTGAAGACCGCCAACTCGGGTTATCTGACCCGTCGTCTGGTGGACGTGGCGCAGGACTCCATCGTCACCGAGCAGGACTGCGGCTCGACCCGCGGCATCACCCTGCGCGCGGTGATGGAGGGCGGCGACGTCCTGGTCTCTCTGGGCCAACGCATCCTGGGCCGTTATGCGGCCGAGGACATCAAGGAACCGGGTACGGACACCGTGCTGTTCCCTGCCGACACCTATCTGGTCGAGGAAGTCGTCGAGGCCGTCGAGGCCGCCGGCGTCCAGTCGGTCAAGGTGCGGTCGGCCCTGACCTGCGAAGCCGAAGCCGGCATCTGCGCCCACTGCTATGGTCGTGACCTGGCGCGCGGCACCAATGTCAACATCGGCGAAGCGGTCGGCGTCATCGCCGCCCAGTCGATCGGCGAGCCGGGCACTCAGCTGACGATGCGGACCTTCCACATCGGCGGAACGGCCCAGGTGGCGGAAACCTCCTTCATGGAGGCGACCAATGCCGGTACCGCCAAGATCACCGGCCCGACCGTTCTGGCCGCGCACGGCGACCTGGTGGCCATGAGCCGCAACGTCACCGTAACCGTGGTCGTCGACGGCAAGGACCGCGAGACGCACAAGGCCCCCTACGGCGCCCGCATCCGCGTCAAGGACGGCGGCGAGGTCAAGAAGGGCCAACGCCTGGCGGAGTGGGACCCCTACACCACCCCGATCCTGACCGAAGTCGGCGGCGTCGTGCGCTTCGAGGACCTTGTCGAAGGCTTGTCCGTCAAGGAAGAGACCGACGAAGCGACGGGCATCGCCCAGCGCGTCGTCTCGGACTGGCGCGCCAGCCCGCGCGGTTCGGACCTGCGTCCGGCCATGGGCGTCACCCTGGGCGACGCCTACGCCAAGCTGGCGTCGGGCTCCGACGCTCGCTACCTGCTGCCCGTCGGCGCGGTTCTGTCCGTGGCGAACGGCGACGAGGTCAAGCCGGGCGAGATCATCGCCCGCGTCCCGACCGAAGGCGCCAAGACCCGCGACATCACCGGCGGTCTGCCGCGCGTCGCCGAACTGTTCGAAGCCCGTCGTCCGAAGGACTGCGCCGTCATCGCCGAGATGGATGGCCGCGTCGAATTCGGCCGCGACTACAAGAACAAGCGCCGCATCAAGATCACGCCGGAAGTCAACGCCGACGGCGTGCAGGGCGAGCCGGTCGAGTTCCTGATCCCGAAGGGCAAGCACATCTCCGTCCACGACGGCGATCTGATCCAGAAGGGCGACTACATCATCGACGGCAACCCCGATCCGCACGATCTGCTGCGTATTCAGGGCGTCGAGGCGCTGGCCGAATATCTGGTGAACGAGGTGCAGGAGGTCTATCGCCTGCAGGGCGTGCCGATCAACGACAAGCACATCGAAGTCATCGTGCGTCAGATGCTGCAGAAGGTCGAGGTGATCGACTCGGGCGAAACCACCCTGATCCGCGGCGACACCGTCGAAGTGGCGGAAGCGGCTCTGGAGAACGCCAAGGTCGAGAAGCGCGGCGGTCGTCCGGCGACCACCCAGCCGGTTCTGCTGGGCATCACCAAGGCGTCGCTGCAGACCCGCAGCTTCATCTCGGCGGCGTCCTTCCAGGAAACCACGCGCGTCCTGACCGAGGCCTCGGTCCACGGCAAGAAGGACATGCTGGAAGGCCTGAAGGAGAACGTCATCGTCGGCCGCCTGATCCCGGCGGGCACGGGCGCCTATCTGCGCTCGCTGCAGAAGATCGCCAACGAGCGCGACGCGGAACTGACCCAGGCCCGCGAAGAGGCGATCGAGCCGCTGCCGGCTGATCTGCAACTGGAGCTGGAGAGCAGCGAAGGCTGATCTCCGGTTTCGCAAGAAACGAACCGAAGAGGGCGGCGCCGGCGACGGCGTCGCCCTTTTCTATTGCGGCTCGCGGCCTGGCCCGGTCGCCCCGGGAACCATCGGGACGCCGGATGCGGGCGGCCCATCGCGGCGGGTGCGGATATTGCGGCTGGAATCCGGGGCGAAGGACGGGTCCAGATGCGCGCCGGCGCAGCCGGTGCCGAAGTTGGAGCCGATGCAGTCGGCCGGTCCGACCACGCCCACGCCGCCGGAGAGCGGACGACGCTGCGCCTCCCATTGCTGAAGTCGACGCGCGCCCTGGCGGGCGAATTCGGCGTCGCGTCGAGGATTGCCGGTGCCGCTGATCGGCGGCGCGGCGGCGGCGCGGCGGCCGAAATCGTCGCGACAGGTGCGGCGCTCGGCTTCGCTCAGCCGTTCGGGCGAGGCGCAGCCGATCAGGCCCTGACGCAGGGACCGCGCCATGGCGGCCTCGCGGTTGGCCGGATCGACGCGCCAGACGTCTGGCGGCGGCGGTGCGTCCTCGGGCGCGGGGGCGGCCAGACGGGGACGCAAGGGGGCGGGACGATCTGGAACCTGAGCGGGAACCTGCGCCTGGATCGTGCGCGCGGACGACGGCGCAGACCACGCCGAGCGGGCGACGTTCGGCTGCGCCTCGGGCGGCGAGACGACCGGCGGCCTGGGCCGTTCGTCGGGCAGCAGCGGGCGAGGCTCGATGTCCAGATAGATCGGGGGCGGCTCTATCCGCAGGTCGCGAGCCCTGATCCCCAGCGTCGTATAGGCCAGGGCCGCGATCAGGGCGGTGTTGATCGCCACCGACGCCGCCGCCAGCCCGGCCTTGCGCCAGTCGGGTCTATGGGATCGTATGATCGCCAATCGCTGCGCCTCCCGCCTCCAGGGCGGACAAGCTGTGCTAGAAGCGTGGCCGCTTTCAGGCGGATGCGCGCCCGGTTCGAGACCGGGCGGCGAGGCGGTCGGGGCCTTCTTGACCTTTCTCCTCATCGCGCGTAGAAGCCGCGCACTTTCGAGGCGTGGCCGGTTCGCCGGTTGCTGAGATCGTGACAATCGAACGGACGGCCTGTGCGCCGCCGGAACGCCCGAAGCGCGCGTTCCGGCCCTTTGTGTTTTCGTGTTCCGGTTCGCCGGGGCGAAACGGAGGGCTGTTTGTCGTCGCGTCCTCAGTCTCGATGACACCCGGGCGGGGGAATGGTCCCTCGGTCACAAAAGAAGGCGCGGGGCGCCTCGGTCGAAAGACACACGCCCCCCATAGAAGTCGAGACCTGTCTCATATGCCTACGATCAACCAGCTGATCCGCAAGCCGCGCAAGCCCAAGCCCGTCCGTAACAAGGTTCCGGCCCTGGAGGGTTCGCCCCAGCGTCGCGGCGTCTGCACCCGCGTTTACACCACGACGCCGAAGAAGCCGAACTCGGCTCTGCGTAAGGTCGCCAAGGTCCGTCTGGCCAAGAACGGCTACGAAGCCGTGTGCTACATCCCCGGCGAAGGCCACAACCTGCAGGAACACTCGGTCGTTCTGATCCGCGGCGGTCGCGTGAAGGACTTGCCCGGCGTTCGCTACCACATCCTGCGCGGCGTTCTGGATACCCAAGGCGTCAAGGACCGCAAGCAGCGTCGTTCGCACTACGGCGCCAAGCGTCCGAAGTAAGCCGTTTCTCTCCGGGCCGTCGCGCCCGGAGGTCTTTTCGAGATATTCCCGGCGTCGGCCGGGCACTGCAAGGAATACTCCATGTCGCGTCGTCACCGCGCCCAGAAGCGTGAAGTTCTGCCGGATCCCAAGTTCGGGGACCTGATCGTCACCAAGTTCATGAACTACGTCATGTACGAAGGTAAGAAGGCCGTCGCCGAGAACATCGTCTATGGCGCCTTCGACATCCTGGCCGAGAAGAAGAAGGACCAGACCGCGGTCGAGACCTTCCACTCCGCGCTCGACAACGTCGCCCCGGCGGTCGAAGTCCGTTCGCGTCGCGTCGGCGGCGCCACCTATCAGGTGCCGGTCGAGGTCCGTCCGGACCGTCGTCGCGCCCTGGCCATCCGTTGGCTGGTCAACGCCGCCCGCAAGCGCGGCGAGAACACCATGACTGAGAAGCTAGCCGCCGAACTGCTGGACGCCTCGAACAACCGCGGCACCGCGGTCAAGAAGCGCGAAGACACCCACAAGATGGCCGAAGCGAACCGCGCCTTCAGCCATTACCGCTGGTAAGCGTCTTAAAACCGCCAACTGCGGTGACTATCTGAGACTATCCGGCGCGGGCGGTTTGAGCTAAATCGCCCGCGCCGTCTTATCCGACATTCCGATGGGCGCTTTCGGCGTCCGAAGCCCCCAAGGGACGCTCCTATGCCCCGCACGCATAAAATCGAAGACTACCGCAACTTCGGCATCATGGCCCACATCGACGCGGGCAAGACCACGACGACCGAGCGGATCCTGTATTACACCGGCAAGTCGCACAAGATCGGCGAAGTGCACGACGGCGCCGCCACCATGGACTGGATGGACCAGGAGCAGGAACGCGGCATCACCATCACGTCCGCCGCGACGACCGCCTTCTGGAAAGAGAAGCGCCTCAACATCATCGACACCCCCGGCCACGTGGACTTCACCATTGAAGTCGAGCGTTCGCTGCGCGTGCTGGACGGCGCCGTGACCGTGCTGGACGGCAACGCCGGCGTCGAGCCGCAGACGGAAACCGTCTGGCGCCAGGCCGACAAGTACAAGGTTCCGCGCATCGTTTTCGTCAACAAGATGGACAAGATCGGCGCCGACTTCGACGCTTCGGTCCAGTCGATCCGCGACCGCCTGGGCGCCAAGGCCGTGCCGATCCAGTTCCCGATCGGCGCGGAATCGAACCTGAAGGGCCTGGTCGACGTCGTCGAAATGCGTTCGGTCGTCTGGGACAACGACGCCCTGGGCGCCAACTTCACCGTCGGCGAGATCCCGGCCGACCTGCTCGACAAGGCCAACGAAGCCCGCCAGTACCTGATCGACAACGCCGTCGAACTGGATGACGAGGCGATGGAAGCCTATCTGGAAGGCACGGAGCCTTCGGTCGAGACGCTGAAGAAGTGCATCCGCAAGGCCGTGCTGACCGGCGCCTTCTATCCGATCCTGTGCGGCTCGGCCTTCAAGAACAAGGGCGTGCAGACGCTGCTGGATGCGGTGGTCGACTATCTGCCGTCGCCGATCGACATCCCGCCGACCCCGGGCATCGACTTCAAGACCGAAGAGCCCGTCGTGCGTAAGGCCTCGGACGACGAGCCCCTGTCGGTGCTGGCGTTCAAGATCATGGACGACCCCTTCGTCGGCTCGCTGACCTTCTGCCGCCTGTATTCGGGCAAGATGGAAACGGGCATGGGTCTGTTGAACTCGACCCGTGACAAGAAGGAACGCGTCGGCCGCATGCTGCTGATGCACTCCAACAACCGCGAGGACATCAAGGAAGCCTACGCCGGCGACATCGTCGCTCTGGCCGGCCTGAAGGACACCCGCACCGGAGACACCCTGTGCGACCCGATCAAGTCGCCCGTCATCCTGGAGAAGATGGAGTTCCCGGCGCCGGTCATCGAGATCGCCGTCGAGCCCAAGACCAAGGCCGACCAGGAGAAGCTGGGCGTCGCCCTGGCCAAGCTGGCTTCGGAAGATCCGTCCTTCACGGTCTCGACCGACCACGAGTCGGGCCAGACGATCCTGAAGGGCATGGGCGAGCTGCACCTGGACATCAAGATCGACATCCTGAAGCGCACCTACAAGGTCGAAGCCCAGATCGGCGCGCCGCAGGTCGCCTATCGTGAATCGATCAGCCGTCGCGCCGAGATCGACTACACCCACAAGAAGCAGACCGGCGGTACAGGTCAGTTCGCCCGCGTCAAGCTGGTGTTCGAGCCGGGCGAGCCGGGTTCGGACTTCGTCTTCGAATCCGCCATCGTCGGCGGCGCGGTGCCCAAGGAATACATCCCGGGCGTCGAAAAGGGCCTGAAGTCGGCCAAGGACAACGGCCTGCTGGCCGGCTTCCCGGTCATCGACGTCAAGGCCACCTTGGTGGACGGCGCCTTCCACGACGTCGACTCCTCGGTTCTGGCGTTCGAAATCGCTTCGCGCGCCGCCTTCAAGGAACTGCGCGAGAAGGGCGGACCCAAGCTGCTGGAACCGATCATGGCCGTCGAGGTCGTGACCCCGGAAGAGTATCTGGGTTCGGTCATCGGCGACCTGAACGGCCGTCGCGGCATGATCCAGGGTCAGGACATGCGCGGCAACGCCACCGTCGTGAACGCCTTCGTGCCGCTGGCCAACATGTTCGGCTATGTGAACACGCTGCGCGGCATGTCGCAGGGCCGCGCCCAGTTCACCATGCAGTACGATCACTACGAGCCGGTGCCGCAACACGTCGCCGACGAAGTGATCAAGAAGTACGCCTAAGCTTTCCCTTTTCGGAAAGCGGACCTATATGCGCCCGGACCGCAATGGCCAAGGAAAAGTTCGAACGCACGAAGCCGCACTGCAACATCGGCACGATTGGTCACGTTGACCACGGCAAGACGACGCTGACGGCGGCGATCACGATGACGCTGGCGAAGGCCGGCGGCGCGAAGGCGATGAACTACGCCGACATCGACGCTGCGCCGGAAGAGAAGGCGCGCGGCATCACGATCAACACCGCGCACGTGGAATATGAGACGGCCAACCGTCACTACGCCCACGTCGACTGCCCCGGCCACGCCGACTATGTGAAGAACATGATCACGGGCGCGGCGCAGATGGACGGCGCGATCCTGGTGGTTTCGGCCGCCGACGGCCCGATGCCGCAGACCCGCGAGCACATCCTGCTGGCCCGTCAGGTCGGCGTGCCGGCTCTGGTGGTCTTCATGAACAAGGTCGACCTGGTCGACGATGAAGAGCTGTTGGAACTGGTCGAGATGGAAGTGCGCGAGCTGCTGAGCAGCTACCAGTTCCCGGGCGACGAAATCCCGATCACCAAGGGTTCGGCCAAGGCCGCGACCGACGGCGTGAACCCGGAAATCGGCGAACAGCGCGTTCTGGCCCTGATGGAAACCGTCGACGCCTACATCCCGCAGCCGGAACGTCCGGTCGACCTGCCGTTCCTGATGCCGGTGGAAGACGTGTTCTCGATCTCGGGCCGCGGCACCGTGGTGACGGGCCGCGTCGAGAAGGGCATCATCAAGGTCGGCGAGGAAGTCGAGATCGTCGGCATCCGTCCGGTCCAGAAGACGACCTGCGCGGCACCAAGCGTGAAGACGTCGAGCGCGGCCAGGTGCTGTGCAAGCCGGGTTCGATCACCCCGCACACCAAGTTCCTGGCCGAAGCCTACATCCTGACCAAGGAAGAAGGCGGTCGTCACACCCCGTTCTTCACGAACTATCGCCCGCAGTTCTACTTCCGCACCACGGACGTGACGGGCATCGTTCAGCTGAAGGAAGGCGTCGAGATGATCATGCCGGGCGACAACGCCGAGCTGAACGTCGAACTGATCACCCCGATCGCGATGGACCAGGGCCTGCGCTTCGCCATCCGTGAAGGCGGCCGCACCGTCGGCGCCGGCGTCGTGGCCAAGATCATCGAGTAATATACCCGACGGTCCGGCCTCAAGTGCGCACCTCCGCGAGGTGCGCCTAGGCCAACCAGAACAGTCGCGTAACAGAGCGGCCCCCGGAAACATCCGGGGGCCGCTTCTGC
>QFQU01000014.1 GCA_003248965.1 Brevundimonas sp. | reverse complement strand
GCCCGAACCCCTGGCCGCCGCACCCGATCCGGCCGCTGGACCCGGAGACGACCTCGTCCTCGCAGACGACTGAACGGGCGCGGAAGCCGCAAGGGCAGGGCGGTGGTGCCGGCTGCAGGGATCGAACCCGCGACATCCAGTTTACAAAACTGGCGCTCTACCAACTGAGCTAAGCCGGCCCGCGCATGCGGAAGGCGGTCCTTATGACCAGCGGCCGTCGACGATGCAAGATGTGGCGACGGATGGAGGGAGCTTCGCGTCAGGCGGCGAAGACGCCCAGGTGCTCCAGCAGGATGCCCACGCCCAGGCAGATCAGCGCGATCCCGCCCAGCAGTTCGGCAGTCTTGCCGAAGCGGGCGCCCACCGACTTGCCGATCAACATGCCGACGGTGGTCAGGACGAAGGTGGTGCAGCCGATGGAGGCGGCGATCAGCCAGATGTCGGCGCCGATGAAGGCCAGGCCCACGCCCACGGCCGCGGCGTCGATGCTGGTGCCGACAGCGGTGGCGATCAGGGCCCAGGGTCCGGCACGACGCGGGCCGGCGTTTTCGTCCGCGTCGCGGGGCTTGGAGGCTTCCCAGATCATCTTGCCGCCGACGACGGCGAGCAGGCCGAAGGCGATCCAGTGGTCGATCTGCTCCACCAGTCCGGCTGCAACTATGCCGAGGCCCCAGCCGATCAAGGGTGTGATGGCCTCGATAACGCCAAATACGAGACCCGCCTTGATCGCGCCGACCAGACTGGGACGATGCGAGGCGCCCCGCCCCACGGCGGCCGCGAAGGCGTCGGTCGACATGCTGAGGGAAAGAACGGCGATGGCCCCTGGGGTCATGACGAAATCCACCGGTCGAGCACGCAACGCATTCCATGCCTGCCGGTGCGACAGTGGAACGCGCTGGTCTCGCTAGGCGGTTATCCGCTGGCCGGGCCACGCGCCTGGGCGCGAGTGTGTTGACCTGGCCCCGGCTGATATGCGCCGGAAGCTACTCCCCAACAGGAAGCGGCGACTTACACGGCGTCGCCGAGCTATGGCAAGGCCGATGCTGAAAAATGGGCGCGCGCTGTCACGGCGCCTGGACGGGATCGAATCTTTCAGCGGGCCGCGCTTCCTGCGGGGGCGGGCGATCTTTCCGGCGCGCGCGGCAGGCAAGGCGATTCAGTGAATGATGACGCCGAGCCGAGGGCAGGATCAAAGATCATCCTGATCCGGTTCAAAAACCGGTGGCGGAGAGGGTGGGATTCGAACCCACGGTACCCTTCCAGGCACGCCGCATTTCGAGTGCGGTACATTCGACCACTCTGCCACCTCTCCGCGGCGCCGATATCGCTTGGTCGAGCGAGCGGCTTCTCTAATGGGAGCCGTCACGGTTCGCAAGCGGTCTGTGAAAGAAATCCGACCCTAGCGTTGCGCGGGCAGGGACAGGCCGGGGGCGGCCCCGGTCTGAGGATCCACGCCCTTGAAACGAAACAGCTCTGCGGGGCGGCCGCCGGTGGCCGAGGAGGTCTGGCCGGTGGGTTCGACAAGGCCGGTGCGCTCCACCCCCCGGCGGAAGTTCTGCTTGTGCAGGGTCAGGCCCGAGACGGCCTCGGCGGCGGCCTGGAGGGTGGACAGGGTGAAGAGGCCGGGCATGAGGTCGAACAGGACGGGACGGTACTTCAGCTTGCTGCGCAGGCGGCCCAGGCCCGTGGCCAGGATGCGGCGGTGATCCGAGCCCATGACCAGGCCGGGCGCCAGGACGGCGGGCGGGGACAGGCCGGCGTCGCGCCAGGCCTCGGCCACCAGGCGAGCCTCGTAGAGCAGTTCGTAGCGTTCCAGCACCCGCTCCTCGTTCCAGCGATGCTCGGGCGTCAGGGCGAACAGGGCGCGGATGCGGGCCAGGCGGCGGTCGTCGTCCCCGGCCCAGGCGGTCAGCCCGTCGGTCACGAGGGCGGTCAGGTGAGCGTTCTCGCGGCGGCGATCTTCCCATGGGAAGACGTCGAAGACGGCGCGCCAGCGGGCGTCGTGGGTCTGACCCTCGGCCGAATCAGGGGTCAGGGCCAGATAGCCGATGGAGACGTCGCGGGGGCGGTCGCCCTCGGGCGCGGCGCGCGGCACGGCGCGGCCGGCGTCGCCAAAGGTGTAGAGTTGTTCGACGAAGCCCAGACGAAAGCCGGTCTGGGCCGTGACGAAGTCGCGCAGGGCGCGTTCGAAGGTGCGGTCGCGCGCCGGATCGAACGGGCCGAAGGGCAGAAGGGTGTCACCGTTCTCGGCCTGGGTGGTCAGGACGACCGCCTGCCGGTCCTTCAGCGTCATGACGACGACCGACAGGCCGATACGGACACCCTGATCGCCCGACTGCGCCATGGCTATTCGGTGTGCCAGGCGTCGTCGGAAGGCAGCAGGCCCACCGCCTTGGCCAGGACCTGATAGCGTTCCAGATAACGGGCCTGGGCGATGGAGGCGGGCTGAGGCTCGATCGTCAGGCTGTAGCCCTCGGGCGGGGAGCCGAAGAAGCCGAGCGATTCCTTTTCGGTGAAGCCGGCCAACTGGGTGGCTTCGAAGAAGGCGCAGGCCTTGTCGGCCTTCTTGATCAGGGTCTTGATCGTTTGCGGCGTCTTGGGCGGCAGGCCGTAGCGGACGTGGATCGCCGCTTCCAGCCGGGCCTCGAAATCCTTGTAGCCCGAGCCGAGCGCGGCCTTGAACGGCGAGATCATGTCGCCGATGACATATTCCGAGGCGTCGTGCAGCAGGGCCGCCAGGCGCCATTTGGGATCCAGGCCCGGCTTGATGTGGGCGGCGATCTCTTCGACCACCACGCTGTGCTGGGCGACCGAGAAGGCGTGTTCGCCGATGGTCTGGCCGTTCCAGCGGGCCACGCGGGCCAGGCCGTGGGCGATGTCCTCGATCTCGATGTCGAAGGGCGAGGGGTCGAGCAGGTCCAGGCGACGGCCGGACAGCATGCGCTGCCAGGCCCGAACTTCGGTCTTCTTCTTGGGGCGCTCGGCCAAGGCGTTCGCATCCTGATCGCTTACGGGCTGGTCAGGTGACGCAAAGACGCGCCGGGATCAAGCGGCGCGGGCCGGAGGAGAAACGGAAAAACGGAGTCCGAGCAGTCCGAACAGTCCGAAATTTCTCTGGATCGTCATCCTGGGGCAAGCCCGATGATGGCGAGCGGGACGGAAAACAGAGTCCGAACAGTCCGATCCGTCCGAAATCGGAAGGCGCCGGCCTGGGAGCGGACCGGGGTGGCGTGGCGATGGCAAAGACCAGGCGGCCATTGTACGCCAGTTTCGTGAAGCGGGCGCAGAAAGGCGAAAATTCGAGCCAAGTCCTTGGAAAGTCCAGGGACGACCCGCGCCCTGGCGTCAGTCGCCGACGTTCAGGGAGACCAGATCCTTGGCCGAGTCGAAGACGCGGTCGCCATTCCGGTCCTTGGAGCGGATGGTGGCGACGACCAGGGGGCCGCCTTCCGGACCGCGCGCTTCGAAACCGACGCGACGCCAGCCGGCGGGGGAGGGCTGATCGTCGGCGACGACATAGGTCATGCGGGTGGCCGCACCCGGCGCGCGGGCGCGCACACGGGTCGAGGGGCCGCTGCTGTCCACGCTGACGGTGCTGGTTTCGGTGCGCACGCCCTGTCCGTCCTTGGCCTGAATGTTGATGCCGCCGATGCGGACATTGGCGTTGTCGCCGCGCGTGTCGATGCTGAGGCCCGGCAGGCGGACGGAGGCGTCGTCGCCCTTGGTGCGGATGTCCACGCCCGGGGCCTGAACCGTAGCCTCGTCGCCGCCGTTCGTTGCGGCGGGCAGCGGGGCAGGGGGCTGATCGGCCTTCAGGCGTGCGTCGGCCTGGGGCAGGCTGGCGGCCATCTGGGCCTCGAAATCCTTCAGCACGGCGTCGGGGCTGCGGCCGTCAAGCTTGACCAGGTGCAGGATCACCTCGGCGCCCTTCGGCCCGCCATAGACGCAGCTGGCGCCGCCGTTGGCGGCCAGGCCCTTGCGCGTCAGAACACCGACCGCGTCGGGGCATTGCAGGGCGTCGATGACCCGCAGCACCCCCTTGCCCGTCCCGTCGTCCGAGGTGGAGGCGGTGATACGGAACGAGTTTTCGCCGTCGCAGGCGCCAAGACCCGCGATCAGCAGCAGCGGCAGCAGAAACGGACGCATGATCTGACCTCTCATTGTCGCCATGATGCGCCCTGGCCGGAGAGATTCCAGTGAAATCGCGGTAAGGGACCGCCGCAATTCAACCGCCGGGCCGCGCACCCTCGCGCCGGTTCAGGAAGGCCAGACGTTCGAACAGATGCACGTCCTGTTCGTTCTTGAGCAGGGCGCCGTGCAGCGGCGGGATCAGCTTGTTCGGCGTCTTTTCACGCAGGGTCTCGGCGTCGATGTCCTCGACCAGCAGCAGCTTCAGCCAGTCCAGCAGTTCGGAGGTGGAGGGCTTCTTCTTCAGGCCCGGCGTGTCGCGGATCTCATAGAAGGTCTTGAGCGCCTCGGACACGAGGCGCGGCTTGATGCCGGGGAAGTGGACCTCGACGATGGCCGACAGGGTGTCGGCGTCCGGGAAGCAGATGTAGTGGAAGAAGCAGCGCCGCAGGAAGGCGTCCGGCAGCTCCTTTTCATTGTTGGAAGTGATGATGACGATGGGCCGCACCTCGGCGCGGATCGTCTCGTCCGTTTCCTGGACGTAGAACTCCATCCGATCCAGTTCCTGAAGCAGGTCGTTCGGAAACTCGATATCGGCCTTGTCGATCTCGTCGATCAGAAGGACAGGGCGCACGGGGGCGGTGAAGGCCTCCCACAGCTTGCCCTTCTTCAGATAGTTGCGGACGTCGTGGACGCGTTCCTCGCCCAACTGGCTGTCGCGCAGACGGCTGACGGCGTCGTATTCGTAGAGGCCGTTGTGGGCCTTGGTGGTCGATTTGACGTGCCAGGTGATCAAGGGGGCGTCGAAGGCCTTGGCGATCTCATAGGCGAGGACGGTCTTGCCGGTGCCGGGTTCGCCCTTGATCAGCAGGGGCCGTTCAAGGGCGACCGCGGCGTTGACCGCCACCTTCAGGTCGGCGGTGGCGATATAGTTGTCGGTGCCCTCGAACCGGCTCATGGCGTATCCGCTCCCGCGTGACTGTGTCGATCAGCGCGTAGCGGATTGAAACGGTCCTGAACAGCGATCAGGTGATGCGCTTGACCGAGACGGGGTCGCTGGCGGGGAAGGTTTCCTCAAGACCTTCGTCCACGAGGGCCTGTTGTCGGTCTTCAGCCTCTTCCAGCTTGTGAAGCTGATCCGGCTTGCCCTCTTCGGGCGGGCAGCGGACGGCGTGGGGATCGTCGGGCGTCTGGTCGCGGCGGCTGTCGTCGGTCATGGCGTTCGCTCCGTCAAGAGTTCAGTGAGAGGGGTGGTCAGCGTCGTCGTCGGGGCCATAGCCCAGGTCGGCGATGTCGTCGTCCGACAGGCGCTTGGCCTCCCAGTGGGCGGCGCTGGCCTGGGCGCCGCGGACGTTGCGCATCAGGCCGGTGTAGACCAGTTCGACCTCGTCGGGCGCTTCCTGGGGCGCGCCGTCGACGTCCGACTGGCTGACGCGAGCGGCGTCGGCGCCCAGGAGGGCGTCGGCCTCGCGCTCTATGCCGTCCAGGGCCATCTGGTCATCCAGATCGATGTCGTCCTCGTCGAAGTCGTCCTCGTCGGCGTCGCCATCGGCCTGGGTCACGTCCAGGACCTGGTCCGCCTCGTCCAGCAGCAGGTCCCCGTCGCCATCGTCGTCGATGTGGGTTTCGTCGAAGGTTTCGGACTGGGCCTGGTCGTCCTGATAGTCGTTGTCCGGCATGGGGCGTCTCCTTCTGGGAGAAGGAACGCCGCCTATCCGGGGGTGTTCCGTCGGCCGGTCGGGACAAGGTATGATTAACCCCTGACGCGTAGGTTGGTCTCTAATCGGCGACGGATCGGCAACGACCCGCGCGCCCCCCTTGGAGTGCGGTCGTTCATGGCCCTGAAGCTGTCCCTCAAACCCGGCGAGAAGTTCGTCCTGAACGGCGCGGTGGTCCAGAACGGCGATCGGCGCGGGGTGTTGATCCTGCAGAACCGCGCCAGCGTCCTGCGCGAAAAGGACATCATGCAGGCCGAGGACGTCACCACGCCCGCTCGACGCATCTATTTCCCGATCATGATGATGTATCTGGACGAGAGCGCCGCCTCGAAATTCTACGACGAACTGGCCCTGCGCCTGTCCGAGTTCATGGGCGCGACGAAAAATCCGGATATCCTGGCCGAGTGCGTGGCGGCGTCGCGCCATGTGCTGGCGCGCGAATATTACAAGGCGCTGATGTCTGCGCGTAAGATTGTCGAATACGAAGAGAGAGTTCTGAATGTCGCTTCAGGCGTACAAGGCGGCGACAGCGCGGGCTGAAACCCCGCGCGACCTGGAGTACCGACTGTTCGGTCAGGTCACGCGCGCGCTGGTTCATGCCTCCGAAGTCCCCGAAACTGACCTGACCACGCGCATCGACGCGCTGGACTGGAACCGTCGGCTGTGGTCGACGCTGGCCGGCGCGTGCGCCGACCCGGCCAACGCCCTGGGCGGGCCGATGCGCGCGCAGATCATCTCGCTGAGCCTGTTCGTCAATCGCCATTCCTCGGCGGTGATGCGCGGCGAGGAGAGCTTTCAGGACCTGATCGACATCAACCGCATGATCATGCAGGGGCTGTCGAGCGGCGCGCAGCAGGCGGCCTAGCCGAACACGCGCGCGAACCAGGCCGCGACATGGTGGGCGGCATCGACCACCGTCGTCCAGATCAGCAACAGATACAGCGCGCAGGCGGCGGTCGCGACCACGCCCAGCAGGATGGCCACGCCGTCGCGCTGCATCATGCCCAGCGAAAACAGCAGGAGCGCAATCCCCGGCAGGGCGTCGCCGAAGGGGATGGGCAGGGCCATGGTCAGGGCCAGAAAGACGCAGACCAGGCCGGTGAAGGTGTCGGCCACGTCGCCGGTCAGATAGGGCAGGCGCGGACGGCTGAGCCGTTCGATGGCGCGCACCAGGCTGAGGACGCTGGTTCCCCTCCGACGGCGCCGCACGGCGCGCCGAACCGCATTGGTGAAGCCATAGGTGCGGCCGGCTATCCGGAACTTCGTGCCCTGCACCCACCGCCGCAGCCAGTTGGGGGCGGCGATGGGCGACAGGATCAGAGCCGTGTAGGCGTCGCGCGACACGGCGGTGTTCAGCATCCAACGGGGCAGCCAGACGCTGGTGCGCTGAAACGCCAGTTCCAGCGCCATCAGTATGATGGGAACGGCGAAGACCGCCTTGCCCCCCGGCGGCCAGGGCAGCAGCGCCAGGAGCGACAGGATCAGGATCATGGCCCCGAAGCCGCGCTCTCCGAAGGCGGCGACCAGTTCTTCCAGGCTCAGTTTGTCGCCGGGAGCGTCGCCCAGGTCTTCCAGGACATCGGAAAACCGCCTCAGGTCGTCGTTCGGGGAGGAAAGGGCGGTCATCAGGCGGGGCGCTCGGCAGGACGTGGGGTCCATCTAGTCGGTCGCCGCCCGCGCCGCCACTTACAGATCGGCAACAGATTCAGATAATTCGCGGCGTCTCAGTCCGACACATGCTCGGGCTTGCCCTTGCGGCTGGTGTGGGCGAATTCCTCGAGCTGTTTCTCCGTCATGGACTCGGCCATCGACCTGGCGGCCCCCTTGAGCCTGGACTTGGGGGTGTCGCCGCGCTTGGCCGACAGAGCGGCGCCGGCGGCCTTCTGCTGGGCTGCGGATTTGGCGGGCATCGGAGATCTCCTTTCCTGTGGGAAAGGAAGCCGTCAGCTTCCCAGCAGTTCCCGGCCGATCAGGAAGCGGCGGATTTCGTTGGTGCCCGCGCCGATGTCGTAGAGTTTGGCGTCGCGAACCAGGCGTTCGACCGGCCATTCGCGGGTGTAGCCCGCGCCGCCCAGGGCCTGGACGGCCTCCAGCGTGACCTTCACCGCGTTCTCGGAGGCCAGCAGGATGGCGCCGGCCGCGTCGTAGCGGGTGGTCAGGCCCTGATCGCAGGCGCGGGCGACCGAATAGACATAGGCGCGGGCGCTGTTCAGGGCGACGTACATGTCGGCCACCTTGCCCTGCATCAGTTGGAAGCTGCCGATGGCCTTGCCGAACTGCTTGCGGTCGCGGACGTAGGGCAGGACCACGTCCAGGGCCGCCTGCATGATGCCCAGCGGACCGGCCGAAAGGACCGCGCGTTCATAGTCCAGGCCGCTCATCAGCACGGCGGCGCCGCGCCCTTCGCCGCCCATGATGTTCTCCTCGGGGACTTCGCAGTCCTCGAACACCAGTTCGGCGGTGTCGGAGCCGCGCATGCCCATCTTGTCCAGCTTCTTCGAAACGCTGAAGCCCTTCATGCCTTTTTCGATCAGGAAGGCGGTGACGCCGCCGGTGCCGTCGCCGGTGCGGGCGTAGACCACCAGGGTCTCGGCGTGGGGGGCGTTGGTGATCCAGAACTTGGTTCCGTTCAGGACGTAGCGGTCGCCCTTCTTCTCGGCGCGGGTGCGCATAGACATCACGTCCGAACCCGAACCGGCCTCCGACATGGCCAGGGAGCCGACATGTTCGCCCGAGATCAGTTTGGGAAGATATTTCGCCTTCTGCTCGGGCGTGCCCCAGCGGCGGATCTGATTGACGCACAGGTTGGAGTGGGCGCCGTAGCTGAGGCCGATGGAGGCGGAGGCTCTGGAGACCTCTTCCATCGCCACGACGTGTTCCAGATAGCCGAGGCCCAGGCCGCCGAACTCTTCCTCCACCGTGATTCCATGCAGGCCCAGCTCGCCCATCTCGGGCCAAAGATCGCGGGCGAAGGTATTGGTCGCGTCGATCTCGGCGGCGCGAGGGGCCAGGCGCTCGGCGGCCCAGCGGGCGGTCGTGTCGCGAATGGCGTCAGCGGTCTCGCCGAGGCCGAATTCCATGGATTGGGGCGCGAAGGGAATGCTCATGCACGATGGCGTAGCATCGCGCACGGCGTTTCGCAAAGCATGGCTAGGGGCGGTCGGCCCGTCCCCAGCGTTGATACAGATTGTAGCCCGAGACGCCGATGCAGGCGACCGCCAGGGCGATCAGCACCCAGGCGATCATGATCGCGTCGCCGCCGGGTGCGGTGGAAGCGCGGACGAAGGCGGCCATGGCCGTGCCGAAGGCCAGCATCCCCAGGGCGCCCAGCGCCAGGATGACGACCAGATCGACCCCGGCGCCCTTCTTCTTGCGACGCCTCGGCAGGACCGGGCGGGGTTCGTCGGTCGGTTGGGCGTCCGTCGTGGGGGCGATGTCGTTGGCGGCCAGGGGCTGGGCCGGCTGGGCCGTCGCCTCGGCGGCGGGAGCGTCGTCGGAGGCTGCGGGGAAGGGGGCGACGTCCTGATCCAGGAGGGCGGCGGCGGCTTCTTCCGCCGGCGCTTCGGTCGCGGTCTCGACGAAGGGCGAGGGCAGGGGGGCGGCCAGAAGATCGGTCAGGGCGACGGGCGCGCCGGGCGCGGCGTTGAACAGGGCGTATTCGGCCGAGCGGCGACGGGTCGGCTTGCGGGCCGCGCCTTCGTCGTCCCAGTCGGCCATGGCGGCGACGGCCCGGGCCGGGGCGCCGGCGTTCAGATGCTCAACCACGTCGGAGGTGCGGAACCGTGCGACCCCGATGGAGTAGGCGAAGCTGGCCAGGGCGTCGAACTGATGCTGATTCAGCGAGACGCGCGTGGCCTCGGCCACGGCCTTCACGACCGGGATCAGGTCGTACTGGAGCAGAAGCTCGGCCTCGGCTTCCGAAACGGTCGCGCCCTCGCGCGCGGACAGGGTGTGGCCGTAGCCGATGACCCAGCCGCCGTCTTCGCGCTGAACGGCCCGCGGGCGAAAGCCCTCGAAGCTCTTGATCAGCACGACCCCCTCGCGGGAGACCTTCGCAGGCTTATGCACGTCGTCGGACACGTTTGACCCAATTCGAAACAGGCGAGGCGCCCTTACGCGAGTCCGAGCAAGGGCCGAGCCGTATCGATGGCCGGTGTGGCTAGAGCAAGACCAGGGTGGCCAGGCCGAGGAAGATCAGGAAGCCGAAGAAGTCGGTGGTGGCCGTGACGAAGACGGCGGACGACACGGCGGGGTCGAACTTCAGCTTCGACAGGGTCAGAGGCGTCAGAACCCCGATGCTGGCGGCGACCAGCAGGTTCAGGATCATGGCCGCGCCGATGACCAGGCCGATGCGCCAATCCTCGTCGCGGAACCAGACGGCGGCGGCGACGCCGATCAGGGGCGCCAGGATCAGGCCGTTGGCCAGGCCCACGACCAGTTCGCGCAGGAAGGTGCGCGTGGCGTTGGCCGAGTTCAGCTCACGCGTCGCCAGCGCCCGCACGGTGACGGTCAGGGCCTGGGTGCCGGCGTTGCCGCCGATGGCCGAGACGATGGGCATCAGGACGGCCAGGGCCACGATCTGCTGGATGGTGGCCTCGAACAGGCCGATGACGCTGGCGCCCAGCGCCGCCGTGGCCAAGTTGATGGCCAGCCAGGGCACGCGACCGCGCACGATCTCGGTCACGGACGAACCCCGGTCCTCGTCGGCGACGCCGGCCAGGCGCAGGATGTCCTCGCGGTTCTCTTCCTGAATGATGTTGACGATGTCGTCGACGGTGATCTGGCCCACCAGCCGGCCGGCCGCGTCCACGACGGGCGCCGAGATCAGGTGGTATTTCTCGAAGATGTAGGCGACCTCTTCCTGGTCCTGATCGACGGCGATCTCGTTGATCGGCTCCATCAGGTCCGAGAGGGCGGCGGTGCGCGGCGCGCGCAGCAGGCCGCTGACCGACAGACCGCCGACAGGCCTGTTCAGGGGATCGACCACATAGATGTCGAAGAACAGTTCGGGCAGGTCGTCGCCCTGTTTGCGGATGTGGTCGATGGTGTCGCCCACGCTCCAGAACTGGGGCGCGGCCATCACCTCGCGCTGCATCAGGCGGCCGGCGGATTCTTCTTCGTAACCCAGACTGCTTTCGATGGCCGCACGGTCCACCTCGGGCATGGCGGCCAGGACGCGCTCGCGCTGATCGTCCTCCAGGTCCTCGACCACGGCGGCGGCGTCGTCGGAATCCAGCTCCTGCAGCGCTTCGGCCAGGGTGCCGTGCGGCACGCGCTCCAGCACCTCCTCGCGGATGTTGTCGTCCAGCTCGGGCAGGGTTTCCGCCAGAAGCTCCGGCGGCAGCCACAGCACCACGACCGCGCGATGCTCGGCCGTCAGGAAGCCCATCAGGTCGGCGACGTCGGCGGGGTGCAGGTCTTCCAGCAGGGAGCGCAGCCGCATGCCGTCGCCGTCGTCGGCGGCGTCAACGACTTTCTCGACGAAGGCGGGGGTGAGGACATAGTCCTCGTCCAGGGCGGCGTGGTCTTCATTATCGGGCGCTTCGGCCGGGACGAAGGCGTGGTCCGTGGTGCTCACGTTGTCGCCTCCCTTGGCGAGAAGACTCGAACTTCCACGGGTTGCCCCACAGCGACCTCAACGCTGCGCGTCTACCAATTCCGCCACGACCGCTCGCATCGGAGCGGCGGCGAATAGCGGAGTGCGTCGGAAAAGGAAAGCGGGAATTGAGCGGGTTGCGACGGGCGCGCGAGGATGTCCGTCCTCAACCTCAGGCCGAACCCGCCATGAAGTCGTAGACGTCGGCGGGACGGGTCACGGTGATGGCGATGCGGTCGTCGCGAATCTCGATCTCGCCGCGCGCGACCGGGTGGTTGTTGGCCAGAATCCAGACTTCCTCGCCCTCGGCGGCGTCCAGCGGAATCACGGCGCCGCGGCCCATGCGCAGCAGCTGCGACATCGGCAGCACCGACCGGCCCAGAACCACGGAAATTTCGACGTCGACTGCGTTGATCTGCGTCACGGAGACTCTCTTCACCTCAGGCCGTCTCTTGCGGAAACGCCTCGGGCTGCACATTGAAGCCTCATGCTTGCTGAGCCGTTAAGCCCCGCCCTTCAGAAACTGCGTCTCGACGACGGGCGGCCGGTCGAATGGGCCGTGTCGTCCGGATATGTCGATTACGCCGCCGCCGAAGCCTTCATGGAGGCGCGCGTGGCCGCCATCGCGGCGGGCGAGGCGGCCGAGATGGTGTGGCTGCTGGAACATCCGCCCCTCTACACCGCCGGGGTGTCGGCCAAGGACGAAGACCTGCTGGACGCCGGTCGGTTCCCGGTTCACCGCACCGGGCGGGGCGGGCAGTTCACCTATCATGGGCCAGGACAGCGGGTGGCCTATGTGATGCTGGACCTGAACCGGCGGGGGCGGGACGTGCGCTGCTTCGTGCGCGGGTTGGAGCTGTGGCTGATCGGGGCGCTGGATCGGTTCGGCGTCCAGGCCGACGTGCGGCCGGGAAGGGTCGGCGTCTGGGTCGAACGCAAGGGCCCCGGCTGGTCGCGCGAGGACAAGATCGCCGCCATCGGCGTGAAGGTGCGCAAATGGGTCAGCTTCCATGGAATCAGCCTGAACGTGGAGCCGGACCTGGACCATTTCGGCGGCATCGTGCCGTGCGGCATTCAGGACCACGGCGTCACCAGCCTGGTCGATCTGGGCGTGCTGACGACGATGGATGAGGCCGACGCCGCCCTGCACGCCAGCTTCGGGCGCATCTTCGGGGCCGCCGTCGCGGTCGATCCGCCCTTCGCCAGTGCGACAAAGGGGTGAAATCGCCGTCGCGGGCTTGGCAAGACGAGGACGCATAAGGTTTAACGGCCTCGACCAAGCTTGAAAGCAGGCCCAGGAGACTTCGCCCATGAACCGCACGATCGCCGCCGTCTCGGCCGCCGTCCTGTCGCTGACGCTCGCGGCCGGCGCCGCCGTCGCCCAGGATTTCCGCGCCCTGGCGCAACAGGACCTCCAGGCCGCCCATGACGCCCTGGCCGCCAACCACCCGGCCGCCGTCGTCCCCGGCGCGGCGGGTGACGGCTTCCGCGCCTGGATCGACGCGGGCCTGCAGGACGCGCAAGGCCGCGCCGGGCGCGTCAACAGCGGCGACAGCCACGCCTATCTGCTGCGCTACTACGCCAACGGCTTTCGCGATTCGAACATCGCTATCCGCCCGACCTACGAAGGACTGGGACCGTATTTCGCCATCGGCTGGCCGGGTCTGACCACCGCCTGGCGCAACGGCGAATATGTGGTGTCCTATGTGAAGCCGGGCGTGCGCAACCTGCCGCCGGTGGGGGCGACCCTGGTCAGATGCGGCGACAAGAGCGCCGCCGACCTGGCGTCGGACCGGCTGGATCGCTGGGAAGGCGACCTGACGACCGAGGCGGGCAAGGTGCGGACCGCGCCCTATCTGCTGTGGAACCGCAACAATCCCTTCGCCGGCGGCGTGCCGTCGCTGTGCACCTTCAAGGTCGGCCGCCGCGACCGCGAGTTCCAGATGCAGCCCCAGCCGGTGGACGCCGCCAGCCTGGAAGCCGCCTATCGCGCCACGGTCTATATGCCGCCGGCCAATCCACTGTCGGTCGAGACCGTCGATGGTCGTCCGTGGATTCACGTCCACAGCTTCGCCGACAGCGCCGGCTGGGACGCCTTCAACGCCGCCATCGAAGCGCAGGCCCCCGCCATCCGCGCGGCGCAAGGGGTGGTGATCGACCTGCGCGGCGCCAACGGCGCTGCGACGAACGCGACGGCGCGCGGCTATGGCCTGGCCAACCGCATCTGGACGCCTGAGTTCACGGTCAGCCGCCAGCCCGAGGCCGGCTCCATCACCTATCGCGCCACGCCGGGCAATCGTCAGTGGTACGCCGAGGCCCTGGGCCGGATGCAGGCCGATCCGCGCTTCGTCCAGGAATCGGGTGCGGTGATCGAACAGACGCAGGCCCTGATCGCCGCCTTCGATTCGGCCATCGCGGCCGGTCAGCAGACCTTCACCATGCCGGGCCGTCCGTCCGTCCCGGACACCGGGGCGGCCAATCCAGTCGCGGGCAAGGTCGTGGTGCTGGTGGATGGCGGCTGCAGCGGCGGCTGCCTGGATACGCTGGACCTGCTGACGCGCCTGCCGAACGTGCGTCTGGCCGGCTCGACCACGGCCGAGGATTCGATCTTCATCGAGCCCACCGTGATGCGCCTGCCGTCCAACTACGCCGAACTGAGCTACGGCCATAAGGCCTGGACCACGCGGACGCGCGGCAACGACGCCCCCTATGTCCCCGCGCAGGGTCTGGCCTACACGGGCAATCCGACGGACGAGACGGCCGTGCGCGCCTGGGTCGGAACCCTGTTCCAGTAAGACGCGGTTTTCGCCTGAAACAGGAGGGCCGGGCAGGGGGCTGGAACCCCGGCCCGGCCCTTCCCATTTGCAGGTCATGACAGACTCTGCTTCCGACGCCCTGCGCTCTCCCTCCGGTTTCGACCTGACGCCGCCCGACCCGGAGGCGCGCGCCCGACTGGAGGCCGCCCTGGACCCCGAAGAGAAGCGCGTCCTGCTGTCGCACGGGACCGAGGCGCCGTTCTGCGGGACCTTGCTGGGCGAAAAGCGCGAGGGCGTCTTCTGCTGCCGCGAATGCGGCCTGCCGCTGTTCAGGAGCGCGACCAAGTTCGAGAGCGGTACGGGTTGGCCCAGCTTCACCCAGCCGGTGGACGCGGCCCATGTGCGTCAGGTGCGCGACACCAGCTATGGCATGGTGCGGGTCGAGACGCTGTGCGCGCGCTGCGGCAGCCACCAGGGACACGTCTTTCCCGACGGGCCGCCGCCGACCGGCGATCGCTACTGCATCAACTCCGTCGCCCTGAGTTTCGTCCCGAAGGGCGAGCCGCTGCCCGACCCCCTGGGTCGGGGCGACGGTTTGGCCTGACCTTGGCCGCATTCGCCGTGCTAGGGTGCGGCTGAAGGGAGACCGCCCATGTCTATCGCCGTTCTGCTCAGCCTGATGGCGCTGGCCGATCCCGAAGGCGTGGTGACGACGGCGCCGGCCAATTCGTCGGGCGTCGCGGCCGCCATGGCCGCGCCCCAGCCAGCGGTCGAAGCCCCCGCGCCTACGGCCCAGGACGCCGCTCCGCACGGCATGACCACCGAACAGCAGATCCAGAACTGGATCGCCTCGCGCGCGCCTGGCGAATCGTTCGAGCAGGCGGTGGCGTCCGCGCCGGCCGACGATCGACAGATGCACGGCATGGTCGAGGCCGGGATCGGCACTGGCGGCTATCGCAGCTATGGCGCGGCGGTGTCCCTGCCGATCGGCGAGAACGGGCGGCTGGACCTGTCCTATCGCGAGGGCAAGAACGACTACTGGCTGACGCCCGGCTATTTCTACCCGCGCTATGGCTTCGGCGGCTATCGCGGCGTCGATTCGCTGAGCCGTTCGATGTCCGTGGGTTTCAACTGGAGCAAGGACGCCGCGCGCGACTGACCTCTTGCGTTCCGCCTTGAGGCGGCCCTACGTCGTTAACGTCATAAAGATGTAATGATCGTCGGGGGACGAGAAGATGTTGATGGTCGTCGCCGTCGGAGAAGCCGTCTATTGGGCCCACAGGTTTCGTCGGGCTTTAATTCTATCGCCGTTGGCCACGATGGGGTTGGGCGCAGTGATCATGCTGGTCCGCAACTGGCCGCATCTGTTCGCCATGGCGGCGCACCACGCTTGACGCCAGACGGGCGGAGACGATCAGATCGGCGCGCGGTCATGCGCGGTCCCCGGTTGGGGAATAAATCATTGTGATTTCAGGATCTCAGATGGTGCCGCCGGGGGGAATCGAACCCACGACCTCAGCCTTACCAAGGATGCGCTCTACCACTGAGCTACGGCGGCCCCGACTGAGGAAGCGGCCGTATAGCCAAACCCTTCCGGCGTGGGAAGCCCGATTTTGATCGCGGGAAAGAAAGTTTGGACATGGCCGCCGATCACGCCATGATCCCGGCATGACTCGCGCTCCGCACGACGCCGATACGCCGCCCGCCGCCGCGGCCCCCACGCCCCCGGCCGCTGCTCCGACAGAGGCGGCGCGCGCCAAGGCCGAGAAGGCGATGCGGCTGGCCTCGGCCCTCAGGGCGAATCTGCGACGACGCAAGGCGCCCGCGCGCACGCCGGCCGCGCCGAAAGACAGCAACTGAAGTTCATCGCCGCCATGCCGTTCCGCCCTTTGGCAAGCGGCGGACGGCTTGCTAGAGAACGATCCCCCCGAGGCGTTTCCTTCGGGCGCGCTTAAGGACGTCTATGGACAGTATCGCCATTCAGGGCGGCGCTCAGCTGCACGGGGACATTCCCGTCAGCGGCGCCAAGAATTCCGCCATCAAGCTGATGGCCGCCTCGATTCTGACGGATCAGCCGTTGCGGCTGACCAATATGCCGCGTCTGGCCGACACCCGTTTCCTGGGGCAGCTGCTGCGCCAGTTCGGGATCGAAGTGACGGAAAGCGACGGGGCGGACGGTCAGGAGAGCCTGTTCAACGCCGAGACCCTGACCTCGACCTTCGCGCCCTATGACCTGGTGCGGCAGATGCGCGCCTCCTTCAACGTGCTGGGGCCGCTGCTGGCCCGCACCGGCGAGGCCAAGGTCTCTCTGCCCGGCGGCTGCACCATCGGGGCGCGGCCGGTCGATCTTCACCTGCAGGCGCTGACGGCGCTGGGCGCCGAGATCGAACTGGACGAAGGCTATGTCACCGCCCGCGCGCCCAAGGGGCTGCGCGGGGCCGAGATCGAGTTTCCCTTCGTCTCGGTCGGCGCCACCGAACACGCCTTGTTGGCGGCCGTTCTGGCCCAGGGAACGACGGTGCTGCGCCGCGCCGCGCGCGAGCCGGAAATCGGCGATCTGGCGCATTGCCTGACCGCAATGGGAGCGAAGATCGAAGGCATCGACACCGACGTCCTGACCATTACGGGGGTGTCCTCGCTGAACGGGACGACCTGGTCGGTGATTCCCGATCGGATCGAGATGGGCTCCTACGCCGTCGCGGCCGCCATGGCGGGCGGCGACGTGCGGCTGACCAGGGCGCGGGCCGAACTGATCGATTCTCTGACCGAAAAGATGATCGAGGCCGGCGTCGAGGTGACGCCGACGGCGGACGGCGTCCGGATCCGGCGCGATCCCAAGCAGCGGCTGAAGGCCGTGGACGTGGAGACGGCCATCTATCCCGGCTTCGCCACCGATCTGCAGGCGCAGTTCATGGCTCTGATGACGACCGCCGAGGGCGTCAGCACGGTGCGCGAGACGATCTTCGAAAACCGCTTCATGCATGTGCCCGAACTGGCGCGGCTGGGAGCCGAGATTTCCGTCCATGCGGGCGAGGCCCATGTGACGGGCGTGCCGATGCTGCACGGCGCCCAGGTGATGGCGACCGATCTGCGCGCCTCCATGTGCCTGGTCATCGCCGGCCTGGTCGCGGAGGGCGAAACGACGGTCGGCCGCGTCTATCATCTGGATCGCGGGTTCGAGCGTTTGGAAGAGAAGCTGGGCGCGTGCGGAGCGTCCATCCGACGCATAAGGGGAACAGGCGATGAGCACTGAGATCGAAGGCGTCGGTTCCGAAGCCAGGTCGCCGGTCGAACCGCTGCGCCTGCTGGCCGAGGACGCCGACGATCTTCAGATCATCTCGGCCGCGCTGCAGGACGCCATCCTGCGGCCGGTCGACATCGTCTGGGCCAAACAGGCCCGGACCCTGACCATCGCCTTCAGCCGCTTCTGCTGGGAATGCGGCGGGACGCGGGTGATGTGCGCCATGCAGTTCGGCGACGTGCTGGCGGTCAAGAGCCGCCGCCTGCCCCGCAATCCGGACGCCTCGCTGGAACTGCTGGCTCTCGATTTCATGCCGACCGAGGCGCCGAGCGGGCGCGTCATCCTGATGTTCGCCGGCGGCGGGGACCTGCGGGTCGATGTCGAATGCCTGGACGCCGTGGTGACGGACATCTCCGAGCGGTGGCCCGCGCGGGTCGCCCCGACCCATCTGGACGAAGTGGCGGCGGACGCCGGAGACGCGGCATGAGCGGGCCCCACAGGCTGGCCTCGGTCGAGCTGGACGCCGCGACCCTGCCGGCGGCGACCGCCGAGATCGAGCACGAGCGCCGGGTCGCCATCTTCGACCTGATCGAGAAGAACAGCTTCCATCCCGTGGGCGCCGACGGCGGACCGTATCAGCTGAAGCTGTCGTTGCAGGACAATCGCCTAGTGTTCGACCTGACGGGGACGGACTTCGCGCGCACCTACGCCATCAGCCTGACGCCGCTGAAGCGGGTGGTGAAGGACTATCTGCTGATCTGCGACAGCTATTACGAGGCGCTGCGCGGCTCTTCGGCCAGCCAGATCGAGTCGGTCGACATGGGGCGGCGCGGTCTGCACAACGAAGGCGCCGAACAGCTGGCGGCCCGGCTGGACGGCAAGATCGTGGTCGACCACGAGACGGCGCGGAGGCTGTTCACCCTGCTGTGCGCCCTCTACCGTCGCGGCTGACCTCGACTATCTCTGCGTTTTCGGGCATTAGGCCCGTCCATTCCGCTCCACGCAGCCGCCCGGCGTGGAGCCGAACGCATTTCAGACGGGCGCGAGAGGCCGCATGGCTAAGGAAGAACTGCTCGAGTTTCCCGGCACCGTCAGCGAACTGCTGCCGAACGCCACCTTCCGCGTGACGCTTGAGAACGACCACGAGATCATCGCCCACACCGCCGGCAAGATGCGCAAGAACCGCATCCGCGTGCTGGCCGGGGACAAGGTGCTGGTCGAGATGACGCCCTATGACCTGACCAAGGGCCGCATCACCTATCGCTTCAAGTAAGGAGCGGCCGGCTTGGCCTCTCCGGACCTGGTGCTGGCTTCGGCCAGTCCGCGCCGCATCGAATTGCTGGCGCAGGTCGGGATCGTTCCCGACCATATCGATCCCGCCGACATCGACGAGACGCCGCTGAAGGGCGAGACGCCGCCGCGTCTGGCCGCCAGGCTGGCGACCACCAAGGCCCAGGTCGTCGCCGCGCGCCGGCCCGAGGCGGTGGTCATCGCCGCCGATACGGTGGTGGCCGTGGGCCGACGCTTTCTGGAAAAGGCGGGGGACGAGGCCGAGGCGAGGCGGTTCCTGAAACTGCTGTCCGGGCGCAATCATCGCGTCTTCACCGGCGTGGCCGTGGTGAGGGACGGCCAGATCTCCTCGCGCGTCAACGAGACCCGCGTGACCTTCAAGCCGCTGTCCCACGACGAGATCGCCGCCTATGTCGCGGGCGGCGACTGGCGGGGAAAGGCGGGTGGATACGGCATCCAGGGACCGGCGGGCGCCTTTATCCAGAGAATCGTCGGCAGCCACTCCTCGGTGATGGGCCTGCCGCTGTACGAGGCCGTCCAACTGCTGCACGGCGTCGGCTGGCGCGCATGAGCGCGGTCGAGGTCTTCCTCGACGAGACGCCGGGCGAGACGCGGGGAGTCGTCCTGCGCGACGGGCGCTTCACGCATCTTTTGATCCAACGCGAGGACGATCCGGCCGAGACGCGCCTGGGCGCGCGGTCGATCGGGCGGGTGGTCGAGATCAATCCGGGCCTGCGCGGCGCCTTCGTCGATCTGGGCGGGGCGGCGCCGGGCTTTCTGCCCCTGAGACGGCAAGACCGTCTGACCCAGGGCGAACGGCTGGAGGTGACGGTCGTCGCCGAACCGCGCCGGGGCAAGGGAGCCACCCTGCGCCGCCTTGGGCCGGGGGAGGGGGCGCCCCGCCTGCTGGAGGCGGGCCCCGACGTCGCGGAACAGTTGCAGCGTCTCGCGCCTGGCGTGGAATCAGTGACGGGGCTGCCGGCTATCGACGCCGCGATCGAGGCCGAGGAGGAGGCTCTGAGCGCCACGCACGTCTTTATGTCGCACGGAATCGATCTGGCGCTGGAACGGACTCGCGCCCTGGCGGCCGTGGACATCGATTACGCCGCCTCGGCCGGGCGCGATCCGAAACAGGGCCGGGCGGCGGCGAATCGCGAGGGGCTGCGTCAGACGGCGCGGCTGATCGGCCTGAAGAACTGGGGCGGGCTGGTGGCCATCGACCTGGTCGGGGACGGGCAGGAGGCGGAGGCGCAGATGAAGGCCGCCCGGGCCGCCTTCGCGCATGAGCCCCAGGCGGTGTTCGCCCCGGTCAGCCGCTTCGGGCTGATGCAACTGGCGCTGCCCTGGCGTCGCACGCCTATAGAAGAGGTGTTGGCGGGCGCCGACGGCCAGGCGACAGTGCGGACGCGCGCCCTGGCCCTGGTGCGGGCGTTGCGGCGTCAGATTCTGGCCGACACCGTGACCCCTCGGTTCGTCGCGCGTTGCCATCCCGAAGAAGCTCGTATCGCCGCGCCGCTGGCGGCCCGCCTCGGCCCGCGCGCCGTCGTCCAGGCCGATCCCGACGCGCCCGCCGGGCGCGGCCGTATCCAGGAGACCTGAGCCGTGAGCCTTTGCCCCATCTGCCGCAAGGCCGAGCCCGATCCGCGCTACAAACCCTTCTGCTCGCGCCGCTGCTCGGACGTCGACCTGCAACGGTGGTTCGCCGGCGCCTACGCCATTCCCGCAGCCCTGGACGAGACGGTCGACGAAGACGACGAAAAGGACTGAAACGACGCTGGACAGGCGGAAACGGCTCGCCTATAGACCCGCCTCTCGCGACGCCGCGTCGGCGCCTGGATAGCTCAGCTGGTAGAGCAGCGGATTGAAAATCCGCGTGTCGGTGGTTCGAATCCGCCTCCAGGCACCATTCCCCGACAATCTTTCCGGCGACCTTGTTTCCAGCGACATTTCGACCCCGATACGGACGCCGCCCGCAACGTGTTTGCACGTATCCGAGGCTGGGCGAAGGAATTCGCCCCTCAGCGCCGCTTTCGAACAAGCTTGCGCTAATCGCTGGATAAGCATCATGAAAATGTCGCGTTTGGCGGCCCAAATGCCCTTGTCAGGCAAGACTTCCCTTTAACCGGTCCTGGTTGGGTGAAATCGAGCCTTACGCCCTTGACGCTCCGGTAAGGGTTCGTCAAAGGGTTTGGGACGCCCTCTCCCGAGGGAGTTAACGCGAGCGGCGGAGGACCTTCTTTCGACCGTTCCACCATCGGAGGCGGTTCGGGCGACCGGGCGCGTCTCCACTCAAGAATTCGACGGGGCGTGATCCTGAACGGACGCGGCGTGTCGAAGGAAACATTTCAGGTTGGGGGGCGGCCCTTTGACACGGTCGCACCTTTGGTTCCACGAGTCAGACCAAGCAGGAACTGGCGAACTATGCTGAACAGCAAAAAGACGAACATCCTTCTCGCCATGGCCGGCGCCGCCGTCCTGATGGCGAGCTCGCCGGTTCTGGCGCAGGCGCCGGCCGAGCCTACTCCGGCTTCGGCTCCGGCTGCTGCTGCTCCGGCCACGCCGGACGCCAAGCCCGAAAGCGTCAACGAAGCCGTTGGCGGCCACCACAGCAACGGCATCACGCCGATTTCCATGTTCATGGAAGCGACCGTGGTCGTTAAGGTCGTCATGGCCGGCCTGCTGCTCGCCTCGATCTTCTCCTGGACCCTGCTGCTCATCAAGCTGTTCGAGTTCGGCTCGCTGAACCGCAAGACCGACAACTTCCTGGAAAACTTCCGCGGCGCCCGCACCATCGCGGACATGCGCGCCGTGGCGACGCAGGAAGAGTTCGACGGCAACCCGCTGGCCGACATGGCCGCCGCCGCCACCGAAGAAATCGAACTGTCGCGTCAATCGGGCCTGTCGGTCACGGGCGACCACCTGGACTCGGCCATGGGCCGCGCCACTGCCGCCGTCGCCGCCGTTCAATCCGGCCTGGCCAAGCGCCTGTCGGGCGGCCAGCAGTTCCTCGCCTCGGTCGGTTCGATCGGCCCGTTCGTCGGTCTGTTCGGCACCGTGTACGGCATCATGAACTCCTTCATCGGCATCGCGGAATCGAACACGACCAACCTGGCCGTCGTCGCCCCGGGTATCGCCGAAGCCCTGCTGGCCACCGGTATCGGCCTGTTCGCCGCTATCCCGGCCGTTGTCTTCTATAACTACTTCAACACCCGCATCGCCGGTTACGGCACCCGCGCCGACGGCTTCGCCGCCGAGCTGCTGAACGGCATCTCGCGTCAGCTCGACAAGGGGGCGTAAGACGGATGGCCGCCAAGATCAAAACAGGCGGCGCTGGCAACGTGGTCGAAGCGAACAGTGACATCAACGTCACCCCGTTCGTGGATATCATGCTCGTCCTCCTCATCATCTTCATGGTGGCGGCGCCGCTCGCTTCCGTGTCGGTGCCGGTGGAGTTGCCAATCGCCGTCGCCAAGGCGGCCCCGAACCCGCCCAAGCCGGTCTATATCTCGATCCAGAACGACGGTTCCGTCTATGTGGGCGATTTCCAGACCAGCGTCGGAGGACTGGGCGAAGATCTGACCAAACAGATCGGAACCCGGAACCCGGCCGATGAGCGGATTTTCATTCGGGCCGACCAAAACACCCGCTACGGTGACTTCATGCAGGTCATGAACGCCCTGCAGGATAGCGGCTTCTACAGCGTTGCACTGGTCGGCGAAGACCAGGCTACGCAATAGAACGCGGAGATAGTATGACAGACGTCGCATATCATCGCAGTCGTTACGACGTACCGAAGGCCAAGGGCTTCATGGGGGTTTCGTACCCCGTGCTGATCGTGTGTCTTCTGGTTGTTTCGATCCTGTTCGCCCTGCTGCTGTTCTTCCTCCAGCAATCGAAGTTCAAGCTGAAGGAATTCAACTACGTCGACGACAAGGTCGATGTGGAGTTGGTCGAGCCGGTTCCGCCGCCTCCGCCGCCTCCGCCTCCGCCTCCGCCGCCGACGGACCAGCCTCCGCCGCCGAAGCTCCAGGTGCGCGTACCGGCTCCGGTTCCGAACATCGTTCCGCCTCCGCCGGTGAACATCACGCCGACGAAGAAGGAAGATCGGGTCGAGTATACGGGTCCGCCCGTCGTCGTCCCCGGACCGCCGCCGCCGCCCGCGCCTCCGGCTCCGCCTCGGCCTTCGGTGATCACCAACGTGCAATGGGCGCGCCAACCGCGCCCGACCGCAGACGACTTCCCCGCCCGCGCTCTGGAACGGGAAATCAGCGGCTCCGCCACCGTGGAGTGTACGGCTCAGGCCAGCGGTCGTCCGACGCGTTGCCGCGTCATCGAAGAGTCGCCTTCGGGCATGGGCTTCGGTAACGCCGCCATTCGCGTGGTTCAGCGTGGACAACTGTCTCCGCGGACCGTCGATGGCGCAGCAGAGGACGCCACTTTCCGCGTCCGGGTGCCCTTCACCCTCGGGTAAGGACCGCCAATCAAGACCAACGCCCCGGAGAGCGATCTCCGGGGCGTTTTTCTTTGGGCGGCGGGCGCAAAGTCGACAATCCCGCTTGATCGGACTCGTCAGGCTGGGTAGAGAACGCGCCTCGCGATGCGCGGGCCGCCTTAGCTCAGTTGGTTAGAGCGCCGGTTTGTGGAACCGGAGGTCCTCAGTTCAAGCCTGAGAGGCGGTACCATCGCAAAGCGTGGCGGCACTTGCAGTCCCCCGCGTCAGCGACCATCTCCTGACTGTCGGCATGAACGCCGATCCCCCACATCGACAGGAGAGCGCCTCATGAAGACGCGCAAGCTGGGCCGCGACGGTCCCGAGGTTTCGGCCATTGGCCTGGGCTGCATGGGCATGAGCGCCTTTTACGGCGGGGCCGACGAGGCCCAGTCCATCGCCGTCATCCACCGCGCCCTGGACCTGGGCGTCACCCTGTTCGACACGGCCGAGATGTACGGCCCCCACACAAACGAGGTTCTGGTCGGCAAGGCGCTGAAGGATCGGCGCGATCAGGCCTTCATCGCCACCAAGTTCGGCATCAATCGCCAGCCGGACGGTTCGGCTGTCACCGATGGTTCGCCGGCCAATGTGCGTCGTGCGGTGGAGGGCAGCCTGAGCCGCCTGGGCGTCGATCACATCGACCTCTATTACCAACACCGCATCGATCCCAATACGCCGATCGAAGAGACGGTCGGGGCCATGGCCGAACTGGTGAAGGAGGGCAAGGTTCGCTTCCTGGGCCTTTCCGAGGCGGCGCCGGAGACGCTGCGCCGGGCTCAGGCCACCCATCCGATCACGGCCCTGCAGACCGAATATTCGCTGTGGAGCCGCGATCCGGAGGACGAACTGCTGGAGGTGGTGCGTGAACTGGGGATCGGCTTCGTGCCCTACAGCCCGCTGGGCCGGGGCTTCCTGTCGGGCGAGATCAAGTCGATCGACGACCTGGCGCCCGACGATTTCCGGCGCACCAATCCGCGCTTCGCCGGCGACAACTTCCAGAGGAACCTCGATCTGGTGGAGGCGGTGGGCGCCATCGCCGCCGACAAGGGCGTAACGGCGGCGCAGTTGGCCCTGGCCTGGGTGCTAGCCCAGGGCGATGATCTGGTCCCCATCCCCGGCACGCGCCGCATCTCCACCCTGGAGCAGAACGTGGCGGCGGCCGACATCGTTCTGACGCCAGAGGACCTGGCGCGGATCGAGGCGGTCTTCCCGCGCGGCGCGGCGGCGGGCGAACGCTATGCGCCCGGCGGCATGAGTTCGCTGAACCGTTGATCATCCTGCCTGAACGACAAAAGGCCCGGTCGGAGCGATCCGACCGGGCCTTTCTGTTTCGACGCCGAAGACGACCTACTGGATGCGGGTCCAGGTCTGGGTCTTGCACAGGGGCGCGACGATGCAGCCACGCAGACGCAGGCTGTTGTCGTTGGTCATGGTGATGGTCCCCCGATAGGTGCCGCCGTCCGCCGGATTATAGACCGAGCCATTGCGCCATTCGGTCGGACCGCCGGTGAAGCCGGTCAGCATGGGCAGGTTGCGAAGAGTCCGGCCGCGCAGTTCGGCGTTGCGGTTATGCTCGTCGCGGGCGTTGGGGTCGCGCCGGATGTGATCCGACGTGACCAGCACGCCGCACAGGGCCTGGCCGCAGCGGCTGATGCGGACCTGGCCGCCGTTGGTCGGGGTCTGCCACAGGCCGGTCGGGTCGCCCGCCAGGGCGGGGGAGGCCAGTCCGGCCGCCAGGGCCGCCGCCGCCAGCATGATCTTGATCTTCATGGTCGCTTCCTTTGCTCGAACGCGTCCGGGCGTTCGTTGACCGGCAGGGTGATCCGGCTTTCGGTTGAAAACAAGGCCGACACGATCACCTTATCGCAAGGAAAACCGGACCTTAGGGAAGCTTTGGCCTCTGCGTCGGGGCGCCGTTCAGCCTTCGATCAAGGCCAGCCATTCGTCTTCGGTCAGCACTTGGACGCCGTGCTTTTCGGCCTCCTTCAGCTTGGACCCCGCGCCGGGCCCGGCGACGACATAGTCGGTCTTTTTCGAGACGGAGCCCGAGACCTTGGCCCCCAGGCCCTCGGCGCGGGCCTTGGCCTCGTCGCGGGTGAAGCGTTCCAAGGCGCCGGTGAAGACGACGGTCTTTCCGGCCACGGGGGTGTCGGACTTGGGTCGTTCGGCGTCTAGGATTTCGGTCAGTTCGGCCTCCAGGGCGGCGACGACCTGAAGGTTGTGCGGCTCGTGGAAGAAGTGGGCCAGGGCTTCGGCGGCGACGGGGCCGACGCCGGTGACGCCCGCGATCTGGTTCAGCATCTCGGACGGACCTTCCTCGCGCGCCACCCGGGCCAGTTCGACCAAGCCGGACCAGTCGTCCGCCATCGTCGCCAGGGAACGGCGGGCCGGCGCGGCCATACCGGGGAAGGCCTGACCGATCTTCATGTCCATCGTCGCCTCGGGCCAGGGATCGACGGCGGGGGGCGTCGCCTCGGCCATCAGGGCCAGGACGCGGGGCGAAATGGCGTGGGCGCCGGCCAGCTGGTTCCAGGCGTCGGACGGAATTCCTGCGGCGGCCTGGAGACAGGCGGCCTTCAGCGCGGCCCAGCTTTCGAAGGCGCGGGCCAGGACGATCGAGGTCTGTTCGCCGATGTCACGTATGCCCAGGCCGAACAGGAAGCGGTCCAGGGCGATGGTCCGCCGCGCATCGATGCCGGCGACCAGGTTGCGGATGCTGGTTTCGCCATAGCCGTCCTCCGCCGCCAGTTCGGCCAGGCGCGCCTCGTCTCGCGCCAGGCGGAAGATGTCCGCCGGCTCCTTGATCCAGCCGCGCGCGTGGAAGGCGATCAGCTGTTTCTCGCCCAGACCCTCGATATCGAAAGCGCGGCGGCCGACGAAATGCTTGAGGCGTTCGACGATCTGGGCGTCGCAGATCAGGCCGCCGGTGCAGCGGCGCTTGACCTCGTCGCCCTCGCGCACAGCTTCGGAGCCGCAGACGGGACAGTGGTCGGGGAAGACGTAGCGTTTCGCATCGGCGGGGCGCAGGTCGGGGACGATCCCGAGAATCTGGGGGATGACGTCGCCAGCGCGTTGCAGGCGCACGGTGTCGCCGATGCGGACATCCAGACGCTCGATCTCGTCTTCATTGTGCAGGGTGGCGTTGCGGACGACCACGCCGCCGACGGTGACGGGATGCAGGCGGGCGACGGGGGTCAGGGAGCCCGTGCGACCGACCTGGATGTCGATGCCTTCCAGGAGGGTGGTCGCCTGTTGCGCGGGGAATTTGTGGGCGATGGCCCAGCGCGGGCTGCGGGCGACGAAGCCCAGGCGGCGCTGCCAGTCGATGCGATCGACCTTATAGACCACCCCGTCGATGTCGTAGCCCAGGGTGGCGCGGTCGCGTTCCAGTTCGCGATAGACGGCGATCAGGCCGTCCGCGCCTTCGACCCGGCGGGAACGGTCGTTGACAGGGAAACCCCAGGTTTTCAACTTCTGCAGGGCCTCCCACTGGGTCTCGGCGAAGTCGCTGGAATGTTCGCCCCAGGCGTAGGCGAAGAAGTTCAGCGGACGCTGGGCGGTGATCTTGGCGTCCTTCTGGCGCAGGGAGCCGGCGGCGAAATTCCTGGGATTGGCGTAGGTGCGCCGCCCCTCCGCCTCGGCCGCCGCGTTGAAGGCGGCGAAGGCGGCGTTGGGGGCATAGACTTCGCCCCGGATCTCGATCCGGTCGGGCCAGCCGTCGCCGGCCAGGGTTTGTCTCACGTCGGCGATGGTGTTCAGATTGGCGGTCACGTCCTCGCCCGCCCGGCCGTCGCCGCGCGTGGCGCCGATGGCCAGGACGCCGTCCACATACAGGAGGTTGGCGGACAGGCCGTCGATCTTGGGTTCGGCGACGAAGACGATGGGCTCGTCGGCCGGCAGCTTCAGGAAACGGGCGATGCGGGCGACGAAGTCGCGCACCTCGCCCTCGTCGAAGGCGTTGTCCAGCGAGAGCATGGGCACGCCGTGACGCACCTCGGCGAACTGGCTGGAGGCGGCGGCGCCGACCTTGTTGGATGGGGAGTCGGGGCGGATCAGGTCGGGGAAGGCGGTTTCGACCGCCAGGTTCCGGGCGCGCAGGGCGTCGTAGTCGGCATCGGAAATCTCGGGCGCCGCCTCGTTGTAGAGGGCGTCGTGACGGGCCATTTCGGCGGCCAGCCAGGTCAGTTCCTGGGCCGCAGCCTCGGCGGTCAGGGCTTCGACGGGCGGGAAGGGGGGAATCGCGCTGGACATGACGGCTCCTGTTTATCACCGCCGAAGACGTAGCGCAGGCTGACGTGGGCGCGGCGGGACGATAGGCTGGGGAGATAACAGGAGCGCCCATGATCCGATCCGCCTTTCGCCTGACGTTGAGCAGTTGCGCCGTCGCCCTGGCCCTTTCGGCCTGTTCGACGCCCGCGCCAAGGCCGGACACCCCGGCCGCGCCGGCACCGGCGGCCGATCCGCAGCTGCTGGAGGATGTTCGCATCCTGTCGGCGGACGACATGGAGGGGCGCGACACCGGCTCGGCCGGCGGGCAGAAGGCGCGGGACTATATCGTCGGGCGGCTGGAGGCCATGGGCGTGGCGCCGGCGCCGTTCGGGCGGCTGCAACGGTTCGAGAGCCGGGGGAGGACGCGCGAAGGCGTCAAGACGTTCGAGGGCTACAACATCGTGGGTCTGATCCCCGGCCGGCGGGTGGCGGACCGCTATATCGTCGTGACGGCCCATTACGACCATGTCGGGGTCAACGACGGCCAGGTCTATAATGGGGCGGACGACAACGCCTCGGGCGTGGCGACGCTGCTGGCGCTGGCGGCGAAGCTGAAGGCCGAACCACCCGAACACAGCGTGCTGCTGGTGGCCCTGGACGGGGAGGAGCGGGGTCTTCTGGGGGCGCGCGAGTTCGTTCGGGCGCCGCCCGTCCCGCTGAGCGCCATCGCGCTGAACCTGAACTTTGACATGATCGCGCGGGCCGAGACGGACAACCGTCTGTGGGTGACGGGAACCTATCAGCACCCGACCCTGAGACCGATTCTGGAGACGGTGACGGCGCCGGGGCCGGTCAGTTTCGCCTTCGGCAAGGACACGCCGCAGGATACGGGCGACGACAACTGGGTCGATTCCTCCGATCACGCGGCCTTCCACGAGGCGGGCGTGCCGTTCCTGTATTTCGGCGTGGACTACCATCCCGACTATCACCGGCCGACCGACGATTTCGAGCGGATCAAGCCCGGTGTGTTCGCCAGTGCGGCGGATCTAGCGCTGGCGGGCTTTGGCGAGCTGGACAAGGCGCTGGATCGATGAGGCGGGCGATTGTGGCTGTGGTAGCCGGCCTTCTGGTTCTGACCGGCTGCGACCGGAGCGAGGGGCCGGGGAAGACGCCGGCCTCTGCCTTCCATCATCAGCTGAGCGCCGACGTGTCGGGCGAATATCGGCCGGTCGGCGAAGGCGCGGGCGTCTGGCGTGTGGACTCGCTGTTCATCGGCCAGGCGGAGGCGTTTCAAGCCTGGGAGGCGGGCGGCCGGTCGGCGCCGCCCCTGATCCTTACGCTGACAGGACCCAGCGGGACGTCGCGGGTCACGCCCGACGCCTATGATGTGACAGACGACAACTTGAGGTTCAGCGGGCGCGCCGCCAATGGAGAGAAGGTCACGGTGCAGGCGCGGCTGGATCAGGGCGCGCTGGCCACGGCCCGGCGCAATCTGGGTGATCAGACGCCGGTGATCACGGGGTCGGCGTCGGTGGCGGGACAGCGGATTCCGCTCAGCCTGGGCCGCTGGGGCGGTGATTGATCAGACGACGGCGCGGGCCAGGAAGTAGGCGGCCAGGGCGACGGCGACCCACAGCGCAAGACCCAGGCCGATCAGCAGGGCGGTCGAAGGCCGTCGGCCGCGCCCGTGGGCGTCATCGGATCGGGGATCTTCGGGACTGGCCATGTTGCAACTTTAGATAGTAATCCGATCTCAAGGCAAGACCGGCTCTGGATCAGGGGCGTTCAAATCAGGGCCGGCGTTCCTGGACCCCTTCGTCCGTGCCGATCAGGGCCAGGTCGGCCAGATCCAGGAACAGGCCATGCTCGACCACGCCGGTGATCAGTTTCAGGTCGTCGGCCAGGCGCGACGGGTCGTGGATGGCCTTGCAGGCTGCGTCGTAGATCAGATTGCCGCCATCGGTGCGGATCAGGCCGCGATCCGCCTGACGCACGCGGGCGGGGTTGGCGATGTCGTGATCGACCAGGACGTCGGCGATGCGGTTGGCCGTGGTCTTGTGCCCGAAGGCGACGACCTCGATCGGCAGGGGGAAGGTCCCCAGCACCGGCACCACCTTGGCCGCGTCGGCGATGACGACGCAGCGGGCCGAGGCCTCCCACACCAGCTTCTCGCGCAGCAGGGCCGCGCCGCCGCCCTTGATCAGGGCGAGGCCCGGCCCGACCTCGTCGGCGCCGTCCACAGTCAGGTCAATGCGCGGCGTGTCTTCCAAGGTCGATAGGGTCAGGCCCAGTTCGCGCGCCAGGTCGGCGGTCTTTTCAGACGTCGGGACGCAGCGCAGGTCGGGCAGGTCGCGCGCCGCCAGGGCTTTGACGAACCAAGCGGCGGTGGAGCCGGTGCCCAGCCCCACGACCATTCCGGCCTCGACCAGGGCGGCGGCGGCTTCGCCGGCGATCTTCTTCTGATGGTCGCTCATTGCGATTTGGCGGCTTTCGCCGCCTCCTTCCTGGCCTTGGCTTCCGTGCGGAAGGCGGCGGCGGCCTCGGGTTTTACGGTCTGGCGGGCGCGGCCGAAGGCCAGGGCGTCGGCCGGCACGTCCTCGGTGACGACCGAACCCGAGGCGATTAGGGCGCCGTCGCCGATGCGGACAGGCGCCACCAGGCTGGAGTTCGAACCGACGAAGGCCCCGGCGCCGATCTCCGTCCGGGCCTTGTTGAAGCCGTCGTAGTTGCAGAAGATGGTCCCGGCGCCGATGTTGGCGCCCGCGCCGACCGTACCGTCGCCCAGATAGGCCAGGTGGTTGGCCTTGGCGCCCTTGGCCAGGGCGACATTCTTCACCTCGACGAAGTTGCCGATCTTGACCCCTTCGGCCAGGTCCGCGCCGGGGCGCAGGCGGGCGTAGGGGCCCGCCTCGGCGCCCGAGGCGACGCGCGCGCCCTCGATATGGCTGAAACTGCGGATGCGGGCGCCGCCTTCGATCACGGCGCCGGGGCCGAAGACGACGAAGGGTTCGATGACGGTTCCGCCGCCGACCTGGGTGTCCCAGGCGAAGTGGACGGTGTCGGGCGCGGTCATGGTCACGCCGTCGGTCAGGAAGGTTTCGCGCTGGACCTTCTGGAACAGGGCCTCGGCCTGGGCCAGCTCGTCCTGGGCGTTGACGCCCATGACCGAATCCTCGGGCGCGAAGACGGCGCGGGTCGGATGGCCGGCCTGGCGGGCCAGAGCGACCACGTCGGTCAGATAGTATTCGCCCTTGGCGTTGTCGTTGCGAACCTGGCTCAACAGGGAGAACAGCAGGGCGGCAGGCGCGGCCATGACGCCGGAGTTGCAGGCGGTGATCGCCAGAACCTCGGGAGAAGCCTCCTTGGCCTCGGTGATGGCCACAAGAGAGTCGCCCTCCAGAATCAGCCGGCCGTAGGCGCCGGGGTCGCGGGCCTCGAACCCGATCACGGTGACGCCGTCGGCGTTGAAGACGGGTTCGATATCGGCGGCCTTCAGCAACGGGACGTCGCCATAGGTGACGACCACCTCGCCGTCGAAGCCGGCCAGGGCCTGTTCGGCGGCGCGAACGGCGTGGCCGGTGCCAAGCGGCGGATCCTGAACCGCGACAGCCTCTTCGCCCAGGCGCGCCACGACATGGGCGCGGACCTGGGGCGAATGGACGCCCACCACGACCACGATACGCTGGCAACCCAGGGCCTGGGCCGCGTCGATGGCGTGGTCCAGCATGGTCCGGCCGCCGACGAGGTGAAGCACCTTGGGCAGGGGGGATTTCATCCGCGTGCCCTGACCGGCGGCGAGAATGATGGCGGCGCGGGCGCGTGTCTGGCTGGTCATGAATCGTCCCGGAGGCTAGTCGTCTCGCGATCTAGCCCATTCGGCGGGCCAACGGGAGATGGGGATGACGGATCGCGATCTGGAAGGCTGGACCATCGCCTTCGATCTGGACGGCACGCTGGTGGATTCCGCGCCCGACCTGGTCGGCACGCTGAACCGTCTGCTGGTCGAGGAGGGATTGCCGATGGTGGCGCCCGCCTCGGCCTCGACCCTGATCGGGTCGGGCGCGCGGGCGCTGCTGGTCCATGGCTTCGAGGCGGCGGGGGCCGACGTGGAACGGGCGCGTTCCGATGCGTTGTTCGAGCGGTTCCTGGCCGACTACACCGCCCATATCGCCGACGGCAGCCGGCCTTTCGAAGGCGTGGCCGAGACGCTGGATCGGCTGAAGGCGCGGGGCGCCCGTCTGGTGGTGGCGACCAACAAGCGCTCGGACCTGTCGGAACTGCTGCTCCGAAAGCTGGATCTGATCGACCGGTTCGAGGCCGTGGTCGGTCCCGACCGGGTCAGCGCGCGCAAACCCTCGGGCTCGCATCTGAAGGAGGCGGTGATCAAGGCCGGGGGCGATCCCGAACAGGCGATCATGGTCGGTGACGCCGCACCGGACGCAGAGGCGGCGCGCGACGCGGGCATGGCCTGCATCCTGACCACCTTCGGCTACACCCCGACGCCGGTGGAAAGCCTGGGCGGCGACGTGCTGATCGACCATTTCGAGGATGTGGAAGAGGCGATCGACGGTCTGCTGTCGGACTTCTACGTGCTCAGGGCGCTGAAATTCTAACAGCCGCCGACAGAAAAACTCGCGCCTGAACGGACGCTGCGGCGATTGCGGATCATGACGGCGGGCGACACATAGACCCGCCTAGCCGGAGGTCCGCCCATGTTCGCCCGTTTCTTCAAGATTCCTCTCTGGCAACGCACCGCCGCAGGCTTCGCCCTGGGCATTCTGGCGGGCCTGATCCTGCGGGAGAAGGCGGCTGTCTGGCTGCAACCGATCGGCGACGTCTATCTGAACCTGATCCGCATGGTGGTGGCGCCGCTGGTGCTGTTCACCATCGCCAGTTCCATCGCCAAACTTGGCGAGGGGGCCGGGGCGGTGCGGCTGGGCGTCCGCACCATCGTCTGGTTCGCGATCACCTCCCTGTTGGCCGTGCTGGTCGGCTTCGCCTTCGGTCACATCATCAACCCGGGCGTCGGCCTGTCCAACCTGCCGCTGGGCGAGGTGAAGGAGCGGGTCATCCCGACGCCGCTGGAGGTGCTGATCGGCATCGTGCCGGTCAATCCCTTCGCCTCCCTGGCCGAAGGCAAGGTGCTGCAGATCATCTTCTTCTCGGCCCTGGTCGGAGTGGCGCTGGTGGCGCTGGGCGACCGGGCCCAGGGCGTGCGGCGGATGGTGGACGAGGGGGCGGCCGTCGTCTTCCGCATCACCCGCTGGGTGATCCAGCTGACGCCCATCGGGGTGTTCGGCCTGATCGGCTCGGTCGTCGGCGGCTATGGGTGGGAGGCGCTGCTGCCGCTGCTGAAGTTCATCCTGGCCATCTATGCGGCCTGCCTGTTCCACATCCTGATCGTCTATTCGGGCCTGCTGAAGCTGCACGGACTGAAGGTGGTCAGCTTCTTCCGCGGCGCCTTCGCGGCCCAGCAGACGGCCTTCGCGACCTCTTCGTCTTTGGGAACCCTGCCGATCACCCTGCGCCAGACGGTCGAGCGGCTGGGCGTGCCCCAGGCCTACGCCGCCTTCGCCGTGCCGCTGGGGGCCAATGTGAAGATGGACGGCTGCGGCGCCATCTATCCGGCCATCGCCTCGATCTTCATCGCCCAGTATTTCAAGATCGACCTGACGCTGACCCAGTATGTGCTGATCGGCCTGACGGCGGTGTTGGGGTCGCTGGGCACGGCCGGGGTGCCGGGGACCAGCATCGTCATGCTGACCCTGACCCTGTCCACGGCGGGCCTGCCGCTGGAGGGCATCGGCTATATCGTCGCCATCGACAGGATCATCGACATGATGCGCACGGCGACCAATGTCACGGGCCAGATGGTGGTGCCCGTCCTGGTGGCCAAGGAAGAGGGCATCCTGAACCAGGACGTCTATGACGGCCACGTCGCCTGGCTGCCCGGCGATCCGGAGGCGGAAACGCCCGACGCGGTCCGCGCCGCCGGAATCTGAAACGGACGCTTGCGCGACGCGGACGGTCGGGCTATGTCGCCGCCTCCGCAAGGCATGGATGCGTAGCTCAGCGGGAGAGCACCTCGTTCACACCGAGGGGGTCACAGGTTCAATCCCTGTCGCATCCACCATCCTTTCCCCTCAGACCGCACCCCGGGAAAGCCCATGCCGCAGGTCAACGACACCGTTCACATTCGGTTTTCGCTCAAGGGGCTGAGCGGGCCCTTCTGGCAGACCAATGCGACCATCGCCTCGGTCGCCCAGGGCGTTGTGCTGCTGGACGGACTGGACCGGCAAGTGCCGGCCTCCGTCACGGAGTTGAAGCGGGCCGGGGCGAACCGCTGGACCCTTGACTGGGAAGTCCGCGCCCGGCCTTAGGGTGTGCTAAATCCCCGCGTCTTCCCTGCCCGGCGGCACGTTGACGCCCATGGATTTCAGATAGGTCTTGATGTTGCGGGCGGCCTGGCGAATGCGCTGCTCGTTCTCGACCAGGGCGATGCGGACGAAGCCCTCGCCGTTCTCGCCATAGCCGACGCCCGCCGCGACCGCGACCTTGGCGTGGGTCAGGAGCTGTTTGGAGAACTCGAGGCTGCCCAGATGCGCCAGCGCCGGGGGCAGGGGCGCCCAGGCGAACATCGAGGCGGCGGGTTTGGGCACCTCCCACCCCGCGCGGGCGAAACTGTCCACCAGCACGTCGCGACGGCGGTGATAGAGTTCGCGGTTCTGGTCCACGATGTCCTGTGGCCCGTTCAGCGCCGCGCAGGCCGCCGCCTGAATGGGGGTGAAGGCGCCGTAGTCGAGATAGGACTTCACCCGCGCCATGGCCGCGATCAGCGTCTTGTTGCCGACGGCGAAGCCGATGCGCCAGCCGGCCATGCTGTAGGTCTTGCTGAGGGAGGTGAACTCCACAGCCACGTCCTTGGCGCCCGGCACCTGCAGGATCGAGACGGTCGGCTTGCCGTCGTAATAGAGTTCCGAATAGGCGAGGTCGCTGATGATCCACAGGTCGTTGGCCTTGGCGAAGGCGACGACGCGTTCGTAGAAGGCCAGGTCCACCGTCTCCGCCGTTGGATTGGACGGATAGTTCATGACCAGGATCTTCGGGCGCGGCACGGTGTAGGCCATGGCCCGCTCCAGCGCCTCGAAATAGCGTTCGTCCGGCGTGGTGGGCACGCTGCGGATGGCCGCGCCCGCGATGATGAAGCCGAAGGTGTGGATTGGATAGGACGGATTGGGCGCCAGGACCACGTCGCCCGGCTCGGTGATGGCGGTGGCCAGGCTGGCCAGACCTTCCTTCGATCCCATGGTGACGATCACCTCAGTCTCGGGATCCAGATCGACGCCGAAACGGCGGCCGTAATAGTTGGCCTGGGCGCGACGTAGGCCGGGAATGCCCTTGGACTGCGAATAGCCGTGGGCGTCCGGCTTCTGCGCCACTTCGACCAGTTTGGCGATGACGTGCGGCGGCGGCGGCAGGTCGGGATTGCCCATGCCCAGGTCGATGACGTCCTCGCCGGCCGCACGGGCTGCGGCGCGCATGGCGTTGACCTCCGCGATCACATACGGGGGCAGGCGCTTCATGCGGTAGAATTCTTCGGACATCGGCTTTGCAAACGGCGGGGGAGGGAGAGGGCGGCGCCAGCGAGGGCGGACGAACCCACCTTACGATACAAAAACCTGGCGCGGATCAAGCGCGATGCGGCCGAAACGTGTGGGCGGGGCGCAGAATGGCGTCCAGCTTGCAAGAATATGGCGTCGAAGGCCGCGATGCGAATGGACTGCGACGCGTTGTCCCCGATGCGAACGGTCGGGCCGCAGGGGCGTTATGCGTCCATGTCTCTGTTCGCCAACATCCTGATCGGCCTCCATCGCCTGACCAAATATCTGACCCGCAAGGAACGGTTGCTCTGATCCGCCTGCGGCAGGAAAGGCGCCGTTTATCGAAGAAGCGTGGCGTCGCGGCGAAATCTGTCCGTCCTTGCGTTGTTTGAAGGGGCTGGACGCTCTATTCTTGCCGGATGACACGCTGGACCCCCGAAAGCTGGAGAACCAAGACCGCCCTGCACATGCCGGCGGACTATCCCGACATGCAGGCGCTGACCGCCGTCGAGGACGAACTGCGCGCCCTGCCGCCGCTCGTCTTCGCAGGCGAGGCGCGGCGCCTGACGTCGAAACTGGCGCAGGTTGAGCAGGGCGACGCCTTTCTGCTCCAGGGCGGCGATTGCGCCGAGAGCTTCAAGGAGTTCTCGACCGACAATATCCGCGACACCTTCCGCCTGATCCTGCAGATGGCGGTTGTCCTGACCTTCGCCGGCCGCAAGCCGGTGGTGAAGGTGGGGCGGATCGCCGGACAGTTCGCCAAGCCGCGTTCCTCGCCGCTGGAAGAGATCGACGGCGTGGAACTGCCCAGCTATCGCGGCGACATCATCAACGGCATGGGCTTCACGCCCGAGGAACGCGCGCCCGATCCGCAGCGTCTGATCCGGGCCTATAACCAGTCGGCCTCGACGCTGAACCTGCTGCGGGCCTTCGCTGGCGGCGGCTATGCGGACCTTTACAACATCCACCGCTGGACCCTGGGCTTCGCCGGGGACAACGCGGCGGGCGCCCAGTACCGCGAGCTGGCGGACAAGATCACCGAGGCCCTGGCCTTCATGGAGGCGGTCGGCGTCACGCCCGAAACCCACCCCGATCTGAGCCGGGTCGAGGTCTTCACCAGCCACGAGGCCCTGCTGCTGAACGTCGAGAGCGCCCTGACGCGGTTGGACGGCGGCTCCGGCGAATGGTTCGACACCTCGGCCCACATGCTGTGGATCGGCGAACGCACCCGTCAGTTGGACGGCGCCCATGTCGAGTTCATGAAGGGGATCAAGAACCCCATCGGCGTGAAGTGCGGGCCAACGATGACGGCTGACGACCTGTTGCCCCTGATCGACGCCCTGAACCCGGACAATGTGTCGGGCCGTCTGACGCTGATCGGCCGCTTCGGTCACGACAAGGTGGGCGAGCGCCTGCCCAAGCTGATGCGCGAGGTGAAGGCGTCGGGTCGCAAGGTGATCTGGTCCATCGACCCGATGCACGGCAATACGCTGAAGGCCGGCAACGGCTACAAGACCCGGCCGTTCGACCGGATCCTAGGCGAGGTTCGCACCTTCATCGACGTGGCGGAGGCGGAAGGGGTGCACCCCGGCGGCGTCCACCTGGAGATGACCGGCCAGAACGTCACCGAATGCATCGGCGGCGCCCAGGCCGTGACCGAGGACGACCTGTCCAACCGCTATCACACCCATTGCGACCCGCGCCTGAACGCCGACCAGGCGCTGGAGCTGGCCTTCCTGGTGGCCGAGCGGCTGAAGGCGGGGCGGATCAGCCGGTCGGAAGCGGCCTAGTTCAGGTCTGGAAAGACGGGCGGGCGCGATCCCGCCCCGACGCCTAAAATGGGACCAATCCCGCCACGGTGACGCCATGGACGCATCGCCATCTGGGCTGAGGTCTCGAGAGAGCATTATGACGGCAACGGCCCCCATCGACGAACAGCCCGGCCGGGTGGCCTATCAGGGCGCGCCCGGCTCGTTCAGCCACGAGGCCTGTTTGGCCCTGAGGCCGTGGGACGAGGCGGTCGCCTTCGAGACCTTCGCCCAGGCGCTGGAGGCGATTCGATCGGGCGACTGCGGCTGCGCCCTGATCCCGGTCGAGAACTCCACCATCGGCGCGGTGGAGCCCGCCGCCAGCCTGGTGCGCGAGATGGGTCTGACGCCGGCCGCAGAGGTGTGGCGACCGATCCGCCACGCCCTTATGGCCGTCGACGGCGCGCGTCTTTCGGATATTCGCACGGTCGAGAGCCACCCCATCGCCCTGGCTCAGTGTCGGGCCAATCTGGCGAGCCTGCCCGTCGAGGTGGTTGAACATTACGACACCGCCGGCGCAGCGCGCGACGTGGCCGAGGCTGGCGACCCGACGCGGGCCGCCATCGCCCCTACCGGCGCGGCCGAGGTGTATGGTCTGTCGATCCTGCGCAACGATTTGCAGGATTCCAGCGATAATCAGACGCGTTTCGTTCTTTTGACGGCTGTCGAGGGTTGACGGCGCAAGGTCTTTGCGTCCTTAACAGCCTCACGGATCGCCGACGATCCGCATAACCGGACCAGGACCCATGTCCCGCCAGCGCGTTCTTTCTGTTTCCATCGACCGTTCGCGCGCGGTTTCCGGCTATTATTTCGGCTACGGCTTTTACGGCTTTCGATACGCCGGCTGAGGCGTCGGGCGCACTCCGTCCCTGACCGTCTCGCCGGCGACCGCCCTGGCCCAGGGCGGCTGTCCGCATTCGCACATCGAAATTCCCCCATGCCGAAAGACCGAACCCATGCCCAAATCCAACCTGCAGCAAGTGTGGCCCGACGTGGCTGAGCCGACCCCGGAACAGCAAGCCCTGGCGGCCCTGCGCGCCGAGATCGACAGCCTGGACGACCAGATCCTGAAACTGTTCGAGCAGCGCCTGTCCGTCGCCGCCACGGTCGGCCGCGCCAAGGATGCGCCCAGCGGCCCCCACACCAAGCTGCGTCCCGACCGCGAACAGACCGTGCTGTCGCGGATGCTGTCCAAATGCCAACCCGAGAACGCCGAGGCGGTCGAGCATCTGTGGCGCGAGATCGTCGGCTGGGGGCTGGCGCGCCAGGGCCGGCTTCAGGTCCAGGTGTGGGCCCCGATCGAGCCGACCCGCGCCTATGACGGCGCCCGCCTGCGTTTCGGCGCCGCCGCCGACATCAAGATGGTGCGCGATCCGCAAAAGGCCCTGGCTTTCGCCGCCGAGGGTCACGGCGTCGCCGTCCTGGCCGTCAACACCGAGGACGCCTGGTGGATGGGCCTTCGCCGCGAATGGTCGATGCTGAGCGTCTTCGACGGTTATGGCGGCGAGACGCCGACGTCTCTGGCCGTGGGCAAGATCGATCCGCCGGCCCTGCCCAGGGGCCGTCGCGTGGTCGTCACCGCCGGCGGCGACGCGGGCGACGGCGGCGGCCCGCGGCGCTGGGGTCTGAACACCCACCACGGCTGGACCATCGCCTTGACCGACGCCGATCTGGCCCCGGGCGACGCCGAGGGCTGTGTCGGCGCCATAGGCTGATCCACGGGTTATTCGATCAGAGGGGCCGCATCCGGGAACGGGTGCGGCCCTTCGACTGTTCAGGGCGCAGGGTGAAGCAATTAACCCTGCGGCTTAAGCCTGTTGGTGAACCAGACTTCAAAGTCTGACCCTTAAGGACAAGGACATGACGCCCGCAGAAGCGACCCGTCCTTTCCTGATCCTCGTCGCCCTCAGCCTGGTTGGTTGCGGGGCGGTGGACGCCGATCCGCATCGATTCCGCGCCCTGGGCGATCAGGTCGCGGCCCTTGACGTGCCTTTGGAGCCGCCGGGGCGTGGCGACGCCGTGCCCGACAGACCGGCCAGGGCGCATGACGCTGGGCTGCGGCCGGCGACGTTCTCGCCCGTGAAGGTGTCTGTGATGAGCCCGGCGGAGATGTGGGACGCCCGCGACGCCCAGGCCCAGGGTCTGCGCGACGCCTTGAAACCCATGACGGCGGCGATACGGTCGCGGAACGCGTCGGCGCCTGAGCCTGAGCCCACGCTCGCCGTCGAGACCACGACCGTCGAACGCCCCAAGCCCGCCCTGCGTCCCGCCGTCCTCCATGCCGAAGGTCGCACGGTGCAACTGGGCGCCTATTCCAACGAGGCGGGCGCCCGCGAGGCGTGGCGCCGCCTCAAGGTCCGCGCCGACCTGGTCCAGTTGTCCCCCGTCTATGAAACCGTGCAGGTCGAGGGTCGGGTGCTGACGCGGCTGAAGGTCGGGCCGATCCCGGCGGAACAGGCCGCCGACCTGTGCCGCGCCGCCCAGGTGTCCGATCCCTGGTGCCGACGCGCGGGATGAAGTCCACAGGCATCCGTTAACGCCGCGTTGACGTTTAGCGCGATCCGCCCGACTCTGGGGATCGAAGGCCGCGCATGAGTTCCTGAGTCGCGTCGGCCGCCTTTAGAGGTCGCCTCAATGACGCAGCCGCATGTGATCGTCCTCGGCAACGAAAAGGGCGGGGCGGGCAAGTCCACCCTGGCCATCCACATCGTCACGGGCCTGCTGCACGCAGGCCGCAGCGTGGCGATCATCGACCTGGACCTGCGCCAGCGGTCGATGCAGCGCTTCTTCCTGAACCGGCAGGCCTGGCTGGCGGCGAACGCCGCCGACCTGCCGCAGCCGATGATCCCGGACATGGGCGACGGCAAGGCCCTGGCCAAGCTGGCGGCCGCAGATCAGATCGCCGCCTTCGAGCGCGCCTTCGACGAGGCCGTGACGGCCGGGGTGGATTGCATCCTGATCGACACCCCCGGCGGGGACACGGCGGTGTCCAACGCGGCCCACGCCCGCGCCGACCAGATCGTGACGCCGATGAACGACAGTTTCGTCGATTTCGACCTGCTGGGCGAGGTGGATCCGGTGTCGCTGGAGCTGTTGAAGCCCTCCATCTATTCCGAGAGCGTCTGGGAGGCGCGCAAGCAGCGCGCCATCAGCCAGGGCCGCCACGCCACGATCGACTGGCTGGTCGTGACCAACCGTCTGGCCGTCGCCGAGGCCCGCAACCGCAAGCGGCTGGAAGAGCGGATGAGCAAGCTGGCCAAGCGGGTTGGTTTCCGCGTCGGGCCGGGCCTGCGCGACCGGGTCATCTATCGCGAGCTGTTTCCGTTCGGTCTGACCGTCGCGGACCTGTCCAACGAGGTGCGGCCGGTGGCGGTGTCCCTGGCCCACGTCGCCGCGCGCCAGGAAATGCGCAACCTGATGATGGCCATGGGGCTGGAGCAGGTGCTGAACCCTTTGGATGTGGCGGCCTGACGGCCGACTGACGACAGGCTGACCGCATGGGATTGATCGGCCTGGCCCTGGCGGCGATCGCCGTCTGGGCCCTGGTTCGACTGGGCCGCCAGACCGAGCGGCGCGGGCGCGGCCATTGGCGGGTGACGGCGACGCTGTTGGGATCGGTCATGCTGGCCGGCGGCGCCCTGGCGGCTTTTCGCGGGGCGTGGCTGTTGGCCGTGGGACTGGCGGGGGCTGGACTGTATGTCGCCTGGGCCTCTCGCGCGCGCATCCTGCCCAGGACCGAGCCGATCACCGAGGCCGAGGCGCGCGCCGTCCTGGGCGTCGGCCCCAGGGCCACGGAGGCTGAAATCCGCGCGGCCTGGAAACGCGCCATGGCCCGCGCCCATCCCGATCAGGGCGGCACCGAAGGTCTGGCGACCCGCGTCAACGCTGCCCGCGACCGGCTGTTGGGCCGTCGCTGAGGCTCTCATAAAATCCGGGTAATATTGACGGACGGAGCAGGCGGCGCTAGTTCGGCGACATGATCCCGACCCCCGACCTGGACTGCGCCGTCTTCGCCGGCGACCGATTGATCGCCCGGGGCGCGCCGCGCGCCGTTCTGCCGGCCATGAAGGCGGCCAGCGAGGCGGGAGAGACCGTCCTGGCCTTCGATCTGGCGACCGGCCGCACGGTGGAGTTCGACCTGCGCGGCGATTTGGAGACGGCTTTGGGGCGACTGCCCGACACGGAGATCGAACCGAAGAAGGGGCCGGGCCGTCCGAAGCTGGGGGTGACGGCGCGCGAGGTGACGCTGCTGCCCCGGCACTGGGATTGGCTGTCCGGCCAGTCGGGCGGCGCCTCGGCCACGCTGCGCAAGATGGTCGAAACGGCCATGCGCGAAGCCGAAGGCCCCGACCGCCGCCGCCGCGCGCGCGAGGCGACCTATCGGTTCATGACAGCCATGGCCGGCGATCTGCCGAACTATGAGGAGGCGACGCGCATGCTGTTCGCCGGCGACCGGACGGCGTTCGAGGCGGCGGTGGAAGGCTGGCCCGAGGGGGGAAGGGACACCGCCCTGGCGATGGCCGCGCCTAGCTGGTGAAAAGGCACAGGGATTCTCTGATCAACTGGCCGGCGGACTGAACTTGTCTGTCGTTTCAAGGATCAGGATCAGCGCCAGCATATCCTTCGCGGTCAGGCGAGCGCCACGATAACCCGCACAGCAGGGCGGTGGGATAGGAGTGTTCACCGCTCGAACTGTCCAGGCGTCGTATTCGATGGCCGCCACCGAATAGACGATGATCGCCGGTGTGAATGGCGGTCGGCCCAGCAAGCATGTGACCGGAGCAAGCGGTTCGCCGAGGACGGTCGGAGACGGCAGGCCTTGAGGCCAGGCTTGCACATCTTCGTATTTGGCGATGCCGGGCAGTCGCGGACCCATTTGAAGATGCAGCTTGGAAGGCAGCCTCCGGCACCATCCATTCGTCAGCGGTGCGTACTGCTTCGGCGAAAAGGAAAGATAGGCCACGGGCTGACCATCTTCCTGGTACTCGCAAAACGTCCCGGCAGCGGTGGAATCGTCAGGCGAGCCATTGCGCGAACCGACCAAGACCGCGTCGGGAAGAGACTTTGGGCAAAGAAAGCCGGACTGATGCCGCAGCCCCTCGGCCTCGACTGTGAAAGCCTGGGTCGCCTGGTTGTCGAGGGCGGGCCGTAGCGCGAGGAACGCCGCCGCAATCCATGCCGCCATTGGCCCTCACCCCACTTTCACCCGCGTCGCGGCCTCGGGCAGGTCTTCGCCGAAGGCGCGTTGGTAGAACTCGGCGATGGTGGGGCGTTCCAGTTCGTCGCACTTGTTCAGGAAGGTCAGGCGGAAGCTGAGGGCCACATCGCCGCCGAAGATGATGGCGTTCTGGGCCCAGGTGATGACGGTGCGGGGCGACATGACGGTGGAGATGTCGCCGTTCATGAAGGCGTTCCGGGTCATGTCGGCGACGCGGACCATGGCGGCGATGCGGCGACGGCCCTCGGCGTCGGCCCATTCCGGCACCTTGGCGGCGACGATCTCGGCCTCCACGTCGTGATCGAGGTAGTTCAGCGTCGTGACGATGTTCCAGCGGTCCAACTGGGCCTGATTGATCTGTTGCGCGCCGTGGTACAGACCCGTGGTGTCGCCAAGGCCGATGGTGTTGGTCGTGGCGAACAGGCGGAAATAGCGGTTGGGCCGGATGACGCGGTTCTGGTCCAGCAGGGTCAGGCGGCCTTGCGCCTCCAGCACGCGCTGGATCACGAACATGACGTCCGGGCGGCCGGCGTCGTATTCGTCGAACACCAGGGCGACGGGGCGTTGCAGCGACCAAGGCAGGATACCCTCGCGGAACTCGGTGATCTGTTTGCCGTCCTTCAGGACGATGGCGTCCTTGCCGATCAGATCGATGCGGCTGACGTGGCTGTCCAGGTTCACGCGCACCAGCGGCCAGTTCAGTCGGGCGGCGACCTGTTCGATATGGGTCGACTTGCCGGTGCCGTGATAGCCCTGGACCATGACGCGGCGGTCGAAGGCGAAGCCCGCGCAGATGGCGATCGTCGTCTGGGGATCGAAGCGATAGGCCTCGTCGATCTCGGGCACATGGCTGTCGCGTTCGGCGAAGCAGGGCACGGTCATGTCGCTGTCCACGCCGAACGCTTCGCGCAGCGTTACGCGACGGGCGGGTTCCAGGGTGATCAGCGGATCGGGAGAGGCGTCGAACGGGGAGGTCATAGCCTTCCTCTAGAGGCGCCGCGCGCGCGGCTCAACACGCGCGCGGGCCTTGATCGCCTTATTTCGCGCTGAGGCGCACGTCCACATTGCCCCGCGTGGCGTTGGAGTAGGGGCAGACCTGGTGGGCCTTTTCGATCAGATCGTCGATGACCGCCTGGTCCAGGCCGTGGTCGGAGACGGTCAGGTCGATGTCCAGGTTGAAGCCTTCGCCATGCGTGTTCTTGCCGAAGCCGACGCCGGCCGTGACCTTGGTGTCGGGGCCGACCGGGGTGCCCGCCTTGCCGCTGACCAGACGCAGGGCGCCCAGATAGCAGGCCGCATAACCGGTGGCGAAAAGCTGTTCGGGGTTGGTGCCGTCGCCGCCCTTGCCGCCCATCTCCCTGGGCGTGGACAGTCTTACGTCGATTTTTCCGTCGTCGGTGGTGGAACGGCCGTCTTCGCGGCCTCCGCCGGAGGCGGTGGCCTGGGCGCGATACAGAACTTCCATGGTGACTCCTTGGGCTGGAAGACCAGAGATGGGCGTTCAACGGCGAAGGCCAAGGGGGCGTTGCATCGTCGCTCTAGCCATCGACGGGCGACGCGGGCTAAAGCACCCTTTCGGGGCGCGTCGTCGGAGAACGCAGTGAAGATTGCCGAACGCTGGTTCGTGTGGGCGGGCATGGTTCTGCTGGGCGCCATCGCCCTGGCGGGGCTTGTGGTCGCCGTCTATGCGGCGTGGCTGTTCCACGACCTGCCGGACGCTTCGGAGCTGGCCGACTATCGCCCGCCGACCGCGACGCGCGTCTATGCCGGGGACGGCACCCTGATCGGCGAGTTTTCGGACGAACGCCGCATCTATGTCTCCTACGACCAGATTCCGACGACGGTGATCCACGCCTTCCTGGCGGCCGAGGATCGCAACTTCTTCCAGCACGGCGGCATCGACGTGGGCGGACTGGGCCGCGCCTCCTTGAAGAACGTCTTCAACTTCGCCGCCGGCCGGCGGCTGGAGGGCGGATCGACCATCACCCAGCAGGTGGCCAAGAACGTCCTGCTGACCAATGAATCCAGCCTGAACCGCAAGCTGAAGGAAGCCATCCTGGCCAACCGGCTGGAGGCGACCCTGTCCAAGCGGCAGATCCTGGAACTGTATCTGAACGAAATCTTCCTGGGCTATCGGTCGTTCGGCATCGCCTCGGCGGCCTACAACTATTTCGGCAAGTCGCTGGCCCAGCTGACGCCGGACGAGGCGGCCTTCCTGGCGTCCCTGCCCAAGGGGCCGAACAACTATCATCCCAAACGCCACCCCGGCGCGGCCAAGGGCCGGCGCGACTGGGTGCTGGGCGAAATGGAACAGAGCGGCTGGCTGACGCCGGAGCAACTGGTCGAGGCCCGCGCGAAGCCTCTGGTCACGCGTGATGCGCCGCAGCGGGCCGACTACAAGGACGCCGACTTCTTCGTGGAGGAGGCGCGTCGTCAGGCCGCCGCCAATCCGCAGTTCGGCGAACAGTTGCGCGCTGGCGGCTTCTATATGCGCACCACCCTTGATCCGACGCTGCAGACGGCGGCCCGCGAGGCCCTGATGCAGGGGTTGGAAAACTATGATCGTCGCCATGGCTGGCGCGGCGGCTGGGGCACGACCGATTTCGCCGACGGCTGGCAGGCCCAGGCCCTGAAGGAACAGGCGCCGCCGGAACGTCGCACCTGGGAAGCCGCCGCCATCGAGAGCGTCAGCGGCAATACGGTGCGCATCCGCACGGCCAAGAGCGACAAGAGCGGCACCCTGCTGGCCGCCGACGCCGCCTGGGCCAACGCCAACCGTCAACTGCGACGCGGCGAGCTGATCTTCGTGGAGCCGCGCGGAGGGCAATACGCGCTGAAGCAGGTGCCGCGCGTCAACGGCGCCCTGGTGGCGGTGGAGCCGCAGTCGGGCCGGGTGCTGGCGATGGTCGGGGGCTATTCCTACGCCCTGTCCAGCTTCAACCGCGCGACCCAGGCCAGGCGTCAGCCGGGTTCGGCGTTCAAGCCCTTCGTCTATGCGACGGCGCTGGAGGGCGACTTCACTCCGGCCTCCATCGTGCTGGATGCGCCGATCAGCTTCGCCGGCGGACCGAACGGCCAACGCTGGACGCCCGAGAACTATAGCCGGCAATATTATGGTCCGCAGACCCTGCGGCGCGGGCTGGAGCTGTCGCGCAACGTCATGACGGTGCGGCTGGCCTCGTCGGTCGGCATGCCCAAGATCGTCGATCTGTCGGCCAAGATGGGTATTCCGGGCCTATCGCCGAACTTGTCGGTGTCTCTGGGCGCCGGCGAGGTGACGCCGCTGGAGATCACGGCCGCCTACGCCGCCTTCGCCAACGGCGGCCGCCGGATCAACCCCTACCTGATCGACTACGTCCAGGACCGGGATGGAGAGACCATCTTCCGCGCCGACAACCGCAGCTGCCGCGAATGCGGGCGGGGCTTCTCGGGCCAGGAATCGCCTCGGCTGCAGCCACGCGGCACGCAGGTCATCGACCCGATCACCGCCTATCAGATCAGCTCCATGCTGGAAGGCGTGGTCCAGCGCGGCACCGCCGCCAGCGCGCGCGGCCTGGGGCCGTGGGTCGCGGGCAAGACGGGCACGACCAACGAATACCGCTCGGCCTGGTTCGTGGGCTTTACCACCGATATCGTGGTCGGCGTCTTCATCGGCTTCGACGACAACCGGTCTCTGGGGTCGGGGGAGGCGGGGGCCTCGGCCGCCGTGCCAGTCTTCACCCAGTTCATGCAGTCGGCGCTGAAGGAACGGCCCGCACGGCCCTTCGTGCGGCCAAAGAACGCCGTGTTCCGCATGGTCAACGGCATCGAGGAAGCCTTCCGCCCCGGCACCGAACGTCAGGCGCCGCCGCCGGTCCAGGCCCCGGCCGCGCCGGTCGGACCGCAGAACTATTATGACGTGATCCGCCGCGAGCAGGAGGCCGCGTCCAGTGCGCCGGCCGCCGGCCCGGCCCTGACCGCGCCGCCGCCGCCGAAGAAGGCGCCGGCCGAGGACTTGAGCGGGCTCTACTGACGTTCTAGTTAGAGCGATCGAACGGCGCGTCCTCGTGACGCGCCGTTCTTTCATTATCCTTGCCCTATCGCGCGGCCTGCGGGCCTTGCTACTTGAGGGCTAACTGTCGCTGGAGATTGCGATGAGACCGGATGTCGAGGCCATGAAGGCCGACATCGAGCAGAGCGTCGCTCTGCTCAGGAGGCGTCTTTGACTGGGACGCCGCTGTCAGAAAGCTCGATGAGCTGAACGCCCGGGTCGAGGACCCGACGTTATGGGACAGGCCTGACGAGGCCCAGGCCGTCAGCCGCGACCGATCACGGCTGGAAGGCCAGATCAACACCGTCAAACAGATGGAGCAGGATCTCGAGGACGGGGTCATGCTGGCTGAAATGGCCGACGAGGAAGGCGACGAGGGCGCGCTGGAAGACGCCCGCGAGTCGCTGCGCGGCATCAAGGACCGCGCCGCCCGCGCCGAGCTGGAGGCCCTGCTGTCAGGCGAGGCCGACGGCAACGACGCCTATCTGGAAGTGAACTCGGGCGCCGGAGGCACGGAGTCTAACGACTGGGCCGGCATGCTGCTGCGGATGTACACCCGCTGGGCCAAGGCGCACGGCTACGAGGTGACGATCGAGGCCGAGGAAGAGGGCGAGCAGGCGGGGGTCAAGTCGGCCACGGTCCTGATCAGCGGCCCCAACGCCTATGGATGGCTGAAGTCGGAATCGGGCGTGCACCGCCTGGTCCGCATCAGCCCCTATGATGCGGCGGCCAAGCGCCACACCAGCTTCGCCTCCATCGGGGTTTCGCCGGTGGTGGATGACACGATCGAGATCGACATCAACCCCTCGGACGTGCGGACCGACACCTATCGCGCGTCCGGCGCGGGCGGTCAGCACATCAACAAGACGGACTCGGCGGTTCGCTTGACGCACATTCCGACCAATACGGTCGTGTCGTGCCAGACGGGCCGTTCGCAGCACCAGAACCGCGACCAGGCCTGGAAGATGTTGCGCGCGCGCCTCTATGAGCTGGAACTGCAGAAGCGCGAGGCGGCGGCTCAGGCCCTGAACGACGCCAAGACCGACATCGGCTGGGGCCACCAGATCCGATCCTACGTCCTGCAGCCCTATCAGATGGTCAAGGACCTGCGGACCGAGGTGGAGACATCGGATACCCAGGGCGTGCTGGATGGCGACTTGGACCCGTTCATGGGCGCGGCCCTGGCGGCCCGGGTCGGCCAGACCCGCGGTTCGACGGTCGAATAGGCGAAAGGGGCGGTCCCATGGACCGCCCCTTTCTTTTTGGGCTATCGGCCTTCGGCCTGCTTGAGCTCGTGTTGGCCGTCGTTCCGAGGCTGAGCGCAGCGAAGAAGCCGGAATGACGATTGTCCTGAATGTTTCAGACCGGAGACTTGGCTTCGGTCTTTTCGGGCTTGGGGGCGGGGGCTTCCAGCATGGCGGCGCCGGGGGTGTCGCGCTTGGCCTGATTGCAGCGGCCCTGGAACCATGCGCCCTGGTCGATGGCCAGCTGCTCCTGGGTGATGTCGCCCTCGACGCGGGCGGTGGCGTAGAGCTTGACCTGTTTGGCCACGATGGCGCCGGTGACACGGCCGCGCACCTCCAGGACGTCGGCATGGACCGTGCCCTCCACCGCGCCGCCTTCGCCAATGGTGACGCGGGCCACTCGGACGTCGCCCTTCAACGAGCCGTCGATCTGGAGCTCGCCCGCGCCGGAGATGTTGCCTTCGTACTTCACCCCGGCGGCGAGGGTGGACAGGTTGCTGGAGCGGACGGCGGGACGGGCCGGTTCCGGCGGCCGCGGCGCGGGCGCAGCGGCGAGGGGTTGAGCCGGCGTCGGCTCGGGCGCTGGCGGAATGCCGAGGCCCTGAGAGCCGGTGTCGTGGGATTTGCTCTTGGTGAACATGGTGCGCTCCGCATCTGCCAGCCAAGGCCGGCCAAGCCCCTAATAGCCCGAGGCGACACTAGGCTTGGGCTGGAGGCGCAGGTCAAGCACGGCTTGCGAACCGCGCTCGCCGATCACAGGCTCCTGACCGCCTCCAGCACGGCGGCGGCGTGGTCGGCGACCTTGACGTTGCGCCAGATGCGGGCGATCCGGCCCTCGGCGTCGATCAGGAAGGTGGCGCGCTCGATGCCCATATATTCGCGGCCATACAGCTTCTTCTGGACCCAGACGCCCCAGGCCTCGCAGGCGGCGCCGTCCTCGTCCGAGGCCAGGATGACGGCGAGATCGTATTTGGCCTTGAAGCGGTCGTGCTTCTTCACCGTGTCCCTGGATACGCCGATGACGGTCGCGTCCAGGGCGGCGAAGTCGGGGGCCAGGGCGGTGAAGTCCTGGGCCTCGCGCGTGCAGCCGGTCGTGTCGTCCTTGGGGTAGAAATAGACCACGGCAGGCTTGCCGCGCAGGGCGGCGAGCGAGACGCGGCCGCCGTTGTCGGCGGGCAGGTCCAGGGCGGGGGCGGGTTGGCCTTCATTGGTCATCGTGCGTCTCCTGTCCTCCGCTCATCCCCGCGAAGGCGGGGACCCAGTCCTTTGCATCCTTCAGTCCGCCAAGGCGAACAGGGTCGAAAAGGTCGCGCCAGTCCGGGTTCTGTTCCTCGATCAGTCGGAGCTTCCAACTCCGGTTCCACTTCTTGATCTGACGCTCGCGACGGAAGGCGCCTTCGCGCGTGTCATGCCGCTCGAACCAGACCAGCATATGAACGTCGTACCTGGCCGTGAATCCGGCGAAGGTCTTGTTCCTGTGCTGGGCCACGCGCTGAAGCAGATCGTCGGTGGAGCCCGTGTAGAGGGTTCCGTTTCGACGACTGGCCACGATGTAGGTGAAGAAGGCCACGCTTTGACACCTTCTGGGTCCCCGCCTTCGCGGGGATGAGCGGATTAGAGGGGTTTGACGAGCACGATCTTCTTCTTGCCGGCGGCCAGTTTGATCACGCCGTCCCTGGCGTCGGCCTCGGTCAGAAGCTGGGCGCCGTCGGAGATTGCGGCGTCGTTCAGGCGCAGGCCGCCGCCCTGAGCCAGGCGACGGGCCTCGCCGTTGGAGGCGGTCAACCCGGCCTTTGTCACGACGGCGGCGATCATGGCGCCGTAAACCTCGGCCGCCGGCAGTTCGACGGTCGGCAGGTCGGCCGAGATCTGTCCCTTTTCAAAGGCGGTTTCGGCGGCGGCGCGGGCGGTGGCGGCGGCCTCGGCGCCATGCAGGAGCGTGGTCGCGGCGTCGGCCAGGGCCTTCTTGGCGTCGTTGATGGCGGCGCCTTCCAGAGCCTCGTATTCCGCGATCTGCTCCAGCGACAGGTCGGTGAACAGACGCATGAAGCGGCCGACGTCGGCGTCCTCCGCGTTGCGCCAGAACTGCCAGTAGTCATAGGGACTGAGCTGTTCGGCGTTCAGCCAGACGGCGCCCTGTGCGGTCTTGCCCATCTTTCCGCCCGAGGCGGTGGTCAGCAGCGGCGTGGTCAGGCCGAAGGCGGCCTTCTGATCCACGCGGCGCACCAGATCGACGCCCGAGGTGATGTTGCCCCACTGGTCCGATCCGCCCATCTGAAGCGTGACCTTCAGGCTGCGGTTCAGTTCCAGGAAGTCCACAGACTGCATCAGCATGTAGTTGAATTCGAGGAAGGTCATCGGCTGCTCGCGCTCAAGCCGCAGCTTGACCGAGTCGAAGCTCAGCATCCGGTTGACGGTGAAATGGGTGCCGAAATCGCGCAGGAACTGGATGTAGCCATAGCCCGACAGCCAATCGTCGTTATTGACCATGACCGCATCGGTCGGGCCGTCGCCGAAGGTCAGGAATTTGGCGAAGACCGTCTGGATCGAGTCGATGTTGGCCTGGATCGTGTCCTGCGTCAGTTGCGGGCGTGAGGCGTCCTTGCCGGTCGGGTCGCCGACCTTGGTGGTGCCGCCGCCCATCAGGACGATGGGCTTGTGCCCGGCCTGCTGAAGGCGGCGCAGCATCATGATCTGGATCAGGCTGCCGACGTGCAGAGACGGCGCCGTAGCGTCGAACCCGATATAGGCGGAAACAACGCCCGCCGCCGCGGCCTCGTCCAGTTCGACGGGGTGGGTGATCTGGTGGATGTAGCCGCGCGCCTGAAGGGTGCGGAGGAAGTCGGACTTGAAGGCTGGTTCGGTCATGGCGGAGGCTCCGTTAGCAGGGATGCCGGCGGTCGTCTTCCATTTCCGAAGAGCGCGTCGCCAGCGAAGGCGGCGCGTGTTCGCGGGCCGCTCGCTTACAGCGGGCGGTAATACAGGCCGGCGATGGCGCGGGCGGCGAACATGGGGTCTCGGATAGAGCCCGACGTTGACCGGCGTCAAGCCTTCGCTACGAAGGCGGGATGCGGCTGCCCCTGATCCCCCATCCGACATCGCGCCACGACGGCCTGACCCTGGAGGTGGAGGCGCGGCGGCAGGGCGGTCGGCTTAGTCTGGACTATGCGTTGTCGGGGCCGGTGGAGGCGGTGCTGTGGCCGCAACAGGCGGCGCGGGTGCGGGCCGACGATCTGTGGCGTGCGACCTGTTTTGAGGCGTTCGCGGCGACGCCGGACGGCTATGTCGAATACAATCTGTCGCCGTCGGGGGCCTGGGCGGCCTATCGGTTCGAGGGGTATCGGCAGGGGATGCGGGTCTTCGACATGGCGGCGCCCTTCATCGTGACGCGCCGGGCGCCGGGACAGTTCGCGCTGACGGCGGACGTGACCCTGCCGGACCAGGCGACGGGGGCGCTGGGCCTGACCGCCGTGATCCAGGGAATGAACGGTTCGGTCGGATACTGGGCGCTGAGGCATTCCTCGGATAAGCCGGACTTTCATCATCCCGACTCCTTCGCGCTGGAACTGCCATGAATTTCGGTCTCGACCGCCTGCTGTCCGATGCTGCGCTTAGGGCGCCGTTGAAGGGGCGGCGCGTGGCGCTGCTGGCGCATCCGGCCTCGGTGACGCGCGACCTGACCCATGCGGTGGATGCGCTGGCCGCCTGTCCCGAGATCACGCTCAGCGCCGCTTTCGGGCCGCAGCACGGCATGAAGGGCGACCTGCAGGACAATATGATGGAGAGCCCGGATTATCGCGATCCGGTGCATGGCATCCCGGTCTTCAGCCTGTACGGCGAGGTGCGGCGGCCCAGGGACGAATGGATGGAGACGTTCGACGCCATCCTGATCGACCTGCAGGACCTGGGGTGCCGCATCTACACCTATGTCACGACCCTGCTCTATGTGCTGGAGGCGGCGGCGAAACACGGCAAGGCGGTCTGGGTGCTGGACCGGCCCAATCCGGCCGGGCGGCCGATCGAGGGGATGACGCTGAAGCCCGGATACGAGAGCTTCGTCGGGGCCGGGCCGATGCCGATGCGGCACGGGATGACGATGGGCGAACTGGGCCTGTGGTTCATCGATCAGTTCAAACTGGACGTCGAATACCGGGTGATCGAGATGCAGGGCTGGGCGCCGGAACAGGGGCCGGGCTTCGGCTGGCCGCTGGGCGAACGGTCGTGGGTCAACCCCAGCCCCAATGCGCCGAACCTGTCGATGGCGCGGGCCTATGCCGGGACGGTGATGCTGGAGGGGGCGACCCTGTCGGAAGGGCGGGGCACGACCCGGCCGCTGGAACTGTTCGGAGCGCCCGACATCGACGCGAGGGTGGTGATCGCGGAGATGCAGGCGCTGGCGCCCGACTGGCTGGCGGGCTGCGTTCTGCGGCCCATGTGGTTCGAGCCGACCTTCCACAAACACGTCGGTCAGCTGTGCAGCGGGGTGCAGATCCATGTCGATGATCCCGCCTACGACCATGCGGCGTTCAGGCCGTGGCGGGTTCAGGCCTTGGGTTTCAAGGCGATCCGGCGGCTGTATCCCGATTACGACCTGTGGCGGGATTTTCCGTATGAGTATGCCTTCGGGAAACTACCCATCGACGTGATCAACGGCGGGCCGGGCCTGCGAGAATGGGTGGACGACGCGGCGGCGACGCCAGGCGATCTGGATGCGGCGACGCAGCCCGACGAGGCGGCGTGGGACGAGACGCGCAGGCCGTTCTTGGTGTATTGATCGCGTGGGGTCGGGGGAGAGGCCGAGGGGGAGAATGAGATGACGATCGTTTCGATGCTGGCGGCGACGGCGCTTCAGGTCGCGGGAGCGCAGGCGGCGACGCCCTATCCGACGGATATGCAGCGGGCCGAGATTTGCTATGCCCACGTCACGATCCTGATCGAGGACGCCGCGCGCGAGACCGGTCGGGTGGCGGGGCCGAGCTGGTTCATTAGCGAGTGGTGGGACGCCAGGCTGAATGACGCGCAATCCACGGACGACCGGGAAGCGACGGTCAAAACGGCGGTGGAGCAGCGCAGGGTGCGGGACGCCGATGGGTTCGAGGCGGAACGCAGCGGCTGTATGCAGGAAGCGATCAAGGCGGGGGCCGTGCCGGGGATGTAAGCCCTGATTACCGTCCTATAACTAAAATCTATTGTTCGTCTGCAAATAAGTGATTGGGCTTATGTGTTGCGGTGCGGTAGGAGTGGGCCCTCCTAACCACCCAGCCGATGGATTTCACATGGCCCTTATCAACACGACGATCAAACCCTTCTCGGCGACCGCCTACAAGGAAGGCAAGTTCGTCGACATCACCGACGCCGACGTAAAGGGCAAATGGGCCATCTTCTTCTTCTATCCGGCCGACTTCACCTTCGTCTGCCCGACCGAGCTGGAAGACCTGGCTGACTCTTATTCGACGCTGCAGGGCCTGGGCGTCGAGGTGTTCTCGGTCTCGACCGACACCCACTTCAGCCACAAGGCCTGGCACGACACCTCGCCCGCCATCGGCAAGATCAACTACTATATGGTCGGCGACCAGTCGGGCGTGATCACCAACAACTTCGACGTCATGCGTCCGGGCGTGGGCCTGGCCGACCGCGCGACCTTCCTGATCGACCCGGAAGGCGTGATCCAGTTCATGGAGATCACGTCGGAAGGCGTGGGCCGCAACGCCGCCGAACTGCTGCGCAAGGTCAAGGCCGCGCAATATGTCGCCGCCCACCCCGGCGAAGTCTGCCCGGCCAAGTGGGAAGAAGGCGAAGCCACCCTGGCGCCGTCGCTCGACCTCGTCGGCAAGATCTAAGCACTACGCCTATCTGGGTCCGGCCTTGCGTCGGACCCAACCGGCCCGCGATCCGGGCCGTATGATCCCGTGACCGCCTCGCCGTGATGGCTCGAAGGCGTCGCATCCTTCCCAACCGAATTTGAGGAGCCGCCATGCTGGACGCCAATCTGAAAACTCAGCTCGAGGGCTACCTCAAGAACATCGTCCATCCGGTCGAACTGGTCGCCTCGCTGGGGGCGGGCCCCAAGTCGCAGGAGTTGAAGGCCCTGCTGGAGGACATCGTCTCGGTCTCGCACGGCAAGGTCGAGATGGGCCGGGACTATGACGACGAACGTCAACCCAGCTTCCTGATCCGCAGGAAGGGCACGGACATCGGCGTGCGGTTCGCGGGCATTCCGCTGGGGCACGAGTTCACGTCCCTGGTGCTGGCCCTGCTGCACGTCGGCGGCCATCCGTCCAAGGCGGCGCAGGATGTGATCCAGCAGGTCAAGGATCTGGACGGCGACTATCTGTTCGAGACCTATTTCTCGCTGTCCTGCCAGAACTGTCCCGACGTGGTGCAGGCGCTGAACCTGATGAGCGTGATCAATCCGCGCATCAAACACGTCGCCATCGAAGGCGGCCTGTTCAAGGACGAGGTGGACGCGCGCAAGATCATGGCCGTGCCGACCGTCTTCCTGAACGGCGAACTGTTCGGTCAGGGCCGGATGGAGCTGGAACAGATCGTCGCCAAGATCGACACCGGCGCCGAGGCCAAGGCCGCCGAGAAGATCAAGGCCAAGGCGCCGTTCGACGTGCTGGTTGTCGGCGGCGGCCCGGCCGGCGCGGCGGCGGCCATCTACACCGCCCGCAAGGGCATCCGCACCGGCGTCGTCGCCGAACGGTTCGGCGGTCAGGTGCTGGACACCATGGCCATCGAGAACTTCATCTCGGTGCCCCATACCGAAGGGCCGAAACTGGCTGCTCATCTGGAGCAGCACGTCCGCGAATACGAAGTGGACATCATGAATCTGAACAAGGCGGCGAAACTGATCCCGGCCAAGGTTCCGGGCGGCCTGCATGAGGTGGTGCTGGAGAACGGCGCCTCGCTGAAGTCGCGCACGGTGATCCTGTCGACCGGCGCCCGCTGGCGTCAGATGAACGTGCCGGGCGAGGACCAGTATCGCAACAAGGGCGTGGCCTATTGCCCGCACTGCGACGGGCCGCTGTTCAAGGGCAAGCGGGTGGCGGTGATTGGCGGCGGCAACTCGGGCGTCGAGGCGGCCATCGATCTGGCGGGCATCGTCGCCCATGTGACCCTGATCGAATACGACAGCGAACTGCGGGCCGACGCGGTGCTGCAGCGGAAGCTGGCGACCCTGCCGAACGTGCGGATCGTCACCTCGGCCCTGACGACCCAGGTTCATGGCGACGGCGAGAAGGTGACGGGCCTGTCCTACAAGGACCGCAACTCTGACGCCCAGCATGACGTCGATCTGGAGGGCGTCTTCGTCCAGATCGGCCTGGTGCCCAACACCGAATGGCTGCACGGGGCGGTCGCCCTGACCCCGCGCGGCGAGATCGAGGTCGATCATCGCGGCGAGACCAGCCAGCCGGGCGTGTTCGCGGCGGGCGACGTGACGACCGTGCCCTACAAGCAGATCGTCATCGCCATGGGCGAAGGCTCCAAGGCGGGGCTGTCGGCTTTCGACTACATGATCCGCACGGTTCCGGCTGAAGAGGCGGTCCAGGCGGCCTAGAACCGACGCGCGAGGCCGATGCCGAAGGCCACGTCGGGGCTGTCGTCGTTCAGGCCCAGGTTCACGCCGAAGTCCAGCTGGGCGTCGGGCAGGGACGGGGGCGACCAGACGGCGGTCAGGTCGAGGGTGGACTGGGTCGTCGCCTGATCGGGATCGTCGTCGCGGCTGATCCAGATTTCGGCGCCCAGGTTCCACTGGCCGATGTCGCGCCCGAGACCGGCGACCATCGAATAGGCGGCGTGGCGGCCGTCGCCGTCGGCGTCGGACACCCATTCGACGCGGGGCGTCAGGCTGAGGCTCCAGTCCGGGTTCAACGGGACCGAGACGGGCAGGAGGACGCCGCCCTCGAACCCGTCGGCGCGGATGCCACGCGCGCCGGTCGGGGCGGCGACGAAACCGGCGAGGGCGACCGACAGGCCCGAGCCGTCGGGATTGGCCAGGGAGCGACGCAGGCCGAGCGTCAGGTCGCCGACACCCTGAGCCGTGTCGCGGGCGCCGGTCGCGCGATCCGTGACCTGCTGCCGGTTCCAGACGGGCAGGCCCAACTGCACTTCCGTCAGCCCGTCCAGACCATAGCGGACCAGAAGATCGCCGGCGTCCCAGGTTTGGGTGCGCGTGTCGCCTTGGGTCTGGCGCGAGACGTCGAACAGACCCAACTCCATCTGCAACCGGCCCTGGTCGAGGACGCAGGGCGGCGTGCCCTTGCCTGGACGGTCGGCGCAGAAATCCCTGCCGTCTCGGGCCACGGCGGGGACGGCCGCGGCCGAGAGCATAAGAGCGAGGGTGCAGGCGGCGATACGCATGGAATGTCCTGAAGCGAGTTCGGCGGCATGATGAGCGCGTCGGCTTAACCGGCGGTGTTCGCCGCGTGACGAACGGTGTAAGCGCCGATCGGGTTTCGAACGATGGAGCGAGCATGGCGGCGGCATCCCGCGAACGTCTATGGGGCGTGGCGGCCGGACTGGGCGCGGGCGCGCTGTGGGGACTGGTCTTCCTGGCGCCCAAGCTGTCGCCCGAGGCGTCGCCCTTGTTGCTGACCGCCGGGCGGTATCTGGCATACGGGATGATTGCGGGGGTGCTGATCGCGCCGCGCTGGCGACGGCTGGCGCCCTTGATCGACGCGCGGGCGTGGAGGGCCTTGGTCTGGCTGAGCCTGGCGGGGAATCTGGTCTATTTCGCCTTTCTGGTCGTGGCGGTGCATCTGGCGGGCGTGGCCGCCTCGGCGCTGATCGTCGGCATGGTGCCCGTGGCCGTGGCCCTGTGGGGGTTGAGGGATCGGAACGGGCCGCCGTTGTCGCGGACGGCGCCGCCCATCGCTCTGGCGGCGCTGGCGGTCGGGCTGATCGGCTGGCGCGCGCTGGGGCAGGGGACGGCGGGCGGCCCGACGGGGACGCAGGCCTTGATCGGTCTGGCCTGCGCCTTCGGCGCGCTGGCGTCCTGGACGGCCTATGCGGTGGGCAACAGTCGGTGGATGGCGCGGCTGACGCAGGTGTCGCCGCACGACTGGTCGCTGCTGACCGGGGTGGTCACGGGCGGCCTGGCCTTGGTTCTGGCGGTTCCCGCAGTCATGATGTCGCCCGTTCTGGACGACGAGGCGTGGGCGAGGCTGGCGGCCGTGTGCCTGGGGGTTGCGCTGCTGGCCTCCATCATCGGCAACGCCCTGTGGAATCAGGCCAGCCGGCGTCTGCCGTTGACCATGCTGGGCCAGATGATCGTGTTCGAGACGGTGTTCGCCTTCCTCTACGGCTATGTTCTGGAGCGGCGCGCGCCGGCGGCGTTGGAGATACTCGCCATCGTCCTGATGATCGTCAGCGTCGTCTGGTGCGTGCGCGCCCACCGCGTGGCCCAGGCCGTCGAGGAAACGCCGCACTGAAACCCCGCACTGAAACAACGAACGCCGCCTCAGCGGGGCTGAAGCGGCGTCGGGAAACCGGGTGGAAGAGGCGGCGTCAGGCCGGCTTTTCTTCCAGACGCTTGTCCAGATAGGCGCCGACGCGGGTTTCGACGGCGCTTATGTGGTCCTGCCAGAAGTGGCTGGCGCCCTCTTCCAGTTCGTAGTCGATGACGATGCCCTTTTGGGTGCGCAGCTTGTTGACCACGCGCTCGACCTCGACCGGCGGGACGATGGTGTCGGCCGTGCCGTGCAGGAACAGGCCGGACGCCGGGCACGGCGCCAGGAAGCTGAAGTCATACATGTTCGACGGCGGCGAGACCGAGATGAAGCCGTCCGTTTCCGGGCGGCGCATCAGAAGCTGCATGCCGATATAGGCGCCGAACTGATAGCCGGCGACCCAGGTCTGGCTGGCGCCGGGGTTGTTCGACTGGAGCCAGTCCAGGGCGGTGGCCGCGTCGGCCAGCTCGCCGATGCCCGAATCGAACTCGCCCTGCGACTTGCCGACGCCGCGCGAATTGTAGCGCAGGGTCGCAAAACCCCGCTGCTGGAACAGCTGGTGCAGGGTGACGGCGACCGGGTTGTTCATATGCCCGCCCGCCTTGGGGTGCGGGTGCAGGATCAGGGCGATCGGGGCGTTCGGGCGCTTGCCCGGGGAATAGCGGCCTTCGATGCGACCGGAGGCGCCGGGCAGGATGACTTCAGGCATAGGGGCTCTGGAATCCGTTCAACTGTCATTTCGCGAGTGCGTAATACTTGACCGCCGAGGTGGGACTTTATAAGTCCCTCCGCAAGCGCGCCGCCTTTGCGAAGGCGCGGGTTCTAGCACAGGAGCCCCGAAAAGCGCGCAATTTTTGAAGGTGCGAAATGCGTCTGTCGACCAAGGGACGATACGCCGTGATGGCGATGGCCGATCTGGCCAAGAACGGGCGCGGCGAGGGCGGCGAGATCCGTGCCGTGTCGCTGGCCGAAATCGCCGCGCGACAGGAGATTTCGCTGAGCTATCTGGAGCAGCTGTTCGCCCGTCTGAGAAAGAGCGAACTGGTCAGGAGCGTGCGCGGACCCGGCGGCGGATACCGTCTGGCCAAGGGCGCGCACGAGACGGTGGTGGCGGAAATCGTGCTGGCGGTGGACGAGCCGATCCGGGCGACGCGCTGTGTGGCGCATGGCTCGCCCAAGGGCTGCATGCTGGCCGGGGAACGCTGTATCACCCATAATCTGTGGGAAGACCTGGGCGACGAGATCCATCGCTATCTGGCGGGCGTGTCGCTGGAGGACGTGGTGATGAACCGCACGGGCCAGCGTCGGCGCAACGTCGAGCCCTCGGCCGTGGGGGTGGCGGCATGACCGGCGTCTATCTGGACTACAACGCCTCGGGTCTGGTGCGGCCGGAGGTGCTGGAGATCATGTCCAAAGCCCTGGCCGACAACGGCAATCCCTCGGCGGTTCACGCGGCGGGCCGTCGGGCGCGGGCGCGGGTCGAGACCGCGCGGGCCCAGGTCGGCGAACTGGTCGGGGCGGACCCGACGGCGGTGGTGTTCAACTCGGGCGGCACCGAAGCGAACGCCCAGGGGATCGCCAGCGCCCTGGCGGCGGGCTGTCAGCGGTTGATCGTGTCGGCGACTGAACATCCTTGCGTGGCCGAGGCGGCGACGAACGCGGGCGCGCCGGTCGAGGTTCTGCCGGTCGATGCGAACGGCGTGGTCGAACTGGACTGGTTGGCCGAGGCGCTGTTGCGTCCGGGCCGGGCGGTCGTGGCCATCCATCACGCCAATAATGAAAGCGGCGTGATCCAGCCGATCGCCGAGGCGGCGACGCTGGTGCGGGCGGCGGGCGGTTGGCTGCACGTCGACGCCATCCAGTCGGCGGGCAAGATCGCGGTCGACATCCGGGCGCTGGACGCCGACAGCCTGACGCTATCGGCGCACAAGCTGGGCGGATCGCAGGGCGTCGGCGCCCTGATCCTGAAGGAAGGCGTGTCGGGCGTTCGCATCCTGCACGGGGCGGGGCAGGAGCGGGGCCTGCGCGCCGGGACCGAGAATGTGCCGGGCATCGCGGGCTTCGGCGTCGCCGCCGACTGCGCCGCGCGCGATCTGGAGACGATGGGATCGCACGTCGCCTGGCGCGATGCGGCCGAGGCCAAGGTTCGGGCGGCGGGCGCCGTCATCATCGGCGGGTCGGTCGCCCGTCTGCCCAACACCCTGTTCATGGCGGTCGAGGGCTGGGACAGCCCGCAGCAGCTGATCACCCTGGACCTCACGGGTGTCATGGTGTCGGCGGGTTCGGCCTGTTCGTCCGGCAAGGTCAAGCCGTCCAAGACCATCAGCGCCATGGGCCTGACCGCCCTGGCGACCGGGGGCGTGCGCGTGTCCGGCGGTTGGGGGACCACTGAGAACGACTGGGTCCGGTTCGCCGACGCCTGGGTCGCCGCCTATGACAAGCACAAGACGCGCGCCGCCGAGCGCGTGAGAGAGGTCGCCTGATGGCCGCCGTCAAGGAAACCATCGACGCCGTCGCCGCGCTGGAGAAATACGCGCACGGCTTCACCTCGGACATCGAACAGGAGTTCGCGCCCAAGGGGCTGAACGCCGACATCGTGCGCTTCATCTCCGAGAAGAAGGGCGAGCCGGACTGGATGCTGGAATGGCGTCTCGCCGCCTATGAGCGTTGGCTGGCTATGGAGGAGCCGACCTGGGCGGCGGTGAAATACGAGCCGGTCGATTACCAGGACCTGTTCTACTATGCGGCCCCCAAGCAGAAGGAGGGGCCGAAGTCTCTGGACGAGGTCGATCCCGAGATCCTGGAAGTCTACAAGAAGCTGGGCATCCCGCTGAAGGAGCAGGAGGTGCTGGCCGGGGTGCAGGGCGCGCCCAAGGTCGCCGTGGACGCCGTGTTCGACAGCGTGTCGGTGGTGACCACCTTCAAGGAGGAATTGGCCAAGGTCGGCGTGATTTTCATGCCGATTTCAGAGGCCTTGCGCGATTATCCTGATTTGGTGCGGCAATATTTGGGGTCGGTGGTGCCGGTCTCGGACAACTATTTCGCGGCCCTGAACAGCGCGGTGTTCTCGGACGGATCGTTCGTCTACATCCCGCCGGGCGTGCGCTGCCCGATGGAGCTGTCGACCTATTTCCGCATCAATGCGTCGCAGACGGGCCAGTTCGAACGGACCCTGATCATCGCCGACAAGGGCAGCTACGTCTCCTATCTGGAAGGCTGCACGGCGCCGATGCGCGACGAGAACCAGCTTCACGCGGCGGTGGTCGAGATCGTCGCCCTGGACGACGCCGAGGTGAAATACTCGACCGTCCAGAACTGGTATCCCGGCGACGCCGAGGGGAAGGGCGGCATCTACAACTTCGTCACCAAGCGCGCTGACTGCCGGGGCGATCGGTCCAAGGTGTCGTGGACCCAGGTGGAGACGGGTTCGGCCGTCACCTGGAAATATCCGTCCTGCATCCTGAAGGGCGAGGAAAGCTCGGGCGAATTCTATTCCATCGCCATCACCAACGGACATCAGCAGGCCGATACAGGCACAAAGATGATCCATCTGGGCCGGAACTCGAAGTCGCGGATCATCGCCAAGGCAGTGTCGGCGGGCCGGTCGGATTCGACCTATCGTGGCCTGGTCTCGGTGCATCCGAAGGCGACAGGCGTGCGCAACTTCACCCAGTGCGACAGCCTGCTGATCGGCAAGGACTGCGGCTCGCACACCATCCCCTATATCGAGGCCCGCAACGGCTCGGCCCAGTTGGAACACGAGGCGACGACGACGCGCCTGTCCGACGACCAGCTGTTCTACGCCCAGCAGCGCGGCCTGTCGGAGGAAGAGGCGGTGGCCCTTCTGGTCAACGGCTTCGTCCGCGACGTGCTGCAGGAACTGCCGATGGAGTTCGCCGTCGAGGCGCAGAAGCTGGTGGCGATCAGTCTCGAGGGGAGCGTGGGGTGACGAGCTTTCACCAGCGTTTCTTCAATCGTCGTCTGACCGGCTTTTACCCCAAGGGACCAAAAGCCCGTCGTTTTGGTCTGATCGGTTTGGCCGTCTCTCTTGCTGTTGGCGCAACCGGCCTCGCTTTGCTTTTCAATGGGCAGAAGACCTTCGGCCAGATCGTCCTCGGCGCATTGATCATTTTGATCATCGCTTACAACGGCTTTGTGTCCACTCGTTCGGACCTGTGAGAACTATGCTTTCTATCAACAACCTCCACGTCTCCGTCGGCGACAAGCCGATCCTCAAGGGGCTGACGCTCGATGTGCCGTCGGGCGAGGTGCACGCCGTCATGGGGCCGAACGGGGCCGGCAAGTCGACGCTGGGCTACAGCCTGTCGGGGCGGCCCGGCTATGAGGTGACGGAAGGCTCGGCGTCGTGGAATGGCGTCGATCTGCTGGACCTCGATCCGGCCGAGCGGGCTGCAGCGGGCGTGTTCCTGTCGTTCCAGTATCCGATCGAGATTCCGGGCGTGCCGGCCCTGACCTTCGTTCGGACGGCGCTGAACGCGCAGCGGCGCGCGCGGGGCGAGGAAGAGGTGTCCGCACCGGCCTTCCTGAAGCTGGTCCGCGAAGCGTCCAAGGCGCTGAAGATGGACTTCGACATGCTGAAGCGGCCGCTGAACGTCGGCTTCTCGGGCGGCGAGAAGAAGCGGATGGAGATCCTGCAGATGGCGCTTCTGGAGCCGTCGCTGCTGATCCTCGACGAGACGGATTCGGGCCTGGACATCGATGCCCTGCGCATCGTGTCGGAGGGGGTGAACGCCCTGCGCAGCCCCGAGCGGTCGATGCTGGTGATCACCCACTATCAGCGCCTGCTGGACTACATCAAACCCGACCGGGTGCATGTGCTGGCGGGCGGGCGGATCGTGGCCTCGGGCGGGCCGGAACTGGCGTTGCAGTTGGAGGCGGAAGGGTACGACAAATACCTGCCGACAGCGGCTTGAGCACGGCCTTCGCCATCGATCTGACGGACGCCGAGACCTTTCCGTCTCGGCGAGACGAGGCGTGGAAATACAGCGATCTGAAGCGGTATCTTCGTGCCGCGCCCGAGCCGTCTCCGACAGCCGAGGTCGGGGCGCCCGGGCCGTTCGACGCCCTGGGCGGCGAGGTCGTGGTCTTCGCCAACGGGCGGGCGCTGGGCGTGACCGACTTCATCGCCTCGGGCGAGCAGACCCTGCGTCTGCGCTATGTGTCGGATGCGGTCGGCACGGGCCATACCGCCAGCGCGCGGGTGTCGGCGCGAGCGGGGGCGCGGCTGCTGCTGCTGGAGACGCATGAGGGCGCGGGCTCGGCCTATGTGGCGCACAACCGGCTGGAGCTGGATGTGGCGGCGGGCGCGGAGGTGACGCGCGTGGTCCTGGTCGAGGAGCCCGAGGACGCCATCTCCATCGCCGAGGCCCATGTGAAGCTCGAGGCGGGCGGGGTCTATCGCCAGACGATCATCGCCACCGGCGCCAAGTTGCAACGGATCGAGACGCGGATCACCCACTATGCCCAAGGCGCGCACGTCCGGGCGGATGGGCTCTATCTGCTGAACGGTTCGCGACACGCCGACCTGACCAGCGTGGTGCGCCACGTCGAGCATGACGGCACGACTTCGCAACTGATCAAGGGGGTGGCGCGCGACACGGCGCGCGGCGTCTTCCAGGGCAAGATCGTGGTCGAGCGCGGGGCCGACGGCACGGATGCGCGCATGGGCCACCATGCCCTGATCGCCTCGGAACGGGCCGAGATCGACGCCAAGCCGGAACTGATCATCTATGCGGACGACGTGCAGTGCGCGCACGGCAATACGGTGGGGGCGCTGGACGAAAGCGCCCTGTTCTACATGCAGCAGCGGGGCATTCCGGCCGAAGAGGCGCGGGCCTTGCTGACACAGGCCTTTCTGATCGAGGTCGTCGACCGGATCGAACACGAAGGCGCGAGAGAGGTGGCGCGGGAATGGCTGACGGCGCGGTTGTGAACACCTTCGACCCCCATGCCGTGCGGGCGCAGGTTCCGATCCTGTCGCGGACGGTGAACGGCAGGCCGCTGGTCTATCTGGACAATGCGGCCTCGGCGCAAAAGCCGCGCGCGGTGATCGACGCCCTGGTCGCGACGATGGAGGGCGGCTATGCCAACGTCCATCGCGGCCTGCATACCCTGTCGAACGAGGCGACCGAGGCGTTCGAAAAGGCGCGCGAGATCGTGGCCCGGTTCCTGAACGCCGAGACGTCGGAGCAGGTCGTCTGGACCAAGGGCGGGACCGAGGCGATCAATCTGGTCGCCGCAGGGCTGGGCCAGAGCATCCGGCCGGGCGACGAGATCGTCGTCACCGAGATGGAGCATCACTCCAACATCGTGCCGTGGCATTTCCTGCGCGAGCGGCACGGGGCGGTGCTGAAATGGGCGCCGATCCGGGACGACGGGTCGCTGGACATGGCGGCCTATGCCGAGCTGCTGGGGCCAAAGACGCGCATGGTCGCCGTCACCCATATGTCGAACGTGCTGGGGACGGTGAACCCGGTCGCGGAGATCACGCGGCTGGCGCATGCGGCGGGGGCGTGGGTTCTGGTCGACGGATGCCAGGGCGCGGTCCATGCGACGCCGGACGTGCAGGCCATCGGCTGCGACTTCTATGTGATCACGGGCCACAAGCTGTTCGGTCCCACCGGCATCGGCGCCCTGTACGGCAAGGCCGAGGCGCTGGAGGCTCTGCCGCCCTATCAGGGCGGGGGCGAGATGATCGAGACGGTCACGCTGGACCGTGTCACCTACGCCCGGCCGCCGCATCGGTTCGAAGCGGGGACGCCGCCGATCCTGGAGGCCATCGGCCTGGGCGCGGCGCTGGACTGGCTGGCGCAATACGACCGCGCGGCGGTGCAGGCGCACGAACACGCCCTGTATCGCCACGCCGTGGAGCGCTTGCAGGGGCAGGACTGGCTGCGGATCCTGGGGCAAGCCGAGGGCAAGGGCGCCATCCTGACCTTCGCCGTCGAGGGGGCGCACGCCCATGACGTGGCCCAGATCATGGACCGTTACGGCGTCGCCGTGCGGGCCGGAACGCACTGCGCCGAACCGCTGGCGAAAAGATTGGGCGTGACGTCGAGCACCCGCGCCTCCTTCGCCCTATATAACACCGTGGAGGATGCAGACGCCTTCGTGGACGCGCTGATCAAGGCGCGAAACTTCTTCGTGTAAGCCGATGACAGAGAACACCATTCAGGACAGCGACGCCTTCCAGGCCGCCTGGGACGAGCCGCAGAAAAGCGCCTTGTCGCAAGGGGAGCTGGACAAGCTGACCGAAGACCTGATCGAGGCGCTGAAGACCGTCTATGACCCGGAAATCCCGGTCGACATCTATGAACTGGGCCTGATTTATCGCGTGGACGTCAACGACGACCGCGACGTGGTGGTGGACATGACCCTGACGGCGCCCGGCTGTCCTGTGGCGGGCGAGATGCCCGGCTGGGTCGAGACGGCGGTGGAGAAGGTCGAGGGGGTCCGAAGCGCCAAGGCCAATCTGGTGTTCGACCCGCCATGGGACGCCTCCAAGATGAGCGACGAGGCCAAGCTGGCCTTGAACATGTTCTGATGACCGAGCTTCAAGCCACATCCCGGCCGCGTCGACCGCGCCCCAAGGCCGTGACCCTGACCGACGCGGCGGCGGAGCGGGTGCGTGAAATTCTGGACAACGCCGAGAACGCCCACATCGGTCTGCGGATCGGGGTCAAGAACGGCGGCTGCGCGGGGCAGGAATACACCTTCGCCTATGCCGACGAGATCGGGCCGCTGGACGAGGTGGTCGAGGACAAGGGCGTGATCATCCTGATCGAGCCCAAGGCCGTGCTGTTCCTGATCGGCACCGAGATCGATTACGAGACGACGCGGCTGGCCTCCAAGTTCGTCTTCAACAACCCCAACCAGACCGACGCCTGCGGCTGCGGCGAGAGCGTGACCATCGTTCCGGCCGCCAGCGCCTGAGATGGCTTACGACGCCGAGTTCGGCGAATGGGTGCGCGAGCATTTCCATGCGCTGGGCCGACTGGAGATCAAGCGGATGTTCGGCGGGGCAGGGGGCTATGCCGCGGGCGTCATGTTCGCCGTGCTGGATGACGGCGTGATCTGGCTGAAGGCCGATGAGGTTCTTGCGGCCGCTCTGGAAGCGGAGGGTGCGCATCCCTTCACCTATTCGACCAAGGCGGGCGCGTCGGTCAGCCTGGGTTTCTGGTCCCTGCCGGGGGCGGCGCTGGACGACGCGGAGACGGCGACGGCCTGGGCGCGGCGGTCGCTGGACGTGGCGCTGAAAAAGGCCGCCGAGAAGAAACTGCGCAAGCCCAGGAGCCGCTAGAGCCGGCGGAAAGCCTGGCCGGCTGCATCGAACAGATGGGCCTGGGCGGCGGGCACATGCAGCGTCAGCGGCTGGCCTGGCCGGGCCTTCAGGTCGGCCGGGGCCTGGACCGTCAGGGTGTCCGAGGCCGCAGGGTGAGTCAGGTGGGCCAGGGCGGCGGCGCCCAGGGTCTCCACGAACATGACCTGCGCCTGCAGCGTGTCGCCGACGCCCGACAGGGCCAGGTGTTCAGGCCGCACGCCCAGTGTCGCCTTGTCGCCAGGGCGGGCCGAGGCGGCGTCCACGGCGACCCGCAAGGTTTGGCCCCCGTCGATCTGCACCACCGCGCCGGTCGCCGACGCTTCCACCATGGTGACGTCCAGCAGGTTCATCTTAGGGCTGCCGATGAAGCCGGCGACGAACAGGTTGGCCGGGTGTTCGTACAGTTCCATCGGCGCGCCGACCTGTTCGATCCGCCCGCCGTTCAGCACCACGATCCGGTCGGCCAGGGTCATGGCCTCGACCTGGTCGTGCGTGACGTAGATCATGGTGGTCTTCAGCTCGGCGTGCAGCCGTGCGAATTCGTAGCGCATCCGCACCCGCAGGGCGGCGTCCAGATTGGACAGGGGCTCGTCAAACAGGAAGACATCGGGCTCGCGCACGATGGCGCGGCCGATGGCGACGCGCTGGCGCTGACCGCCCGACATGGCCTTGGGCTTGCGGTCCAGATAGTCGGTGATGCTGAGCGCCTCGGCGGCGGCCCGGACGCGGCGGTCGATCTCGGCCTTGTCGGTCTTGGCCAGGCTCAGGCCGAACGCCATGTTCTGATAGGCCGTCATGTGCGGATAGAGCGCATAGGACTGGAACACCATGGCGATGCCCCGATCCGCCGGGGACAGGTCGTTGACCATGCGGTCGCCGATCCAGACCTGGCCCGTCGTGGCCTCTTCCAGACCGGCGATGGTGCGCAGCAGGGTGGACTTGCCGCAGCCCGAAGGGCCGACGAAGACGATGAACTCGCCGTCGGCGATCTCCAGATCGACGCCCTTCAGCACCGGGACGGCGCCGAACGCCTTCTTCACGTCGACCAGACGGACGTTCGCCATGCTTCCTGTTTCCTGAACCCGTTTTGTATTTTGGGCCACCGTAACCGGTTACATCGTTGGATCAAGGACGCGCGACGATCCTCTGCCGCTCTCAGACGCCCGTTCGGTTGAATTTTGCGAAGTTGTAAAATTAATCTTTCGCAAAATGGCGACGCTGGCTAGAAGCCGCGCTCTACCGACGGGGAGCAGTTCGATGGCGCAGCGAAATATCCTGATGAGCACGGCGGCCGTGGCGTGGTTGACGGGCGCCGTCGCCGCTCAGGCGCAGGATGGCGGCGCGGCCAAGCCGATGGAGCGGCTGGACGATGTGGTGGTGACGGGGTCGCGAATCGCGGGCGGCGACCGCATCGCGCCGGTGGAAATCATCGGCGCAGACGTCCTGACGGCGGCCGGCGTGTCCGACCTGTCGCAGGCTCCGCGCCTGGTGACGGCCAATTCGGGCGCGGAGACGCAGGTCGATCAACTGAATCAGCCGCAAAGCTCGGGCACGGCCCAGTTCAATCTGCGCAACCTCGGCCTGGGATCGACCCTGGTGCTGGTGGACGGACAGCGCTGGACCAGCAGCGCCGTGGTGGCGACCGACGGCTCCGCCTTCGTGGACGTCAATTCACTGGTTCCGACCATCGCCATCCAGCGGATCGAAGTGGTCAAGGACGGCGCCTCGGCCGTCTATGGGTCGGACGCGGTGGCCGGCGTCGTGAACTTCATCACGCGGCGCGGCGTGAGGGCGCCGGAGGCGCGCGCCAAATACGCCCTGGCGGACGGGTCCGAGGAGACGGTGGTCGAGGCTCTGGGCGGCTTCGGCCTGCTGGGCGGCGACCTGACGCTGGCGGCGTCGCATTTCCGCCGTTCGGCCCTGGGGTCCGATGAGCGCGACTTCACCCAGGCCCGGCGTTACGGCCGCGCGGCCTGGACGGCCGTGACCAGCTATGGCCAGCCGGGATCCTATTTCCGGCCCAGTCGAGGGGGCTATTCGCCCGATCCCGCGTGCGGCGATCCGGCCTTCGCCGACGCCTATCTCAATTCGCCGACCGACAGTTTCTGTCGGCTGGACTATTCCGACTTCTTCGATCTGGTCCCGCAGGAGACGCGGACCCAGCTGTTCGCCGACTATCGACGGCCGATGGGCGGAGAGACGACCTTTTCGCTTCAAGGGGCCTGGTCCTCGACCTGGAGCGAGGCGCGGCTGACGCCGTCCCTGCCGATCCTGGCGCGGGCGCTGACCGTACCGGCGTCGCACCCCGACAATCCGTTCGGCGAGGACGTGCTGTTTCGCGGGCGTCTGCTGGGGGCGGAGGCGGGAGCCATGCGGTCCCAGTTCGACTATCGCACCTGGCGTCTGGCCGCGGGTCTGGACGGGCGATTCGACGGGCGCTGGACCTGGACCCTGGCGGCGACCGCCAGCCGCCAGCACGTCGCCTATGACAAGCCGGACGTGATCGGCGGCGCGCTTCAGAACGCCCTGCGGGGTCTGGGCGGGGCCGGCTGCGACGCCGCGACGGGCGCGCCCGGCGTGGGGCCGTGCCGTTACTTCAATCCGTTCGGCAGCGCCTATCTGGGCACGGGCACGGCGAACGGCGCCGCCCTGATCGACAGCCTGACCGGTAATGTGGGACTGAGGGGCGCCGCCAGCCTGATCGCCGCCGAAGCCTCGACAGGCGGCCAGGCCCTGGCCTGGAGCGGCGGATCGGTCGATGTCGCCCTGGGCGCCCAGTATCGCCGCAGCGCCTTCCGTCATGACTGGAGCGATCTGGTCAATGCGGGGGAAATGCTGACCGCCGGCTATTCCCCCGATTTCGACGGCGACCAGCAGGCGCTGGCGGCCTTCGCCGAGGCGCGACTGCATCTGGGCGAACGGATCGAGGCGCAACTGGCCGGACGCTATGAAACCTATGACGGCGATCAGGGCCGGTTCAGCCCCAAGGCCGCCGTGCGTTGGGATGTCACTGACGCCCTGGCCCTGCGCGCGTCCTGGGGGCAGGGGTTCCGTGCGCCGTCCGTCTATGCCCTGTCTGGCGCCCAGGCGTCGCAGCCGTCGGTGTTCGACCGGGGCGCCTTCGTCTTCGTCAACACCCTCACCTCGGGCGATCCGGGGCTGAAGCCCGAGAAGTCCGAAAGCCTGACCTTCGGCGCCCAGTGGCGACCGATCGAGGGGCTGGAATTGGGCCTGGACGCCTGGCGGTTCGACTACGCCGATCTGGTGGTGAAGGAATCGGCCCAGGCCGTCATCGACCGGGCCAGCGCCGACACGGCGGCGGGTCTGACCGGAACGGAGGCCCAGCGCAAGGTGACACGCGCGCAGAACGGCGCCCTGACCTTCGTGCAACTGGCCTTCGTCAACGCCTCGTCGATCCAGACGCAGGGGATCGACCTGTCGGCCCGGTATGGACGCGATCTGTGGGGCGGGCGGGCTACGGCGTCGGCGACCTGGACCTATGTGGACCGCTACGACATCCGGCTGGACACCGGATCGGCCGCGGCGTCGGGCGTCGGCTCGACCAATCTGAACAACATCGGCCGGTCGCTGCCGCGCGACCGTGGGGAGTTCGCCGTGGGCTGGAGCGGCGGGGCGCAGGTCGTGACCGCCCTGGTTCACTACACCAGCGGCTATCGCAACGACCGCAGCGGCATCACCGACCCGCACATCGCCAGCCAGACGACCCTGGACCTGCTCTACACCCGCCAGATCGGAACGGAGGTGGACCTATCGCTGGGCGTGGTCAATCTTATGGACAAGGCGCCGCCCCTGGCCCAGTTCGCCCTGGGCTACGATCCCGTCGTCGCCGATCCGCGCGGGCGGGTGATCAGCGTGGGGCTGACGAAGCGGTTCTGAGCGGCTAGGAGGCGTTCATGATCACGATGTACGGTATCCCCAACTGCGACACGGTGAAGAAGGCGCGCGTCTGGCTGGACCAGCATGGCGTGGCCTATGATTTCCACGACTACAAGAAGGCCGGGATCGACGCGACGCGGCTGGGCCTGTGGGTCGATGAACACGGTTGGGAGACGGTGCTGAACCGCGCCGGCACGACGTTCAGGAAACTGCCCGAGACTGACAAGGCGAACCTGGACCGGGATAAGGCCATCGCCCTGATGATCGCCCAGCCGTCGATGATCAAGCGGCCGGTGCTGGACCTGGGCGACCGGCGCCTGGTCGGCTTCAGACCGGACGCCTACGCCGCCGCCTTCACCTGAGTTCGACCGTCGCCGCCACGCCGAAGTGGTCGGACGGGTATTCGCCGCCGGTCGCAACGTCCCCGAAGACGTGCGCCTCAACCGGGGCGAAGAACTCCCTCTCGGCGAAGATATGGTCGATGACGCGGTTCGGATGACCCTTGGCCGGGTTCAGGGTGGTGGCGACCGAGTTGCGGGGCAGGGCGCTGAAAAAGCGAGCGCCGGTCAGGGTCGCCAGGCCGGAATCGTCCTGGGTGGCGTTGAAGTCCCCCATGACGATCAGGGGCGCGCCGTCCTGCGGCAGCCAGCGCAACAGATGCTCGATCTGACGCGCCCGCACCGGGCCGGCGTCCTCCTGCCAGGCCAGATGGGTGACGACCACATCGACGGGCCGGCCTGCGACCGACACCCGGACACGCAGGGCGGTGCGGAAGTCGTCCAGCGGCTCCAACCTGACCGTGTCCTCGGCCAGAACCGGCAGACGGGTCAGAAGGGCGTTGCCGTAACGGCGCGGCGCCCCTTCCGGATCGGTCGAGACGAAGGCGACGGAATAGCCGCCCAGTTCGCGCGCCAGCATCCACGCCTGGTTTTCCAGACCGACATTGGCGTCTTCCAGCACCTCTTCCAGGGCGATGACGTCGGCGTCCTGGGCCTTCAGCGCCGCGACCAGCAGCGGACGCCGCGCGGCCCAGTCGCCCTGATTATGCCAGATGTTGAACGTGACCAGCTTCAGCCGCGCGGGCCGTGGGGCCGCAGATGTCGTCGCGCAGGCGCCCAGCGGCAGGGCGGCCGCCGCGCATAGGAGGACGCGTCTGGCGATCATGCGCCGGACCTCAACCCTCGACCTCGGTTTCCGGGCGGTCATGACCGTCGGCGCTTTCGGTGATCCAGCGTCCGTCGGCGGTTTCGTATTCGATGGCGGCCGTCTGGTCCGGCACCCGCTGCTCGCGCGCGGCGCGCACCGCCGCCGCCTTGGCCGCGTCGTGACTGGAGAAGGTTTCTGAGAAGGTCTCGCCCGCCTTGTAGGCCCAGCCTCCGTCATGTTCGACGATACGATAGACGACGTGGGCCATGGGGTGTTCCTTCCAATGTTCGAGGCACACTAGACCGCCGACGCGCGGTTGGAAACGGCGTCCGACCTCGATGTCATGCGGGGCCCGTCCTCTCCACGAAATAAATGTTCGGCTTTCGCATCCATTGGATCGGGTCGCGACGACTGAACGATGAGAGGCGGAGCGACGGTCGCGCCGCAGGGGAAAAGAACGATGGCTGACCTCTTTCGTGAATTCTGGTGGATTCTCTTCCCGATGGCGGCCTTCGCCTACACGGGGTGGGTGCAGTGGCTTCAGTATCGCCGTCAGAAGGCGCTGCTCGACGTGCTCAAGGTCTATGCCGAAAAAGGACAAGAGCCGCCGCCAGGCGTGACCGACGCCTTGAGCCGCACGGAGAACAACGGCGAGTGGAGCCATAGCGCTTCCGGCGTGGCTGGGCGCTATTGGTTGTTAGCGGGCCTGTTCGGAACCTTGTGCGCCGGTTTCGTATGGGGGGGGCTGGACGGGCGTATGGATGGCGGATCAGGTGCGTTCATGATCGTCGGCTTCGTGATGGGGGCGGTCGCCTTGTGGTCGTTGATTTGCGCCATTGTGATTCAGTGGCGCAAACCGACGCCTTGACGACGGGGCGCAGGACATGACCGACGCCGAACTGGCGCGCGCCGCGCGGGACGGTTCGGATGCGGCCTTCGCCAGAATCGTTGCGCGACATCAGGGCGCGGTGCGGTCTTTCCTCAGGCGAATGTGGGCCGGGGGCTGGGAGGATGCGGACGATCTGGCGCAGGAGGTTTTCCTGGCGGCGTGGGCTAACCTGGGCCGGCTGAGAGAGCTTTCCGGCTTGCGCGCCTGGCTGTTGGGCATCGCCTGGCGCAAGACCCAGGACCGCATTCGCCGTGGCGTGAGGACGGCGGCGCGTGAGACCGCATGGTCGCAACAGGTTGTTTCGCCGCTCGGAATAAGCGCGGAAGATCGTATCGCGCTGGCGCAGGCGATGGCGGGTCTGTCGCCGGTTGTTCGCGCCTGTGTCGCCCTATGCGTTGCAGACGGCTGGTCTCATGCCGAGGCGGCCCAGGCATTGAGCCTGCCGATCGGAACGGTAAAGTCGCACGTCGCCAGGGGACGTGCGCGTCTGCTGGCGGCGTTGGGAGGTCCGGATGACACCTGAAGAAAAGCTGCAGCATCTGTTCGCCGCCGCCGCCGCTCCCGCGCGCGATCCTGTTTTCGAGGCCGAGACAGCTTTGCGCGTCGCGCGGCGTCGAGCGGTTGCTTCTGCGGCGGCGTCCATTCCGCTGGTCGTGGCGGGCGCGGCCCTTCTCTGGTTGTTGCGCCCGATGATCGCGGATCTGGATCTGTCGGTTTTGAACGGTGCGGAGGTTACGGCGGCGGCGGGAGTCCTGGCGACAGGCGCTGCTCTCGTCGTCGCCAGGCAGGTTCTGCGCGGATGAATTCGGACCTTACGAAGATTTCACGTCCGGGCGCGCATCCATAGGGGCGGGCCGCAGCCTCTTGTGGTCATAAGGGCGCTGCAACGGCGGCCCGATACGGATCACAAGGCATACGTCATGGAAGACTTCATTCCGCTTTTCGCCATCTTCGCCGTCTTCGGCACCATCACGGCCATCGTCTTCGGGCCCACCTTCCTGAAGTATCGCGAGAAGCGGGACATCCAGGAGACGGTGCGGCATGCGGTGGACAAGGGCCAGGCCCTCCCGCCCGAACTGATCGACGCCCTGACCAAGGATGTGCAGAAGTCGCTGCCGTCGCGCACCAAGGACATCCGGCGCGGAATCATCTGGCTGGCGACCGGCATCGGCCTGGCGGCCTTTGGTCTGGTCAGCCAGTTCAGCGGCCGTCACTGGGACGGCGATATCGGCAACGGACTGCTGGGCGTGGCCTGCATCCCGGCCACCATCGGCCTGGCCTATATCGTTCTGAGCTTCTTCAATCCGCACAAGGACTGACGGCGTCCCGGGGGAAACCGTCATGACCAAGTCACTTCGAGAACTTCACGATGTCGAACTGGCCGTCCAGGCGGCGGCCGGTGGGCGGCGCGAGTATGGCGAACTGGTGCGGCGACACGGCTCTGCGGTGCGGGGTCTGCTTCGCCGGATGGGCGCCGCGCCCTCTTTGGCCGACGACGTTGCGCAGGACGCCTTCCTGCAGGGTTTCCAGCGCTGCGCCGAGTTCAGGGGGCAGGGGACCTTCGCCGGCTGGATCAAGAAGATCGCCGCGCGCCTGTATCTCAAGCGCGCGGCGCACGAGGCCCGCTATGTCGCCGAAAGCGAGGTCGATGAGGCGGCGACGCCCGTCGATCACGCCGGGGCCCTGGACCTGGACGAGGCGATGAAGGCGTTGAACGAAACCGAGCGGGTGTGCGTGTCCCTGTGCCACGGCGCGGGCATGTCCCACCCCGAGATCGCGGCGGCCATGAATTTGCCGCTCGGAACGGTGAAATCCCATGTCAAACGTGGTCTGGATAAACTCCGCGCCCGGCTTCAGCCGGCGACGGACGCAGGCGGGAGGTCGAGCCATGTCGGCTGACGAATTCGATCCGATGATCGAGCGGCTGTTCGCCCGCACGCCCCCATTGGCCGACGAGGCCCTGTTCCTGGCGGTGTTTCAGGCCAGGCTGGAAAAACGCTCGCGCTGGCGCAGTCTGATCCTGACGGCAGCCGCTGTGATCGGCGGCGGTCTGGCTCTGCGCGAGGGGGTCAAGGTGAACTTTTCCGACGAGGGCGGGGCGCCTGTGGTCCAGGGCCTGAGATCGGCGAGCGCCGCCGCCCAGGGCGTGGTCCAGACGGGGCTGGATGGCCTGGGCCTGGGGTCGCTGGACCTGATGAGCGGGTCGGGGATGGTGATGTTCTGGGCTGTGGCCGGCGCTCTGGTCGCCATGCTGGCGGCGGGCGCGGTGAAGCTGTCGCAGGACGTCTGAAGACAGGATTTGTCGAATCGTCGATGCGTGATCGACCGTGCACGGAAAAGCGGCGCCGCCTGCCTGGCTTTCGGTCTTCGGAAGACAGGCCGCCGTTTTCCTGCCGAAGTCGGGACCTACTGCTCGAAAAAGCCGGCTAGGCCGTAACGGATCACGTTGCGGGCGAAGCGCCGACCTTCTAGGGTCCGCGCCGGTTTGCTTTTAGCGATTTTGGGGCGACGTTTCCGTGGTTGATGTCTTCGAGCAGGTCGAGGAGGAGCTTCGCTCCGAGCGCTACAAGCGTCTGGCCCGCACCTGGTTGCCTGTCGTGGGCGTCGTTCTGGTGGTCGCGTTGATCGGCGCCCTGGGCTGGTGGGGTTGGGATTCCTACAACTCCAACCAGGCGGCCAAGGGGGCGGCGGCCTATGATCGCGGCATGGAGGCCCTGCGCGCCGAAAAGCCGATGGACGCCCGCGCCGCCTTCGAAGAGGCCGTTAAGGCCGGCGGCGCCTATAAGGTTCTGGCCCTGCAGCAACAGGCCGGCCTGGCCGTGACCGCCAACAAGATTCCCGACGCCGTGCGCCTGTTCGACGAGGCGTCCAAGGCCGCGAACGATCCCATCCTCGGTGATCCGGCCGCCCTGAAGGCCGCCTTCCTGATCATGGACACCGCCCCGCTGGATGAGATCGAAAAGCGGCTGCAGCCGCTGGCTGACGACAAGCGGCCGCTGCATGCCTTCGCCCAGGAGGCCCTGGCCCTGGCGCGGCTGCAACACGGCAAGACCAAGGAAGCGCGCGAGGCCTTCGTGCTGCTGCAACTGGGGCAGGACGTGCCGGATTCGGTGCGTCAACGCGCCCAGATCGCCATCGAATCGATCGACGCCGGGACGGCGGCGGCCCTGCCGGCCATCGTCAAGGCGGCCGCCGACGCCCCGGCGCCCGCCGCCCGGGCCGGCAATGCGCCGACGCCTTCGACACCGGCTCCGGCTTCGGCCGCCGCTGCGACCGCCCAACAGTGACGCCTCCCAACAGGACGCCCCCGATGACTCGAGTTCTGAAAGTCGCGCTGATCTGCGGCGTCGCGGCCACCATGGCCTCCTGCGGCACCCTGACGCGCAACCTGCCGTTCATCGGCAAGAAGGATCAACCGGGGGCCACCGCCTCGGCTGGCCAGCGGATTTCGGTGCTGGAGTTCGAACAGCAGCTGGCGCCGTCCGCCGCCCTGTCGGGCCGCGACTTCTTCCTGCCGGGCCCCCAGGCTGCGACGGCCTGGACCCAGCCGGGCGGCACGACCGAGAATCTGGTCGAACACGTCATCGCCGCCCCGAACTTCCAGATCGCCTGGAAGCGCAACATCGGCGCCGGTTCGGCCCGTGTCGGCAACGTCATGGCGCCGGTGGTGGCCGACAACGGCAAGATCTTCGTGCTGGACGGCGATTCGACGGTGTCCGCCGTCTCGGCCGACACGGGCGAGATTTTGTGGAAGACCAGCGTCAAGAACCCCGAGCGCGACCGTAGCGGCGGGTTTGGCGGCGGGGTGGCCGTCGGCGGCGGCAAGGTCTTCGTCTCGTCGGGCTATCGCTCCATGTCCGCGCTGGACGCCAACACCGGCGCCGTGGTTTGGACCCAGGCGGTCGATTCGCCGATCCACGGCGCGCCGACCGTGGCGGGCAACCACGTCTTCGTCGTGGATGTGGACAGCCAGCTGTTCGCCTTCGACACCACGACCGGGGCCCAGGACTGGACCTATCGCGGCATCGCGGAACCGGCGCGCGTGATGCGGGCCTCCAGTCCGGCCGTATCGGGCAATACGGTGGTCGCGCCCTTCGCCTCGGGCCAGCTGGTCGCCCTGTCGGCCGTCAACGGCCAGGCGGTGTGGGAAGAGACTCTGTCGCGCACCAGCCGCACCAGCGCCCTGTCGGAAGTTCGCGACGTCGCCGGCCGCCCCGTCATCAGCCGCGGCATGGTCTATGGCGTCAGCCATTCGGGCGTGCTGGGCGCGCTGGACCTGCGGTCGGGCCAGCCCAAGTGGCAACTGCCGGTCACGGGCGTCAACGCGCCGCTGCCGGTGGGCGACGTGGTCTATGCCGTGTCCAAGTCCGGCCAGCTGATCACCGTCAACCGCGACACGGGCCAGGTCTATTGGACGCGCGAACTGAACGAGGGGCGCGCGCGCAAGGAAGGGGGCTTCCTGACCTTCGGTCGTCGCACCATCACGCCGCAATGGTCGGGGCCGCTTCTGGCGTCGAACCGTCTGGTGATGGTCAACTCCTTTGGCGAAGCGGTGGCGTTCGATCCGAAGACCGGCGCGCCGCAGACCACGCTGAAGCTGGGCGCGCCCGCCTATATCGCCCCGGCGGCCTATAACGGCGCGCTTTACGTGCTGACCGACAATGGTCAGCTGATCTGCATCCGCTGACGTTTCAGCCAAATTGCGTTAGAAGGCCGACATGGCTCTGAAGGTCGCCATCGTCGGCCGCCCCAATGTGGGCAAATCGACACTGTTCAACCGCCTTGTCGGCAAGCGTCTGGCGCTGGTCGACGACCGCCCCGGCGTGACCCGTGACCGTCGCTACGCCGACGGCAATATCGGCGATCTGGACCTGACGCTGATCGACACGGCGGGTTATGAGGACGTCACCGACGAAAGCCTGGAAGCCCGGATGCGCGAGCAGACCGAGGCGGCCATCGAGGACGCGGAGCTGATCCTGTTCATGATGGACGCCCGCGAAGGCGTGACGTCGCTGGACCGCATCTTCGCCGACCGCCTGCGCAAGGTGCACAAGCCGGTCATCCTGCTGGCCAACAAGTCCGAAAGCCGCGAGAGCGGCGGCGGGGTGGGCGAGGCGCACGCCTTGGGGTTCGGAGAGCCCGTCGCCATTTCGGCCGAACACGGCGAGGGAATGGCCGATCTGTACGCCGCCCTGGTCGCCGGCTCTCAGGATATCTTCGTCGAGGAGATCGACGAGCCGGACAAGCCGATCCGCATCGCCGTCATCGGCCGGCCGAACGCGGGCAAGTCGACCCTGATCAACCGGTTGATCGGCGACGATCGGCTACTGACCGGGCCGGAGGCGGGGATCACGCGCGATTCCATCTCGGTCGATTGGGTCTGGGAAGGCAAGAATATCCGCCTGGTGGACACCGCCGGCATGCGCCGCAAGGCCCGTGTGCAGGAGAAGCTGGAGAAGCTGTCGGTCGCCGACACCATCCGCGCCATCACCTTCGCCGAGGTGGTGATCCTGGTGATGGACAAGGACGACGCCTTCGACACCCAGGACCTGCAACTGGCCGATCTGGTCGAGCGCGAAGGCCGCGCCCTGGTCTATGTGGCGTCCAAGTGGGACCTGGAGGAAGAGCCCCAGTCGCGCCTGGCCAAGCTGAAGGCCATGGCCGAGGACAAGCTGCCCCAGCTGAAGGGCACGCCCTTCGTCGCCCTGTCGGCGCATTCGGGCCGGGGCGTGGACCGGCTGATGCCGGCCGTGCTTCAGGCCTATGACAACTGGTCGGTCAAGGTGAAGACCAAAGACCTGAACACCTGGCTGTCGATGGCGACCCAGCGGCACCCGCCGCCCGCCGTGGACGGCAAGCGCATCAAGCCGAAATACATGGCCCAGACCAAGGCCCGCCCGCCCACGTTCGTGCTGATGGCCAGCCGCGCCGAGGCGATGCCGGACCACTACAAGCGCTATCTGATCAACTCGCTGCGCGAGAGCTTCGACCTGCCGGGCACGCCGATCCGTTTGATCGTCAAGACCAGCGGGACCAACCCCTATGTCGATGGCGGCGCCAAGTCCGGCCCCGAACGGTTCAAGGGCGCGGCCAAGACAGCCCCGCGCCGGGTGCAGAAGGCCGAAAAGGCCGAGGAACGGTTGTCGAACCTGCCCGGCAAGGCGCTGGAACAGAAGGCCAAGGCGGGGATCAAGCCCAAGGTCAAACCTCTGGGCGGGTTGAAAGCCAGCGCGTCCAAGAAGTCCGGCACCAACGCCTTCGTCGGCAAGGGCGCGCGGGGCGGGGCCCGCCAGGTCTCGCGCTCGGGTCGCGTCCGCACCGGCCAGAAGGGCGGCGCAAAGCGTTGAGGTCGAGGCGTTGATCGCATGAGCGACGCCGATCCCGCCATCCTGCCTGATCGGCCCACGTCACGATGGCTGATTGTGGACGGGCAGGGGCGGGTTCTGCTGTTCCGCTTCGACTATGCGGACGGACCCTTGGCTGGGACCGCCTTCTGGGCCACGCCCGGCGGCGGCTGCGATCCTGGCGAGACCTATGCTGACGCCGCGCGTCGCGAACTGTTCGAGGAGACGGGCCTGACCGTCGCCGATCCGGGACAGGAGGTCGCGCAGGTCATCGAATGTTTCCGCCTGCCCGACGGGCGAATGGCGAGGGTCGATCAGCGGTTCTTCCTGCTGCGAACCGAGGATTTCGATCTGTCGAACGTGGCCTGGACGGAAGAAGAGCAGCGGGTGCTGACGGCGCATCGCTGGTGGAGCGCCGACGAAATCCGCGCCTCGACCGAGACGATCTGGCCGGCGGAACTGGCGGACATGCTGGCGATCCTCTGAACCGTCCCTGGCTGCTTTCGAGACCGATTTTCGCTCGCAAACATACCACTTGCGCGTCGTCGTAAAGCGGCGCTTGGATTCAGGCCTAATACGGAGCGAATAATGACCCCGATCCAGGCGTTCGACCTTCAGGCCGTTCAGAAGATCCGCAAGGGGGCGGTGCTTGTCGCCCTGCTGGCGCTGGTCGGGCTGACCATGGTGTCGCAATCCGCCAGCGGCCTGGACAGTCCGCTGCACGAAGGCGTCGAAGCTGTGGGCCTGGCCGCCATCGTCTTCGCCATCGTGGGGCGCGCCTGGTGTTCGCTCTATATCGGCGGGCGCAAGAAGGCCGAGATCGTGTCGCGCGGTCCCTATTCGATCAGCCGCAACCCGCTCTATATCTTCAGCTTCTTCGGCGCGTTCGGCGTCGGCGCCCAGAGCGGCAGCCTGACCCTGGCGGTGCTGTTCACCTTGGCGTCGGTGGCGGTCTTCTATCTGACGGTTCGCCGCGAGGAGGCCTGGCTGGGCGCGACCTTCGGCGCCGACTATGCGGCGTACAAGGCCCGGACGCCGCGCTTCTGGCCCAACTTCGCCCTCTGGCGGGACGAGGAGGACCTGTCGGTGCGGCCGTCCTTCTTCCTGACCACGATCCGCGACGGCCTGGTCTTCCTGCTGGCCATCCCGCTTTTCGAAGCCATCGACCTGGCCAGGCCGAGGGTTGGCTGAAGGTGTTTGCCTATCTGCCCTGAGGTGACCGCCCCAGCTTTTCCAGCACGGCGTCGCGATAGGTGCGGCTGACCACCAGTTCGGCGCCGCTGGCCATCGTCAGCCGCCAGGCCCCGTCCGACAGCGGCTGGACCTGACCGACGCGGGCCAGGTTGATCAGGCTGGAGCGGTGGCTGCGGGTGAAGAGGCGCGGATCCAGACGCGCTTCCAGCGCCTGTAGCGTGTCGCGGATCAGGCCCTCCTTGCCGTCCCAGTTGACCACCACATAGTTGCCGGCCGAGGCGAACCATTCGATGTCGCCGACAGGGATCGAGGAGCGCGTCCGGCCCGTGGAGACGAGAATGCGCTGGTTCTGGTCCGGCTCCAGCGTGCGGGCCTGGGACAAGGCGACGGTCAGGGCGGCGATCCTGTCGCGGGCTTCGCGGGCGCTGCGCCAATAGGCGGCGGCTAAACCCACGGCGACGACGGCGGTGTAGAGCAGAAGGACGACCGGCAGCCGGTCGATGGTCCGCGCCGCCCATTCGCCGCCGTCGCCGGCATGGTTCAGGAAGCCCATGTCGGTGCGGGCGTTCAGGGCGGCGATCAGGGGGACGACGCCCGGCATGACAGCGGCCAGAACACCTGTCGCCCGCCACCCGGCGCCGAACCGGCGGATCACGGCCCATGTCAGCCCCGCGACCCCCAGCCACGGCGTGTAGGACAGGGCCGCCCAAAGCAGGGAGGCGCCCACGGACACCTCTGCCGATCCGCGTCGCAGATACCAGGCGACGGCCAGCACCGTGGCGACATAGCTGTAGGCCGTGAACAGGCCAACGGCCGCCGCCACGGGCGCGCGCCTCAACCGACGCACAAAGGACGCCGGCGCTTGCGGACCACAAGGGTCGCAATCCAGGCGACGATCAGACACTGGAACAGAACGGTCGGCCAGAGCTGGCTCCAGGGCGCGGGCAGGGCGGTCAGGAAGTTGCCCGAGAAGGCGCTCAATACCGCAGAATAGGCGCCCAGCATCTTCGCCAGATGCTCATAGGTCCAGAGCTCAGGTGAAAAGGGCCAGGATGTCGGGGCGGCGAACCGCCACAAGTCCCACGCACCCATGATCAGGGCGCTGGCGGCCAAAGCGGCCGAGACTGTGGCGGGGCCGTCCGACCGGCCTTGGGCCAGAAGGACGAGAATCCAAAGGCCAATCCCGATCACCGCCAGGGTCGCGGCCCAATCCAGCGGACGGGCCCGATCGGCTGTGTTCAGGTCGGGCCGTTTGCGTCTCAACACCCACGCGCCCGAAAACAGGTTGAGCGTCGCGGTCGCCGACAGGGCCAGGAAATAGGTGTTGAACCTAAGCGCCGTCATTGCCCAGGCGCAGACCAGAAGGACGGCCATCAGGCCGGCGAACAGCCGTCCCCAGAGCCGATGGGCGCGGCTGCCCTTTCGCGTGACGACGGGCAGGACGCCGACCAGAACGGCGCAAAGACCGGTCGAGACGTGGATGATCAGAAAGGACGAGAACAGGGTCATGGACCCCGCCTTGCCGCCGCCCGCCTCACATCGCCATCGTCCGGGGACGAACGGCGGCCGGCAGGGACGAAAGCCTCAGATCAGGGCTTCGGTTGACGGGCCGGACTTCCAATCCCGAAACCGGATAGTCAGGGGCGGGATCGCGTCCGGGCGGGCGAGGTCCACAACCAGGGGGCCGATCTCGGACGGATGGGGCAGGACCGACGGGTCTTCGCCCGGATAGGCCTGGGCGCGCATGGCGGTGCGCATCCGGCCCGGATCGACGATGCTGACGCGGACGGGCGTGCTTTCGATCTCGTCGGCCCAGGCCTTCACCAGGGCCTCGGCACCCGCCTTGGTGGCGGCGTACATGCCCCAGAAGGCGCGCGGGTTGGTGGCGACGCTGGTGGTGAAATGGATAGCCCGACCGGCGTCGGATGCACGCAGCAGCGGCTCCAGCGACCGGATCAGGCGATAGACGGCGGTGAAGTTGGTCTTCTCGACCTTGGCGAACTCGCGCGGGTCGGCGTGGGACACCGGCGTCAGGCCGGAGGGCCCCATGGTCGCCGCCGCATGAACCCAGACGTCCAGCTTCTTGAAGCGTTCGAAGATGGCGCCGCCCAGACGGTCGACGGCCCCGCCGTCCACCAGATCGAACGGCACCAGGGTCGCGTGCTTGCCGGTGGCGGCGAAGACGGCGTCGTCCAGCTCTTCCAGACCGCCCTGGGTGCGGGCCGTGGCGACGACGTGCGCGCCCGCCTTGGCCAGCGCCAGGGCGCTTTCGTAACCGATGCCGCGCGAGGCGCCGACGACAAGGGCGATGCGGTCGGCGATAGGGGCGGGGGCGGTCGACATCCCTGTCTGATAGGCTGCATCGCCCGGAACGCCAAGGGAGGCTCGACGCTGAAAGTGGATGCATGATATGCGAACGACTCTCATTATTATTTTGAGTCATGCCATGACCCGTATCGCGATCTTCCTGTCCGTCTTCGCCTCGACCCTGGCGGTCATGATCATCATGCCGATCCTGGCGCCCCTGATCCGGGCGATGGGGTTGAGCGAGAGCCAGGGCGGCTGGATGATTTCCATCGGTTCGATGATCATGGCGGCCACAGGAGCCTGGTGGGGCGCCAAGAGCGATCATTGGGGGCGCAAGGCCGTGATCCTGGCGGGGTTCGCCGGCCTGTGCGTCAGCTACGCCGTCTATGCCGTGGTGATCGACCTAGGCCTGAAGGGCGTCCTTGTCGGCGTCCCGCTTCTGGCTGCCCTGTTCGCCGGCAGGGCGTTTGTCGGGGCCTTTTTGCCCGCCGCCCCGGCCGCCGCCCAGGCCTATATGGCCGACACCACCACGGCCGAGACCCGCAGCGCGGGGATGGCCTTGATCGGCGCGGCCAGCGGCCTGGGCATGATCGCGGGACCGGCCCAGGGCGGCGCCTTGGCGTTGCGGGGGTTGATCTGGCCGATGGTCCTGGCGTCGGTCCTGCCGGTTCTGGCCTTCGTCATGGTCGCCCTGGTGGTGCCGCGCACCCCGCCCAAGGAGCGATCGACCACTCATCGGCTCAGCCCGTTCGCTCCCGCCGTGCGCGGCTGGCTCTTGATCGGCCTGCTGTTGATGCTGACCATCGTGACGCTTCAGATCAGCGCGGGCTTCTATGTTCAGGATCGCCTGAATCTGAGCGGGTCGGAGACGGCGCGGTTCCTGGCCCTGTCGCTGAGCCTGGTGGGCCTGCTGCTGGTGGCGACCCAGACGGTGCAGATGAAGCTGTTGAAATGGGCGCCGCGCCGGCTGGTGCGAGCGGGCGCGCCCTTCCTGATGATCTCCCTGCTGGTCCTGTTGTTCACGGCCTCGCGCGCGACCTATGCGGGGGCCTACGCCCTGTTCGGCGTGGGGGCGGGACTGGTCATTCCGGGGTATATGTCGGGCGTCTCACTGGCCGTGGATCAGGACCGTCAGGGTGCGGCGGCCGGTCTGGTCACACTGATGCAGGGTGTGGCCGCCATCATCGCGCCCCTGGGCAGCACCCTGTTGTACGAACGCGCGCCGGGCCTGCCGTTCGCGGTGGCGGCTGTGCTGTGCGCCGGTGTTATCTTGGTCGGGTTGCTGGTCGCGCCCGCCGGTCGGGTGGGCGAAACCTGAACCGAACGCGCTTCAGGCGCTGACCAGCAACGAAAGTTGTCGGGCGCCGAACTCGCGGCCGCCTTCCTCGATCTCACGGTCCAAAAGGCGCGTGGGATAGTCGCCGGTGAAATAGTGGTCGGTGAACTGGGGGTTCGTATTGTCGCGGCCGGTCTCGCCCATGGCGCGATACAGGCCGTCGATGGACAGGAAGCCGAGGGAATCGACCTCCAGCATTTCGCGCATCTCTTCCAGCGTCTTGTTGGCGGCCAGCAGTTGGGCGCGTTCGGGCATGTCGATGCCGTAGAAGTCGGGGAAGAGGATCTGCGGGCTGGCCGAGCGCAGATGGACCTCCTTGGCGCCCGCCGCGCGGACGGCGCGGACCAGTTTGACGGAGGTGGTGCCGCGCACGATGGAATCGTCGATCAGCACGACGCGCTTGCCTTCCAGCGCCGCCTTGTTGGGGCTGTGCTTCATGCGCACGCCCTTCTGACGGGCGCCCTGGCTGGGCTGGATGAAGGTGCGCCCCAGATAGTGGCTGCGGATGATGCCCATTTCGTAGGGGATGCCGCTTTCCTGGGCGTAGCCCAGGGCGGCGGGAACGCCGGAATCGGGCACAGGCACGACGATGTCGGCTTCGACGCCGTGTTCCTGGGCCAGGCCGCGACCCATCTCCTTGCGCACCTCGTAGACCGAGCGGCCGTTCACGACCGAGTCCGGGCGCGAGAAATAGACGTATTCGAACAGGCACGGGCGGGCGGCGCGGGCGGGGAAGGGCTTCATCGACCGCAGGCCGTTCTTGTCGATGACCACGACCTCGCCATGCTCGACGTCGCGCACGAAGGTCGCGCCCATCATGTCCAGGGCGCAGGTCTCGGACGCCAGCACCCAGGCCTCGCCGATCTGACCCAGCACCAGCGGGCGTATGCCCAGCGGGTCGCGGGCGCCGATCATCTTGAACCGGGTCTGGGCGACCAGCGCATAGCCGCCTTCGATGCGGGCCAGGGCGTCGATGAAGCGGTCGACGATCTTGGCTTTGCGGCTGCGGGCGATCAGGTGAAGGATGACTTCCGAATCCGAAGTCGACTGGAAGATGGCCCCTTCGCTGACCAGCTGGCTGTGCAGGAACTTGAAGTTCGTCAGGTTGCCGTTGTGCGCCAGGGCGATGCCGCCCTGGTCCAGGTCGGCGAACATGGGCTGGATGTTGCGCAGGAAGGAACCGCCGGCGGTGGAATAGCGGGTGTGCCCCACGGCCGCCCGGCCGGGCATCCGCTGCGACAGGTCGGCGCCGCCGAAGGCCTCGCCCACCAGGCCCTGATGGCGTTCGGTGTAGAAGCGTTCGTCCTTGACGCTGGCGATGCCGCAGGCTTCCTGACCGCGATGTTGCAGGGCGTGCAGGCCCAGGGCCACGACCGCCGAACCCTCGTCCTCGTCGGCGCCCCATACGCCGCAGACGCCGCATTCCAGACGCAACTGATCGTCCTCGGGCTCTCGCCAGTGGGGGCGGTGAACGACGGGATCGGCGATATGATGGCGCATCGTCGGGCTCCGATGACCGGGGGATTTCAAGGGGCGGCGTCGCGCGGCGAGTTAGGCCCGGATTGCGTCGGGGGCAAGGCTTCGTCGTTCGAAAACCCGCTGCGCACGGAGGAATCGATCACCGGCGTGAGGGCGTCGGCCCCCCTGGCCACGCCGGGCAGGATGATCTGGATGGCGCGGGCGCCCACGGCGCTGACGGTGTAGAGGCGCGCTTCCGCCAGCCAGCGCGGCATACGCTGACCCGGCAGGGCGGCGACGATGACCAGATGGATCGCCCCGATCAGGATCAGCGCCCGGCCGAGCCCGACCAGAAGGCCCAGGACACGGTCCACGATCCCCAGCGGGCTGGCCTGGGCCGACTTGGAAATTAGCGATCCGGCCAGGCGCAGGCCGAAATAGATCACGAAGAAGGTGAGGACGGCGGCCAGGATCGTTCCGGCCCAGTCGGGATCGACCACGGCGCGCGCCGGAACCGCCGTCCACGGCAGGGCGATCAGGGCGACCAGGGCCGCCAGCACGGCGCTGAGCAGGGCGACGATCTCGCGCACGCCCCCGCGCAGCCAGCCGGCGGCGACCGAGAAGAGCAGGACGATGATGATGAAGACGTCGTAGCCGGTCACGAAGGGCCCAGGCGGTTGCTGCGCGACCCTAATACCGGTTCTGGGAGATTCGTTCGACAACATCCGTCAGACGCGCGGCCGATGTGACCTTCACGCCCTTGGTCCGGCCTTCTTTCTGGGCGGGCAGGGCGGGGGACAGGACCTGGTCGAAGCCCAGCTTCTGCGCCTCGCGCATCCGGGCCTCGGCGCGGCCGACGCTGCGAACCTCGCCAGACAGGCCGATCTCGCCGAAAACGACGCAGCCCTGGGGCAGGGGCATGTCCAGGGCCGAACTGATCAGGGCCGCCGCCGCCGCCAGGTCCGCCGCCGGCTCGTTGATGCGCAGTCCCCCCGCCACGTTCAGATAGACGTCCTTGTCACCGAACCCCAGGCCGCAGCGGGCCTCCAAGACCGCCAGCAGCATGGCCAGACGTCCGGAATCCCAGCCGACCACGGCCCGGCGCGGCGTGCCATAGGCGGATGGGGCGACCAGGGCCTGCATCTCGACCAGCACGGGGCGGGAGCCTTCGATCCCGGCGAAGACGGCGGCGCCGGGCGCGCGCTCCTTGCCTTCGCCCAGGAAGAGCGCGGACGGATTGGCGACCTCGCGCAGGCCGCTGTCGCCCATTTCGAACACGCCGATCTCGTCGGTGGCGCCGAAGCGGTTCTTGCCGGCGCGCAGGATTCGGAACGGATAGCCGCGCTCGCCCTCGAAGGTCATGACGGCGTCGACCAGGTGTTCGACCACACGGGGTCCGGCGACCTGGCCGTCCTTGGTGACATGGCCGACCAGGACGATGGCGGGGCCGTCGTTCTTGGCCAGGCGCACCAGTTCGCCGGCGCAGGCGCGGACCTGTGTGATGGAGCCGGGTCCGCTGTCGTGCACGTCGGACCACAGGGTCTGGACCGAGTCGACGATGACGATGTCGAACTTCTCTCGTTTCAACGTGCCCAGGATGTCGCGCAGCGCCGTGGCGGCGGCCAGATTGACCGGTGCATCGGCCAGACCCATCCGTTTGGCCCGGGCGCGGATCTGTTCAACCGCCTCTTCGCCCGAGATATAGGCCACCCGCGCACCACGCAGCGCCGCCTTTGCCGCCACCTCCAGCAACAGGGTGGATTTGCCCACGCCGGGATCGCCGCTGAGCAGAATGGCCGAGCCGGGCACCACGCCGCCGCCGCAGACCCGGTCGAACTCCGCCACGTCCGTCGTGATGCGGGGTGGTTCAGGCGTGTCGGACTGAAGCGTCTCGAACTGGACGCCGCGCCCGCGCGCTGAGGCGGCGGTCGCTGGCTTGATGGCGCCGGGCGGGGCCGAGCGGCTTTCCTCGCTGAGCGTGTTCCACTGGCCGCAGGCGCTGCACTGGCCGGACCACTTGCCGTGCACCGTGCCGCAGGACTGACAGACATAGAGGGCGGTTTCGCGGGCCATGAGCTTCCTTAGCAGGCCCGGCGATTCGGCCGGGCGTTCGTAGGCGGTTACTTACGATCTACGACAGTCCCGGTCGTGGAGCCGCCGGGACGCAACCTTCGCCATTGTGAAGGATTTGAGATCGTGTCGCATCAGGCTTGCCTACAGACGCGACGTAACGTCAGTATCCGTTCATGATGCAGCCCGCATCGCACAGACAAGGCCTCTCGATGACCGATCCCGCTCCCCCCTCGCAGCCCGCCGTCGATCCGGCCCTGATCGCCCGCGTGCGCGGAATCTTGATGCAGCCCAAGGCCGAGTGGCAGGTCATCGACCGCGAGTTCGCCACCACGAACAGCCTTTATACGCGTTACGCCCTTATCCTGGCCGCCATCGGCCCGATCGCGACCCTGATCGCAAGCGTCGCCTTCGGTCATGCGTCGATCGTCAGCGCTCTGATCCTGGCGGTGTTGTCCTATGTGCTGGGCCTGGTGGGCGTGTTCATTCTGGGCCTGATCATCAACGCCCTGGCGTCGAGCTTTGGCGGCCAGCCGAATCCGGTGCAGGCGCAGAAGCTGGCTGTCTATTCCTACACCGCCGCCTGGGTGGCGGGGATCGCCAATCTGATTCCGGTTCTGGGCGGCCTGATCGCCCTGGTCGGCGCGATCTACAGCCTGGTCCTGCTGTTCCTCGGCCTGCCGATCCTGATGAAGGTCCCGGAAGACAAGAAGGTCGTCTATTATATCGTGATCCTGGTGGCCGGCTTGGTGCTGGGCATCATCGCATCGGCCATCGTCGGTGCGGTGGCCGTCGCCTTTGTGGCCTCGACCGCCGGTATGGCTGCGCTTACGGGCGGCTACTGACGATAGACGCGCGGTACGCGTGCGGTGATCGAGGTCAGAAGCTCGTAGCTGATGGTCCCGGCCGCCGCCGCCGCCGCGTCGAGGGGGCGGTTCGGGCCGAACAGTTCGACCTTGTCGCCGACCGCGACATCCAGTCCCGTCACATCCACGGCGCAGACGTCCATGGAGACCCGTCCCAGCAGGGGACGGGTCTGGCCCGCCACCCAGACTTCGCCGCGCGGGCTGTAGGACCGCAGCAGACCATCGGCGTACCCTGTCGCCACGGTAGCGACCCGCACCGGTCGTTCGGCGATGAAACCCCGAGAATAGCCGACGCTTTCGCCCGCCGGGACCTCGCGAACCTGAAGCACATCGGCCAGCAGGGTGGCGACAGGCGCGATGCGGTCGTCGGGCCGGCCTTCGGGTCCGCCGCCGAACAGGGCCACGCCTGGCCGCGCCGCGTCGAAGGCGAAATCGGCCCCTAGGAAACAGCCGCTGGAGTTGGCGAAGGATCGGATCGCGCCCGGATACCGCTGGGTCACGGCGTCGAACAGGTCGCGCTGGCGCCGGTTCATCGGATTGGCGGGCTCGTCCGCGCAGGCTAGGTGGGTCAGGACCAGAGCCAGGCCCTCGAACGCCTCGGGCGCGTCTTCGGGGCGGAAACCGATGCGGTTCATGCCGGTGTCGATCTGAAGCCCGCAGGCGCCGCCGCCCGCCGCCGCCCAGGCCGCCATCTGCGCGGGCTGGTTCAGCACCGGTCGCACGGCTGCGGCCCTGAAGTCGTTCACGACCGCACCGTGGCAGCCGTCCAGAACATAGATGATCGGCTCCGGCCCCAGGGCCGTCCGCAAGGCCACGCCCTCGGCCGCGCGCGCAACGAAGAAGGTTCGCGCGCCTTCGTCCATCAGACGCTGGGCGCAGGGACCCGCACCCAGACCATAGCCGTCGGCCTTCACCACCGGATGCACCGGCGCGCCGATCTGGGCGCCAAGGGTGTGATAGTTGCGCGCCAGGGCGTTCAGATCGACGGAGAGGACGGCGGGAGTCTGCATGGGGCCGTTATGACCCAAGTCGGTCGCGATGGAAGAGGCCGAAGGCTAATTGGGTCTGTCGGTCGACGCGTGTCGGTGCGCCGTCGTCGATCCGCCTTGTCCGTCAGATGTTCTGGCGCGGGCGGCGTTCGGGACGTGGGTTGCGCGGGGCGGCGGTGGCGCGACGACGCGGCGAGGACCGCCGCGCGGCGTGCCAGGTTCATCGCCCTGGCTCATCGGGATTTGCCCGCCCCCGCTGGTCGCCGGGCTGGACGGAAGCGAGGGGTTGGGGCTTTGGCCGGTCGTGGGACCGACGACGGGCGTCGGTATCGGCACGGTCCGGCTGGCGGGATTGTCCTGAAAGAACAGGGTGAGGGCGAGCAGTAAGGGCGCGATCATGGCGGTCATCTCGCATCGGCGGATCGATGACTGATGCTGCGCCGAAGATCGATGTTCGGCAAGCCGGGCGTCGCCCTATTCGTAGCTGACCTCTTCATAGCCGTGCGCCAGGTTGCCGAAGCGGACGGTGTCGGCGTCGAAGGCCAGTTTGACGATGCCGATGGGGCCGTGACGCTGCTTGCCGATGACGACCTCGGCCTGGCCTTGCAGGCGGTCCATGTCCTGCTGCCATTGCAGGTGTTCCTCGGTGCCCTCGCGCGGTTCGGCGCGACCCAGGTAGTAGCTTTCGCGATAGACGAACATCACGCAGTCGGCGTCCTGCTCGATCGAGCCGGATTCGCGCAGGTCCGACAGTTGCGGCCGCTTATCGTCGCGTTGTTCGACCTGACGCGACAGCTGCGACAGGGCGATGATCGGGACGTTTAGCTCCTTGGCCAGGGCTTTCAGGCCGCCGGTGATCTCGGACACTTCCTGGACCCGGTTCTTCTGGCTGGCGCCCTCGCCGGTCGTCACCAGTTGCAGGTAGTCGACGATGATCAGGTCCAGCCCATGTTCCATCCGTTTCAGGCGGCGGGCGCGCGCTGCCAGTTTGGAGATGGACAGGCCGCCGGTGGCGTCGATGTAGAGTGGGCTTTCGCCGATCTCGACCGCCGCGTCGCGCAGCTTGCCGAAGTCCGAGGCGTCGATCTCGCCCTTGCGCAGCTTGTCCGACGACACGCCCGAGGCGTCGGCCAGAATACGCATGGCCAGTTGTTCGGCGCTCATTTCCAGCGAATAGAAGGCGACGACCCCGCCGTTGACGGTCTTGCGCCCCTCGGGCGTCGGCTCCCACTGATAGGCGCGGGCCACGTTGAAGGCCATGTTGGTCGCCAGCGCCGTCTTGCCCATCGAGGGACGACCCGCCAGGATCAGAAGGTCGGACGGGTGCAGGCCGCCCAGCTTGCGGTCCAGGTCGTTCAGGCCGGTGGCCAGACCGGCCAGCTTGCCCTCGCGCTGATAGGCCTCTGCCGCCATCTGCACGGCGCCGGACAGGGCGTGCGAGAAGCTGACGAAGCCCGACGACGGCTTGCCCGTCTCGGCCAGCGAATACAGGGTCTGTTCGGCCTGTTCGATCTGTTCGTCGGCGGGCGTCTCGGGGTTGGGCGCCTCCTTGATGATCTCGCCGCCGATGCGGATCAGGTCGCGGCGCAGGGCCAGGTCATAGACGACGCGGGCATAGTCGGGTGCGTTGGCCGCCGGCGGCGCACGGTCAACCAGATCGGCGAGATAGCGCAGGCCGCCGAACTCCTGAAAGGCCGGGTCCTGCTTGAACCGCTCCATCAATATGGTCGGCTCGGCCAGCATGCCCTGACGGATGTGGTCTTCGATGGCGTCGAACAGGCGCTGGTGAAACGGTTCGTAGAAATGGCTGCCGCGCAGGCGGTCGCTCAGCCGCTCGAACACGCCGTTGTCGAACATCAGCGAGCCCAGGAGCGCCTGTTCGGCCTCCAGATTGTGCGGCATGGCGCTGACGCTGACCGGATCCATCGGGGATGACGAGAAGGGCATGGGGGCGAAGGCGTTCATCGATTAACGCTTTACCTCTGACAGTCTCCTGCGTCAGACGGGGACGCCGCATGGGCCGTGGACAGTTCGCCCCACCTGTGGGCGAACCGAAATTCCTCAATGGCGGTCAACTCAGGCGCAGGGATAGTCACGGGCCATCCATTCCCTCACGGCTCGGGCCGCGCGGGCTACTGGCGAAAGCGTCAGGGCGCCGGCGGCGCCCGTCGGATGCGGTTTCAAGCTTGGCCCATGATCTCTGGCGCAAACGCGGCGTTCGGGACGGTCTGATCCGAAGCCTTGGCGATTTGGAAAGAAAAGGGGCGCTCCGAAGAGCGCCCCTGATCCTCGACTATGAGCGCCGTCCGTTCACCACTTCAGCGCGATGCGGCCGTAAACGAACCGGCCGTTGAAGCCGTAAGGCGAGAAGTTGGAGAAGGGGAAGGCCCCCGAGGTGTTGTTGGCGCGCAGGCTCTGGCGGGGATATTCGTCCAGCACATTGTCCGCGCCGACCGCGAAGGTCAGACGGTCGCTGAGCTGATAGCGCGCCTCGACATCCACCACCACGCCGACGCCCAACTTCAGGTCGGTGGCTTCTGTCGCGCCGGGCGCGAGCACGTCGCCATAACCGGTGACGCGGAAGGTGCCGCCCAGCTTGTCGCGCGTGAAGTCCGTCTGGAACACCGTCTTCCAGGGCGGCGTGCCTTCTTCGAAGCGCAGGGTTGCCTGGCGTGCGAACAGGGAAACCGGCGTCGGCAGAATGCCCGAGCGGGTCTCTGGCGTCTTGGTCACGTCGAAATCGTTGACGTTGGCCGCCAGGGTGAAGTCCAGCGAGCCGACATCGGACAGGACGCGATAGCGAGCGACCACGTCCAGGCCGGTCGTCTCCGTGTTCACGCCGTTGATGAAGAAGCGGGCCGCCGTGGCGCCATAGGGTTGCAGCAGGTCGAAGATGGCGCGGGCGTTGGTGCCCGCCGCCGCCGTGGCGCTGCCGGTCAGGGTTTCGGACAGGATGATCCGATCCTTGATGTCGATCCGATAAGCGTCGGCCGTCAGCTCGAACGCGCCCTTGCGATAGACCAGGCCCAGCGAATAGTTGGTCGAGGTCTCGGCCTCCAGCGGCGTGCCGCCAAGGGCCACCCCGACCGGGCTGACCGACGGGAAGGTGCCGGTCTCATACGGCACGTTGCTGATGTAGAGGATGGCGGTCTGGGTGAAATACTGCTGCTGCAGGCTGGGCGCTCGGAAGCCTGTCGAGATCGCGCCACGCACGGCGAATGACGGCGTGAAGTCGTAGCGGGCCGCCAACTTGCCGGACAGGTTGTCCCCGAAGTCGGAATAGTTCTCGTAGCGCAGGGCGGCCGAGGCGGTGAAGTTCTCGACCAGTTCGCCTTCCAGGTCGACATAGACGCCGACGTTGTTGCGATCCTTGTCCACCTCGTTCGCCGGGGTGAAGCCGGTGAAGCCGCGCGAACCCCAGTTCAGGTCCGTGCCGCCGATGTTAAGGAAGGTTCCGCGCTGATAGGAGCCCGGTTCGCCCGCGCCGATCTGATAGGACTCGCGGCGCGCCTCCAGACCAAATGCGACGTTCAAGGGCGCGTAGAAGCCGACATCATATGCGCGGCTGGCGTCGATGCCAAAGACCAGTTGATCGTAGGCGAGGGAGCCGGCGTAGAACTTGGTCGGCGACGTCGGACCCAAAGACGGGTTCAGGGTGTTCTCGGCGCTGAAGTCGATCTTGTTCTTGCCGTAGCCCAGGTTGATGTCGATGTCGAAGCCGCCGGCCTGGCCCTTCAGGCCGCCCGTCGCGGTCCAGTCGGTAGTGTCGGTCAGGATGTAGGGCAGATAGCCGTTCGGATAGACGCGGCCGGAGGTGTAGGCCGGGTTCTGGGCGTTGTCGGTCGGCGTGCGATAGAAGGCGGCGGCCGAGGCGTCGCGCGTCTGATAGCCGACCCAGCCATAGGCCTCCCAGCCGGCGCCCAGCGGCTTGCCGGCGTTCAGATAGATGGCGAGATCCTTGGATTCCGGGTCGCCCTGGGCGCCGCGCACCTCGGCGGGGCTGAAGCGCGGATCGATATCGCTGCGGTTGGTGCGGGCGCGGTCGCGGTATTCGACCGAGGCGGTCAGGAAACCGTCCGAACCCAGGCCGAAACCCTGCCAGCCCGCGACGGTCAGCGCCTCGCCGTCCTTCAGATCCTTGCCGCCGCCGTAGAAGCCGGTGAAATCGGTACGATAGCCGCCATAGGTGACGCTGGCCCCGCCGCCGCTGGCGGCCTTGCGCAGCCGCAGGTTCAAGACGCCGGCGATCGCATCCGAACCGTACTGCGCCGCCGCCCCGTCGCGCAGGACCTCGATCCGTTCGATGGCGGTGGAGGGGATGGCGTTCAGATCGACGGCGGCCGAACCGCGCCCGACCGAGCCGTTGGTGTTCACCAGGGCGGTAGCGTGACGGCGCACGCCGTTGACCAGGACCAGCGTCTGGTCCGGCCCTTGACCGCGCAGGGTGGCGGGGCGGATCGAGTCCGTGCCGTCGGTCGCGGAGGGGCGGGGGAAGTTCAGGGCGGGGACGGTCGCGGCCAACTGGGTTGCGAGCTCGGTCGAACCCCGTTGTTGCAGGGTTTCGGCGGTCACGACATCGACAGGCGCGACGGAATCGAGGCGCGAGCGGTTCTGAACGCGGGTGCCGGTGACGACGATGTCATCGACGCTGTCGGCCTGAGTCTGGTCTTGGGCGAGGGCGGGGGTGGCGGCGATCAGCGCGAAGGCGGAAGCCGTGATCAGCAGGGCGGAGGTGGATTGGCGCATGGAGAGAGAGTCCTGTTCTTGGTCTTGGCGCGTGTGCGGCGTGGTCGCCGTCTTGAGTCTTGATGAAGTCGTTCAAAGGACGTGAGCTATCGTGGACATCGCCGGAGCAGATGAAGAAATACTGCAGAGTTCATCGGTTCGGTCATCGAGGGCTCTCACTGTCGGGGGACGGCAGCGTCAAGGTTCATGGCCATATCAGGGCCTGAAAGCGGCGGGTCAATCGGTAGGCTTGGCCATGTTTGTTCGCCGTCATCCTTAGAAAAACTACACGCTCGGTCATCTGGGCCGCGCGTTCGGCATCATCAGCCTCCAAGGTTCGGCCGGCGAGAGCGCGGCGTTGGGACCTGCAGTGCATCGCCAGAAGCCTGCCTGCGGCTAGCGCAAAAGTTTTGCAGGATGTGCAGCTTTCGTCGATTTATGTGATCGTGTTCCTCGTTGCTGCGCGCCGTCAAGGTTAGATCGTGCGTGCGTTCCGCCTGGGGCGTGGTTCCCGGCGGGTGTGTTGTAAACTTGTCATGAACGAGGCTCGTCAAGCCGATCTCTTGGCTGTCAGGCGACGCGCGCAGCAAAAAGGGCGCGTCCCTTGCGGAACGCGCCCTCGATGTCTTCACCGATCCGGCCAGAGGGCAGGGTCAGGATCAGGCTTCGTCGCCGAAGCCTTCCTGTTGACCGGCGCCGCCTTCGATCAGCTCCTGGGCCGATTGCTCGGCGGCCTGGCGCTCATCGTCGAACTGGCTGCGGATCACGTCTTCGCCCTTGGCTTGGCGCTCGGCCTCATCCATCGAACGGGCGATGTTGATCTTGACCGTGGCGCGGACCTCGGCGTGCAGGCGAACCGGCACTTCGTGGACGCCCAGGGTCTTGATCGCCGTGTTCAGGACGACCTGCGAGCGCTCGACCTTGCCGCCTTCAGCCTGAATGGCTTCGGCGACGTCGCGGCCGGCGACCGATCCGTACAGCTGGCCGGTTTCGCCAGCCTGACGGATCATGATGTAGGTCTGGCCGTCGATCTTGTCGGCGACCTTCTGAGCATCGGACTTGTTCTTCTCGTTGCGCTGCTCGATGGCGGCGCGGTCGAGTTCGAACGCCTTCAGGTTGGCGGCGGTGGCCCGGCGGGCCTTGTCGCGCGGCAGAAGGAAGTTGCGGGCGAAGCCGTCCTTGACAGTGACGACGTCGCCGATGGCGCCGAGATTATCGACGCGTTCCAGCAGAACGACCTTCATCTTACTTCACCACGTACGGCAGGAGGGCCAGATAGCGGGCTGCGCGAAGGCACGATCTTGCCGCGTTCGGAGACGTAACGCTGCAGCAGCTTCACGTCCTTGTAGTCGATCTTCGGCGCATTGGCGCCCGAGAACGGGCAGACCTTGCGGCGGCGATAGAAGGGGCGGCGGCCGGCAGAGCCGGAGCCGGCCGGGGCGCCCGGGGTCGGGGCGGTTGTATCGGTCATGATCCGGGTTCCTTATTCGGCGTCGGCGGGGGCGTCTTCGCGCGGGGCGCGCTCACGCTCACGCTCGCGTTCACGCTCGCGGCGGGCCAGCAGAGGCGACAGCTCCAGGTCGAGTTCCTCGACGCGGACGGTCAGCCAGCGCAGCACGTCTTCGTTGATGCCCAGCTGACGCTCGACTTCGGCCATGGCGGCCGGAGGGGCGTCGACGGCCAGCAGCGAATAGTGAGCCTTGCGGTTCTTCTTCACGCGGTAGGTCAGGTTGCGCAGACCCCAGTATTCGATCTTGGCGACCGAGCCGCCACCGGCGACGATCAGATCCTTGATGGTGTCATTCAGCGCTTCGGCCTGTTGCGCCGAGATGTCCTGGCGCGTCATGACCGTGTGCTCGTAAAGAGCCATGCGGTAGTCTCCCTTGTGGGCGTCGGCGCGGAAACGACCGGGTAAGTCGATCTCCACGATGGCTCCTGGCGCGGCGGCGGGACCGACTGTCCAACCCTTTGGCGTTCCGCGACAGGACCGAAGCCCTGGAAAGGCGGGGCCTATAGGCGAAAAGGGCGCGCGGCGCAACGCTTCTCCCTTCCCGCGCCGGGTAGGGCGAGGTGCTTGTGAGGTTGGACCAGCCCGCCTAAACCAATCCCATGCCGAAGCTGACATCAGCGGTCGATCCGCAAAGCCCGCAATTCAAGTCCCTGCACGCGCACAACAGCGCCCTGGTCGCGGAGTTGCGCGACCATGTGGCCAAGGCGGCGCGCGGCGGGTCCGACAAGTCGCGTGAGCGGCATGTGGCGCGGGGCAAGCTGCTGCCGCGCGACAGGGTCGAACGGCTGCTGGACCCCGGTTCGCCCTTCCTTGAGGTCGGGCAACTGGCGGCGGGCGGGATGTATGGCGGCGAAGCGCCGGGCGCGGGCGTCATCGCGGGCGTGGGCCGTGTGTCTGGCCGCGAGGTGATGATCGTCGCCAACGACCCGACGGTGAAGGGCGGCGCCTATTTCCCGATGACGGTGAAGAAGCACCTGCGCGCCCAGGAGATCGCCGAGCAGAACCATTTGCCCTGTGTGTATCTGGTGGATTCCGGCGGCGCGAACCTGCCGCACCAGGCCGAGGTGTTTCCCGACCGCGACCATTTCGGCCGCATCTTCTTCAATCAGGCGCGGATGAGCGCACGCGGCATCGCCCAGATCGCCTGTGTGATGGGAAGCTGCACGGCGGGCGGCGCCTATGTCCCCGCCATGTCGGACGAGACGGTGATCGTGCGCAATCAGGGCACCATCTTCCTGGCCGGGCCGCCGCTGGTGAAGGCGGCGACGGGCGAGGTCATTTCGGCCGAGGAGCTGGGCGGGGCCGAGACCCACGGCCGCAAGTCGGGCGTCGTCGATCACGTGGCCGAGAACGACGAGCACGCGCTGGAGATCGTGCGCGCCATCGTCGCCAATCTGAACACCACCAAGCCGATGCCGCTGGACGTGCGCGAGCCAAAGGCGCCCGCCTTCGACGCCGATGAACTGTACGGCCTGATTCCCGACGACGTGCGCGCCCCCTATGATGTGCGCGAGGTCATCGCCCGCGTGGTGGACGGGTCCGAGTTCGATGAGTTCAAGGCCCTGTACGGCACGACCCTGGTGTGCGGTTTCGCCCGCATCTGGGGCTACCCGGTCGCCATTCTGGCCAACAACGGCGTGCTGTTCTCAGAAAGCGCCCAGAAGGGCGCGCACTTCATCGAACTGGCCTGCAAGCGCAAGATTCCGCTGGTCTTCCTGCAGAACATCTCGGGCTTCATGGTCGGCGGCAAATATGAGGCGGGCGGCATCGCCAAGGACGGCGCCAAGCTGGTGACGGCGGTGGCCTCGGCCGAGGTTCCCAAGTTCACCGTCCTGATCGGCGGCAGCTTCGGCGCCGGGAACTATGGCATGTGCGGACGGGCCTATTCGCCGCGCTTCCTGTTCACCTGGCCGAACAGCCGGATCAGCGTGATGGGTGGCGAGCAGGCGGCCAGCGTCCTGGCCACCGTCCACCGCGATGCGGATACCTGGAGCCCGGAAGAGGCCGAGGCCTTCAAGGCGCCGATCCGACAGAAATACGAGGACGAGGGCAACCCCTATTACGCCACCGCCCGCCTGTGGGACGACGGCGTCATCGACCCGGCCCAGACCCGCGACGTGCTGGGCCTGGCCATCAGCGCCAGCCTGAACGCCCCGATCCCGGACACCACCTTCGGCGTGTTCCGGATGTAGCGGAACGGCTGAAGCCTTCTTTTCCTCCAGACGTTGAGCCCTCGAAAGGACCCGCCGAATGACCGACACCCCGACCGAGGCCGAGTTGAACACCCTGGACATCACCGACGCCGAGGCGGCGGAGATCAACCGCATCGCCCATCCGCTGGTCGCCGATCCGGCGCCAGATGCGAACGACGATCTGGTGCGGATCGACTCGACGGTGTACGGGGTGGTCTTCGTCACCATCAACCGGCCCCAGAAGAAGAACGCCTTCGACGCGGCGACCATCGGCGCCCTGCATGAGGCGTTCGAGACCCTGCACGGCGCCGACAAGGTGCGGGCGGTCTTCGTGCGGGGTGCAGGCGGCATGTTCAGCGCCGGCGCCGACCTGGGCTGGATGCGCGACGCCGCCGACTGGTCGGAGGCCGACAATCGCGATGACGCCCTGGGCCTGGCGCGGATGCTGAAGGCCCTGCACGACGTGCCGGCCCTGACGGTCGCCCTGGTCGAGGGCGCGGCCATGGGGGGAGGGGTCGGCATCGTCGCCGCCTGCGACATGGCCGTGGCGGTCGAGGGCGCGCGCTTCGCCTTCTCCGAGGTCAAGCTGGGTCTGATTCCGGCGACCATCGCACCCTATGTGATCGAGGCGATCGGCGCGCGGCGCGCGCGGCAGCTGTTCCTGACCGGCAACGCCTTCGACGCCGACTATGCGGCGCGCATCGGGCTGATCGACCTGATCCTGCCGGAAGGATCGGTTGACGACTTTATCGGCATGCTGACCGACAGTCTGGTGGGCAATGCGCCGGGCGCCATGGGCGACGCCAAACGCCTGGTCAACGACATAGCCCAGCACAAGATCGACAGTGGCCTGCTGGACGACACCGCCCGCCGCATCGCCCGCGCGCGCGTTTCGCCCGAGGGCCAGGAAGGCGTGCGGGCCTTCCTGGACAAGCGCAAACCGAACTGGGCCGGCTGAGCCTTCGAGCTATTCGGCGGCCGTCTTCTTGGCGGTCGCCTTCTTCGCAGCGGGCTTCTTGGTCGTCGATTTGGCGGCGGCCTTCTTGGGCGCAGCCGTCTTTTTGGCCGGGGCCTTCTTCTTGGGCGCGGCGCCAGCCTTGGCGGCCAGCAGGGGCAGGGCGTCTTCCAGCGTCAGGTCTTCCGGCGCTGTTCCCTTGGGCAGGGTGGCGTTGATCTTGCCCGACTTCACATAGGGGCCGAAGCGGCCGGCCATGACGTGGATCGGCTCGCCCGTCTCCGGATGGGCGCCCAGGTCCTTCAGCGGAGTCGTCGCCGCGCCGCGTCCACGACCGCCGCCGGCGCGCTTTTCAGCCAGCAGGGCGACGGCGCGGTTCAGGCCGATGTCGAACACCTCTTCGATATCCGACACATTGGCGTAGGTTCCGTCGTGCAGGATGAAGGGACCGTAGCGTCCGAGACCCGCGCTGATCGTCTTGCCGTCCTCGGGGTGGACGCCCACCTGGCGCGGCAGGGACAGCAGCTTCAGCGCACGGTCCAGGTCCAGGGACGCTGGCGACCAGCCCTTGGGCAGGGAAGAGCGTTTCGGCTTCTCTCCGTCCGGCGGCGCGATTTCGACATAGGGGCCGAAACGGCCGATCTTCAACTGCACCGGCTGGCCGGTCGCCGGATCGACGCCCAGTTCGCGGTCGCCGCTTTCCGCCGATCCGTCCTCGGCCGAGGGGCTGGCGACGGGGCGCGTGTATTTGCAGTCGGGATAGCGCGAGCAGCCGATGAAGGCGCCGAAACGGCTGGTCTTCAGGCTAAGCTGGCCCTGATGGCACAGGGGGCATTCGCGCGGGTCGGAGCCGTCGCCCTTGTCCGGGAAGATGTGGGCGCCCAGGCTTTCGTTCAGGGCGTCCAGAATGGCGGTGGTGCGAAGCTCGCCGGCGGCCTGGGTGGCGGCGTGGAAGTCCTGCCAGAACTGGCGCAGCAGCACCTTCCAGTTCAGTTCGCCGGCCGAGACCTCGTCCAACTGGGTCTCAAGGGCCGCGGTGAAATCATACTCGACCCACTTCCGGAAGAACTGCTCCAGGAAGGCCGTGACCAGCCGTCCCTTGTCCTCGGGATAGAAGCGGTTCTTGTCGACGCGGACGTATTCGCGGTCGCGCAGGGTCGACAGGGTCGAGGCGTAGGTCGAGGGGCGGCCGATGCCTAGCTCTTCGAGCTTCTTGACCAGAGTGGCTTCCGAATAGCGCGGGGGCGGTTCGGTGAAATGCTGGTCGGCGCGCACGGCGTCGACCTTGGCCTTGGCGCCTTCCTTCAGGGCGGGCAGGCGGCTGGTGTCGTCCTCGCCCTCGTCGCCTTCCGCGCCCTTCTGCTTCTCGTCGCGGCCTTCCTCATAGACGGCCAAAAAGCCGTCGAAGGTGACGACCTGGCCGGTGGCGCGCAGGCCGGTCTGGCCGTCGGAAGTCTCGATGTCGACGGTGGTGCGGTCCATGCGGGCCGCCTCCATCTGTGAGGCGACCATCCGTTTCCAGATCAGTTCATAGAGGCGCTGAAGATCCGAATCGAGGCGCACGGAATCGGGATGGCGCGCCATGTTGGTCGGGCGGATCGCTTCGTGCGCTTCCTGGGCGTTCTTGGCCTTGACCTTGTAGAAGCGCGGCTCGGAGGGGACATAGGCGGGGCCGTATTCCTTGCCGATCACCTCGCGCGCCTGGGCCAGGCCCTCGGGGCTGACGGACACGCCGTCGGTCCGCATATAGGTGATCAGACCGCCGGTCTCGTCGATGCCTTCGTACAGCTTCTGCGCCGCCTGCATGGTGCGCTGGGCGGTGAATCCCAGCTTGCGCGCGGCTTCCTGCTGCAGGGTCGAGGTGGTGAAGGGCGGGGCCGGATTGCGCCGGACCGGCTTCTTCTCGATCGAATTGATGGTGAAGTCGCCCGCCTGGATGGCGGCGCGGGCGGCCGAGGCGGTGGCCTCGTCCTTGATGTCCAGGCGCTGGACGCGCTTGCCGGCATGCTTGACCAGACGGGCGGTGAAGGGCGGGCTGTCGGCGTTCAGGTCGGCCTCGATGGACCAGTATTCCTGAGGCTTGAACTTCTCGATCTCCATTTCGCGATCGACGACGATGCGAAGGGCGACCGACTGCACACGCCCGGCCGAACGCGCGCCCGGCAGCTTGCGCCACAGCACCGGCGACAGGGTGAAGCCCACCAGATAGTCCAGCGCGCGACGGGCCAGATAGGCGTCGACCAGCTCCATATCCAACTGGCGCGGATTGGCCATGGCCTCCAGCACGGCGGATTTGGTGATGGCGTTGAAGGTGACGCGTTCGACGGGCGTGTCCTTCAGCGCACGCTTCTTCTTGAGCACCTCGAGGACGTGCCAGCTGATCGCTTCCCCTTCGCGGTCGGGGTCGGTGGCTAGGATGACGCGGTCGGCGCGCTTGGCGGCCTCGGCGATTTCCGACAGACGTTTGGCGCCCTTGGCGTCGGCCTCCCAGTGCATGGCGAAGTCGTCGTCGGGCAGGACCGAACCATCCTTGGACGGCAGGTCGCGGACGTGGCCGTACGAGGCCAGGACCTCATAGTCCGAGCCCAGGTACTTGTTGATGGTCTTGGCCTTTGCGGGGCTCTCGACGATGACGAGGTTCATGTCAGTCCGGTCTCGGGAAGGGGCGCGAACGTGGTTGGAGCAGGGCCGCGTGTCAATCGTCGGCTGCAAAGGACCCGGAAAGGTAGTTGAATTTCCCTGCTATGCCCGCATAGATTGTGGTGTGTAGGGAGAGTCTCAGCGATGCGATCGGCCATGCCAGGGTCCAAACAACCGCCCCCGTCGGACCGGGGCGCGTTTCTGACACGCGAATATATCGGCGCCATGGCGCTGGAGCTGGCGCGAATGGCGCGAGGCGACGGCGACGAGGACCTGGCGGGCAAGCTGGACCAGGCCGCCGAAATCGCCGCAAGGCCGCAGGAGCGGAGCTAAGACGACGCCAGACCGCCAGGCAGCAGTTCGGCGCGTCCGGTGAGACTGAGCTCGAGCAGGGCGGCGGCGACGCGTCCCACCGGGGCGTCCAGGGCGCGCGCGATCTCGTCGCGCGGCGTCGGCGTGGGCGACAACAGGGCGGCCACGCGGTCCAGGAAGGCGGGGTCGGCGGCGCCCTCGTCGAAGATCAATGGCGGCGGTGCAGGCGCGCGGAGCGTGCGCAAGGTGTCGAAGGCCCGTTCGATGTCCTCGATCCCCTCGCACAGGACGGCGCCTTGTCGCAGCAGTTCGTTCGGCCCGCGCGCACGGGGATCCAGCGGCGAGCCCGGCACGGCGAAGACGTCGCGTCCCTGTTCGGCCGCCAGCCGGGCGGTGATCAGCGATCCGGACCGGATTTCGGCCTCCACCACCACCACGCCGCGCGACAGGCCTGAGATGATGCGGTTCCGGCGAGGAAAGTCGCGCGCCTGGGCGCGGGCTCCGACGGGGCTTTCCGACACCACGCAGCCCAGGTCGGCGATGCGGGCGTAGAGATCGGCGTGGTCAGCCGGATAGATGTCGTCCACCCCGCCGCCCAGGACCGCGACCGTCCCCGTCGCCAGGGCGCCCTCGTGGGCGGCGGCGTCGATGCCGCGCGCCAGGCCCGAGACCACCACGTGGCCCGCCTGTCCCAACTGCTGGGCCAGACCGCGGGCGATGCGCTGACCGCCGGCCGAGGCGATGCGGGCGCCGACGACGGCGACGGACGGCCGGTTCAGCAGTTCGGTCCGTCCCCGCGTCCACAGGATCGGGGGCGGCGGGTCCAGCGCTTCCAGCATCGCCGGGTAATCGGGGTCGCCCAGAACAAGCAGACGCGCGCCGATCGGCTGGCCGGCCGCAAGTTCGCGTTCGACGGTCTCGGCCGGGGGAGGAACCGAGGCGGCGCCGGACTTGCGGGCCAGATCGGGCAGGGCGGCCAGGGCGCGTTCGGCCGATCCATAGCGGGTCAGAAGCTGAGTGAAGGCGACGGGGCCTATTCGGTCGGTGCGGGCCAGCCGCAGACGGGCGAACCGCTCGGCCGGGGGCAGGGTCACGCCTTCTTGGCCCCGATGCGCGGCTCCTCGCCCTTCAACAGACGGGCGATGTTCTGATGGTGCCGCACCCAGATCAGAACGGCCGCGAAGACCGTCAGGAACAGGATCGGCCGCCCCACCGGCAGACCGGCGGCGGCCACGGGCGCAAGGGCCAGCAGCGGCGCGGCGGCCGCCGAGATCAGGGCCGCCAGCGACGAATAGCGGAAAACGAAGGCGCAGATCAGCCAGACCGCTCCGGCCATCAGACCCAGCGGCCAAGCCGCCGCCAGCAGAAGGCCGTAGAAGGTGGCCACGCCCTTGCCACCCTTGAAGCCCAGCCAGAACGGAAACAGATGGCCCAGGAAGGCGGCGCCGCCCGCGATGGCCCCAGCCAGTTCGCTGTGGAACAGATGCCGCGCGATCAGCAGGGCGACAGCGCCCTTGCCGGCGTCCAGCAGCAGAGTGGCCAGGGCCAGGTCCTTGCGTCCGGTCCTCAGCACATTGGTCGCGCCGATGTTGCCCGAACCGATGTTGCGCACGTCGCCGGCGCCCGCTGCGCGGGTGATGACGACGCCGAAAGGAATGGAGCCGAGCAGGTAGCCGCCAAGCGCGACCAGCGCCAAGGTCCCGATCGCGGGGCCGACAAGATCCTGCACTTTGATTCGCTCCCCGCGTATTGTCGGGGCAAAATGCGTCGGTGCGCGCCCGCGAGCAAGGGCGATCCGACCTCTTGACCCGCTGCGGCCGCTCGCCGCATGTCCCCCTTCGAACCCGGAGACCGTCTATGCGCGCCCCTTCCCGTCCTGTCGCTCTTCTGTCCGTCGTGACGGCCCTGGTCGCCACCGCAGGCTGTGTTGCGGCGCCCGCAAATCTGCCGACGCCCGATGGGCCACCGGTGCTGGCGGCCTATTTCGACTGCGTACGCGAGGGCGGCGTGGCTATTTCGGCGCACCGGGCGGTTTCGGCCCCTGACCAGCCCGAGAACTCCATCGCCGCCATCGAGGCCACGGGGCGCGCCATTCCGGGCGCGATTCTGGAACTGGATGCGGTTCTGACGCGCGACGGTCGCTTGGTCCTGATGCACGACGAGACGATGGACCGGACCACCACTGGCCATGGCCGCGTGGGCGATCTGACGCTGACGCAGATCAAACGGACGCGCCTGAAGGCCTCGAACGGCGCCGTGACGCAGGCCGCGCCGCCCACCCTGGCCGAGGCGCTCGACGCCGCCGGCCGGGTCGGCGCCATCGCCGCCATCGACCTGAAGCCCGCCGAGGGTGGCAGCACGATCGATCTGGCGCGGGCGGTGATCGATGAGGTTCGGCGCTCTGGAGCCGGCGGACGGGTCATCCTGATCACCTATAACGACGCCGACGCCCAGGCGGTGGCGGCCTTGGCGCCGGAGATGATGATCTCGGCCGGAGTCAATCGAATGGACGACCTGACCGGCCTGAACCCCGCACAGATTCTGGCCTGGACCGGCACGCGCGAGGAACGGCCGAGGCTGTGGCGCGCCCTGCGGGATCGGGGCGTCGAGGTTCAGTTCGGAACGTTGGGGCCGGATGGAACGCGGCGCGACGACCGTTATGCGGCCGACGGCGACGTGTCGGAATATCGCGATCTGGTGCGCCAGGGGGTGACGGTGATCGCCACGGACACGCCCCTGGCGGTCAAGTCGGTGCTGGGCGCCGAGGTGGCCAGGGCGGCGACGTGCGCGCGGTCGGGCTAGGTTGCGCTGAGCCGCCCAGGTGAAGCCGACAGAGGCGGTGGTCAGGCAGGCTTCGTCGGCCACGACGATGGGGCGGACCGCCAAGCCCGGTAGCGGCGCGATTTCAATGCGTGCTCCATCGCTCGGACATCGGCGAAAAGTCGGAGCGTTCAGTGAACCTTTCGGCCCGCGACCCATGTGCCGACGACCTTGCCCTGAAGCCTGCGGCCGTCGAACGGGGAGTTCTTGGATTTGGAGTGAAGGGCGTCGGCATCGACGATGATCGGGGCGCCAGGATCGAACAGGACGAGGTCGGCGGGCGCGCCTTCGGCCAGGACGCCGGCGTCCAGGCCCAAGAGGGCGGCCGGGCCCTGGGTCAGGGGACGCAGCACGTCCAGCAGGTCCAGACCATCTTCATGGTGCAGGGTCAGCGCCGCGGGCAACAGGGTTTCCAGACCGATGGCGCCGGGCGCGGCCTCGGCGAAGGGGCGGCGCTTGTCTTCGGCGGGGGCGGGGGCGTGGGCCGAGGTGATGACGTCGATCAGGCCGTCGCGCACGGCCTCGATCAGGGCCTGACGGTCGGCCTCTGAACGCAGCGGCGGGTCCAGCCTGTAGAAGGTGCGATAGTCGCCAATGTCCACCTCGTTAAAGCACAGGTGGTTGATCGAGACGCTGACGGCGACCTCCAGCCCCTTGGCGCGGGCACGGGCCAGGGTCTCCAGCGCGCCTTCGGTCGAGATCTGGTCGACCAGGAAACGGGCGCCGGTCTGTTCGACCAGGGCCAGGTCGCGCTCCAGCCCGATACGTTCGGCGATGGCGGGGCTGCCGGACAGGCCCAGGCGCGTGGCCAGTTCGCCGGAGGCGGCGACGGCGCCTTCGGTCAGCCAGGGGTCGGATGGGCGGCAGGCGATCAGCGCATTGAACGCGGCGGCGTAGCTCATCACCCGTTGCAGCGTGCGGCTGTTGACGACGACCTTGTCGCCGTCGGTGAAATAGAGAGCGCCGGCCTCGTCCATCAGGCCGATCTCGGCCATGCGTTGGCCGTCCAGGGCCTTGGTCGCGGCGCCGGCGGCGCGGACATTGACCAGGTTCAGGGCGGCGCCGCGCCGCTGGATGAAATCGACCATGGCCGGGTCGTCGACGGCGGGATCGGTGTCGGGCTGGACCACGATGGTGGTGACGCCGCCAGCGGCTGCGGCCAGACTGGCGGACTTCAGCGTTTCCTTGGGCTCGGCCCCGGGTTCGCCGGTCTTGACCCGTATGTCGATGAGGCCGGGGGCGAGGCACAGGCCGTCAGCGTCGACTATACGGTCGGCCGCCAGGTCGGGCGCGGCGCCGTGAATGACACGGCTGATCCGACCATCCTGGATCAGGAGGCTTCCGGGGCCGTCATAATCGGTGGCGGGATCGAGCAGGCGGGCGTTGAGGATGGCGACGGTGGTCATCGGGCGTCTCCCCAACGGGCGGAGAGGGAGGCTAGGACGGCCATGCGGGCGGCGACGCCCATCTCGACCTGATCCTGGATCAGCGAGACAGACAGGTCGTCGGCGACGTCGGAATCGATTTCGACGCCCCGGTTCATCGGACCGGGGTGCATGACCTTGGCGCCGGGTTTGGCCCAGGCCAGTTTCTCGCGGTCCAGACCCCAGAAACGGAAGTATTCGCGCGTGGAGGGGACCAGGGCGCCGGCCATTCGCTCAAGCTGAAGCCGCAGCATCATGACCACGTCGCAGCCTTGCAGCCCCTCGCGCATGTCGTGAAACACCTCGCAGCCCCAGCGGTCGGCGTCGCCCGGCACCAGGGTCGGCGGGCCGATCAGGCGCACCCGCGCGCCCATCATCTGAAGCAGTGCGACGTTGGAGCGGGCCACGCGGCTGTGGGTGATGTCGCCGCAGATGGCGACGGTCAAACTGGTCACATCGCCGAAGGCGCGGTGCAGGGACAAAAGGTCCAGCAGGGCCTGGGTCGGGTGTTCGTGGCGGCCGTCGCCCGCATTGACCACGGCGCAACCGACCTTCTGACTGAGCAGTTCCGCCGCGCCCGACGCCGAATGGCGGATGACAAGAATGTCCGGCTTCATGGCGTTCAGCGTGACCGCCGTGTCGATCAGGGTCTCGCCCTTCTTCACCGAGGACGAGGCGACCGGCATGGTGACGACGTCGGCCCCCAGACGCTTGGCCGCGATCTCGAACGAGGAACTGGTGCGGGTGGAGTTCTCGAAGAACAGGTTCACGACCGTGCGGCCGTGGAGCAGATCCAGCGCCTTGGACGACTGGCGATTGAAATCCACGAAAGCGTCGCCCAGGTCCAGCAGTTGCGGCGTGACGAAAGGGTTCAGGTCCGAGGCGGCTAGGAAATGGGCCTTGGGAAACGGAACCAGCCGCTCGCGGATGGTCTGATCGGTGACGGGGGCGGCCTGGGTCATCGAGACGCGGCTATAGGCGGGAGTCGTCCGAAACGCCAGTCGTCGCGGTTCTTCAGGCGAATTGGAACAGGGCCAGAAGCAGCGGGATGACAAAGGCGCTGGCGACTGTGGTCAGGGCGATGACGCCCGCGATCAAGGGCGCATCGCCCCCCATCTGGCGCGCCAGGACATAGGAGGCCGCCGACCCCGGCGCCGCCCCGCAGATCAGCGCGATGCCCTGCGCCAGGCTGTCGCCGCCCAGCGCCCAGGCGATGAACCACATCAGGGGCGGCATGACGCCCAGCTTGACCACCGTGACTGCGGCGATGGCGACGCGGCGGCGCTTGACCTCCGCGAAGGACAGACCCGCGCCGGCGACGATCAGACCCAGGGGCAGGGCGGCGGCTCCCAGCAGGCTCATGGTGTCGGACAGGCCCGGGATCGAAGGCGCGCGCAGGAAATTCAGCGCCAGACCGATCAGACAGGCCAACAGGATCGGATTGGCCAGCATCGACTTGATCAGGCCGACGACGGACGGCTCGCGTTGCAGCGAGCCCCATTTGGCCAGGACGGCGACGCAGGCGATGTTGGTCACGGGAATGATGAAGGCGATGGCGACCGCCGCGAGGGCTGTGCCCTCAGAGCCGTAGATCGACTGGATCACCGGCACGAAGACGAAGCTGTTCCAGCGGATCACGCCTTGAAAGACGCTGGTGTAGGCCGGACCGTCCAGGGTGATCAGAGGCTTGGCCGCCAGGGTCGCCGCCGCCACCATCAGGGTGGCGCCCACCGCCGCCGCGCCCGCGACCGTCGCGCCGCCGCCCGCCAGATCGGCGTGCCAGATCGCGGGGATCAGGAAGCTGGGGTAGAAGATGTTGATCGACAGCTTCTCGATCGGCCGCCAGGCCTCGTCGGGCAGGAAGCCGGATTTTCGCAAGCCGTAGCCCAGGGCGATCATCAGAAAGACCGGCACGACGCCGGCGAGCAGCCCGCTCAAATCCAGCTCGCCTGATCCCGAACTCGATCCAGCGCGCCTTGCAGAATCCAGGCGGCGGCGGTGCGGTCCACGACCTGGGCGCGGCGCTTGCGGTTCAGGTCCAGGTCCTCGATCAGGAAGCGTTCGACCGCACTCGTCGACAGCCGCTCGTCCCAGAAGGCGACGTTGACGGGCCGCAGCCGCTCCAGATTGCGGGCGAAGGCGCGGCAGGACTGGGCGCGGGGGCCTTCCGTACTGTCCATATTGACCGGCAGGCCGATGACCAGGGCCGAGACCTTGCGGTGGTTCATCAGCTTGAACAGCTGTTCGGCTTCCAGCGTGAACTTGGACTTGCGGATCAGCTCCAGCGGAGAGGCGATCAGACGCGTGGCGTCCGACACCGCCACCCCGATGGTTTTCTCGCCCAGATCCAGGCCCATCCACGGCGTGTCGGGCGGGCAGGCGGCGGGCATGTCTAGGAGGTCGAGAACGGGCACGGCCTGCGGTTAGGACTGGCGCGCCGGGAAGTCAAAGGCGATGGTGGCGTCATGACGCGCGGCATCCTGATCCTGACCGCCCTCCTGGGGGTTTCGGCCTGTAGCGAACACAAGGCGCCGGCGAGCCGACCGAAGGCGAGCGCACCCACGCCGATGACCGTGACCCGCGCGCCTACGCGCCCTACTGCGCCGGCCTTCCCGTGTCCGCCGTCGCGCCCGATGATTTGCAGGAGGCGGCCAGCGTCTCGCAGTTTCACGCCATGCCGCGTTTGAACGCCAAGGTGTTCAGCGTTTCCGGCGGCGGTCCGGCGGTGAACGGCCTTGTCACCTACCTGGGTCTGTTCGCCGGTCCGGCGGACGGCTGGCGCGTCTATCCGCTGGGCGATTTCGCCGCCTGGAAGGTCGTCGAAGCCAGACAGGGCCGGATCGTGATCGAGACGCGCGAGGAGGTTGCGGGCGCGGGCGACGAGATCGTCAGACGCACGGGTCATGTCCATGTCGACTACGGCTGGAGCGGCGGGGCGCCGCCGAATACGGTCTCCGTGGCGCGGACCGACTGAGCAAACCTTGTGAATCCGGACACGGACCGCTAGTCACCGCCTCCTGATCTCGCATGACTGGAGGGCCGCATGGCCATCGACGCCGCGACGGTGCGCAAGGTTGCGTATCTCGCCCGCATCAAGACCCCCGAGGACCGGCTGGAGCCGCTGGCGCAGGAGCTGAACGGCATCCTGAACTGGATTGAACAGTTGGATCAGGTGGACGTCGAAGGCGTGGAGCCGATGACCTCGAACGTGGCCCAGCCTTTGCGCCTGCGCGACGATGTGGTCACCGACGGCGACAAGCGCGACGCCGTCCTGTCCAACGCTCCGAAGTCGGCCGATGGCTTCTTCGTCGTGCCCAAGGTGGTCGAATAATATGAGCGACCTGACCAAACTGACCCTGAAGGGCGCTGTCGATGGGCTGAAGGCCAAGGAATTCACCTCGGCCGAAATCACCCAGGCCTTCCTGAACAATATCGAAGCCGCCAATCCGACGCTTAACGCCTATGTCGCCGTGACGGCGGACAAGGCGCTGGAGATGGCCAAGGCCTCCGACGCCCGTCTGGCGGCGGGCGAGGGGGGCGTGCTGGAAGGCGCGCCCTTGGGCATCAAGGACCTGTTCTGCACCGAGGGCGTTCAGACCACCGCAGGCTCCAACATGCTGCGTGGGTTTGTTCCGCCCTATGAATCGACCGTGACCGCCAATCTGTGGCGCGACGGGGCCGTCATGCTGGGCAAGCTGAACATGGACGAGTTCGCCATGGGCTCGTCCAACGAGACCTCGGCCTTCGGTCCGGTGAAGAATCCGTGGAAGTCGAACGGTTCCAACGCCGATCTGACGCCGGGCGGTTCGTCGGGCGGTTCGGCCTGCGCCGTCGCAGCGGACCTATGCTTGGCCGCGACCGCGTCGGACACCGGCGGCTCGATCCGCCAGCCCGCCGCCTTCACCGGCACCGTCGGGATCAAGCCGACCTACGGCCGCGCCAGCCGCTTCGGCATGGTGGCCTTCGCCTCGTCGCTGGATCAGGCCGGGCCGATCACCAAGACGGTCGAGGATGCGGCCCTGCTGCTGCAATCCATGTGCTCGTTCGACGCCAAGGATTCGACCAGCCTGGACATCGCCACGCCCGACTGGACGAAGTCGGTCGGCCAGTCGGTCAAGGGCCTGCGCATCGGCGTGCCGCGCGAATATGTCGTGGATGGGATGCCGGCCGAGATTCAAGCCCTTTGGGATCAGGGCGTGGCCTGGCTGAAGGACGCGGGTTGCGAGATCGTCGAGATCAGCCTTCCGCACACCAAATACGCCCTGCCGACCTACTATATCGTGGCGCCGGCCGAGGCCTCGTCGAACCTGGCTCGCTACGACGGGATGCGGTTCGGGCATCGGGCGGAGGACTTCAAGTCGCTGGACGACCTGTATGCGACCTCGCGCGCCGAGGGCTTCGGCAAGGAGGTCCAGCGTCGCCTGACCATCGGCGCCTATGTGCTGTCGGCCGGCTTCTACGACGCCTATTACGTCAAGGCGCTGAAGGTGCGTCGCCGCATCGCCGAGGACTTCGACAATGTCTGGGGCCAGGTGGACGCCATCCTGACGCCGTCGACGCCGTCGGCTGCGTTTGCGCTGGGCGACAAGCAGATCGACCCGCTGACCATGTATCTGAACGACGTCTTCACGGTGACGACCAATCTGGCCGGCCTGCCGGGCATTTCGGTGCCGGCGGGCGTGGACGCCGGCGGTCTGCCGCTGGGTCTTCAGGTCATCGGCAAGGCGTTGGACGAGGCCACGGTCTTCCAGGTCGGGGCGGCGCTGGAACGCGCGGCGGGCTTCACGGCCAAGCCGGGCCGCTGGTGGTAGGCCGCCCAGCGTAGGAAGGTCGCATTGACGCCCGCATCCAGCGGGCGTCTGATGGCTCCCGACGACGAGGCCTTTGGGAGCCGAGCATGGGCGAGCGCGCAGGAAACGACCACCGCAGCCTGATCAAACAGGTGCTGGACGACGGGGCCGGTCCGGCCCGGTCGGCGCTGGCGGCGTCGTGGCGCCGGTCGATGACCCTGTATGGACTGGACCCTGAAAGCCAGGGTCAGGTCGTCACCCTGACGGAGGGCCAGCTTCGGGCCGCGCGCGAGGCGATGGAGCCGGTGACGCAGGCGGCGCAGGGCGTGCTGGACCGGCTGTTCCTGGCCGTGGGCGACGCCGGATGCTGCGTCCTGCTATGCGACGCCTCGGGCGTGCCGGTCGAGCGCCGCGGCATGGCCAGCGACGACGACACCTTCCATCGCTGGGGCCTCTGGCCCGGCGCCGTCTGGTCCGAGGCGGTGGAGGGCACCAACGGCATCGGCACGGCCCTGGCCGAAAAGCGGCCTGTGACCATCCACCGCGACCAGCATTTCCATGCGCGCAACATCGGCCTGAGCTGTTCCAGCCATCCGATCTACGACCATTTGGGGCGGCTGGCCGGGGCCCTGGACGTGTCGTCGTGCCGGGCGGACCAGACCGAGGCCATGCTGGGCCTGATCACCGCCGCCGTAGCCGATGCGGCGCGCGCCATCGAGGCCCAGGGCTTCCGCAAGGCCTTTTCCGAAGCCCGGATCGTGCTGGCCGGGGATGCGGCCGAGCGCAACACGGCGGCCCTGCTGGCGGTGGACCGCGACGATCTGGTGGTCGGGGCGACGCGAGCGGCGCGCCTCGCGCTGTCGATCACGGACGAGCGGATCGCGGGACAGCTGGCGGCGTCGGAGGTTCTGGGCGGCGGCTCAATCGAGGCGGACCTGCTGGAGGCCGAGCGTGGGGCGGTCCGGCGGGCGCTTGCGCTGAACAACGGCAATGTGTCGGCGGCGGCGCGGGGCCTGGGCGTCAGCCGCGCGACCCTGCATCGCAAATTGCACCGGCTGGGCTTGGTGGGCGCCGCTCACTGAACCGACCTGTCGCAAACCTGCGACAGGTTTGCAGCGCACCATGAAGCGCCGGTCTGGCGCGCGCGCCCTGCGAGGCCGAGCCTCCGGTCCCAACGACGTCGACAAGAGACGCCCGAGGAACACGTCAGGAAGCCATCATGACCAAGCCCGAATTCACCCGCGCCGCCACCCCCAAATACAAGGCGCGCTATGACAACTTCATCGGCGGCCAATGGGTCGCCCCAGTCAACGGTCGCTATTTCGAGAACACCTCCCCGGTGAACGGCCGCGTCCTGTGCGAAGTCGCACGTTCGGACGCGGCCGACGTCGAGTTGGCGCTGGACGCCGCCCACGCTGCAAAGGACGCCTGGGGCAAGACCAGCCCCGCCCAGCGCGCCCTGATCCTGAACAAGATCGCCGACCGGATCGAAGCCAATCTTCAGGCGGTCGCCGAGGCCGAGACCTGGGACAACGGCAAGCCCGTGCGTGAGACCCTGGCCGCCGACATCCCCTTGGCCATCGACCACTTCCGCTATTTCGCCGGATGCATCCGTGCGCAGGAAGGCGGGATTTCCGAGCTGGATAACGACACCGTCGCCTATCACTTCCACGAGCCGCTGGGCGTGGTGGGTCAGATCATTCCCTGGAACTTCCCGATCCTGATGGCGGCGTGGAAGATCGCCCCGGCCCTGGCGGCGGGCAACTGCATCGTGCTGAAGCCGGCCGAACAGACCCCGGCCTCCATCCTTATGGTGGTCGAGCTGATCCAGGACCTGCTGCGGCCCGGCGTGCTGAACATCGTGTCGGGCACCGGCGTCGAGGTTGGCGAGCCGCTGGCCACCAACCCGCGCATCGCCAAGATCGCCTTCACCGGCTCCACCGCCGTCGGTCAGAAGATCATGGAATATGCCACTCAGAACATCATTCCGGTCACGCTGGAACTGGGCGGCAAGTCGCCGAACATCTTCTTCAAGGATGTGATGGATCACGACGACGCTTTCCTGGACAAGGCGCTGGAAGGCTTCGCCATGTTCGCCCTGAACCAGGGCGAGGTCTGCACCTGCCCCAGCCGGGCGCTGGTGCATGAGGACATCTATGACGCCTTCATCGAGAAGGCGATCGCGCGGGTTAAGGCGATCAAGCAGGGCGACCCGCTGGACCCCGAAACCCAGGTCGGCGCCCAGGCGTCGGACCAGCAACTCAAGAAAATCCTGGGCTATCTGGACATCGGCAAGGCCGAGGGCGCCGAAGTCCTGACCGGCGGCGAACAGGCGGTGCTGAAGGACGATCTGTCCGGCGGCTTCTATGTGGAGCCGACGGTGTTCAAGGGCACGAACAACATGCGGATCTTCCAAGAGGAGATTTTCGGCCCCGTCCTGGCCGTGACCACCTTCAAGACGCTGGAAGAGGCCATCGCCATCGCCAACGACACCGAATACGGCCTGGGCGCCGGGGTGTGGTCGCGCGACATGAACACCGCCTATCGCGCGGGCCGCGCCATTCAGGCCGGACGGGTCTGGACCAACTGCTATCACCAGTATCCGGCCCACGCGGCCTTCGGCGGCTACAAGAAGTCGGGCATCGGGCGTGAGAACCACCGGATGATGCTGGACCACTATCAGCAGACCAAGAACCTGCTGGTCAGCTACAGCCCCGACAAGCTGGGCTTCTTCTAATCTGAATCAAGGATGGCCGGTTTCGGATCGGCCATCTTTCGCCCTGCGCGCTGAACCACTCCCAGGGCGTGCGAAACTCCCCGGCGGACGGGCCGATCTCCTGCTTTCGGCCCGTCCGTCGCCTTCCCATGAAATCGAGGAGACGTTCCATGACCAAGACCATGAAGGCCGCCGTCGTGCGCGAGTTCGGCAAGCCGTTGACCATAGAGGAAGTCGCCGTGCCCCAGCCGGGCCCAGGCCAGATCCAGGTCAAGATCGAAGCCTCCGGCGTCTGCCACACCGACCTGCACGCCGCCGAGGGCGACTGGCCCGTCAAGCCGAACCCGCCCTTCATTCCCGGCCATGAAGGCGTCGGCTACGTCTCGGCCGTGGGCGCGGGGGTCAAGCTGGTCAAGGAAGGCGACCGGGTGGGCGTGCCGTGGCTTTATTCGGCCTGCGGCCACTGCAAACATTGTCTCGGCGGCTGGGAGACCCTGTGCCACGAGCAGGAGAACACCGGCTATTCCGTCAATGGCGGGTTCGCCGAATACGCCATCGCCGATCCGAACTACGTCGGTCATCTGCCGGCCAACGTCAGCTTCACCGACATCGCCCCGATCCTGTGCGCGGGGGTAACGGTCTATAAGGGGCTGAAGATGACGGACACCAAGCCGGGCGACTGGGTGGTCATTTCGGGCATCGGCGGTCTGGGCCACGTCGCGGTGCAGTACGCCAAGGCCATGGGCATGAACGTCGCGGCCGTGGACGTGGACGACGCCAAGCTGGACCTGGCGCGACGGCTGGGCGCGACCGTCACGGTCAACGCCAAGACCTCCAACGATCCCGCCGCCGACATCAAGGCCCAGACGGACGGCGGCGCCCAGGGCGTGCTGGTCACGGCTGTCTCGCCCAAGGCGTTCGAACAGGCGGTCAACATGACCTCGCGCGGGGCGACCATCGCCCTGAACGGCCTGCCGCCCGGCGACTTCCCGCTGTCGATCTTCGACATGGTGCTGAACGGAACGACGGTGCGCGGCTCCATCGTGGGCACGCGGCTGGACCTGCAGGAGGCGCTTCAGTTCGCCGCCGACGAAAAGGTCAAGGCGACGGTCGCGGTCGAGCCGCTGGAGAACATCAACGACATCTTCCAGCGCATGCACAAGGGCCAGATCGAGGGCCGGGTGGTGATGACCATCAACTGATCCGACATCGATCAGGCATGAAAAGGGGGCGGCCGGACGATCCGGCCGCCCCTTAACTTTGCGCCGGAACCGCGATCAGGCGGCCGGTATGGCCTTCAGGTCGGCGTCGATGGCCGCGATCTTGGCGTCGGTGATGTTGCCCTGAGAGAAGGGCGCGACCTGACGCAGGGTCATGCCCTTGAACTGGGCGTAGGCGGGGTGGCGGTCGATGCCGGGAAGGTGCTTGTCTAGCACGGCCTTGGTCGCCGGGTCGGCCACCAGCGCCTCGATGGTGCTGTCGATGGTGGGACGGGCGGCATGTTGATCGGCGTGATGCTCGTGCCCGGTCGCGGGGGCGGGCGTCGTCTGGGCCGAGGCGGCGCCGACCGCCAGAAGAGAGGCCGCAGCGGCGGCGAACAGGGTCTTGATCATGGAAATCTCCGTTGAGAGACGGAAGTTGAGCGCCTTTCGCGACATCATCAAGACAGCCCCCTTTCTCGTCGCCGACGAGGGCGCTAGGACGGGCGCATGACCGACACTGTTTCGAACGCGAAAACCATCAAGGGCCGCACCGGCGATTGGGAAATCGTCATGGGGCTGGAAATCCACGCTCAGGTGGCGTCCAAGGCCAAGCTGTTCTCCGGGGCCGCCGTCGGCTTTGGCGCAGGGCCGAACGAGCAGGTGTCGCTGGTGGACGCGGGCTTCCCCGGCATGTTGCCGACGTTGAACAAGCACTGTGTCGAGCAGGCGGTGAAAACGGGCCTGGGCCTGCGCGCGCAGATCAACAGGCGCAGCCAGTTCGACCGCAAGAACTACTTCTATCCCGACCTGCCGACCGGCTATCAGATCAGCCAGCTCTACTATCCCATCGTGGGCGAGGGCGTGGTGGAGGTTGAGGCCGAGGACGGCAGCTTCTTCAACGTCGGCATCGAACGGCTGCACCTGGAGCAGGACGCGGGCAAGCTGATCCACGACCTGTCCCCGACCGAGAGCTATGTCGATCTGAACCGGGCCGGCACGGCGCTGATGGAGATCGTGTCGCGTCCCGACCTGCGCACGCCGGACGAGGCGGTGGCCTATGTGAAGAAGATCCGGACCATCCTGATCTATCTGGGCACCTGCGACGGGGACATGGAGAAGGGCAATCTGCGGGCGGACGTGAACGTGTCGGTGTGCCGGGCCGGCAACTACGACAAGTTCAAGGAGACGGGCGACTTCGGCTATCTTGGGACGCGCTGCGAGATCAAGAACGTCAACAGCTTCCGCTTCATTTCTCAGGCGATCCAGTATGAGGCGCGTCGCCAGATCGAGATCCTGGAGGACGGCGGTTCGATCATTCAGGAAACGCGCCTGTACGATCCGACGGCCGGCGAGACGCGCTCGATGCGGTCCAAGGAGGAGGCGCAGGATTATCGCTACTTCCCCGATCCCGACCTGCTGCCGCTGGACCTGGAAGAGGCCTGGATCGCCGAGATCAAGGCGTCGCTGCCCGAACTGCCGGACGACAAGCGCAAGCGGTTGATGGCCGATTACGGCCTGTCGCAGTACGACGCCATCGTGTTGATTTCGGAACAGGCCAAGGCGGACTATTTCGAAGCCGCCGCCAAGGGCCGCGACGCCAAGCTGGTGTCGAACTGGGTCACGAACGAGGTGTCGGCGCGCCTGGCCGCCGAGGGCAAGGACTTCGGCGAGAATCCGCTGCCGGCGGCGCATGTCGCGCAGCTGGTGGAGTTGATCGAGACGAACGTCATCTCGTCCAAGATCGCCAAGGAAGTCTTCGACCACGTCTGGAACGGCGAAGGTTCGCCGGCCGAGGTGGTCGAGAAGCACGGCCTGAAACAGGTCACGGACACCGGGGCCATCGAAAAGGCCGTGGACGAGATCATCGCCGCCAACCCGGACAAGGCGGCGGCTGTGGCCGAAAAACCCCAGGCCATCGGCTGGTTCGTTGGTCAGGTGATGAAGGCGACCGGCGGCAAGGCCAATCCGGCCGCCGTCAACGACATTCTGAAGACCAAGCTGGGGCTTTAAGATCTGCTCCCGCGACGCTGGAATTCCATCGGAAAAAGGGCCCGGAGAGCGATCTCCGGGCCTCTGTCGTCTAGGCTACCAGCTCCAGGCGTTGCGCACGACCTCGATGATATAGCCGTCGAAATCGTCGATCAGATAGATCGAGTTGTCGACCAGAACCCATCGCGTGCCGGGGGGCGGATAACCCAGGCCATAGGTGCGCCAGTCGTTCAGCTGATAGCGCCAGAAGACATCCGGCAGATACTGGCCGACCGACCACGACCGTCCCCAATACGAGCGCGGGACGCTGTAGTAGCCCCACCCCGGGGCGAAGTAGAAGCCCACCCGAACGCCGGTGTAGCCGCGAAACCGGCGATCGTTGCGCCACCAGTCGGAGCGATGGTTGCGATAGAAGTCACGCCGCCACTGATCGCTGTCGAAGCGACGGCGAAACTCCTCATGACGGCGATCACGATCCGGACCGCGGTCCCAGCCGGGACGGCCGGGCTGGCCGGGGCGGGTCGAAGGCCGGTCGGGCCGATCCGGCCGGTTCCAGCCGCTGCCTGGCCGACCAGGGCGGTCCGGTCGGTTCCACTCCTGATCCGGCCGGTCGGGGCGCGAGGCGCCTGGTCTGTCGGGCCTGTTGGGACCGGGCTGTTCGGGGCGTGGCCGATCAGGTCTGTTCCAGCCGCCTGGGCGGTCGGGTCGATCAGGCCGGTTCCATCCTTCCGGCCGCTCGGGACGTTCGGGGCGGGGCTGTTCGGGACGGTTCCAGCCTTCGGGTCGCTCAGGCCGTTCAGGACGTGGTTGGTCAGGCCGGTTCCAGCCGCCCTGCGGCCGCTCGGGTGGATTACGTCGAGGGGTTTCGGCATCCGTTCGTTCTGGACGAGGGCGGGCGCGTTCGATCATCGTCGGCGCATCGGCGTCGCGGGTGATTTCGGGGCGTGGACCGCGCTCACGCTCGCGCATCGGGCGTTCGCGCGAGGGCGGGGTCGGCTCTTCTTGCGCGAGGGCGGGCAGCGCCGCAGCCAAGGGGGCGGCGACGGCGGCGATAGCGGTGAAGGCCATCAGTAGGCGTTTCATGGTCGTTCGTTCCTGCACGCCGGAAACCGGCGGCTTGAGGCAAGGATCGCGCCGTCTCGATGAACCCTGGCTGAACACCGTTTCGGATCGAAATGCGCAAGAAAAAGCCCCCGCGAGGGGATCGCGGGGGCCGGGATTCCAGGCGCCGACGCGCCTTAGTAGACGTTCGACAGGACGCTGGCGATCAGGCCCGTGGCCACGGCGATCAACAGGATGTCGTTGCCTGCGTGAACGTAGCGATAGCCGCGCGGCGCCTCTCTCAGCCCATAGAAATACGGGTCGCGCACATAGTAGGTGCGGTACGGGGCCGGCAGGTAGCCGCCGGTGCGCCAGCGATAGTTGGAGTAGCGCGGCTCGACCCGATAGTAGCCGTAGCTGGGCGCGTACCAGTAGCCCGCGCGCGGACCGTTGTAGCTGCGGAAGTCCGAGCGTCCGCGCCACCAGTTGGGATCATTGCGATCCCAGCGATCGCGATGCGGCGCAGGGCGATAGTCGGGCCGCGGGCCGCGATGACGATCCCAGCCGGGGCCGCGATGGTCGGGACCGGGGCCGGGGCCCCAGCGCGGATCGTGCCGTTCGTGGCGGGGTTCGGGCGGTCGCGGCTGCGCCTGGGCGAGTAGGGGGACCGCCGAGGTCGAAAGGGCGAGGGCGACGACAGCGGCCTTGGTCAGGCGGTTCATCTTCGATCTCCGTTCTGGACCGGACGTCGGAGGACGCCTTGGGTCGGGTGATGATCGAGGATCGATTTTTGCGGCTGAACGCCTCCTGAACGGTCATGTCAGGTTGAAGGCAGGCGATCTCAGGTGTCTGAACGAAGCGTTCGTGAACGAAAGATTTCCAAGATATTTCAAACTTCTGAACGCATCTTGAAAGGTTCACCTTCTGCTTACGGAAAAGTCCCGCAACAGGCTTGCGCCGTTAACATTAACTTCAAACCGCCGGTATTTGATGCGTGTCAGAGGCGGGACCAGAACGGCCCCGATCGGGAGATAACGGTGATGAACGCGCAAGAACTGGCGCAAGAGCCGCAGGCCGAGAGCCTGCCCCTGCCCACGCCGGACATGTCCGGCGACGACCTGTTCAAGCTGGGCATGATGTATTCGGCCGGTTCGGGCGGTTGCCCGATGGACCGGGTCTCGGCCCATATGATCTTCAATCTGGCGGCCATGAAGGGCTCGATCGAGGCGCGGGTCTATCGCCGCGAGATGAGCCTGGAGATGGAGCGCGAGGAGATCGCCGAGGCCCAGAAGGCCGCGCGCCGCTACATCGACCAGGGCGTCGTCAAGCTGGTCGCCTGATCGCCCCTAGAACTGGGCGTAGCCGTTGCCGCGCGTGCCGTTGATCGAATAACTGAAGCCGATCGGCAGAGCCGCGCGCACCTGGGTGAAGAAGGCGGCAAGTTCGCCCAGCGTCGAACGCGGCACGAAGAGGATGTCGCCGCGCCGTAGGGCGACGACCTCGCCGCGACGAGGCCGAAGGTCCACCACCCGCATCATCCGGGTTCCGCCCGGACCCCGCCGGATCAACGCCACGCGATCCGGCCGCGAGGTCGGCGAGAAGCCGCCCGCCTGGATCACCGCCTGATAGGCGTCCAGATCGCCAGTCATTTCAAACACCCCCGGGGTGCGCACCTCGCCGTCGACCCAGACGCGGATCGGTCCGGCCTGGCGCAGCGTCACCTCGACCACGGGCCGCAGCAGTTGCGGGGCGTAGGCGGCCGACACGGCCTGCTGCAGTTCCAGCAAGGTCCGATCGGCGGCCATCACCTGGCCGATCAGGGGCAGGGCGATGCGGCCGTCCGGGCCGATCTTCATCGTGCGGGTCAGTTCGGCTGCCGTCGGCGTCGCCACCTCGATCTCGTCGCCGGGATAGAGCAGATATTCGGGTTCTTCGTCGGTCCATGCGGCGAAGGGAATGGTCGGGAAATCGGCCTGCGCGGTCTGTTCGACACGGCGCACGGCGCCGGCCGGACGAGGCATTCGCGCGGCGTTGCCGCCGCCGCACGCCGAAAGCGAGGCGGCGAGGGACGCCGAACCGAGAGCCAGCAGGAACAGGCGTCGTTCTGAATGCATGAGAATCGGTCGGCCCGCACAAGGATCGCTGAAACCGACCCTCGCTATTTATAGGTAACGACTGGTTAACGTGGCTGGGCGAAGGGTTGGTCAGGACAGCCTTCAGCGGATTCGGCCCACCTCATGCGTTCAGCGGCCTATGTATCGACCCGACCCCGCTACGGCGTGCTGGACGTCGTCGGTCTGTTGCTGCGCGAACTGCTGCTGATGATCGTCGTCTTCGTGGTGATCCTGGCGCTGGGCGTGGCCGCCGCCATGACGTTGAAGAAGAGTTATACCGCCACGGGCGCGGTGTTCGCCGGCGTGGGCCAGGAATATGTCTATCAGCCGCGTGTCGGCACCGCCGAACGGGGCCAGGCGCCCCAGGGCGACGAGGTCGCCAACTCCGAAGCCGCCATATTGGGCTCGGCCGCAGTGGCGCAGCGCGTCGTGGAGGCGCTGGGGCCGGCCGCCATTTTGGGCGAACAGCCCAAGGGATCGCCCGACGCCGCCAAGCTGGCGGCGCGCAAGGTGATCGGCTCCAGCCTAGGGATCGGGACCGCGCCGGGCAGCGCGGTGATTCATCTGACCTACAAGGCCAACGATCCGGAACGGGCGGCGCGGGTGCTGAACGCCGTGATCGAGCAGTATCTAGCCTATCGCCGCGAGGTCTTTCAGGACAAGACGCCCGCCATCGCCAGCCAGCGCGTGGCCTTCGAGGACGAGCTGGGCGCGGCGGACCGCGCTTATGAGAACTTTCTGACCTCGAACAACATCGGCGACTTCACCGCCGCCAAGACCACGCTGGCGGCCACCTATCAGACCGTCTTCGCCGACCGCATGTCGACCCAGAGCCAGTTGAACCAGACCAGCCAGCGCCTGCGGACGCTGGAGGCGCAGCAGGCCGCCACCCCGCCGGAAGTGGCCTTGCAGCAGGATCTGAACATCTCGGCCCAGGACCAGGTGCTGCAACTGCGCACCGAGCGCGAGCAACTGCTGTCGCGCTACCAGCCCGACGCCCAGCCGGTGAAGGATATCGAGGCGCGTATCGCCCAGCTTCAGACCTATGTCTCGACCGGAACGGCCGTTGGACCCAAAGAGGTCCGCACCGGCCCCAATCCTGTCTGGACCGAGTTGGAGACCACGCGCATCAACACCCGGGCCGAGCGAGATTCGCTGGCCGCGCGCCTGGCCGTCCTGGATCGTCAACTCGCCGACATCCGCGCACGGCAGGGACGCCTGACCACTCTGGAGTCGGAAAACAGCACCCTGGCCGGCAATCGCGAGGTGCTGAGCGCCTCGATCCGCGAGTTCCAGCAGCGCGAGACCCAGAGCCGCGCCGACAATGCCCTGGTCGCGGCCGGCGCAGACAACGTGACGGTGATCGAGCGGGCTCAGCCGCCCGTGGCGGGCAAGAGCCTGAAGATTCCTTTGATGGCGGCGGTCTTCCTGTTCGCAGCCTTCACGGCCCTGTGCGTCGGCCTTCTGCGGGTCTTCACCCGCAAGGGCTTCACCACCCCGGCATCGGTCAGTCGGACCCTGGACATGCCGGTTCTGGCGGTTGCGCCCGTCAAGGCGCGATAGGTGATAAGCTGAGGCGTTAGGGAGCGCGCTTAGCGATTCGATGGTCGATCTGACGTCTGAAATGGCCGGCCTGTGGGCGGCGCTGGGACCGGCGCCGGCCCATCGCGCGCGCGTGATCCAGTTCGCCTCGGCCGCGACGGGTGAAGGCGTCTCGACCGTGGCGCGGGAGTTTGCACGCCTGGCCGCCGTGCGGGCGCGCAAACCCGTCTGGCTGATCGACGGCGATCTGGCCCAGCAGGGCCAGCTGGAGGCCATTTCGTCGGAACCGGATCGGTTCGGCCAGTTGGGCAAGCCGGCCCAGGCCTCGCCCGACGGTTCGGCCTTCTACGCCGTTAGCCCGCGTGTGACGGGCCGGGACGGCAAGCCCGTGCCCTCGGCCCGGCTGATGACGGCGCGGTCGTGTCTGGGCGGGCGGCTGTGGGTCACGCATTTCCACATGGAGGCCCTGCGCTCCGGCCACAGGGTCGAGGCGGTCGGGGACCCGCGCTATTGGGATGCGCTGAGGCCGCACGCGGACACCATCGTGGTGGATTGCCCGGCTGCGGATCGCAACGACATGGCGATCATCCTGGCGCCCTTCGTCGACATGACTGTTCTGGTCGTGGCGGCGGGCAGCACCGCGGCGAACGAGCCTGTCATCCTGCGCGACGAGATCGAGGCCGTGGGCGGGCGGATCGCCGGGGTGGTGATGAATCGTTCCACCTACAGGACGCCGGCACTGCTGAAACGATTGGCGGGCTAGGGATCAGCGCGGGGCGCGTGAGAGCATCGCCTTCCCATAGAGTTTCGGCTCGAACCCCCGGGTCCAAAGAACCTTGCCTAGCCCCCGAGCCGCACGATCCAGGGCCTCGGCCCGCGATGGACGGCGCAGGATCGTCAGACCCAGGGCGATCACCCCCCAGACGGCTGTCTGGACCAGCCCGACCAGCATCCATTTGACGACGCCAAAGACGTCGCCGCGATCCGCCGCCATCTGGCTGGGGCTCTGGCCATAGGCGAAGGCGCGGGTCAGGGCGTAGCGCAAGGTCGCCCGGTCAGCCGGCGCGAATTCGTCCACCCAGGCGTCTGCCGCCCAGCCGAAGCGGCCGCCGCGAAGCTGCAGGGCGGTGAACAGCTTGTCGTCCTCGCCGCCCGTCTCGTTCATCGCAGTGTCGAAGGGCGCGTCGCCGGGCAAGGCCGTCGCGCGGACCATCAGGCTGTTGCCGCAGCCGTGGGTGACGTGGGTCAGGCCCGTTTCAGCCGGGCCGGCACGGCCGAAGAACCGTTCCAGATAGTCGGTCGTCCAACCCGTGTCGGGCGGCACGCGTCCGCGAATGGGGCCGAAGACGACGTCGGCGCCGGTGGTTTCCTGGGCGTTCAGAAGGCTGGACAGCCATCGGGGCGAGGCGGCCTCGTCGTCGTCCAGAAAGGCGACAAGGGCGGCGTCGGTGTGGGTCAGGCCAATGTTGCGGGCCGTTGCCACGCCCGGCGTGGGGGCAGGGGCGTAGATCAGGGGCAGGGCGGTCTCGGCGCGTAGTTGCGCGACCAGGTCGGCGGCGGACCCTTGCGGGTCGTTGTCGGCGACAACGACAGCCGCGACCCGGTCCAGCGCGCCGGTCTGGGCGAAAACGGACCGCAACGCGCGCGCCAGACTGCCGGGGCGACGCAGGGTGGGAATGACGACGGCGACGTTGCGCATTGTCAGACGGCCTGGGCGTAGACGGCGGCGCGATAGAGGCGCAGGGCGAAGGCGCGTACCCGCACCGGCAGGATGTCCGCCTGGGCCGCCTGACGTATCAACGGGCGAACCAGCGGCAGGCCGGGCAGGCGTTTCAACGCGCGGGCGGCCCGATAGCTGGGATAGGTGCGGACGATGTCGGGGTGCAGGGCGACGACACGGGCGAAGTTGCCGGCGCCCTGGTCGAACTTGCGCGCCAGGTCCTTCACCGTGTCCAGGCCCATGTGGGTCGCGGGATTGTCGATGTGCCGCACGGGAAATCGGCGCGAGACCCGCATGGCCCACTCCACATCCTCCCAACCCCAGCCGGAGAAGGCGGGATCGAAAGCCTCGGCCTCGAAGACGTCGCGCCGGATCAGAAGGTTGGACGTATAGACGTACTTCTCGGGCGTCAGGGCGCGGGTCGTCGCCGGCACGCATTCGGATGCGCCGGACAGGGCCCGGTGCACGGCGAACCGCGCGTCGATCGGCGCCTGGTCCAGAGAGAAGCCGCCGAAGACAACGGACGGGTCGTCGGTCATGACCAGATCGGCCCAGGTCCGCAGGAAGTGCGGCGTGTCGGGTTTCATGTCGCTGTCGAGAAAAAGATAGGCCCGCCCGCGCGCGGCCTGGGTCAGACGATTGCGACCCCTGGCGCGACCCTCGTTGGCGGCCAGGGTGATCAGTCGGGCGGGCAGGGCCAGGCCGTCCAGCACGGCCCGAAGCCGGTCGGTCAGGGCGGCGTCGCCCGTGCCGTCGTCCAGCAGGATCAGCTCCACGCGTCCGGCCAGGGCTGTCTGCTCCTGGTCCAACTGACGGATCAGCGCCTCCGGATCGTCCCGAAGGAAGGGGATCAGCACCGACAGGACGGGTTCGGCCGTCACCCAGGCCGGATTGTCGTGAAGATGCGCGCTCACGCCGGCGCTCCTCGGCGCGTTCGGATCAGGCGCATCAGTACATCGCGGACCCCGGCGGCGTTCAACGTCAAGGCCGCGGCGGCATAGACCAGGCCGCCGACGGAGGCGTCCATTATCAGTTCGACCAGCCCGCCCAGAGGCGGCAGCAGCGACACCACTCCGGCCATGATCGCCGAGGCCAGGCCGCAGCGGATGAGGCTGTCACACGGCACGGGCAGGGGGATGGCCCGGCGGCTGAGCATCAGGCAGGCGATCAGGCCTATCGCAAAGCTCAACGCCGTGGCCATGGCCGCGCCCATGACGCCCAGCCGGGGAATCAGGACCAGGTTCAGCACGACGTTGGTCGCGGCGGGGATGGCCATCGTCACCAGAAGAAGCCCCGTCTTCTTGCCCAGGGTGAAACCGAAGCCGAAATAGTAGGCGATCATGCCGGACAGGAAGGCCGAGGCGGCGATCCAGGGCGTGACCAGGGTTGCGGCGACGCGCAAAGGTTCGCCGATCATCAGTTCCGCCATGGGTCGCGCCACCAGGGCCAGACCGACCGCCGCCGGCAGGCTGATCAGGATCAGGGTCGATCCTTGCTCCAAGGCCGTCTGGCGCAGCGCTTCGCGTCCGCCGCGCTCAAGCGCCATGACCATGGCCGGAGCGCCCGCCGCGCCCAACCAGATGAACATCACGTCCAGGGTCCGGTTCGCCAGGCTGTAGCTGGCGTGATAGGCCCCGACCGCCGCCGCATCCATGAAGGCCGCCAGCAGGAACCGGTCGGTGGAGGCCAGCACCAGCGCCAGGGTCAACGAGGCGGCGATGGGATAGCCATAGGCGGCATAGGCCTTCAACCGGGCCCGATCCACGGCGCCGCCGACCGACCGGCGCAATTCTCCGGGCAGGATGAAGGGCAGGGCGAACAGGGGCGCGATCATCAGGCCCAGCATGGGGGAAGACGCGCCGGCGCCGGCGAAGGCGAAGCCGGCCCCGACCAGAAAGCCGAGAACCGCAACGGTCATGTCCACGGCGGCGGCCTTGGACACCTCGCCCGCCGCGCGATAGCGCTCCTGCGCCAGCTTGGCTAGGTTGCGGATCGGCGCCCCCGCAAGCCCGAAGCCGACCGCCAGCTTGAACGACGGCGTCAGCGGCAGCAGCCACACCGTCAGCGCCGCGACCGGCACGAAGACCGCGATGATGGCGAAGGACGTCCGGTAGAGGCTGGCGAAATGGGCCGCTAAACCTTCCGGCGTGCGCTCGGCGGCCCAGAAGCGCGCCATCGACGCCTCCAGCCAGCTGAAGGTCGCAGTGTGGGCCAGTGTCGTGACCGAAAAGGCCAGGGCGTAGTGGCCGAAGTCCGCCGGGCTGAGCAGGCGGGTGAAGACGACGATGGTCAGGAAACCGACGACGCCCTGGACGATCTGAGCTGGCAGATAGCCCCACACGCCGCGCCAGAACATTTGTTTCTCGCTCACCTGACGGCCGCCCGGTCGCCCAGAAGCACGGGGATGGTGATCAGCATGATCCACAGGTCCAGCCACAGGGACTGGCGCTCGATATAGTCGATGTCCCACTGGACCCGCTCGCGCACTTGGGCCTCCGTGTCGACCGGTCCGCGCGAACCCTTGATCGCGGCCCAGCCGGTCATGCCCGGCTTGATGCGATGGCGATGGGCGTATTCGGCGAACAGGCGCGCCGATTCCGTCTCGCCGGTCTTCATGCCGATGGCATGGGGACGCGGGCCGACCAGGGACATCTCGCCCGACAGGACGTTGAAGATCTGCGGCAACTCGTCCAGGCTGGTGGCGCGGATGAAGCGGCCGACGCGGGTGATCCGGTCGTCGTCGGCCGAGACCTGCCGACTGGCGGTGGCGTCGGCGGCTTCGTGACGCATCGAGCGGAACTTCCACACCACGATGACTTCCTGATTGAAGCCGTGACGGCGCTGGCGGAAGAAGACCGGCCCGGGGCTGTCCAATCGCACCGCCAGCGCGACCAGGGCCATGATCGGGGCGGCGGCGATCAGGGCGATTCCACCGACGAACAGATCCTGCAGCCGCTTGTTGAACGCGCGCCGGTCCTTGTTCACCCCGTTCGACAGGGGCGCCAGCGGCATATCGGCCAGACGGTCCAGCATCCGCTCGCCGCCCGCCTCGGTGTCGACCAGAACCGTCAGCGGATTGGGCAGAGCCTCCAGCCGCTGGGTCAGTTCACGGATGCGCGGCGTCGGGGCGGCGTCGATAGCCAGGACGATCCGGTCGATGAAGGGCGTCATCCGATGCGTCAGCAGGGCCTCGGCGTCGCCCAGGACCGGCACTCCCGTCACGGCCTTGGGCGATCGGGCCAGGCGGTCGTCGAACACGCCCAGCACGTTCAGGTCGCGGCGCTCCAGCGCGCGCGCGATGAGGACTTCGGCGTTCCGGGTGGCCCCGACGACGACGACGTTGGGCGTCAACACGCCCTTGCGCCGCCAATAGCCGACGACAGCCGTCCAGATCAGGTGCATGGCCGCCAGTGCGGCGGTCACGCCGGTGCCCCAGGCCACGATGCGTTCCAGCCCGCCGCCGGCGCCGCCGCACAGCCAATCCAGGGCCGCTGCCGCGCCTGTCGCCGCCAGCCCGGCCCACAGGACCAGAGCCAGCTGCCGCGCCGTCGTCGTATCCCGGCCAAAACGATAGAGGTCCAGCGCGCGGGTCAGGGCCAGAAGCAGCACGGCCCCGAACATGACCGGCAGGACCGTCGCCATCGTCAGATTCAGCAGCGTCGCCGCTCCGTCGGCCGACAGGGCCAGAAGGGAGGCGCCCAGGACGCACAGCACGTCGATGGTGCGGAAATAGTGCGGCGCCAGTCGGACGGCCGAGCGCTCTCGCGTATTCAACCAGACCTCGGGCCGAAACGGTCCACGCGCCACGTCGCCAGGCGCGGTGCGACCTGGGCCGGCGGCGGTCGCAGCCAGGGGTGAGGCGTAATCGAGCATCGGCATCCGTAGTGTCGGTCGCCGCTCATGGAGCACGGTTCGCCTCTATGGCGCGTTAACGTCGCCACTTTCTCTCGAACCGGATTGCACTGGCTGAAGGCAACGGTTTGCTAAATCGTCGTACCCTGTAAGGGGTACCGAGGGTTCGAATCCCTCCGTCTCCGCCAGACCCTTTTGGGGCCTGGCTTTCCCGTGAAATCAGGGGCTTATCGCAAGTGGGTGTTACATCTGGAGCAGATGAAGCCCCTATGCCAACCTACCTGACCAAGCGCGGCGCGACCTACTATTTCCGTCGAGTGATCCCTGAGGATTTGCGTCCGGCTTTCGGTGGCAAACGCGAACTGACGTTTTCTCTCGGGACAAAAGACCGCGCCGAGGCTTCCAAGCGGTGCCGGATTGAGGCGGTCCAGACAGACAAGCTTCTCGATGAGGCGCGAGCGAAGATCGCCAGCGGAGAGGCTGTCTCTGACAAGGCCGACGATGCCGAGCCTGTTGACGTGCAGGTTTACGCCTCGCGGGCTTTGGCTGCGCTTAGGAAAAAGCGGGATCGCTACGCGGCTGAGGACAGGCTTGAGGACTTCGCCATTGAGTTAGGCGAGGAACTGGAAGTGCAGCAGGCCATCCTCGACGGGCGCTTTGAGCCGGTTGGCCCGCTGGCGAAGGCTGAGGGGATGCGGAACGCGCTGCGTGCCATCCAGACCGGGGACGGCGCGATTGCTCTACCGTCGGTTGGCGTGGCTCCGACTGTCGCCGTTGCGACCAAGACGCCCATGCTGCCCGAACTCATCGACATGTGGGCGGCTGAACGTAGCCCGGAGGCGAGGTCCGTCGATATGTGGCGGCGGACGTGTGCCATGTTCTACGCCGTCAATGGCGAAAAGCCTGTAGGTGCAATCACTAAGGCCGATGTGCTCGCGTTCCGGGCGCACTTGATCGCCAAGGGGAATGCCCCGGCGACCGTGGATAGCCGCCTCAATCATCTGCGCTCGCTATTCAGGATCGCCGTTGAGCAGGACGTAATCCCTCTCGATCCGGCGGCCACCGTGAAGGCCCCGTCAATGAAGGGAGAAGCGCCGCCTCGTCGCTACTATGACGCCGATGAACTCAAGGCTGTGTTTGGGTCTGGGATCTACACCAAAGGCGAGCGTCCTAACCGTGGGGCAGGGGAGGCTGCCTATTGGCTTCCATTGCTGGCGCTCTACACGGGCGCACGGCTCAATGAGATGGGCCAGCTTCGGCCGAAGGATATTTTGCAGGAAGTCTATCTGGACGCGGACGACAAGGAACAGAGGGCGTGGGTCATCCGCATCACGGAGGATAAGCAAGACGGCCTGACGGTGAAGAACCCCAGTAGCAACCGGCGTGTCCCTATCCATCAGGCGCTTATCGACCTGGGCTTTCTTCGCTTTGTGGATGCTGCTCGCGACAAGGGGCAGGCTCGCATCTTCCCTGACCTCAAGCCCGACCGCTACGGCGTAATTACCGGCAACTGGTCGAAATGGTATGGCCTTCACCTTCGCCAAGTCTGCGGCGTGTCGGATAAAAAGATCACCTTCCACTCATTCCGGCACAACTTTAAGCGCCATTGGCGTGAGTGCGATCCCAATAGGGCGGCAAACGACGCGATCACCGGGCATGAGAGCGGTTCGGTCGCCGACAAATACGGCGGGGACTATCCTCTCAGACCGATGGTCGAGGGCATGGCGCGCTATCGGGTGCCGGGCTTCACCCTGCCGCCCCCGCCTGCTTACCTGAGATAGCCGAGAGGGCCGGAAAGCGGGGCGCTGGGGCGATGGTTTGATCCCGGTTGGGGGGATTGCTCATCCGGGAGGGCGAGCCCCTCAGCGCGGCTGTAATCCGCTGGCCGGGACGGGGTGATTTTTGAGACAGATGCGGCGCGCGAATTCGGCGGTCTATATCTCAGCGTCGGATAGGATTGACGACACGGTGCAGCCCAGCGCCGCTGCTATGCCGATCAGAGCCGCAAGGCTGACGTTCCTCTTGCCGCGCTCGACCTCGCCCATATGGGTCCGATTGATCCCTGCGGCGTCAGCCAACGCTTCCTGCGACATGCTCCGCTCGTTTCTGCGCGCGCGGATAGCATCGCCGAGGCGTCCCAGCGCGCGTTGATTATCAGGACTGACGGAGACCCTCGGCACCCATACAGCGTCGCCGCATGTTGGATTTACGCACCACCTGATCTATGCACCATTCGACGCTGAGCGCGGATGAAAGGGCGAATGATGGGGTCTGTAGCAGGAGGGGCCGTAGCCGCTTTCGTGTCGGCGTTGTCTATGAGTGCACTGCTGCCGATTGATGCGCTGGCGCAGACAGGTGCTGAGAAGGCGAAGGCGCAGCTAGAAACCGTTGAGGATGTTGCGGGCCTCGCCGATCTTTCCTTCGACGAGTTGCAAGGCAAAGACCTTTCTAGCGTCAATGGCGCGATGATGCGGCCAGCTCCCTCTGCGGTGAGGCAACCTCAGGCCCAAGCTGATCGTGAGGCTGCTACCAGTATGGGCCTTACCGGCGGGCGCGATATTCGCGGACACACGGTTATCCCGGATGCGCCCAATCAAGAGGCGGCGGCCGAACTGCGCCGTAACGAGGAAGCTGCGAGGTGAGGCGCCCCCTTCCTGATCCCTCGTTTTGAGTGAGAGTCCGTTTCATCAAAGGAGACGGACGTGAAGAAGAGCAGGT
>QFQU01000013.1 GCA_003248965.1 Brevundimonas sp. | reverse complement strand
CCGCTCAACCGTCGCGCGACCATCGACATCAACTTCTAAGACCAAGCGAAACCCGGCCCGGAGCAAAAATCCGGGCCGGAAATCGCAAAGGTCGGACGAAGCTCGTCGCAAGATCAACCGCCGCTTCCGATCCGGAGGCGGCGGTTTTTCTATGGGTGAAGATGGTCTGGGTCAGCCGTCGTGAGGCGGCGAAGCGGAAGAGGCGTCGGCCCCGACCGAGGCGGCGTTTCGACGCAGAAGCGCCTCGCCGGCGCCGATCACCACCACGGCGGTCAGGGTCGCGCAGACGATGGCGACGCCTGCCAGCTTCAAACCGTCGGTGAATTCACGGTGTTCCGGCGTCATGGCCCGTTCGTCCTGCCGCTGCTCTCTGTCTCTGTTTCGGCACAACCACGACAGATTTGCGGATGCAAGTCACGGAACGGTGTGTGTCGGGCCCAACACGTTTTGGCGCGTCCCTGGGGCCCTGACGCGCGCCCATGCGGAAAGCTCGACTGACGCTTAGTGCAAGAAAAAAGGGCGACGCAGCGCGTCGCCCTTCCTGTGGATTTACAAGATCGGATCCGATCAGCCGCGGAACGGCCGGATCAGGATTTCGACCCGCCGGTTCATGGCGCGGCCTTCCGGCGTGGCGTTGGAGGCCACCGGGTTCTGCGAGCTCATGCCGGCCACATAGATGCGTTGGGCGATGACGCCGCGACGCACCAGCTCCGAGGCCACGCTGCTGGCCCGGCGGTCCGACAGCGGCTGGTTGATGGCGTCGCCGCCGCTTGAATCCGTATAGCCCAGCACGTCGATGGTGGACTGGTCATACTGCTGCAGCACCTGGGCCACGTCGTCCAGAACCGGCATGAAGCGGGCGTCGATGGAGGACTGGTTGGTGGCGAAGGTGACATCCGAAGGCATGCGCAGGACCAGATTGTCGCCCTGGCGCGCCACGCCGACGCCGCTGCCCGACAGTTGGGATTCCAGCGCCCGCTGCTGGTTGTCCATGTAGCGGCCGACGGCGGCGCCGCCCAGGGCGCCGATACCCGCGCCGATCAAGGCGTTCTTGCGACCCTGTTCGCCGTTGGAAGTATTGGTCAGATAGCCCAGCAGGGCGCCGCCGACCGCGCCGGCGATGGCGCCCGTGCCGGTGTTGTTGCGCTGAGGCGCGGAGCGATAGGGGTCGGTGGTGGTGCAGGCGGCGGCGCCCAGCAGGGCGGCGATGGAGACGCCGGCGACAATAATCTTGGCGCGCATGAGGAGATCCTTCTCGGTTTATCGGTCTGGCGCAGAAACGCGGCCCTACTGTCTAGGTTCCAAGCTGTACCGTTGCTGAACAAGGCCGTGTCCTGACATCGACGGGGAAAGGGCGTATGGGAACCGCCGCACCCGATCAGAACGAGGACGACGCCGTGAGCGCGACCCAGACAGAAACCCCCTCATCACGCGCCATCGTCCCCGTGTCGATGAGCCTGTACGACACCGACTTCCAGGCCTTCAGCGACGCCCTGGGCGCCTCCTTCGCGCGCTACGGTTTCGCCGTCGTCGCCGATCACGGCCTGGACGAGACGCGCATCGCCGCGGCCCTCGACGACGCCAAGGCCTTCTTCGCCCTGCCCGAAGACGTCAAGCGTCAGTACCATCAGCCCGGCACGGGCGGCGCGCGCGGCCTGACGCCGTTCGGCGTCGAGGCGGCCAAGGGCGCCGCGACCGTGGACCTGAAGGAATTCTGGCACGTCGGCCGGGAACTGCCGGACGGCCATCCCTATCGCCAATATATGCGCGACAACGTCTGGCCGACCGAGGTCGAAGGGTTCCGCGAGCATCTGTACGGCATGTTCGAGGATCTGGACCGGCTGGGCGCGCGGGTGTTGCGCGCCATCGCCCGCTATCTGAAGCTGGGCGACGACTTTTTCGAGGACAAGGTCCAGCTGGGCAACAGCGTGCTGCGCATGCTGCACTATCCGCCGGTGCCGGCCGACGCGCCAGGCGTGCGGGCCGGGGCGCACGAGGACATCAATGTGATCACCCTGCTCCTCGGGGCCGAAGAAGCCGGGCTTCAGCTGCTGGACCGGGACGGCCAATGGCTGGACATCGCCCCGCCGCCGGGCGCACTGGTGGTCAATATCGGCGACATGCTGCAGCGGCTGACCAACCACGTCCTGCCGTCGACGACCCATCGCGTGGTCAATCCGGCGCCCGAGCGTCGCGGCTTCGCCCGCTATTCGACGCCCTTCTTCCTGCACTTCAATCCGGACTTCCCGATCGAGACCCTGCCCAGCACGATCACGCCGGACAATCCGGACCGATACGTGGGCAAGACCATTCTGGCCGAGGACTATCTGACCGAACGCCTGCGCGAGATCCGACTGCTCTGACCGTCAGCGGGAAATCCGCAGCCGTGTGATGTCGCGGCCGATGGCCTGGAAGGATTCGGTCAGGTCCGCGCCGCTGGCGGGAAGGAAGAAGTTCGCGGGGTTGGTGGCGCAGTCGCGCAGAAACTTGCCTGCCGTGCTGTTGGCCGAGACCTGGAAGCCGACGGTATAGAGGACGATCTCCTGGCGCTTGATGGCGTCGCACAGGGCCCTGGCCTGGCCGTAGGGTTCGCCGTTCGTCGCGGTGCAGGCCGCCCGGTCGGAACCGCCGAACGAGGCGTTGCTGCCCAGAACGCCCGAGCAATAAGGGGCGTTGAACTCGCCATCGGTCATCAGGATGACCGCCTTCAGCGTTTTGCGCGGATTGTAGTCGGCGGCCGGAAATTCGTTCCACAGACCGTTGAAGGATGGAGAGACAGCATACCAGCCCCAGGCCAGCCCGATCTGGGCGGACGTATAGCCGTCGGCCTGAAGACCCTTGCTGGCGTTGTTGGCCGGTCCGATCAGATCGTTGATCGCGTTCCTGTCGTCGGTCAAAGGCAACAAGGGCGACACCGTGCATTTGGTGTTGGAGCCGCCGGCGTTGGGATATTGACGGCCGACGTGAGCCGTCCCGGGCGCGACGTCGTCGTAGGCGTGGGTTCCTGTCCGCTCGCTGACGCAGTCGCTGATGGGATAGACCTTCGTCGCACCCGACGTATTGGCGTAGATGCGCCACTGGCAGCCGTCGTTGCCGCACCAGACCTTGCCGCCCGAGGTGTAGTTGCTCGCCGTCGGCCCGACCAGATTGATCGAGAAGGTGTCGGTCGTGACGTTGGCGATCGACCAGAAGGCCGTGGACGAGGTGGTGTTGATCTGGGTCATGCCGCCGACGTCGGTGATGCGGACGCCCGACTGGGCGCCGGTCGCCGGGTCCGTGGCGGTAAGGCGATGGTTGGGCGAAGTGACGACGACCGTGCAGTCCGACAACAGGCAGCCGGTCACGGTCCCGTTGCGGCTATAGCTGCTGTAGCCGGATGTGCTGACGTTCTGCCACGATGATCCGTTCCAACTCTGCAGCGAGAAGGTGTTGGTCGAAGCGTTGGCGACGCGATAGGCCTTGCCGTTCAGCTGGGTCATGCCCACCACGTCCTTGATCCAGACGAAGTCGCCGTTCTTGAAGGTGTGGTTGTTCGCGGTGATGAAACCGGGGTTGGCCCTGGTCGCGGCGGTGATGGTCTTGGACACGCCCGTGGACCATTCGACCTTGGTGATCGTGGTGAACTGGGTCGGGGCGCCGCGCGCCGTCGTGGCGAGCGCGCCCAGGTTCACGCCGGTCGAATAGGGAACTACGGCCAGGCGCGAGTAATAGGGCTCCTGCTGGTCCTGGACGACGATGGTCGTCAGTTGGCGCGCCGCGTCCTTAAGGCTGGCGATCCGCGATCCCGCCATCGACCCGGTGATGTCCAGGACCAGGGCCACTTCGATGTCCTTGGACGAGCGGTTGACCTCGGAATGGGCGCTCAGCGGGACGGTGTCGTCCAGAAGCTTGCCATAGGGCGGCAGGACGATGTTGGCGACCAGGGTTTTCACGCGAACCTTGAGGTCGGCGACGACGATCTGATCGTCGGTCAGGGCGATGGTGAAGTCAGAGTCCTGAAGCGGTTCGACATCGGAGTTGCGCAGGTTGGCGTTCAACGCCACCAGGGCCACCCGCTTCAGATCGGCGGGCTCGGTGTAGGTCGAACGCGCGGCGGCCAGGGCGGCGGCGTCCAATGCATCCTGCATTCGCGCCTTGACCGTGGTGATGCGGTTGATGTCGATCCCGCCGAAGGTGAGCATGAGCAGCAGCGGCATGGCGAAGGCGAACATCATCACCACATTGCCGCGCCGGTCCGAGCCCAGGCGGGCTGCAAGCCCGCACAGCCGCCGGAAGGTCGAACCGATCAGTCGTTGCGCCGTCGCCATGGTCATCCTCGAACAGGCGAAGACCGCCCGCTTGACGACAGTCTGCCGCCACACGGTTAAGGGAAGCCTCAAGCGTCGCGGTTAATCCGTGTTAGGCGGTCGGGGCCTCGGTCAGGCGGCCGACCAGCCGCACCGATGGCCGCGGTTCTGCACGGTCAGCCAGGCGTTCAGCGGGGCGAAATAGTCCGCCACCGCCGAGGCGTCGTTGGTCGTTTCGCCGGTGAAGGCCTGCATCGCCTCGGGCCAGGGGCGGGACTGACCCATCTGCAGCATGGCGTTGAAGCGGGCGCCGACTTCCTTGTTCCCATAGACCGAGCAGCGGTGCAGCGGCCCGGTCCAGCCGGCCTGGCGGCAGGCCGCACGCTGGAACTGGAACTGGTAGATATGGGCCAGGAAGTAGCGGGTGTAGGGGGTGTTGCCCGGCACATGGTATTTGGCGCCGGGGTCGAAGGCTCCGGCTGGGCGCGGGCCGGGCGGGATCAGACCCTGGTACTTCAGCATGTCGGCGGTCCAGGCGGCGTTGTACTGGTCCGGCGTGGTCGCGCCCGAGAAGACGTCCCAGCGCCAGCGGTCCACCATCAGGCCGAAGGGCAGGAAGGCGATCTTGTCCAGCGCCATCTTCAGCAGGAAGGGAATGTCCTCCTCGGCGCCCGGCGTGGTCTTCAACAGGCCGATCTGGTTCAGATAGGTGGGCGTCAGGGCCGACAGGCCGACGAAGTCGCCGATGGCCTCGTGGAAGCCGTCGTTGGCCCCGTTGCGGAACAGCATCGGCTGGTTCTTGTAGGCCCGCTGATAGTAGTTGTGACCCAGTTCGTGGTGGACGGTGTAAAAGTCGTCGCCATTGACGTTGGTGCACATCTTGATGCGGATGTCGTCGAGATTGTCCAAGTCCCAGGCCGAGGCGTGGCAGACCACCTCGCGGTCGCGCGGGCGGACGATCTGGCTGCGCTCCCAGAAGGTCTGGGGCAGGGGATCGAGACCCAGCGAGACGTAGAAACCTTCGCCGGTCCTGACCATCTTCACGGGGTCGTAGTCGGCGGCCTTGAGCAACTCCGTCAGGTCATAGCTGGAGCCGGCGCCGCCGGTCGGGGCGACCACGTCGTAGATATTGCCCCACTGCTGCGACCACATATTGCCCAGCAGATCGGCGCGGATCGGACCGTGGTCGGGCTGGACCGCGTCGCCGTATTTGGCGTTCAGCCGCGCCCTGACGTAGCAGTGGAGGTTCTCGTAGAAGGGCCGGACCTGTTCCCACAGACGGTCGGTCTCGGCGGCGAAGGCGTCGGCCGGCATGTCGTAGCCCGAGCGCCACAGGGCGCCGGTGTCGGCGAAACCCAGTTCGCGCGAGCCCTCGTTGGCGATCTCGACCATGCGGGCGTAGTCGTCGCGCATGACCGGCGAAATGGTGCGCCAGCCCTCGTACAGGGCCTTGGTCTCGTTCGGGTCGCGGCTGTCGGCCAGCATCAGCGAGGCCTCGTCCAGCGTGATCTGGCGACCCTTGAAATCGAACTTGCCGGTCGAATAGGTCGAGTCCAGTCGGGTGGTGATCTGCGACAGTTCCTCGGCGGCGCCGGGCCGGTGGGGCGCGGGCAGGACCAGGCCCAGGCGCAGAAGGTCCAGCTTGCGCCGCACCACCGGGTCGACCTGGACGTCGTTGAACCGGGCGGCCTGGTTGGCGAACTTGACCTGAAGCTCGGTCGCCTCGGCGTTGGCGCGCGATTCCAGCCACATGGTGTCGAAGGTGATGTTGGTGGCGCGCGCCCATTGGATACGGGCGACGTATTCGCTGACCTGGGCTAACTTCGCCTCGGCGTCGGCGACGAAGGCGGTCGCGCCCTGGGCGGTGATCGGATAGTCGGCCTCGGCGGCGGACGCGGCGGGCCGGGAGGCTTCGGCCTTCTGGTCGGCAGGGGCGCTGGTGCTGGCGCAGCCGGCGGTGAAGGCGAGGACGCAGACCGCAGCGGCGGCCATCAACTGACGCTTCATCATGGATCTCCTGAACAGCCGGCGCAGGAGAGGTCAGCCGCCGTCCGTCGTCAAGCGTTCCGACCCAGGACGCAGGCGTCCAGTCCCTGGTCGCGCACCGTTCCCATGGCCGCCTGGATGCGGCCGGCGCGGCGCCGGACATAGGGGCCGGGATCGGCGGCCTGATAGCGGCGCGGGGAGGGCAGGATGGCGGCCAGGCGCGCCGCCTCGGCCCGGGTCAGGGACCGGGCGTCCTTGCCGAACCAATGCTGCGAAGCGGCCTGGGCGCCATAGACGCCGGGCGCCCATTCCACCACGTTCAGATAGACCTCCATGATCCGGCGCTTGCCCCAGACCGTCTCGATCAGGACGGTGTAGCCGGCCTCCAGCCCTTTCCGGACCCAGTCGCGCGAGGGCCAAAGAAAGACGTTCTTGGCCGTCTGCTGGCTGATGGTGGAGCCGCCGCGCAGGCGGCCGCCGTCGGCGTTATGGTCCAGCGCCTTCTCAATGGCCGTCATGTCGAAGCCGCGATGGGCGCAGAAGCGCGCGTCCTCGGCGGCGATGGCGGCGTCCACCAGATGGGGCGAGATGGCGTTCAGGCCGCGCCAGCGGTAATCCAGCCCCTCGCCGCGCACGGCCTGCTGCACCATCAGGATGGTCGGCGTCGGCGGCACGATGGCGAACAGCAGAACCCCGCCGATGGGCACGCCCACGATAAGCAACAGCAGGGCCAGCCAGACCCGGCGCCAGCGCGACTTGCCCGAGCGCGCCATGGGCTAGAGGACCGCGACGCCGGCGCCGCCGTCCTCGTCGGCCCAGGCGACCTTGTCGGCCTCGGGGCTGAGGGCCAGGGCGACGATGGCCGCGCCCTTGTCGGCCTTGACGAAGTTCAACCCCTGGCCCGCCGGGTGGGCGATCCAGACCCGGCCGTCACCCAGGCCCGCCGCCACCAGCGGCTGGTCGGGCCGGGCGGCGACGAGGTTGACCAGGGTGGTGTCGTCATAGCCGATCTCGGTCGCCTCGCGTCCCATGGGACCGTTCGATCCGACGAAGGGCCACAGCACCGCCCCTTGCGCCCCCGAGGTGGCCAGGATCTGGCCGTTCGCCAGGAAGGCCAGGGACCGCACCTTGGACGGATAGCCGCCCATGCGCAGGTTCTTGGCGTCCTTCAGCCGCCAGCCGTGCAGCTGGTTGTCCTGCATGGTGGTGACGACGAAGGCGCCGTCGGGCGAAAAGGCGACGCCGGTGTGCGACCCGGCCCAGGCCAGCCTGGTCGGCTGCTGGTTTTCGATACGGGCGTACCACAGGGCCGCCCCGCCATAGGTGGAGGCGGCGATGCGCCGGCCCTTGGGATCGAAGGCGACGCCGGAGACGGTGCGCTCATGCTGGAAATCGCGGCGGAAGCCGACGTCGGCGGCGTCGATCACCGATAGGGTGCGGCCCCAGGAAAAGGCGATCAGGCCCGTGGCCGACGCCGCGTCTATGGCGTCGATCCACTGGTTTTTCACCGTGGCCAAGACGACGGGGGCCTCGTCGTGGCGGCTCCAGACCACGCGGCCGTCGTCGCCGCCGGTGACGATCCCGTCGCCGGTCGGATGGACGCAGGCGCAAAGGACGGCGCCGTCGTGCGCCTGGACCCGCGTGCGGTCCTCGAATCGGACCGAGCCGTCGCCCAGGGCGAAGACTGCGCCGGACGCGTCGAACAGGGCGGCGGTGATCTGGGCGTCGAAATCGAAATTCATGGCGCAGGCGTTAGCCGGTTGTGGGGACGGCTGCAAATATATGGCGCGCTGTGTCTCGTCTCAGACCGGATCGGTCGGCTTGGGCTCCACCGGTGCGGGCGCGGCCTGGGCGGCGGCGGGCTCTTCCGGCAGGGGGATGAACTCCAGATCGTCCTCGCTGGGCAGGGCCATGCGGCCGGCCTTCCAGTCGGCCTTGGCCTGGTCCAGTCGCGCCTGGCTGGAGGAGACGAAGTTCCACCAGATCAGCCGCTCGCCCACCGGCTCCCCGCCCAGCACCATGACGGTGGCCTGGGTCAGGGCCTTGACGGTCGGCTCGGCGCCGGGCTCCAGCACGATCATCTGGCCTTCGTGGAAGGTGCGGTCGCCGACCTCGATGGAGCCCTTGGCGACGAACAGCGCGCGCTCGCTCATCTCGCGTGCGGCGGGCGGGGCGGTGCGCACGCCTGGCTGCAGCTCCCAATGGACATAGAACAGGGGCGAGGAGACCGGGGCCGCCGCCTTGGCGCCGTAGGCTTCGCCCGCGACCAGGCGCGCGAACAGGCCGCCGTTCTCATATGTCGGCTGGGCGTCCTCGCCCAGGTGATGGAAGGAGGGCTCGACCTCCTCGGCCTCGGTCGGCAGGGCGACCCAGGCCTGCATGCCGTGCATCGGCCCGCCCTGGCTCTTCTTGAGGGGATCGGTGCGCTCGGAATGGACGATGCCGCGCCCGGCGGTCATCCAGTTCACCTCGCCCGGACGGATCGCCTGATTATAGCCGAGGTTGTCATGGTGCATGATCTCGCCCTCGAACAGATAGGTCAGGGTCGAAAGGCCGATGTGCGGGTGGGGCCGCACATCGATGGCCGTGGCGCCGGGCGCGAACTCGGCTGGTCCCATCTGGTCCAGGAAGATGAAGGGCCCCACCATCCGGCGCGCATGGAAGGGCAGGACGCGCCCGACCTCGAACCCGCCAAGGTCCTTGCGGCGCGCGTCGATCACCAGTTCGATCATGGTCGTGGTCCTCTGGCGGAACGGCCCGCCTGAGCGACGTTATCCGACGTGAGGCGTGACGATGCCAAGGGGCAGGGCGGTCACATTCTTTACGCCGCGGGTGACGATATGGCTCTCGCAGTCGGACACCAGGCCCAGGGCCAGCAGCTTCTCGCGCAGGAAGCGGTCGAAGGCGTGCATGTCGGAGGTGATGATGCGCAGCACATAGTCCTCGCGCCCCGTGATGGTGGCGCACTGGACAACCTCGGGCCATCCGGCCACGGCCTTGTCGAAGATTTCGAGATTTTCGGACGACGGCAGGGTCAGTTTGACGATGGCGTAGACCTCGAAGTCCAGGCCCAGGAGTTGCGCGTTCAGCAGGGTGACGCGCTTGGTGATCAGGCCGGAATCCTCGAGCCGCTTGATCCGGCGCCAGCAGGGCGAGGCCGACAGCCCGACCCGATCCGCGACTTCCGCGACCGACAATCCGGCGTCTTGTTGAAGGATATCCAGGATCCGGGCGTCGATGGGATCGAGTTCGTCCGCCAATGCGTTTCTCCGATTATGGTTATGGCGAAATAAAATACCCGAAATCGGGAATATGCAAGGTCAAATTGAGCGAGCGCCTGCTTGAGCGCCGTGTTATCACACGGTCAGAGGAAGCACGGACGGACTCCGAAAGGAACAGGGACGCCCGCATGAACGATAAAAACATGAAAAAGAACAGCCAGCCGTTGTCCTTGCATGTGCCCGAACCGTCCGGGCGGCCGGGGGACGCGCCGGATTTCAGCCATCTGAAGCTGGACGCCGCCGGGGCCGTCGAACGCCCCGAAGTCGGGTCCACGCCCTATGAGATGCGTGACCTGGCCTTCCGCCTGATTCGCGTATTGGACGACTGATCCTGACGCGCGCCTTCGACGACCGGATGCACCGCGCCCACCGCCAGGGCAAGACCAGCTTCTATATGAAGTGCACGGGCGAAGAGGCCATCGCGGTCGCGCAGGGGATGCTGCTCAGCCGCGAGGACATGGGCTTTCCCACCTATCGCCAGCAGGGGCTGCTGATCGCGCGCGGCTATCCGCTGGTCGATATGATGAACCAGATCTATTCGAACGCGCAGGACCCGATCAAAGGCCGCCAGTTGCCGATCATGTATTCGGCCAAGGACTATGGCTTTTTCACCATCTCGGGCAATCTGGGCACCCAGGTGCCCCAGGCGGTCGGTTGGGCCATGGCCAGCGCCTACAAGGGCGACGACAAGATCGCCATCAGCTGGATCGGCGACGGTGCCACGGCCGAGGGCGACTTCCACAACGCCCTGACCTTCGCCAGCGTCTATCGCGCCCCGGTGATCCTGAACGTGGTCAACAACCAGTGGGCCATCTCGTCCTTCATGGGCATAGCGGGCGGTCTTGAGACCACCTTCGCCTCCAAGGCCATCGGCTATGGCCTGCCGGCCCTGCGGGTGGACGGCAACGACTTCCTGGCCGTCTGGGCGGCGACCCAGTGGGCCGAGGAGCGCGCCCGTTCTAACCAGGGCGCGACGGTGATCGAGCTGTTCACCTATCGCGGCGCCCCGCACTCGACCTCCGACGACCCCAGCCGCTATCGCCCCGGCGACGAGCATGAGAAATGGCCGCTGGGCGATCCGCTGGAGCGTCTGCGCCAGCACCTGACCGTGATCGGCGAGTGGGACGACGAGCGTCACGCGGCCGCGCTGAAGGCGGGCGTCGAACAGGTTCGCGCCGCCGGCAAGGAAGCCGAGGCCATCGGCACGCTCGGTCAATCGCGCCCCAGCGTGAAGACGATGTTCGAAGAGGTCTATGCGACCGAGGACTGGCGGCTGGTCGAACAGCGCCGCGAGGTGGGGGTCTGATCATGGCTGAGCAAACCACCTTCACCGAGGCCGACCGCAACGACGGCGTCGAGCCCGACATGGTCGATCAGAACGCCGCGCCCGCCTCCCAGGCGTCCGGCGCCGGTATCGTGCCGATGAACATGATCCAGGCCCTGAACTCGGCCATCGACGTCAAGATGGCCGAGGACCCCAACGTCCTGTCGTTCGGCGAGGACGCGGGCTATTTCGGCGGCGTCTTCCGCGTCACCGACAAGCTGCAGCAGAAGCACGGCCTGACCCGCAGCTTCGACGCCCCGATCAGCGAATGCGGCATCGTCGCCGCCGCCATCGGCATGGGCGCCTACGGCCTGCGCCCGGTCGTGGAGATCCAGTTCGCCGACTACATCTATCCGGCCTATGACCAGATCGTCTCCGAGGCGGCCAAGATGCGCTACCGCTCGGGCGGTCAGTTCACCGCGCCCATCACGATCCGCAGCCCCTATGGCGGCGGCATCTTCGGCGGCCAGACCCACAGCCAGTCGCCGGAAAGCCTGTTCACCCATATCGCGGGCCTGAAGGTCGTCATTCCGTCCAACCCCTATGACGCCAAGGGCCTGCTGACCGCCGCCATCGAGGATGACGATCCGGTCGTCTTCTTCGAGCCGAAACGCCTCTACAACGGCCCGTTCGACGGCTGGCACGAAAAGCCGGTCTCGCCGTGGAAGACGCAGGATCTGGCCCAGGTCCCGACGGCCAAATACGTTGAACCCATCGGCAAGGCGCGCGTGATGCGCGAGGGGAACGACGTCACCATCCTGGCCTATGGCACCATGGTCTGGGTCGCGTTGGCGGGCGCCGAACACGCGGGCGTGGACGCCGAGGTCATCGACCTGCGCACCCTGGTTCCGCTGGACATCGAGACCATCGAGGCCTCGGTCAAGAAGACCGGCCGCTGCGTCATCGTGCATGAGGCGCCCAAGACCTCGGGCTTCGGCGGCGAACTGTCGGCCCTGGTGCAGGAGCGCTGTTTCTATCACCTGGAGGCGCCCGTCGCGCGCGTGACGGGCTGGGATACCCCCTATCCCCATGCTTTCGAATGGGAATATTTCCCCGGACCGCAACGGGTCGCAGACGCCTTGAAGAGCGTCATGACGGGAGGTCGCTGAGATGGGTCGTTTCGTCTTCAAACTGCCCGACGTGGGCGAAGGCACCGCCGAGGCCGAACTGGTCGCCTGGCACGTCAAGGTCGGCGATGTGGTCGCCGAGGACCAGATCGTCGCCGACGTCATGACCGACAAGGCCACCGTCGAGATCACCGCCCCGGTGTCCGGCACAGTCACGGCCCTGCACGGCGAACCCGGCGCCATGGTCCCCGTGCGCGGCCCCCTGGTGGAGTTCGAGGTCGAGGGGGCGGGCAATGCGGATGACGCCCCGGCGCCTGCCGCCGTCGCCAAGCCGGACCCTGCGCCTGTGGTCGCCGATGCGCCGAAGGTCGAGAGCCCGCCTGCCGCCCCTGTCGAAGCGCCGACGTCCGGCAACTACGTCTTCAAACTGCCCGACGTGGGCGAGGGCACGGCCGAGGCCGAGCTGGTCGGCTGGCACGTCAAGGTCGGGGATGCGGTCGAGGAAGACCAGATTCTGGCCGACGTCATGACCGACAAGGCCACCGTCGAGATCACCTCGCCGGTCGCCGGAACGGTCGTCGCCCTGTATGGCGAAGCAGGCAAGTCCGTGCCCGTCGGAGGCCCGCTGGTGGCCTTCGAGGTCGAGGGGCGGGGCAATGTCTCGACGCCCGTTTCGGCGCCGAAACCGGCTCCGAAACCCGCAGAGAATTCGACGACGAATTCCGCTGCGACTTCGACGACGGCGCGTGGGATTTCGAAGACGTCGACGACGATTCCGTCCAAACCCGTTCCCGCCCTAACCGGACGCGCCGCCGGCGAACGCCCGCTCGCCTCGCCCGCCGTGCGCAACCGCGCGCGCGACCTGGGCGTTGACCTGACCTTCGTGCCCGGCTCCGGCCCCGCCGGACGCATCACCCACGAAGACCTGGACGGCTTCATCGCGCGGGGCGGTTCTCAACCCGCCTCCGCCCCGACCGGCGGCGGATCGACCTATGCGAAGGCCGAAGGAACCACCGAGGTCAAGATCATCGGCCTGCGTCGCAAGATCGCGGAGAAGATGGCCGAAAGCGTGCGCCGCATCCCGCATATCACCTATGTCGAGGAAATCGACATGACGGCGGTGGAGGAGCTGCGCGCCCACCTGAATGCGACGAAGCAAAAGGACCAGCCCAAGCTGAACGTCCTGCCCTTCATCGCCCGCGCCATCGTGGTCGCCCTGCGTGACCAGCCGCAGATCAACGCGACCTATGACGACGAGGCCGGCGTCCTGACCCAGCACGCCCCGGTCCATCTGGGCATCGCCGCCCAGACGCCGAACGGCCTGATGGTGCCGGTGGTCCGCCACGCCGAGGCGCGCGATCCCTACGACACGGCGCTGGAGATCGCCCGCGTCTCGGGCGCGGCCAAGGACGGCACGGCCAAGCGCGAGGAACTGTCGGGTTCGACCATCACTATCACCTCGCTTGGCACGCTGGGCGGGGTGGTCCACACCCCGATCATCAACCACCCCGAGGTCGCCATCGTCGGCCCCAACAAGATCGCCGAACGGGTCGTGGTCAAGGACGGCCAGATGGTCGTCCGCAAGATGATGAACCTGTCCTCCAGCTTCGACCACCGCATTGTCGACGGCCATGACGCGGCGGTCTTCGTCCAGCGGATCAAGGGGTTGCTGGAAAACCCCGCGACCTTGTGGATGAGCTGAGCATGACCCAGACCCTGAAAACCAAAGTCCTGATCATCGGCGCGGGCACCGGCGGCTATGTCGCGGGCATCCGCTGCGGCCAACTTGGGCTGGACACCGTGCTGGTGGACGGCGGCGACGGTCTCGGCGGGACGTGCCTGAACGTCGGCTGCATTCCGTCCAAGGCCATCATCCATGCGGCGGGCAAGTTCGAGACGGTGGCCAGGGCGGCCGGCGGCGGGACGCTGGGCATCACGGCGGCGGCGCCGGCCATCGACCTGTCGCAGACGGTCGAATGGAAGGACGGCATCGTCCGTAAGCTGAACGGCGGGGTCGCGGCCCTGCTGAAGAAGGCCAAGGTCAAGGTGATCAAGGGCTGGGCGAAGTTCGAGGACGCCAAGACCTGTGTGGTGAAGACCGACGACGGCGAGATCCGCATCACCGCCGAACACGTCATCCTGGCGACGGGGTCCGAGCCGGTCGAACTGCCCTTCCTGCCGTTCGGCGGCGACGTCATCTCCTCGACCGAGGCGCTGAGCCTGTCGGAAGTTCCGAAAAGGCTGGTCGTGGTCGGCGGCGGCTATATCGGGCTGGAGCTGGGCATCGCCTATCGCAAGCTGGGCGCCGAGGTGGCCATCGTCGAGATGGCCGAGCGTATCCTGCCGCTCTATGACAAGGCCCTGACCGATCCGGTCGCCAAATGGCTGGAGAAGCACGGGGTCGAACTGCATCTGGGCGCCCGCGCCGGGGGCTTCGGCGACGGGAAGCTGTCGATCACGACCAAGGACGGCGAGCCGCTGCAACTGGACGCCGACAAGGTGCTGGTTACGGTCGGCCGGCGTCCGCGCACTCAGGGCTGGGGTCTGGAAAACATGGGCGTGGCCATGGCCGGGCCGTTCGTGAAGATCGACCCGCGCTGCGCCACCTCGATGAAGAACGTCTGGGCGGTCGGCGACCTGACCGGCGAACCCATGCTGGCGCACAAGGGCTCGGCCCAGGGCGAGGTGGTCGCGGAAATCATCGCCGGCCATGACCGGGTATTTGATCCCGTCACCATCGCCGCCGTCTGTTTCACCGAGCCGGAGATCGTCTCGGCCGGTCTGGGCCCGAACGAGGTGGCGGGCCGCGACGATGTGATCCAGTCGGTCTTCCCCTTCGCCGCGATCGGCCGGGCGCTGGCCATCGAGGCGGGCGAGGACGGCGGCTTCGTGCGGGTGATCGCGTCCAAGACTGACCACCGCATCCTGGGTATCCAGGCGGTGGGCCAGCATGTGTCGGAACTGTCCAACAGCTTCGCCCAGATGCTGGAGATGGGGGCGGTGCTGGAGGATGTGGCCGGGACCATCCACGTTCACCCGACCCTGGGCGAAGCCTTCCACGAGGCGTCGCTTCGAGCGCTGGGTCACGCCATCCACATCTGACGCTGTGGGGCGGCTCTACAGCCGCTCCAGCCGTTTGGCGTGGTTGGCCACCATTCGCAGGGCCAGGCCGTCGGGCAGAAAGCGCGCCAGTCCCGCCATGACGTTGTTCATGACGCCGGGCGTGACGCTGGGGCGGTTCGCCTCGCTGGCGTCGACGCCGATGCGGGCGACGCGGGCGGCGTCCATCCACATCCACGGCGGATAGGCGCTGGAGACCTGATCGCGCGATCCGTTGACGTCGTGAAACTCCGTCAGGGTGTAGCCGGGGTTCAGGACCGTGACGTGGACGCCGGTTCCCAGCGTCTCCAGATGCAGGCCCTGCGACGCCTTGATCAGGAAGCTCTTGATCGGCCCGTACAGGGTGTCGCCGCCGGTCGCGGGCATCTGTCCAGCCAGCGAGGCCACGTTCAGTACCCGGCCGAACCCGCGCTGGATCATGCCGGGCAGCAAAAGGCGCGACAGCTCGATCGGCGCGGTCAACATGACCTGGATCATGGCTCGGTGGGCGTCCAGGTCCGTGTCCAGAAAGCCGGTGACGCGGCTGAAGCCCGCATTGTTGACCAAACCATCGACGGTCAGGCCGCGCGCGGCGATGGCGGCCACCAGCCGTTCGGGCGCGGCCGGGTCGCCCAGATCCTCGGGTATCACGGTCGCGGCGACGCCGTGGGCGGTGGTCAGTTCGTCGGCCAGGGCCTGTAGCGGGCCTTGGCGACGCGCCGTCAGGATCAGATCCCAGCCTCTGGACGCATAGACCCGCGCCAGGGCCGCGCCGATGCCGGCCGAGGCGCCGGTGATCAGGACCGTTCGGCGCATGCGAGGTTCAGGCCGCGACGGGGCAGGACGGGTGGACGGTGAAGGCTGCCAGCGAGGCGGGGTTTGCGGCCAGCAGGTCGGCGATGGTGATTTTGGACAGGGCCTCGGTCGCGGCCTCGTCGGCGGCGGTCAGGGCCTTGGCCACCTGGCGCGGGATATGTTCGCTGATCGGACAGCCCTTGGCGCCGGCGGGCGGGGAGCCGATGTGGGCGCAGCCGTTCACCGCCTTCAACACCGCGTCCAGGCCGATCTCCTCGGGCCGGTGCAGCAGCCAGGAGCCGCCGGTGGCGCCCGGCCGGGTGGCGATCAGCCCGGCCTTGGCGAGCAGGGCGGTCACGCGGCGCACCACGACAGGGTTGGTCGGGATGGACGAGGCCAGGACGCCGCTGGGCATCGCCTGCGCAGGGCCGAAGGCGCCCCTATGGGCCATATAGGCCAGGGCGTGGGCGGCGACGGGGAAGCGCTGGCTGTCTGACATGGTTCTGTTCCTGAGGGGAAAATAGGGCCTCGAACGCCGAATCACAAATCCGCCCGCCGAACGGCGAAACCGAATCCCGCGCGACACGATTGAAGCGGACGCGGAATGCGCCTAAAGGCTCGCCGCTTTGAAGGGACCGGCGAGGCCGCCGGCGACCCGGAGGATACGCATGGCCGGGGATACTCCCCACGACGCGAGCGCTCCCTCGCCCGCGTCGCATACGCCCGACGCCGCCACCCCTGTTGCGGGACCCCGGTCCCACGCCCCCGGCGATCCCCACGCGCACGGCCCCAAGGGCCACGGCTTGTGGGCGCTGACCCTGGGCGCCATCGGCGTGGTCTTCGGCGACATCGGCACCAGCCCGCTCTACGCCCTGCGAGAGGCGATCGGTCACGCCCAGCGCGGCGTGGGCGGGGACCTGGCCGTCGTCGGCGTGGTCTCCCTGGCCTTTTGGGCGCTGATGGTCGTGGTGACGTTCAAATACGTCTTCTTCCTGATGCGCGCCGACAACAAGGGCGAGGGCGGCACCCTGTCGCTGATGGCCCTGGCCCAGTTCGCGGTCGGGCGGCGCAGCGCGTGGATCTTCATTCTTGGCGTCTGCGGGGCGGCCCTGTTCTATGGCGACGGCGTCATCACGCCCGCCATTTCGGTGCTGTCGGCGGTCGAGGGGCTTCAGGACGCGCCGGGCCTGTCGGGCAAGCTGGACCCCTTCATCGTGCCGATCGCCGCCGGCGTTCTGGTCGCCCTGTTCATGGCCCAGTCGCGCGGCACGGCCAGTCTGGCCAAATATTTCGGGCCGATCATGGCCATCTGGTTCCTGAGCCTCGGCGCGCTGGGCCTTCTGCACATCGGCGACGATCCGTCGATCCTGCGCGCCCTGTCGCCCTGGTACGGCGTCAGCCTGCTGCTGCACGACGGTTTTCTGGGCTTCGTCATCCTGGGCAGCGTCTTCTTGGCGGTGACTGGGGCCGAGGCGCTTTATGCCGACATGGGCCATTTCGGAAAGGCGCCGATCCGCGCGGGCTGGCTGTATTTCGCCCTGCCGTGCCTGACTTTGAACTATCTGGGGCAGGGCGCCTTCATTCTGGAGAACCCCACCGCGGCCAGCAATCCGTTCTGGAACATGGTGCCGGGCTTCGCCTACTGGCCCATGCTGATCCTGGCGACCGTGGCGACCGTGGTGGCTTCGCAGGCCGTGATCACCGGCGCCTTCTCGGTGACGCAACAGGCGGTGCAACTGGGCCTTCTGCCGCGCATCGACATCCGCAACACCTCAGAGACCCAGGCCGGTCAGATCTATGTTCCGGCGGTCAACAGCTTCCTGATGATCGGGGTCCTGACCCTGCTGGTGGTGTTCCGCAGCTCGCACAATCTGACCGCCGCTTACGGCGTGGCGGTGACGGGGACCATGCTGGTCAATACGCTGATGGCCTATTCGGTGATCCGCAAGGGCTGGAAATGGCCCATGTGGGCGGTCGCCGGCACGCTTATTCCCTTCGCCTTCATCGACAGCGTCTTCCTGACATCCAATCTGCTCAAGATTCCTGACGGGGCGTGGATGCCGCTGGTGCTGGGCGCCATCCTGGTGGTCATCATGTGGACCTGGGTGCGCGGCACCCAGATCCTGACCAGCAAGACGCGCAAGGACAGCCTGCCGCTGAACGACCTGATCGAGATGCTGCACGCCCGCCCGCCGCACCGTGCGCCGGGCACGGCCATCTTCCTGACGTCGGACCCGGACGTGGCGCCGGTCGCCCTGATGCACAATCTCAAGCACAACAAGGTGCTGCACGAGAAGAACGTCATCCTGACGGTGCGCACCTCGGAACGGCCGCGCGTCAAGGACGCCGACCGGGTGAAGATGGAGCCGATCAACGACGACTTCAAAAGGCTGACCGTCACCTATGGCTTCATGGAGACGCCGAACGTGCCGCGCGCCCTGGGCCTGTGCCGCAAGCAGGGGCTGAAGTTCGACATCATGTCGACCAGCTTCTTCCTGGGCCGGCGCTCGCTGATCCCATCGGCGCGCCAGGGCATGCCGCTGTGGCAGGACAAGCTGTTCATCTTCCTGATGCGCAACGCCGCCAATCCCACCGACTTCTTCCACATCCCGCCCGGCCGCGTGGTCGAGCTGGGCGCGCAGGTGGCCGTATGAAGCCCGGCCAGAGTTCCGAGGCGCGAGGACGTCGGATGGCGACCAAGGGTCGGCCGCGCCCGGCCTCGACCGAGGCGCCGCCCGTTCAGGACGACATCGGGGTCGAGGCCCGCGTGGTCGCCGGCATCCTGCTCAACGCCGCGCTGGAGAAGCGCAACGGCCTGGACGAGGCCCTGTCCCAGCCGCCCGCCCGCGCCCTGGCGCCGGTGGACCGCGCCTTCGCCCGCGCCGTGGCCATGGCCGCCCTGCGCCGTCTGGGCGAGATCGACCAGATTCTGGACCGCCGCCTGCAGAAGTCGCCGCCCGAGGCGGTGCGCACCCTGATGCGCATCGCCCTGGCCCAGACCCTGGTGCTGGAGACCCCCGCCTTCGCCGCCGTCTCGACGGCGGTGAAGCTGGCCGAGCGTGATCCCAAGACCCGGCCCTACAAGAACCTGGTCAACGCCGTGCTGCGCGGCGTCGGCCGCGACGGACCGGGGCTGACGACCGCGGAATCGAATCTGCCGGACTGGATCGCCGCGCGCTGGCGGACGGCCTATGGCGAGGCGGCGCTGACCGGCCTGGCCCTAGCCGCGCGCGAGGAGCCGCCGACCGACCTCAGCCTCAAGCCCGGCGTCGATCCCGCCGCGATCGCCGAAGCCGTGGACGGCGAGGTGCTGGCGGGCGGCACGGTGCGGACCGGGCGTCGCGGCGACGTGGCGGCCTGGCCGACTTTCGAGGCCGGCGACTGGTGGGTGCAGGACGCCGCCGCCGCCGTGCCGGGCCGCCTGCTGGGCGTGAAGTCCGGCGAGACGGTTCTGGACATGTGCGCCGCGCCGGGCGGCAAGACCCTGCAACTGGCCGCCGCCGGTGGTCAGGTGGTCGCGCTGGACCGATCGGCCCCGCGCCTGAAACGCCTGACCCAGAATCTGGAGCGCACGGGCCTGACCGCCGAGGTCGTCGCCGTCCCGGCCGAGGACTGGGACGACGCCCGCACCTTCGACGCCGTGCTGCTGGACGCGCCCTGCACCGCCACCGGCACCTTCCGCCGCAACCCCGAAGTCCTGCGCGCCACCCGGCCCGCCGATGTGGCCAAGCTGGCCGATGTGCAGCACCGCCTGCTGGACGCCGCCGCCGAACGGGTCGGGCCGGGCGGCCGTCTGGTCTATTGCACCTGTTCGCTGGAGCGCGAGGAGGGCGAGACCCAGATCATCGCCTTCCTGCGCCGCAACCCGGCCTTTCGCACCGTTCCCGCCGACCCGGCCGCCGTCGGCGCGCCGCCCGAGGCCCTGACGCCCGAAGGCTGGCTGCGCATCCTTCCCTCGATGTGGGCCGAACACGGTGGTCTGGACGGCTTCTTCGCCGCACGGCTGGAACGGGTTTCCTGAACGGGCGCGCCTTGCTCCCGCCCGCAAGCCGTCCTATCCCCAAGGTCATGGCCGTTTCTCCCCTGATCTGCCCGTCCATCCTCGCCAGCGACTTCGCGCGGCTGGGCGAAGAGGTGCGTGCGCTGGACGCGGCGGGCGCCGACTGGATCCATGTCGATGTGATGGACGGCCATTTCGTGCCGAACATCACCATCGGCCCCGATGTGGTGAAGGCGATACGGTCGCACACGGCCCTGCCGTTCGACGTTCATCTGATGGTCGCGCCGGTCGATCCGTGGCTGGAGGCCTTCCGCGACGCCGGCGCCGACATCCTGAGCGTCCATCCCGAAAGCGGACCGCACGTGCATCGCACCCTGGGCCGTATCCGACAATTGGGCGCCAAGGCGGGTCTGGTGTTCAATCCCGGCACGCCTCTGTCGGTGCTGGAAGAGGTGGTCGATCTGGTCGATCTGGTGCTGATCATGTCGGTCAATCCCGGCTTCGGCGGGCAGAAGTTCATCGACGCCTCCCTGCGCAAGATCGCCGCCGCCCGGGCCATCCTGGATCGCGCCGGATCGACGGCCCATCTGCAGGTGGACGGCGGCGTGACCTCGGCCAATTCTGCGGCCTGCGTCGCGGCGGGGGCGGACGCCCTGGTCGCCGGCTCCTTCGTGTTCAAGGGCGACTACGCCGCCAATATCGCGGCCCTGAAGGCCGGTCCGGGCGCCGCGTGAGCCCGATCGGTCCCTTTGCGCCGCGCGGGTCGGACGCCGCGCCCGATATCGCGCCGGGTCAGATTCCGGGCCTGCCCGGCGCCCCGGTCCGCACGCCCGTGCGTTCAGGCGAAGCGGCGGTCGGCCCCGGCCTGTGGCCCGCCATCCTGGGCCGGCTGGCGACGCGACAGCTGTGGATCGAGCTTTACGGCCTGCCGGGCTACGGCCTGACGCTGGGCGGAGGCAAGGTCACGGCCTTCGCCTCGACGCCGCGCGATTTCCGGCCCCACGATCCGGCGCCGGGCAAGGGGTTTCTGGTCGGTCGGTTCATTCTGGCCGGCGCATCGATGGAGGTGGAACCCCCGGCCGATCCGTGGAACCGCCCCAGCCCGACGCGGCCCTTCGCGGTCGAACTGCACGCCTTCAACTGGCTGCCGGCCCTGATGGCCCAGGGGGATCGCGGCGCGCGCGAGGCCCTGCGCCTGACCCTGGGCTGGGTGGACGCCTTCGCGCGCTGGTCGCCCTTCGCCTGGGGACCGGACATCCTGCCCCGCCGGGTGATCAACCTGGCCTGCGCGGCGCGGCGCATGGGCGCGGTGGCGACCGAGGCCGAGCGGCTGAAGCTGGCCGACAGTCTGGCGCGCCAGACCCGGCAACTGCTGCGCCCGCCCGGCGGCCTGGCCACCAAGGCCGAGCGGCTGACCGCCGCGGCCATCGGCGGCTGCGTCCTGGCCGGATCTCCGGGTCAGGGCCTGCGTCGGCGCGCCCTGGCCGCCCTGCCGGCCGCCCTGAAGACCACCGTCCTGCCCGACGGCGGCCACGCCTCGCGCAGTCCGCAGGCGGGGCTGGAGCTGCTGCTGGATCTGCTGACCCTGGACGACGCCCTGTCGCAGCTTTCGGAACCGACACCCGATCCGGTGTCGGACGCCATCGCCCGGCTGACGCGGGGTCTTCGCCTGCTGACCCTGCCGGACGGCCGTCTCGCCAGTTTCCAGGGCGGAGGGCCGTCCAGCGCCGCCCGCGTCGCCGCCGCCCGCGCCCATGACGAGGCCGTCGAAGACGCCGCGCCGACGGGCGTCGTAGCCGGTCTGTCCCGCGTCGCCGGGGCCTTGCTGACGGTGGTGGCCGATGTCGCCGGCCCGGCCCATGGCGCCTGGGGGGCGACCGCCTGCGCCCAGCCGCTGGCGCTGGAGGTGCTGTGCGGCAAGGACCGGCTGTTCACCGGATCGGGCTGGACGCCGGCGGCGACCGACCGCCAGGCCCTGCGGCTTACGCCCGCCCATTCCACCCTGACCCTGGGCGAACGATCGTTGAACGAGCCGCTGGGCGGCTGGAAGGGCGAGCTTCTGGGTCCGCGTCTGGTCGGACCGCCCATCCATGTGACCCACGATCAGCGCGCCGGCGACGGGGCCGTCTGGCTGGAGATGGAGCACGACGGCTGGACCGAAGCCTTCGGCCTGACCCATCAGCGCCGCCTCTATCTGGATCAGCGACTGGACGAACTGCGGGCCGAGGAACGGCTGTTCCCCACGCCCGGCCGTCGGGAGGTCGTGCGTCCGATCGCCTCTCCCTACGCCATCCGTTTCCAGCTGGAGCCGGGCGTGCAGGCGTCCCTGGCGCGTGACAAGCGATCCATCCTGCTGCGCGGCGGCTCGGGGCGGGGTTGGTGGTTCCGCACCGACGGCCCCGATCTGGCGGTGGAGCCCAGCGTCCATATCGACGCCGGCCTGACGCGGCGCAGTCTTCAGATCGTGGTGCGCGGCTCGGCCCGCACCGACGCCGAGACCAAGGTCCGCTGGAAGCTGAGCCCCGCCGGCGCCAGCGGCGAGGCGGGCTGAAACCCGTCGTGGGGTGACGGGCGGCCGGATTGGCGCTAGAGGGCGCGCCATCCTCCCCCAGCCTGCACGGACCGCCGCCCCATGCCCGCCGCTCCCGATTTTCCGCCCGCCCCCGATCAGGTGAAGCCGCAGCGCGCCCTGATCTCTCTATCCGACAAGGCGGGGCTGGAAGAGGCGGCGCGGGCCCTGCATGCGGCGGGCGTCGAACTGGTGTCCACCGGCGGCACCAAGGCGGCCATCGCCGGCTTCGGCCTGCCGGTCAAGGACGTGGCCGATCTGACGGGCTTTCCCGAGATGATGGACGGCCGGGTCAAGACCCTGCATCCGGTGGTGCACGGCGGCCTGCTGGGCGTGCGCAACGCCCCGACCCATGCCGAGGCCATGGATCAACACGGCATCGGCCCCATCGATATCGTCTGGATCGACCTCTATCCGTTCGAGAAGACGGTGGAGCAGGGCGGCGGGTTCGAGGCGGCCATCGAGAACATCGACATCGGCGGCCCGGCCATGATCCGCTCGGGATCCAAGAACCACGGCCATGTCGCCGTCGCCGTGGACGGCGAGAGCATCGGCCTGATCGTCGAGGCGTTGAAGGCCGACGGCGCCACGGACCTGGCGCTGAGAAAGCGTCTGGCCGCCCGCGCCTTCGCCCGCACCGCCGCCTATGACGCCGCCGTCTCGACCTGGTTCGCCGCCCAGCTGGAGGACGCCGCCCCGGCCCGCAAGTCTATCGCCGGAACCCTGGCCCAGACCCTGCGCTATGGCGAGAACCCGCATCAGACGGGCGCCTTCTACCGCACCGGCGAGCGCCGCCCGGGCGTCGCCTACGCCACCCAGGTCCAGGGCAAGGAGCTGGGCTACAACAACATCGCCGACGCCGATGCCGCCTATGAACTGGTCGCCGAGTTCGAGGCTCCGGCCTGCGTCATCGTCAAACACGCCAATCCTTGCGGCGTGGCCGTGGGCAAGGACCTGTCCGAGGCCTACGCCCGCGCGCTGGAATGCGACGCCGTCTCCGCGTTCGGCGGGGTGATCGCGGTCAACCGCCCGCTGAACGGCGACGACGCCCGCGCCATCACCGGCATCTTCACCGAGGTCGTCATCGCGCCCGGCGCCGACGATGAGGCCAAGGCCGTCTTCGCCGCCAAGAAGAACCTGCGCCTGTTGATCACCGACGGCCTGCCTGACCCGCACGGTCCGGGCGAGGTGTTCCGTTCGGTCGCCGGGGGCTTTCTGGTCCAATCCCGTGATCGGTCGTTGATCAAGCCGTCCGACCTGAAGATCGTGACGAAGCGCCAACCGACCCCGACCGAAATCCAGGACATGCTGTTCGCCTTCACCGTGGCCAAACACGTCAAGTCCAACGCCATCGTCTACGCCAAGGACGGCCAGACGGCCGGCATCGGCGCCGGCCAGATGAACCGACGCGACAGCGCCCGCATCGCGGCCATCCGCGCCAAGGAGGCGGGGGACGCCAAGGGTCTGGCCCATTCGCTGGCGGAAGGTTCGGCCTGCGCGTCCGAAGCCTTCTTCCCCTTCGCCGACGGCCTGCTGGAAGCGGTCGCGGCCGGGGCCACGGCGGTGATCCAGCCCGGCGGCTCCATTCGGGACGACGAGGTCATCGCCGCCGCCGACGAGAAGGGGATCGCCATGGCCTTCACCGGCGTGCGGGTCTTCCGGCATTGATACTGGAAAGAACGGCGCTAACGCTCGACGCGCGGCGTCTCGCTGCTTGAGCGCCCTTCTTTCCGTTTTGTAGCGCGCCTTAACGTGACTGGACGTTGGAACATGGCCGTGATGCTCTGAACGCTTTCCCGTGTTGGAGCGTCCGCCCATGACCATTCTGATCCGTCCCGAAGGCCAGACCGCCGACGATCTGAAGCTCAGCCGCAGGGCGGTCGGCGCCCTGGGCGGCCTCTTGTTCTCGGGCTACGCCGTCGCGGCCCTGGCGAAGGAGGCCAAGCCGATCACCACGGATTCGGCGGGCCTGGTCACGGCCGAGGTCCGCTATCCCGCGCCCGACGGTTTCGACCTGCCGGCCTATGTGGCCCGCCCCGCCGGCGACGGCCCCTTCCCGGTCGTGATCGTGGTGTCCGAAATCTTCGGCGTCCATGACTATATCAAGGACGTCTGCCGCCGGCTGGCCAAGGCCGGCTACGCCGCCGTGGCGCCCGCCTTCTTCGTCCGGGTGGAGGACCCCGCGCCCCTGTCGGACATGGGCCGGATCATGCAGATCGTCGGCGCCGCCGACTACGAACAGGTGATGGGCGACATCGCCGCAACCCTGGACTGGACCAGCCAGCAACTGTGGCCCAGGGACGGCAAGGTCGGGATCACCGGCTTCTGCTGGGGCGGCAAGGTGGTGTGGCAGGCGGCCGCCCGCTTCGCAGTCTTGGGCGCGGGCGTGGCCTGGTACGGCCGCCTGGCCCCCGCGCCCGACGCCACGCCGGTGCAGATCGCCTCGGGCCAGCTCTGGCCGGTCGATCTGGCCGACGACCTGAAGGCGCCGGTTCTGGGCCTGTACGGCGGCCAGGACCAGGGCATCCCTCAGGCCAGCGTCGACCAGATGCGCCAGGCCCTGACCCGCGCGGGCCAGACCCACAGCGAGATCGTCGTCTATCCCGACGCCCCGCACGGCTTCCACGCCGACTATCGCGCCAGCTACGTCGAGCCCGACGCCCAAGACGGATGGCGGCGAATGCTGGCGATCTTTGACCGGACTCTGAAGGCCTGATTCAGGCCTTGCCGTCGAAGGTCTGGCCGTCGGAGGCGGGATGGGCGTCGTAGGGGTTGGCGGCCTTGGCGCCCGATCCCTTGGCGGCGACCACCACCATGGCGGGGCGGATGGTGCGACCGAACAGCTCGAAGCCGGACTGCATGGTCTGGATCACCGCGCCGCCCGGCACGGTATCGGAGGGTTGCTCCATCATGGCCTGGTGCAGGTGCGGGTTGAAGGCCTCGCCCGCCTCGGGCTTGACCAGCTTCAGACCATTGGTGTCGAACGCCTGGAGCAGGGCCTTTTGCGTCATTTCCAGACCCGTCACCAGGCCGGCGGTGGCGCCCTCGGCGTCCTTGGGTGCGGCCATCAGGGCGCGTTCCAGATTGTCGGCGACGCCCAGCAGATCCTTGGCGAAGCGCTGGATGGCGAAGGCGCGCGCGTCGTTCTGCTGCGTTTCGGCGCGGCGCTTGAGATTCTCCATCTCGGCGGCGACGCGCAGGGCGCGGTCCTTCCACTCGTCGCGCTCGGCGATTACGGCGTCCAGCGGCGCCAGACCGTCGGCCGGATGGGCGTTCAGCCCGTGTTCGGCGTCGGTCTCGGCCGCATCGGCGGCCGGGGTTTCGGAAGTGTCGTTCAGGGGTCTGTCGCTCACGTTTCTTTCCCGTCCAGCATTCGGCCCAGCACCCGGGCGGTATAGTCCACCAACGGAATGACACGGGCGTAGTTCAGTCTTGCGGGTCCTATCACGCCGATGGCGCCCAGAACCCGCTGTCGGCCGCTCATATAGGGCGCCGCGATCACGGCGGAACCCGAAAGTGAAAACAACCGTGTTTCGGCGCCGATGAAGATACGCACGCCCTGGGCGGAATCGACCCCGTCCAGGAGGCCGATCAACTGCTCCTTCTGCTCCAGATCGTCGAACAGGACGCGCACCCGCTCCAGGTCGGCCAGGCCCTCGCCGTCCTGCAGCAGATTGGCGCGGCCCCGCACGATCAAGGCGCGTTCGCGTTCGACGCCGCCGGACCAGGCGGCCAACCCGTCCTCGACCAGGCGGGCGGCGGTCTGATCCAGTTCGCGCCGGGCGACCTCCAGCTCCTGGGCCATTTCGCGCCGCGCCTCGGCCAGGGGGCGGCCCCGCAGCCGGACGTTCAGGAAGTTGGACGCCTCCTGCAGGGTCGAAGGGGTGACGCCCGCCGACAGGCTCATGATCCGATTCTCGACCGTGCCGTCGTCGGCGACCAGGACGGCCAGGGCCTGATCCCCGCCCAGGGCCACGAACTCCACATGTTTGACACCGGCGTCGCGTACGGGGCTGGAGACGACGCCCGCGCCGCCGGCCAGGCCCGACAGCAGGTTGGACGCCTCGTCCAGCGCCGCCTCGAAATTGCGACCGCGCCCCGCTAGCCGCCCATCGATCTCGCGTCGCTCCTCCTGGGTCAGATCGCCGATCTCCAGCAGGCCGTCGACGAACAGGCGAAGGCCCGCATGGGTCGGAATGCGCCCGGCCGAGGTATGGGGCGCGACCAGAAGGCCGGCCAGGGTCAAATCCTGCATGGTGTTGCGGATGGAGGCGGGCGACAGGGCCACCCCGCCCAGCGACAGGGTGCGCGACCCGACCGGCTCGCCGGTCTCCAGATAGCTTTCGACGATGCGGCGGAAGATGTCGCGGGCGCGCGCGTCCAGCCCCGCCAACCCGGTCAGGGGCGACAGGCCGTCGAACGGCGGCGGTTTGGGGGCATACAGGCTCACGCTTTCAGGATAAGCAGCGGCGCTGCCGCTTCCAAGGCCCTCTACACTTCGGGTCCGGCCGCCAAGGGATCATGCTCATGCGCCATTCGCAACGCACCGACGACCAGATGCGCCTCGTGACCATCGAGACGGGGGTCAACCGCTACGCCGAGGGCTCGTGCCTGATCGGCTTCGGGAACACCAAGGTCCTGGTGACGGCCTCGGTCGAGGAGAGCATTCCTGGCTGGATGCGCGGCAAGGGCCAGGGCTGGGTCACGGCCGAATACGGCATGCTGCCGCGCGCGACCCACACCCGTGGCCGGCGCGAGGCCGCCCTCGGCAAACAGACCGGCCGCACCCAGGAGATCCAGCGGCTGATCGGCCGGTCCCTGCGCGCCGTGGTGGACCTGAAGGCGTTGGGCGAGCGTCAGGTGGTGCTGGACTGCGACGTGATCCAGGCCGACGGCGGCACCCGCACCGCCGCCATCACCGGCGCCTGGGTCGCCATGGCCTCGGCCCTGAACTATCTGCGCGACGAAGGGGTGCTGAAGGCCGACCCCATCCTGGACCAGGTGGCCGCCGTCTCATGCGGCGTGTGCGACGGCGTTCCGGTCCTTGACCTCGACTATGAAGAGGATTCCCAGGCCGAGGCGGATTCCAACTTCGTCCTGACCGGCGCGGGCCAGATCGTCGAGATCCAGGCGACGGGCGAGAAGCGGGGCTTCACCCGGGCCGAGTTCGACCGGCTGTTCGCCCTGGCCGAGGTCGGTTGCGGCGAGCTGTTCGCCCTGCAGAAGGCGGCCCTGGCGGCGGTGAAGCGATAAGGGGTTTCGTCCGCGCCTCGGGGCGGGCATGGTCGCCGCCTCGATCCTGACCGGAGACCAGCCCGTGCGTCGCATCTCCTCGATCCCGGCCGTGTGGCTTCCTTTGGCCGCTTGCGTCCTGTTGGCGGCGGGCTGTCAAAAGTCCGGCCCGGCCGATCCGGGCGCCTCAGGCCAAGGCGCCGCGCCGTCCGACGTGATCGACGCCGTGCCCCTGCCGCCCGAAGAGACCCCGGCCCCGGCGCCTCCTTCCGCGACGCCCGCGCCCGAAAAGGCCAAGCCCGCCGAAACGCCGGCCGAGGAACCGCAGGCCACCCTGCCGGAAGGCCCGGACATGGCGCCGGTTCGCGTGCCGGTCAGCGAGGTCGCCTGCCGTGACGCCATCGGCGCCAGCGCCGCCGCCCGCCTGGTCGAACGCTGCGTCCAGGTCAGCCCCGCCACCCATCCGCCCTGCAACGCCGCCAATCCGTGCGATCTGATCCAGGGCGAGATCGACCGATCCTGCAAACTGTGGGCCCGCGACGGAAACCCGCCCGCCGCCTGCAAATCCTGAAGCCTTGACCGCGTCTCTATGCTTTCGCGTCGGCGATCTGCTACGCAGATAACAGCGGATTCCGTCGGGGAGGGATAGCCTTGAAAAGAGGGTTGGTGCTGGTCGTCTGGGCCTTGCTGGTCGGCACATCGGCGATCGCCGGCGAAACGATTCAGCGCGGCCCCGCGCCGGATTGGCTTCCCGAGGTCGCGCCGCACCGCTCCAACAGGCCCGACAGTCAAACGCAGCCCTTTCGGTACGAAGTCGTCGAAAGCCATGCGAGGGCCTTTGGGGACCATACGGAAACCTATGTCCACATGCGACTCAAGGTGCTGTCGCCCCTGGGGCTGCAACAGGCGTCGCGGCTGAGCCTGGAGTGGAATCCGGCCTTCCAAACGCCCACTGTCCATCACGCCCGCATTGTCCGCGCGGGCGAAACCACCGACATTCTGGAGAAGACCGACTTCACCATCCTTCGCCGGGAGGCGGGTCTGGAGAAGTCGCAGCAGATCACAGGAATTCTGACCGGCCTCCTGATCAACCCGGACATCCGCGTGGGCGACACTATCGACTTCGCCTATTCGCTGCGCACCCAGTTTGACGTCTTCGGCAATCCCCTGGAAGCGATCGGCTATTCGCGCTCTGCATTGCCGGTCGACCTTGGCGTGACGACTCTGAGCTGGCCGTCCTCCATGGCGGTGCAAACCCGCGTCGGTCGCCATGCCGAGCTTCCGCCGATCCTCCAGAAGGACGATTTCAAGGTCCTGACCTATCGCATGACGGATACGAACGGAGACGCGTACCCGATCAACATCGCACCTCGATCGCTTCCGGACTACGGCTGGCAGGTCAGCAGCATACCGCAATGGGGCGCCATCGCCGACCATGTGCGCCCGGCCTTCGATCAGGCAGAGCGCCTGCCGGACGCGCCAGATCTCGCCGCAAGCCTGGAACGTATCAAGTCCGAGAACCCCACTCCCGAAGCACGCGCCCTGGCGGCCCTGAGGCTGGTTCAGGACGAGGTGCGCTACATGGCCTTGACGCTTGGCGAAGGGGGCTGGCTGCCGACCTCGGCTCAGGACGTCTGGGCCAGCCGTCAGGGCGACTGCAAGGGCAAGACCGTTCTTTTGGTGGCGCTGCTGCGAGCGCTCGACATCGACGCGGTTCCAGTGCTGGTCTCCTCGAACAATCTGCCGCTCGACCAATATCTGCCAATGGTCAGCGTGTTCGATCATGTGATCGTCAAGGCGCGGATCGGTCAGCAGACCTATCTGATGGACGGGTCCCGGATCGGGGATCGAAGCCTGACGCCGGACGTGCCGTTGGTTCACGAATACATCCTTCCCATCACCGAGCGCGCGCGTCTGGAGCGCGTTCCGCTCAGCCTTCCCTCGCGTCCCATGGGCGCCATTACGGTCGAGATCGACCTGTCGGAGGGCGTTTACAGCCCCGCACGCGTCACGATCACCGATATCGATCGGGGTGACAGCGCCACCGAAATGCAGGCCGTCGCGGCGCAGGCGCCGACGACCGAACTGACGCGGCTCTACGATGAGCGATGGAAGACGCTGCTGAAGAGCAGCGGCGAGGTCTCTGACGTAAGAAGCCAATGGGAATACCGCGAGGATACGCATGAATTCGTCGCCAGCGCGACGGCGCGCATGGTCTTCGACTGGAGCGGCGGGCCGATCAACATCCCCTTGGCTCACGTCACATGGCAGGGGTTCGACCTGAACGCCGACGAGCGATTCAGAGACGCGGATTACGCGAAAGACTTCCCCGGCTTCAGCTCCTTCCGCACCGTCGTCATCCTCCCCGAAGGCCGGGACGACATCGACTTCTCGGTAGAGCCCTACGAGGTCGAGGCGGGCGCCACCCGCTATTTCCGCACCGTTCAGCGGAACGGAAACCGGCTGGAGACCGATCGGGGGTCCATCACGCTTCGACCCTATGCGACGGCGACGGAGGTCAGGGCCGAACAGTCGAACATGGACCGGTTCAAGGACCTGAAGGCGACCATGCGGGTGAGGCCGGGCTATGTGATGACGGCCACGGACCGTCAAACCCTGGAGACCCCGCCCGAAGGCGATCCGGAGGCCGCGCTTCGTCGCGGTTACGCGCTCAACGATCAGGGCGATCATCTGGCGGCTATCGCCCAGTTTGACGCTGCGATCGCTGGCTTTCCGGCGCCCAACGCCAATGCGCTCGCCAACCGCGCCCTGGCCTATCTGGCCCTGAACACGCTTGAAAAGGCGCGCGCCGATATCGCCGCAGCGGAGGCCGTCAATCCCAATGAGGTGATCCTTCTTCACGCCAAGGGCCGGTTGGCGGAAATCGAGAACGACGATCTGGAGGCTGTGCTGGCGTTCACGGGGGCGCTGCGATCCTGGCCGGAGGACATTCACGCTCTTTATCGTCGGGCTGCCGCCTATGAGCGCATGGGTCAGTCGGCCCGTGCGCTCGCCGACCTGGAACGGGTCGCCGCGCTTCAGCCGCAAGACCAAACAGCCCAGATGGCGCTGGTGGTGCAGCTCATGCGCATGGGGCGGACGCAAGCGGCCTATGACCAGGCGAAGGTCTTGGCGCAATCGCTCGGACATGCCGAAGCGCAGGTGGGGATATTCATCGCCATGACGCAGTCTCTAGCCTCGGGCTTGAAGGCGTCGGATCCAGCCAAGGCGGAGACTGTGCTCACCAACGCCCTGTCGGTCGAGACCGACTTCCCGGCTCTGTTGATCGATCGGGCGGCTGTCCGCGACAGGCTCGGCGACACGCGCGGCGCTGGCGAGGACAGGGCGCGCTTTACGGCGCTGACCACCATCGATCTCGACGACGTTGCACAAGCCTGCGTGTCGGACCGACTTCTGCGGATCAGTCGGGACGTCGCCTTGGACATGTGCGACAAGGCGATCCAGCAGAAGAGCGACGATGTCGAGCTCCACATGCGGCGCGGGTCTTTGCTTCGGTTCCTCAATCGCAAGACCGAAGCCGTCACGGCCTATCGCACGGCGGCGGATCTCGATCCTTCCAATCAGAAGGCGAAATACGGTCTCGGCCGGATGCTTAAGGAGATCGGACAGACCGACGAAGGCGAGGCGCTCATGGCGGCGGCCTTGGCCGCCGACGCAACGGCGGGCGAGACTGCCGACGAGGGTATGATCGCTGTCCGTGTCGCCGGTTGAAGCGAAAACGGCGCGCTGAATGGACCAGTCCAGACTGCGACGGACTGCGATCGAGCTCGGACTTCAGCCCGCCGTGCGCACGGCGCCGGCCACCTCGGCCACAACACGTTTGACCAGGGCTTCGTCGTCGCCTTCGGCCATGACGCGGATCAGTTTTTCGGTGCCTGAAGGACGGACCAGCAGGCGGCCCTGGCCGTTCAGGGCGGCCTCGGCCTCGGCGATGGCGGCCTTGACCTTGTCGGTCTCCAGCGGCTTTTCGGTGGTGAAGCGGACGTTCTCCAGCCGTTGCGGCACGGGGTCGAACTGGCGGGCCAGGACGCTCATCGGCTTTCCGGATTCGACCAGGACGGCCAGAACCTGCAGCGCCGCCATCAGGCCGTCGCCCGTGGTGGCGTGGTCGTGCAGGATGATGTGGCCCGACTGTTCGCCGCCGATGTTGAAGCCGCCCTCGCGCATCCGCTCCATGACGTAGCGGTCGCCGACCTTGGTCCGCTCCAGCGTCAGGCCCTCGGCCTTCAGGCGGCGCTCCAGCCCCAGATTGGACATGACGGTGGCGACGATCCCGCCGCCGGTCAGCAGGCCGCGTCGCGCCCAGTCCAGCCCGACCAGGGCCATGATCTGGTCGCCGTCCACCACCTGGCCCTTTTCGTCGCAGACGATCAGGCGGTCGGCGTCGCCGTCCAGGGCGATGCCGATGTCGGCGCGATAGCGTTTGACCGCCTCGGCCAGGGTCTCGGGATGGGTCGAGCCGCAGTCGGCGTTGATGTTGGTCCCGTTCGGCTCGACCCCAACGGGGAAGACCTCGGCCCCCAGTTCATAGAGGGTGGTGGGGGCGACCTTGTAGCCGGCGCCGTTGGCGCAATCGACGGCGATGCGCAGGCCCTGTAGCGTCAGCCGCTTGGGGAAGGCCTGTTTGGCGATCTCGATATAGCGGGCCTGGGCGTCGTCGATGCGCTTGACCCGGCCCAGGCGGTTGGACGCCGCCAGCCCCTGCCCCAGGCCGTCGTCCATCATGGCCTCGATCTTCAGCTCGATCTCGTCCGACAGCTTGTAGCCGTCAGGGCCGAACAGCTTGATCCCGTTGTCGGCGTAGTCGTTGTGCGAGGCCGAGATCATGACCCCCAGATCGGCGCGCATGGAACGGGTCAGCATGGCCACGCCCGGCGTCGGCACCGGGCCGAAGGTGCGCACGTCCATGCCCACCGAGGCGAAGCCGGCGACCAGGGCCGGTTCGATCATATAGCCGGACAGGCGGGTGTCCTTGCCGATCACCACCAGATGGCGGCGGTCGTCGCCCGTGTTGAACAGGCGGCCGGCGGCCAGGCCGACCCGCAGGGCCACCTCGGCCGTCATCGGATAGCTGTTGGCGCGCCCGCGGATGCCGTCGGTGCCGAAATATTTTCTGTCGCCCAAGGATCGGTCCTTCATTTCGGGTAACGTTCCGAAACCCCATTTTTGATGCGGTCCGCCTTAAGATTGCATAGACGGCCGATGGGGCTTGATTGCGTGGCTTAGTCCCAGTTCGCCGCCAGTGCAAAAGCGGCCCTGTTTTCTTTCGGAGCTTGCGGCATGTGCGGCATCATCGGCGTCACCGGCAACGGACCCGTCGTTCCTCGGCTGATCGACAGCCTGAAGCGGCTGGAGTACCGCGGCTATGATTCCGCAGGCGTCGCGGTGATGGTCGACGGCAAGGTCGAGCGCCGACGCGCCAAGGGCAAGATTCGCAATCTGGAAGCCGTGCTGGCCGAGGATCCGCTGAACGGCGTCGTGGGCATCGGCCATACGCGCTGGGCCACCCATGGCGCGCCGACGACCGCCAACGCCCATCCGCACAAGGCCGGCCGCGTGACGCTGGTCCATAACGGCATCATCGAGAATTTCGCCGAGCTGAAGGCCGAGTTGGCCGCCGAGGGCCATGTCTTCGAAAGCCAGACCGACACCGAGGTCATCGCCCACCTGCTGGACGCCGAGCTGAAGACCGGCAGGAAGCCGCTGGAGGCCTTCAAGGCCACCCTGGACCGACTGACCGGCGCCTACGCCCTGGCGGTGCTGATCGACGGCGAGGCCGACCTGATCCTGGGCGCGCGGCGCGGCAGCCCTCTGGTCGTCGGCTGGGGCGAGGACGAGATGTATCTTGGCTCGGACGCCCTGGCGGTCGGCCCCTTCACCCAGAAAATTTCCTATCTGGAAGAGGGCGACTATGTCGCCGTGACCAAGGCCGGCGTCCAGATTTTCGACGTGACGGGCAAGCCGGCGGACCGTGCAGTCGTCCAGGTCGCGGCCTCTTCGGCCCTGGTCGAGAAGGGCGAGTATCGCCACTTCATGGAAAAGGAAATCCATGAACAGCCCGACAGCGTCCAGCACACCCTGTCCGAATATCTCGATCTTGTGACGGGAACGGCGAAGACGAACGCAGTCGATTTCGCCGCCATCGACCGCATTCAGATCGTCGCTTGCGGCACCGCCTTCTACGCCGGTCAGATCGGCCGCTATGCTTTCGAGAAGCTGGCGGGCTTGCCCTGCGACGTGGAGATCGCGTCGGAGTTCCGGTATCGCTCGCCCGCCGTGTCGCCGCGCACCCTGGCGGTCGCCGTCAGCCAGTCCGGCGAAACGGCCGACACCCTGGCCAGCCTGACCTGGTGCAAGGCGCAAGGCTTGCAGACCGCGGCGGTGGTCAATGTCCATTCCTCCTCCATGGCGCGCGAGGCCGATGTGCTGTGGCCGACCCATGCGGGACCGGAGATCGGCGTCGCCTCGACCAAGGCCTTCACCGCCCAGGTCGCCGCCCTCCTGGCCCTGGCCGTGGCGGCCGGCGTGGCGCGCGGCCGGATCGACGCCGCCCAGGAGGCCGAACTGGTCAGGGCGCTGTTCGAAAGCCCGCGCCTGATCGCCGAGGCCCTGACCATGGGCGACAGCATCCGCGCCGTGGTCCAAGAGCTGTCAAAGGCCGACGACGTCCTGTTCCTGGGACGTGGCGCCATGTTCCCCCTGGCCATGGAGGGCGCGCTGAAGCTGAAGGAGATCAGCTATATCCACGCCGAGGGTTATGCGGCCGGAGAGCTGAAGCACGGTCCGATCGCCCTGATCGACGAGGCGACGCCGACCATCGCTCTGGCGCCGCTGGACGACGTGTTCGAGAAAACGGCGTCGAACCTGCAAGAGGTCGCCGCGCGGGGCGGGCCGGTCATCATGATCGCGCCGGTCAACGCCCCCGACCCGCACGGCGCCGGCATCAGCCGCATCGACGCCCCGGACTGCCACCCCCTGATCGCGCCCCTGGTCTATGCCGTGCCGGTGCAACTGCTGGCCTATTACACCGCTGTCCAGAAGGGCACCGACGTCGACCAGCCCCGCAACCTGGCCAAGTCCGTCACGGTGGAGTGACGGGCTGCGGATCGCCGATCCGGCGCAGGATTTCGGGATCGACGATTTCCAGGGCGCCGCGGCGCAGGCGGATCGCGCCGATTTCGTCCAGGGCGGCGCAGGCGCCCGAGATGCTGGCCCGGCGCACCTGCATCAGATCGGCTAGGTCGCTCTGCCTCAGGGCCAGGACGTCGCCGCCGCCCAGGTCGTGCACGTTCAGGATCAGGGCGGCCAGACGCTGCTCGACCTTCAGACCCGCGTGACGCCTCAGTTCGGCTTCCAGGGCAGCGTTTCTGCGCCGTAGGTCGGCCAGGGCGGCGTCGATCAGAGTCGCGCCGTCGATCCTGTCGACCAGACGCTGGGCCGACACGGTCAGAAACCGGCCCGGCGTCAACCATATGGCGGTCTCGGCCGGCCCCCGGCGCAGCACGGCGTCGAAATTGATCAGTTCCTCCGGCCCCGCCAACCCCTGCGACAGGGCGGCGTGGCGCCCCAGGCGGGCCGCCACGCCGCCCAGGATGAAGGTGATCAGCGGCTCGCCCTCGGCTTCGGCCAGCGTATGGGCGCCGGGCAGGGCGGGGCGGGCGTCGCCCTCGTCCAGACCCTGGACGGCCAGGATGGACAGAAGCGAGGGGACCAGATGGGACGTCGGCATGCGGCGTCTAGATCGCGAAGCGCCGCCGTGCGCGATAACATGGGTTAAGCGGTCAGACCGGCTCGCTCTGCAGGCGCAGATAGGTGGGGTCGAATTCGGCGATCTCGGCCAGGCGGCGCCAGTCCAGGATGTCGATCCGGCCGCCCGACCACTGGACCACGCCCTCGGCCCGCAGTTCGGAGATCAGCCGGCTGACATGGACGGCGGACAAGCCCAGGGCGTCGCCCAGAATGTTCTGTGTGAGGGGCAGGTCGAAACTCAGATCGCCCGTCTGTCCCACCGCCTGCAGACGCAGGTAGAGTTCGCACACCAGATGGGCCAGATGGCTCAGGCCGCTGCGCCGGCCCATGGCCACCAGCCATTGTCGGTGGATGGCGGCGTCGATGATGGTGTCCAGCCACAACAGACGCCCCAGGTGCGGATGGCGCTCGGTGATGTCGATCAGGCGGATGTGCGGGGCATTGGCTGTCACGCAGTCCGTCAGGGCCACGACCCCGTGATCCATCTGCTTCATCAGCAGGCTGTGCAGATCGATGAAATCCCCCGATACATTGATCTCCGTGATCTGGCGCGAACCGTCTTCCAATGTGGAATAGCGGGCCGAGAAGCCCGAGATCAGAAGCGTGCTGGCCGAGGGCCGGGTGTGCTCGCGTACGATGTCTGCTCCGGCGGGGACGGAGCGCGGCGGTTCCAGCGCCTTATCCAGGGCGGCGACCTCCTCGTCCGACAGCCGGTCCCGCAGGCTCAGCTTGTCCACCAGAGTCTGTACGCGGGGGGTTGCGCGGGTCTCGGTCATCGCGGCGTCTCCGACACGCTCCAGTCCTCGGGCGGGCTGTCGGACGCGGCGGCGGTGATGCTGACCACCGTTCGTCCCGCGTCGTCGGTCACGACGACGCTGAATCGGCGCGTCGCCCAGAAGGCCGCGCCCCGATAACGCAGAATTTCGCCAAGGACCGCAACCGCCTCCTCGCGCGCCGCCTCGACCCCGTGCAACTCCTCGCCCTGATCGTCCCGGACGACGTCCCCGTTCTGGGTATGGAAAAAGTAGCGAGGCAATCCATCCTCCGACCGTCTGCGGGAAAGAAGCGGTCTGGACCCGGATTGGTTCAGTCGAATGGGCCTTAAGTCTCAGATTTCCTGATTGAAGGCGCCGATTTCGGGATAGGCGGCCAGGCGCGGCTTGATCTCCTTGCGGAACAGGTCCCGCATGTCGTCTTCGCTGCGCATGCTTTCGACCACCACGACCAGTTCGGGTTTGTTGGACGAGGCGCGGACCAGGACCCATGAACCGTCGTCCAGATGCTCGCGCACGCCGTTGACGGTGATGGCCTCGATGATCTTGCGGCCCAGGATTTCGCCCCCGGCGGCGGCCAGATCGGAATATTCCTTCACGATCCGCTCCAGCACCCCGTACTTCAGTTCGTCATCGCAATGCGGCGACATGGTCAGGCTGGTCCAGGCGTCCGGCAGGGCGGACTTCAGTTCCGAGAGCTTCTTGTCCGGATTGCGGTCCAGCATGGCCAGAACCGCGCCGGCCGCGACCAGACCGTCGTCGTAGCCATGGCCCAGATCGCCGGCCATGAAGAAGTGGCCCGACTTCTCGAACCCGGCCAGGGCGCCCAGTTCGGCGGTCTTGCGCTTGATGTAGGAATGGCCCGTCTTCCAATAGACGACCTCGGCGCCGTTGGCCTTCAGCACCTCGTCGGTCTTGTACAGGCCGGTCGACTTCACATCGACGACGAAGGTCGAGCCGGGGTGGACCCTGGACAGGTCGCGGGCCAGCATCAGGCCGATCTTGTCGGCGAAGATCTCCTCGCCCGTGTCGTCCACCACCCCGCAGCGGTCGCCGTCGCCGTCGAAGCCCAGGGCCAGGTCGGCGCCCGTCTCCTTCACCCGCTGGGCCATCTGCACCAGCATGGCGTGGTCTTCGGGGTTCGGGTTGTATTTGGGGAAGGTGTAGTCGAGGTCGGTGTCCATCTCGATCACCTCGACGCCCATGCGGCGCAGAGCTTCGGGCGCGAAGGCGCCGGCCGTGCCGTTGCCGCAGGCGCACACCACCTTCAGCGGACGTTTCACCTGAACCTTTGACGCCACATCGGCGATATAGGTCTCGCGGAAGTCGTCGATGCGCACCAGCCTGCCGCCGTCGCGGGCCACGCCCTGACCGCCCAGCACGATCTCCTTCAGGCGGCCCATTTCGTCGGGGCCGAAGGTCAGGGGCTTGTTCGCCCCCATCTTCACCCCGGTCCAGCCGTTCTCGTTATGGCTGGCCGTGACCATGGCGACGCAGGGGGCGTCCAGTTCGAACTGGCCAAAATAGGCCATGGGCGACAGGGCCAGACCGATGTCCAGAACCTCCATTCCGCCCTCCATCAGGCCGATGATCAGGGCCTGTTTGACGCTGAGGCTATAGCCGCGAAAATCATGACCGACGACGATGCGCGGCCGGACGCCGATTTCGTGCACATAGGTCGCCAGACCGAGGCCCAGCGCCTGAATGCCGAGGAGATTGATTTCTTTCTCCAGAATCCAGCGCGCATCGTACTCGCGGAACCCCGTCGGTTTGACCAGCGCCTGGGTTTCATAGGCGGCCGTGTTCGGGGTCAGATCCTGGCGAGGTTTCAGCATTGGATGTCCTTCGGGAAGTGGTCTTGCGCCAATGTGCAGCGAGAATTCTGGGACGCGGTTTCAGGCCGCGGCGCGCTTGCGGATGCGGGCGATGCGGCGCAGGCGACGCCAGAAGCGGCCCCTCTCCGGTTCGGGATAGGGCTGCAGGTTCTCGACGAACTGCTCGGCCGAGGCGCGCCAGCTGAACTTCTCAGCATAGGCGCGCACCGCCTTTCGATCCAGATCGAGGCAGGCCAGACAGGCGGTTCGCAGGTCCTTGTCGATCGCCCCCGCATTCGACCCCGGAATGATGTCGATGGGGCCGTGGGCCGGATAGGCGGCGACGGGCGTGCCCGTGGCCATCGCCTCCAGGATCACCAGGCCGAAGGTGTCGGTCCAACTGGGGAAGACGAAGACATCGGCGTCGCGGAAACAGCGGGCCAGGTCGTCGCCGAACTTGGCGCCCAGGAACTTGGCCTCGGGATATTTCTCCTGAAGCTCCGCGCGCGCCGGACCGTCGCCGACGACGATCTTGGTGCCGGGCAGGTCCAGTTGGAGGAAGGATTCGATGTTCTTCTCGACCGCCACCCGGCCGACGTTCAGGAAGAAGGGCCTGGGCCAGTCCTTGCCGCCCAGTTCATCGTAGATCGGCTTCAGGTCCGGGTTGAACACTGCGGTATCGACGCCGCGCGACCAGGGCGAGACGTTCTTGAATCCGTGCTCGACCAGTTCGTCGCGCAGGGTGGGTGTCGCCACCATCAGCCGGCCCGACGGCTTGTGGAACCATTTCATATAGGCGTAGCCGACCTGGACCGGGATCGGGAACCGTGCCGAGACGTACTCGGGGAATTTGGTGTGGTAGCTGGTGGTGAACGGCAATTTCCATTCGACGCAGATGCGGCGCGTGGCGATGCCGATGGGGCCTTCGGTGGCGATATGCACGGCCTCAGGCTCGAAGGCGCGCAGCATCTCGCGGATCTCCTCCTCGGCGCCCAGGGCCAGCCGGATTTCCGGATAGGTGGGGCAGGGGATGGTCTTGAACAGGCTGGGCTCGATGACCTCGACCTCGTGCCCCATGGCCCGGCATTCCGCCACGGTGCGGGTCAGGGTGCGGACGACGCCGTTGACCTGAGGTTCCCAGGCGTCGGTGGCCAGAACGATGCGCATTGAGGCGGGCGGACCCTGAGCCGTTGAGTAAGGGCGAAACTTCTAGCCGCTTCGAATGACGATGGCGAGACGGTCCTTGCTCGACGCTGCGTCACGCCAGTTGCAGGGATCGATCGTCGCGCCCGTATAGGAAGTTCAGCGTGTCTCGTACCTGAACGTAAGCGGCCATGATGTGATAGAGCGAACTCGCAGGCGCTGGTTCGTCGATGAACTCGCCGGTCTCCAGCATCTTGTCCCGCCATAGGCCTTGAGGCGTCAGATAACGCCACAATGCGTGGGAAGCTTGGGACGCTTGATCCAGGCACTGGTCCCGTTGACCATCTTCGCTCATCGTCGCCAGAATGCACGCCGCCTTGAGCCATTCGGTCTGGGGCCACAGTCGGGCCCGTGCGCTCTGTATGCCGCCGGTGATGGTCAGGGCGTCCATTGCGACGCCGCGTTTGCGGTCCACACCCTTCAAGCCCGCCGCGTACAGCCTCCGGGCGCTGTCGAGCGCGCCTTGGTCGTTACGGCTTCGGCCGTAGCGCGCCATCAACCAGGCCCATTCGAATTGGTGTCCTGGTTCGACCAGTCGGCCAGCTTCTCCCGGAGCGGGCGCCCAGCCGGCGTCGAAGAACTCGCGCAGTGCACCGGTGTCTGCGTCGATGAAGCGCGTTTGCGCCAGCCGTACGATCCGATCCGCGGTTTCGGTCCATCGCGGGGCGCCGCCAGCCTCTTCCCAAGCCAGTGCGGCTTCAAGCAGATGCATGTGGGCGTTGGATTGATAGGGATGATCGCCGGACTCTCTGAGCCCGCCGGCGGCGTCCGCGCGCTGGAGCAGATGGTTCAGCACGCCTGCGGCTTCATCTTCGAGGTCCATCCGCGCCGTTGCGCGCGCCACGCTGGCCAGGGCGAAGAGGAAAAAGGCCTGATCATAGACCATGGCCGTTTCGTCCTGAGGGCGGCCGTCGGCGTCGAGCAGAGTCCTCATCTGCCCATCCGGCCGAAGATAGGCGGCGCGCAGCCGTTCCAGCCCCTTGTCGATGACGGCGCGCCAAGGTCCGGCCCAGCCTTGTCGTCCGGCGTCCGCATAAACCTGCAACTGGCGCGCCTGGACCCGGGCGCGGCGCGACGATCGGATATGGCGACCATCCAGGGCCAACAATTCCTGGAAGCCGCCATCGGCGTCCTGGCCCAGAGTCGCCCAGGTCGGCAGGGCCGATTGCCGCATCCAGGCGGTGAAGCGGACCGCCCCATCCTGCAGCGATTCAGCCGGCGGAGGCGCGGAGAAGTCCAGATGCTGTGGCGATAGGGTCCGCAGACGCTCAACTACCTTCTTAACATCCTGGCTCTTTTTCAGAGCGGTGACGAGTACGGCGTCACGCTCCACCACGATGCCGACGTCCTGCAGGCCGATCGCTGCGACCATAACCCCGTCGCAGGCGCGGATCAGGCAACCTTCGGAGTCTTCGAGGACGTGCAGGCCCACGCCGCCTTCACCCGAGGCATGGACGGCATCCCAAGCGCCCAGGTCGGACCAGGCGAAACGGACCGGCAGGACCGAGGCGTGCGTGGTCTTCTCCATGACCGCATAGTCGATCGAGATCTTGGGCGCGGACAAGAAGCTCGCGCCCAGGGTGAGGCAAGGGCCTTCGGTCTTGGCCTCGTCCAGGCCTGCCTTCACAGCTTCGGCCACGGCGGACGCGTGTTCCGCCACTTCCGTCGCCAGGACATCTGCGCGAACGATGAAATTGCCGCTGTTCCAGAGATAGCCTTCATTTATGTACCGCTGTGCGGTCGTTGCGTCCGGCTTTTCCACAAAGGCGGCGACTGGCGACAAGCCGTCGCCAGAGGGCGCAATATATCCATAAGCCGACGAGGGTGCGGTCGGCACGACGCCAAGCGTCACGATGCGCCCTTCGGCCGCTGCGACAGCCGCTTCCTTGACCGCTGTCCTGAAGTCCAGGTCATCAGGAATATGATGGTCTGATGCGACGAACAGTGTAACCGCGTCGGGCGTCTGGCGGGTGGTCCAGAGCGCTGCTGCGGCCATGGCGGCGGAGGAGTCTCGACCTTCAGGCTCCAGAAGAATAACAGCCGATGCGCCGATTTCGTCTAGCTGATCGAGAATCGCGCGCTTGTGCCGCACGCCGCCGACGACGACCAAGGATCCGCCGCCTTCCGCCAGAGCCGAGACGCGGGCCACAGTCTCCTGAAACAGGGAGCGGTTGCCGGCCAGAGGGATGAACTGCTTGGGAAGCGAGGGACGAGACGCGGGCCAGAGTCGCGTGCCGGAGCCGCCGCACATGATGACTGGATAGATGGGGGGCATGGGCACGTTACGTTTGTCTGAGGGATGGTCAGTACTAGCCGAGCCTGTCGTTGTCGTCACCTACGGCGACCGTCGGTTGTGGTTCGAGACTGCCGCAATCTCAGAGCGGCAGCACCGTCGTGGACTTCACCTCTTCGAGAACGGCATAGGTGCGGGTTTCCCGCACGCCCGGCATCCGCACCAGAACATCGCCCAGAAAGGCGCGATAGGCGTCCATGTCGGCGACGCGGGCCTTGATCAGATAGTCGAAGCCGCCGGCGACCATGTGGCACTCCAGAACCTCGGGCTGGGTGCGGACGGCCTCGGCGAAGCCCTCGAAGACGTCGCCGGTGGTGCGGTCCAGCAGCACCTCGACGAAGATCAACAGGTCGCGCCCGACCTGGGCCGGGTCGATCATGGCGGCATAACCGGTGATGACCTTCTTTTCGCGCAGCCGTTTGACCCGCTCGAAACAGGCGGCGGGCGACAGGTTGCAGCGCCGGGCCAGTTCGGCGTTGGAGATGCGGGCGTCGGTCTGGAGAACCCGCAGGATGCGGCGGTCGACGGCGTCGATTTCGATCATCGGAAAATAGACCTGGAATACGAATGATCTTCGGCTTGATCATATATCATACGAAGCACCTTCGATGAACTCCGACATATAGGGGATGAATCCACAGGATTTGTCCGCCATGACCGCTTCAGCCTTCACGCCTTCGAGCCTGGCCGCCTGGGACGGGCTGGATCACGACAAGTTCCGCGACGAGCGTGCGGCGGTCGCCGCCAACCTGGCCCGCATTCCCTTGAGCGCGGACGAACGCCTCGCCGTGGTCGCCGAGGCCACGGCCCTGGTCGAACACGCCCGCCGCAGCCAGAAGAAACAGGGGGTGGTCGAAAGCTTCCTGCAGCAATTCTCGCTGGGCACCCGCGAGGGTCTGGCCCTGATGTGTCTGGCCGAGGCTCTGCTGCGCGTGCCGGACGAGGAGACGCGCGACCGCCTGATCGCCGAAAAGATCGGCTCGGCTGACTGGGCCAGCCATCTGGGCCAGTCCGACAGTTTGTTCGTCAACGCCTCGACCTGGGGCCTGATGCTGACCGGCAAGCTGGTGGACGTCGATGAAGAGGCCAAAACCGACCTGTCCGGCTTCCTGAAGCGGATCGCGGGCCGGATCGGCGAGCCGGTGATCCGTCAGGCCGTGGCCACCGCCGTCAAGATCATGGGCGAGCAGTTCGTCGTGGGCCGCACTATCCAGGCGGCGCTGAAACGGTCGAACAAGGAAGGCTGGCTGTGCAGCTTCGACATGCTGGGCGAGGGCGCCCGGACAATGGCCGACGCGGATCGGTACGAGACCATCTACGCCGACGCCATCGAAGCGGTGGGCAAGACGTCAAAAGGCCAGGGGCCGGAACACGGCCACGGCGTGTCGGTGAAACTGTCGGCCTTGTCGCCCCGCTATGAGGCGACGCACGAGGACGGGGTGTGGGACACCCTCTATCCCCGCATTCTGCGCTTGGCTCGGATCGCGGCGAAATACGACATCAACTTCACGATGGACGCCGAGGAGGCCGACCGTCTGGCCCTGTCGCTGAAGCTGCTGGACCGGCTGGCGCACGAGCCGTCGCTGGGCGGCTGGACCGGGCTGGGTCTGGCGGTTCAGGCCTATCAGAAGCGGGGGCTGGAGACGATTCAGCGGGTCGCCGACCTGGCCCGCCGCTCGGGGCGTCGTCTGATGGTGCGTCTGGTCAAGGGCGCCTATTGGGACACCGAGATCAAGCGCGCCCAGGTGTTCGGCCGCACCGACTATCCGGTCTTCACGACCAAGGCGGCGACCGATCTGAACTATCTGGTTTGCGCCAAGGCCATGATCGAGGCCGCGCCGGCCATCTACAGTCAGTTCGCCAGCCACAACGCCCATACGCTGGCGGCCGTGCGGCGCATGGCGCGGGATCACGGCGTCACGGTCGAGCACCAGCGGCTGCACGGCATGGGCGAGGCGCTTTATGACGCCGCCATCGACACATGGTCCGACGAAACGGTGATCGTGCGCGCCTATGCCCCTGTCGGCGGGCACGAGGAACTGCTGCCCTATCTGGTGCGGCGCCTGCTGGAAAACGGCGCCAACTCCTCCTTCGTCCACGCCTTGCTGGACGAGCGCGTGCCCGCCTCGGCCGTCGCGGCCGATCCCATCTCCCTGGTCGAGCAGGCCCCCGACCGTCACCCCAAGATTCCGGTTCCGAAAGACATGTACGGCGATCGTCAGAACTCCCTCGGCCGCGACTACAGCCAGGCCGCCGACCGTGAAGCCCACGCCCGGGCGCTGCAGCTGGTGGACCGCGAGAAGCTGACCTCAGGCCCCCTCGTCGGCGGCAAGCTTCGCGCCGGGATCAATCCTCAGGACGTGACCAATCCGTTCGACCGCTCGCAGGTGCTGGGCCATGTGTCCGAGGCCGAGACGGCCGACATCGACGCCGCCGTCGAAGCCGCCGCCAACGCCCAGGTCGCCTGGGACCGTCAGGGCGGCGTCAAACGCGCCGTGACCCTGCGCGCCATGGCCGATGCGCTGGAGGCGGACATGGACCGCCTGGTCGCCCTGCTCAGCCGCGAGGCGGGCAAGACCCTGAACGACGGCGTCGCCGAGGTGCGCGAGGCCGCCGACTTCTGCCGCTACTACGCCCTCTTGGCCGAACGCGACTTCTCGGCGCCGGAAACCCTGAAGGGGCCGACGGGCGAGACCAACCAGCTGATCCTGCACGGACGCGGCGTCTTCGCCTGCATTTCACCGTGGAACTTCCCGCTGGCCATCTTCACCGGCCAGATCGCCGCTGCGCTGGCCGCCGGCAACGCCGTCCTGGCCAAGCCCGCCGAACAGACGCCCCTGATCGCCGCCGAGGCCGTGCGCCTGTATCACAAGGCCGGTCTGAACCCCGATCTGCTGGCCCTGGTCCCTGGACGCGGCGAGACGGTCGGCGCGGCCCTGGTCACGCATCCGGGCGTCGACGGCGTCGCCTTCACCGGCGGCACGGACACGGCCGCCGCCATTAACCGCTCCATCGCCGCCCGCCCCGGCGCCATCATCCCCTTCATCGCCGAAACCGGCGGCCTGAACGGCATGTTCATCGACACCACGGCCTTGAAGGAACAGGTGATCGACGACGTGATCCAGTCGGCCTTCGGCTCGGCCGGGCAACGCTGCTCGGCGCTCCGCGTCCTCTATGTGCCCAGGGATTCCGCCGACGCCCTGATCGAGGGGCTGAAGGGCGCCTTGGCCGTCCAGACCGTCGCCGACCCCGCCGATCCCAGGACCGACATCGGCCCGGTCATCGACCCGGAATCCCGCCGCGCCCTGGAAGCCCACGTCGAGCGCCTGTCCAAGGAGGCGAAAATCATCGCCCGCGCCGACCTGCCTCTGGGCGCCGAAAAAGGCGACCTGTTCGCCCCCACCATCGCCGAAATCCCCACGCCCGATTTCCTGGAACGCGAGGTCTTCGGCCCCATCCTGCACATCCACCGCTACGCCCCGTCCGACCTGAAGTCGGTCGCCGGCAAGCTGGCCGCCCGCGGCTATGGCCTGACACTGGGCGTCCACAGCCGCATCGAGGCCTTCGCCGACGAGGTCGTCTCGCTGGTCCCCGCCGGCAACGTCTACGTCAACCGCTCCATCACCGGCGCCGTCGTCGGCGTCCAACCCTTCGGAGGCGAAGGCCTGTCCGGCACCGGCCCCAAGGCGGGCGGCCCCAACAGCCTGATCCGCTACGCCGCCGAGAAGGCGATCAGCGTGAACATCGCCGCGCAGGGCGGGGATCCGGCGCTGCTGAATCTGTAGCTCCTTACGAATTCAGTGCGCGTCTCAGCGTTTCACCTACGCGCGTGATATCGTCCGCCGACAATGACTCGTGAGTCGGTAGATTGATGCCCTGGGCTGCGCAAAGGCGCGCGTTCGGGGCGTCGACCGAAGCGTCATAGTAGGGCGGCATGTCGTTGACCGGATAGAAGACGGGGCGTGTCTCCACGCCATCCGCGTCCATTCGCGCCATCACCTCGTCGCGGGACGTTCCGACGTGTGGTTTCAGCATGATGGTGTACATCCAAAATGAATGCTCGCAGTCGATCGCGGTGAAGGGCAAGTCGATCATATCGACCAGCCCAGCGAGAGCTTGATCATAGGTGGCGGCGATCTCGACGCGCCGGGCCAGGGCCTCGTCAAGCCGTTCCATCTGGGCCACGCCGATGGCTGCCGTAAGGTTCGTCATTCGATAGTTGAAGCCAACGACCGGATGCCAGTAACGCCGTTCGGCGCTCATGCCTTGGCTGCGCAACAGCCGCATACGGGCCGCCAACTCATCGTCGTTCGTTGTTACGGCTCCGCCTTCGCCGGTCGTAATGATTTTGTTGCCGAAAAAGCTAAAACTACCGCAGTGCCCGATGCCCCCCACGGGCGCGCCGCGATATCGTGCGCCGTGCGCTTCGGCCGCGTCCTCAATCACCCAGAGTCCATAACGGGCGGCGATCGCCATGATCGGCGCCATGTCGGCGGACTGACCATACAGATGAACGACCACAATCCCCTTGGTCCGTGGAGTGATGGCCTGTTCGATGCGCTCCGGATCAATGTTGAAGGTGCGGGGATCGTTGTCGACGAACACCGGGCTGGCGTTGCAGTAGCGAACGCAATTGGCTGTGGCGATATAGGTCAACGATGGCATGATGACCTCGTCGCCCGCCCCGAGGCCCAGCCCGACCATAGCCAAGTGCAGGGAGGTGGTGCCGTTGTTGCAGGCGATGGCGTGCTTGACGCCGGCCATGGCGGCGACCTGCGCCTCGAAGCGTTCGATGAAGGGGCCGCGCGACGAGATCCAGGTGCTATCCAGCGCCTCGTTGACGTAGGCCTTTTCCTTGCCCGAGAGGCGCGGAACGGCGACGGCGATGCGGTCCATGGCTTTATCCTGTCTATCTTGGGCGGGCGGGCGTGCCGACCGCGATGGCGTTCGATTGAATGTCGTAGATGGCGGTCGCGCCCGCGCCGAGCGTCGCATCGTCGCCGATCGATACGCCAGGCGCCACCGCCGAGCCGACGCCGAGCATGGCACGATCGCCCACCACGACCGATCCGGCCAGCCGGCCGCCGGGTGCGACATGCGCCGCGACGCCTAACCGGCAATCATGATCGACCGATGCGCAGGTGTTGATGATGCTGAACGCCCCGATCCTGCAATCGGCGTTCAGGACCGCGCCCGGCATGACGATGGCGCCGCGTTCGACCACGGCCGAAGGAGACACCGTCGCGCGGGGACTGATCAAGGCAGGCAGTTCGAATCCCAGTTCTTCGAACCGAAGGCCGATTCGTTCCCGTGTCCGGTTGGATCCGAGGCCCAGGGCCGCAAATCTCACGCCTTCGGCGAGAAGCGCCGCCGCCATGTCGTCCTTGCCGATCACCGGCGCGCCGACGACGAGACGTGGCGTATCGTCGGCGTCGAGGCAGCCGACGACTTCGAAGCCGCAAGACCGCGCCAGTTCGACGACGACCTTGGCGTGTCCACCCGCCCCGATAACCACCAAACGGGGAATCGCGGGCTCCTAACGACGCTTTTGAGTCAGTCGTGCGACGTCTGCGTCCACCATCTCGCAGATCATCTCCTCGAGCGTGATCGTAGGCTTCCAACCCAGTTGGCGTTCGGCTTTCGTGGGATCGCCCAGCAGCACGTCGACTTCAGCCGGACGGAACAGAGCCGGATCGATGACCAGATGATCCTCAACCGAAAGACCCGCATGTTTGAAGGCGATGTCCACCATATGCTGAACGGTCCAGGTCTGCCCCGTCGCCACGACGTAGTCGTCCGCAGCATCCTGTTGCAACATCATCCACATCGCCCGGACATAGTCGCGGGCGTGGCCCCAGTCCCGCTTGGCCTCGATGTTGCCTAGGCGAAGCTCCTTGGCCAGCCCCAACTTGATGCGCGCCACGCCGTCGGTGACTTTGCGCGTGACGAACTCCTGCCCGCGAAGGGGGGATTCGTGATTGAAGAGAATACCCGAGCTTGCGTGCATGCCGAAGCTTTCACGGTAGTTCACCGTGATCCAGTGCCCGTATAGCTTGGCGACGGCGTAGGGCGAGCGCGGGTAGAAGGGGGTGGCCTCGCTTTGCTTCTCGTGCTGGATCAGACCGAACATTTCAGAGGACGACGCCTGATAGAATCGGGCCTCGCTTTTGAGAAGACGCAAGGCTTCCAGGACGTTCAGGACGCCGACACCCGTCACGTTCGCGGTGAGATGCGGCTGTTGCCAGGACGTGGCGACGAATGACTGCGCCGCCAGGTTGTAGACTTCGTCAGGGTCCACTTCGGCGATGATGCGCATGAGACTCGACAAATCAGTCAAGTCGCCCTCGACCAGCGTTATGCGGTCCAGGACGCCTAACCATTCCAAGCGGTCTAGGTGTAATCCCCCTGAGCTGGAGCGGCGTGCCAGACCCCAGACCTGATAACCCTTTTCGAGGAGGAATTCGGCGAGATAGGCTCCATCCTGGCCCGTAATTCCCGTGATGAATGCTCTTGGCACGCAAGCTCCTCCATGAAAGCGCGGACTTACTAGACGTTGAAGAGACCTAAGCCAAGTGCAGCGGCGACAAAGTCGGATTTGGCGTTGCTTTGGGGGAGAGTGAGCCGTATCTCGAGGTTCTCATCATACGAGGTCCCACCCCTTGAAAATCGCGATACTTCTCTCCGAGCGTCCAGATCTGGGTTGGCTTTGGCGCGCGAAGGAACTCGCGGCCGCTCTCCGCCAAGCGGGCGCGCCAAACGGCGGCGAGATCACGGTTGCAATAGGGTTGCCGCGTGAATCCGAAGCGGAGTGGCGGAAGAAGGAAGCCGAGCTTCTTACGGAGGATAGCGGCGTTGTCGTGCGACATCTCGGATGGGAGCGGGTCGAGCCTGCTATGGCCCAAAGGATGTTCCCCGATCTGAAGGCCAGTCTGGACGACATTCCCGATGTCGCCCTTCCCCGCGACTGGGGATGGAACTTCATGGACTGCGACGCCTGGATCGTATGCGCCGACGCGGCGCAGGGCGCCGTGGTGCCGCTGAAGCCTGTCGCTTATTATGTCCGCGACCTGGCGCAGCGTTATGTGCCGGCGGCGTTCGCGTCCGGTCTCGATCACATCTTCTGGCGACGCCAGGATCATGCATTCAGGCTTTGGCGCCAGGCCGATTGCGTGTTCGCCTCTCAGATTTCGACGTGCGACGATATCTCCGGATATGCGGGCGTTCGGCGCGACCGGATCGTCCAGGCTCCGCAACTTCGGCCGGGATCGACCATTTCCGCCCGCGAGGACTGCCAGTCCATCGACCTGCTATGGTTGGCTGAACCTTACGCCGGACACGACCCCGCCGTTGGGTTGGAAGCGATCCGCATTCTGCGGTCGGAGGGCGTGGAGGCCAAGATCACGGTATGTGGCGAGCAAGCCTATGGCTTCGCGCCTGACGATGGACAGGTCACTCTGGCCGCGACGCCTCCCTGGGCGCGAAGGGCGGCGAAATCCATCTCTTGCGAGACGGTCTCCGACGAGCGGGGGCTCGTTCGCGCATTGTCGCGCGCCAAGCTGGTCTGGTCGAGCGCCTTGGCCGATGCGGAGGGGGAAGGGCTTCTTCGTGCGGCTCAGGCGAAGACGCCCTTCATAGGTCTGCGCTATCCTCAGGCCGAGAGCCTGGCGCGCGAGCTTGGGGTGAAGGCTTATTTCTATGATCGGTCGGAAGCCGGTCTGGTCGCCGACGCCTTGAAGGCGGCCTTGTCCGAAACCGCCCGGACGTCTGAGGCCGCGCAGCCCCGGCGCGCTGATGCGGAGGACTGGTCCTCGATCGTGGAGCGTCTTTGGAGGGCTCCTGGTGCTTGAGGGAAATCGGACCGCGATCGGCGTCTGGAGCGAACTGCCTCCGGGCGCACGGTGGGCCAACGAGGGTATTTCTCGGATTGTCGGTTTCCTGATCGAGGGTGGAGCCGAAACCGGCGATTACATCTTCCGGGTCCTGGTGCCGCGCGGGATGGCCGAGACCGTGCGCGAGGACCTGCGCACGCTGCTGGCGAAGGAGGGTGTCGACTGGATCGTCGATGAACCCAGCGAGGCTTTCGAGGCGGAATGGGCGCGCGAGCACGGACCGATTTCAGACAAGTCCTCCCTCGCTGCTTCGATGGCGGCCTACGCCAACGCCCACATCGATGTCGCCGGTTGGATCAACACCTTCCCACATTTCACTGGATCGCGTCTGTTGGATCGTCGCAAGGCGGTGCTGTTGCCGGACGCCATTCCCTACGATTTTCCAATAGGCTGGGATTACAACCACTATTGGGGTCCGCAAGGCGAATGGGTGCGGTGGAAGACTATCGCGCGCGACACCCTGTCCGACGGCCAGGCGGTGATCGCCCATTCCAAGCATGTCGCGCGCCGTCATGGGGTCAAGCTGCTGGGGCTCGACGAAAGCTTGATTCGTGTGGTGCCGCACGCGCCGCCGGACCTGGCGCCGATTCTTCCCTTCATAAAGGATCGCCGAAAAACGCCTGAAACCCGGCGTTTGGCGGCCAATATCCTCCGCGATTACGCTGCGACAAAGGGGCTGGATTATCTGCGGGCCTTCCCATTCGAGGAAACGCCCTTCGTCATGGTCGCGACCCAGGATCGGGTGACGAAGAACGTCGGTCGTGCGGCCGAGGTCGTGCGACGGCTGGTTCGGGACGAGCGGCGGAATTTGAAATTGTTCACCACGGCGCCCCTGCATCATGGCGCCGGCTGGACGTTGTTTCCCGGCCTGGTGGCGGATCACCAGATGCAGCATGACATCGTCTCGATGCCGGACGTGCCGCGCGACGTTCACGCCGCGCTTTTCCATTGCGCAACCTTGACAATTCACCCGACCTTCTACGAGGGCATCGTAGGCACCTTGACATTCTACGAAGCGGTCAGCGTCGGCACGCCTTGCATTATGGGGGTGGGACCGCATGTGCGTGAACTGATGGAAACGGCTCCGGAGCTCGAGCCGCTGACCTTCGATCCCTACGACATTCCCGCCATGCGAAAGCTTGTCCTGGACGTACTGGAAGATCCCGAGGCCGCCGTGGCGCTTCAGCGTCCGGCCTATGAGCGTCGCCGCAAAAGGGGCTGGGCCGCCGTCGCTCAAGCCTATGCCGAGGCCGCCGCCGGCTTCGACGACGCGGCGTCGTCATGAACGCGCGTTCCAAATCCGCTGAAGACAAGGCCCGCATTCCTGTCGGCGTGTGGACGGAATGGCCCGTCGGCGCGCGTTGGGCCAACGAGGGCATGACCCGGCTTCTCGGTTTCATGATCGAGGGCGTGGCCAAGGGGAAGACCTATACGTTCCACATCGTGATGCCCGAGGGCGTCCGAGCGGAGGCCAGGAACGACCTGGCGTCTCTGCAGGCCGTCGAAGGGGTGGATTATGTTCTGCACTCCCCTTCGCCCGAACTGGGGCTCGCCGCGGACGACTTCGAAGGTCAGGCCAGATTCGCCAATGCGCATGTGAAGGTGGAAGGGTGGATCGTGCTTTTCCCGTACTTCCGTCATGCACTGCTGCTGGACGCGCCGGTGGCCACCATCTTCCCCGATGGCATACCGGTAGCGTTTCCTGTTCCCGACGCGGGGGCGTGGGGCCCCAACGGCTATCATTTGCGGTGGCGCCAACAGGTCCAGACGCTGCTTGACGGTTCGGATTGCGTCGTGACCTTTTCGAACCATGTCGCGAACGAGCAGGCGGGGCGTCTGTTCGGGGTTGCGAGGGAAAAGATTCACGTGGTGCCGCATGCGCCGCCCAATCTGTCGCACCTGGCACCCTATGCACGCCAAGGTTGGACGGTGGCAAGTCGAAGCGCCGCCGCCGAGCTTCTGCGTTCCCATGCGCACGAGCGAGGCTGGACCCAATTGGCTGACTTTCCTTTCGAGGAGATCGACTATGTCGCGGTGTCGACGCAGGATCGCGTGACGAAGAACATTCGGCTGGCAGCGGAAGCGGTGCGAATGCTCGTCCGCGACGAGAGGCGCAATCTCAAGTTGTTCATGACCGCTCCGCTGCATTTCGGCGCCACTTGGACGCCCCTGCCAAACCAGTTGGAACATGACCTGATGGTCGGCGACGTCGTGTCCATGACCGATCTGCCGAGGGAAGTGCACGCCGCCTTTTATCATTGCGCGGCGCTTGCCGTTCATCCGTCCATCTTCGAAGGTGGACTGGGTCCGTTCCCCTTCTATGAGGCTGTAAGCGTCAGTACCCCCTGTTTGATGGCCGATGGCCCGCATCTGCGTGAACTGGTCGCGGACGAGCCGCAACTGGCCGCCTTCACCTTCGATCCGAACGACAGCCGAAAATTGCGGGATCTGATCCTCTCGACGCTGGAAGACCGAGATGCGGCTCTGGCCGTTCAGAAGGCCTGCCTGGAACGGATAGCCGACTATGGCTGGAGCGAGGTCGCGGCGGCCTATTCCGCGGCGGCGGTGGCTGGGAAGGTCGCTCGGTGAGCGGGGAGGCCGCCCATCTGGAGGAACGGCTCTCGTTGATTGAAGCCCGAATCGCCAAACTGCAGGAGATGATCGAAGCAGGTCTCCAGCGCCAGATCGTTTCGCTGGACGATGATTTCGTGGGGATACGGTCTAAGGACGGATGGATCGTGGCGGGGGCGGAAGAATTCCGCACCGTTCTGCATTTGGCGGACGGCGTTAGCGGCCATGAACCGGGCGTTCAGGCCTTGCTGAAGCGCGCCGTGAAAGCGGGCGACGTAGTCGTCGATGTCGGAGCTCATATCGGCCTCATCAGCGTCGAACTGGCAAGGCATGTGGGCCGGGAGGGTCGGGTGATCCTCGTCGAGCCGAACCCGCGATCGGCGGAGGCCGCCCGGCGCACGCTGTTGTCGAATGGTTTCGGCGATCGTTTCGATCTTCATGTCGCCGCGGGGGGGGCGAAAGCCGGGCGTGCGACCTATTTCTTCGGCTTCAACAGCATGCTTGGAAGTCTGGCCGTTCTGGAAGGGTCGTCATTGGGTTCGCTCGAAGTCGATGTCGCGCCTCTGGATGACATCGTCCCTCCCGGCCAGGCCGTGTCCTTGGTCAAGATCGACGCCGAGGGTTGGGAGAACGAGGTCGCCAAGGGGATGGTGCGGCTTTGCAAGGATTCTCCGGATATTCTGGTGATCGCCGAATTCGCGTCTTCCCATCTGGCGAGGACCGGCGTGACGCCGACGCAATGGTTCGATGATTTCGCCGCCCTGGGACTGTCCGACTTCTCGTTGATCGACGAACAAACTGGCGCGCTGTCGCCTTGCGGCGTCGAACGCCTGATGCAGATGGAGACCGCGAACATCCTTCTCGAACGGCCCGGCGCTGGGTTAAGGCGACGCTTTTCAAGGCGGGAGGGGGCGCGTAATTGAATCGTCCAGTTGGGCAGGATTATATGGCCGATACACACTCAGCCGCAGGCGCGAGTCCCGTTGACGCGAAGCGTTCCGTTCCTAGGTCGCAAGCCGCGTCTTCGGTCGCTATCGGCAACCTGAATGACAAGCTAGGCGTGCTGGATGGTCGATTGAACGCCTTGGAGACCATTGCGACCGACATCGGCGAACGTCAGAAAGCGATACTCGACCGGCTAGATACGCTCGGCTCGGCGCTTGCCGGCGGCGTCGACGACCATCGTGAAATTCTGACGCGTCAGGACGAGCGCCTGAAGGCCCTGGAGACGGGATCGACCGAAGCCGTCAAACGTCAGAAGGCGATGATCGACCGTCTCGGCGCGATCAGCGCGGCCCTGGTCAGCGGTGTCGACAGTCATCGGGACGCTCTTATGCGCTTGATGTCCCAAGGCTCGCGGGACATGCAGGAGTTGGGACGGGAAATCGCGGCGCTGGAGAAGCGGCAAGAGCAGGTTGGTTCGGCCACGACCGACGTTCTGGAAAGCCTGGCGCGGGCCGCCGCGGCCGCGGACGCTCGGAGAGTCGAAGAAAACCTTCGCTTTGAAGCTCTGGCCGGCGAACTGATCGACTTGCACCGAGTGCGGGACGCCTTGCAGAGAGAACAGGGACGAACGGAAGCGCTGCAACGCCGGCGTCTGGACGATCTCGCGCGAATCCAGGCCTTGGGCGCAGAGCGGGATGCCTTGGAAATCGAACTCCAATCGGCGGCGAGCCGACATAGACGGATGGTGCGTGGGTGGGCGGCCGACGTCCGTCCCGTCGCGGCGGCGTCAGTTTCGCACACCTCTGAAAATTCATCCGAGCCAGCACGCGTCGAAGCGTCGTCCGACGAACCGCCTCTCGTCGGCGTGGACCATCGACAGCTTCTGGCCGACGCGCGCGCCGCGAAGGCATGCCGGGATTGGCCTCGCGCGCGCGAGGCCTATGCGGCCTATGTGGCGGCGCGACCGCGAAAGGCGTCCGCCTGGAAGCAGTACGGACACGCGTTGAAGGAAAACGGCGACCTCGCCTCGGCCGAGGCGGCGTATTTCAGGTCGCTCGCCTTGGCGCCGGCGGACCTCGACACCTGTTTGCATCTCGCGCACGTCCTCAAAAATCGCGGAAATCGAGAGTTGGCCGCCGAGGTCTTCAGCGCAGCGTTGAAGATGAATCCCGATTTCGGCCCGGCCAAGGACGGGTTGGGCGATCTGGGCTTTGCCGTTCCCGAGGCCGTCGCGAATACGAGCCCCCGGAAAATCGACGGCAAATTGACTCGCTGGCTATTTGGAAAGCGGCTGAAGCTCGCGCAGGCGGCGTTTTCCAGCAGGCAATGGAAGACGGCAGAGCGGCGCTATCGCAGTCTGCTGCTGACACAACCTTGGAACGCTCGTCTTATGATCCAGATCGGCCACACCTTGAAAGAGCAAGGAAGACTTGACGCGGCGGTGCAGATGTACCGCAAGGCTGCGGATCAGGAGCCCTTGAACAGTGACGCCCAGCTTCACCTCGGACACGTGGCGAAGCTGGCGGGCGATCTGGATTTGGCGCGTGGCCATTATCTGCGGTCCCTGCGCTATTGGCCCCAAAACCCTGATGCATTGCACGAACTTCGAGATCAACAGTGATCGCCACTGACAATTCATGGTCGTCACACGTCAGAATTATAGGCGCGCTGATGATGCGCGAGACGATCACGCGTTATGGCAGGCAAGGCTTAGGCCTGCTTTGGTTGATCGGCGAACCGTTGCTGTTTTGCTTCGGCGTCATCATCATGTGGTCGTTGATAAAGCCGGCGTATGAGCATGGCGTCAGGATCGCACCGTTCATCATGACCGGCTACATGTGTCTTCTTCTGTTAAGACATCTGATCGGCGCGAACATGAATGCGCTTCAAGCCAACGGTGGGCTCCTCTACCATCGACCGGTGCGAGTCATGCACCTTTATCTGTCGCGATGCGGATTGGAGATCGCCGGAAACACCATGGCCTTCTTCATCGTCTATCTGGCGATGTTGGCGATCAGACAGGTAAGCCTTCCTCACGACCTGCTTCTGCTCTATTCCGGCTGGTTCCTGCTGGCTTTCATGGCGTGCGGAATCAGTTTCGTGTTCGCTGGACTTTCTCTGCGTTACGAGTTGTTCGAGCGTGTTTCGCCTGTTCTGCAGTACGCCATGATCCCGCTATCCGGCGTGTTTACGATGATGGCCTGGCTGCCGCAGCATTATCGGGATGTTCTGTTGAAGGTTCCTATTCCCCATGCAGTGGAAATGGTGCGCGCCGGCATGTTCGGGGAATTCACGCCGACCTATTATGACGTCGGATACGCCCTTGCATGGACGGTCGGATTGAACTTCGCGGGACTGGTGCTGTTGGCACGAGCCAAGCACTATCTGGAAATGGAATGAGGCGGCGCGACCGTTTCTGGAAATCGAAATGAACAAGCCAATCCTGAAATATCACGGCCCCGGCGACTTCGCTGCTTCGTCGGACACCACGCCGCGCTGGCGAAGAACGCTGGGGAGGACGCCCCTGTCCTTTCTTCTCGTCGTAATCGCGCCGACGATCCTAGTGGCGATCTACTACCTGCTTGTGGCCTCTCCGCAATATACGTCGGAGGCACGTTTCGTCGTCAGATCCAAGACCCAGGAGCAGCCGTCCAGCCTGGGCGTGGCGCTTCAGGGGGTCGGCCTGTCCTCCAATCAAACGGACGCCTACGCCGTCCACGAATATATCCGATCACGCAATGCACTGGACGATCTGCGCGGAAAGCTGGATGTACGAGCCATGCTCGGCCGGCCGGGCGTGGACGCCCTGTCGCGTTATCCTCGGCCTTGGGAAAGTGAATCGCCCGATGGCCTGCACGATGGGTTTCGGCGGTTTGTGACGGTAGGTTACGACTCCTCTACCGGCCTCAGCACACTACGGGTCAGGGCGTTCAGGCCCCAAGATGCGCAAACGCTGGCGGATGCTTTGCTGGATGGCGGCGAACGCCTCGTCAACCAGCTCAACACCAGAGCGGATCAGGGTGCCGTGGCGGATGCGCGACGTAACGTCGCTGACGCCGAGGCGCGGTTGACAGCGGCACAGGTACGTTTGACGACTTTCAGAAACAGGGAGGGGCTTTTGGACCCGTCCAAGGCGGCTGTCGAAAATCTGCAGCTGATTGGCAATCTTCGCGGGACCGTGGCGAATTTGCGCGCCGAGCGATCCCAATTGGCCTCCGAAGCACCGCAGAGCCCTCAATTAACGGCGCTGGACAGTCGTATCGCCGCATTCGAACGGCAGATTGCTGCCGAACAGAGCAAGATGGCCGGCACCGCCGATTCCTTGGCGCCCAAGCTTGAAACCTATGAAGCCCTTGCGCTGGACCGCGAGTACGCCGACAAGGCCCTGGCGTCGGCGCGAGCCTTACTGGATCGTTCGGAGTCGGATGCGCGCAGCCAACGTCTGTATCTGGAACGCGTCGTGCGCCCCAACCTTCCGACCGACGCCAGCCAGCCGAAGCGGCTCCTTGCCATTTTGACAGTTTTCCTGAGCCTCCTAGTCCTATACGCCACAGCCTATCTCGTCGTCGCGGGCCTCAGAGAACATAGTCAAGGATGACGGCGATCGGCATCCAAAGCTCTGTGGCGCGCTCGCAATCCGTCGCGCTCGATGTGCAGTCGCTCGGCAAGGTTTTCGTCGAGAATCGGTCCGGAAGCGGACGATGGATATTTCGGGATTTGAATCTGCATCTTCAGAGGGGCGAACGGCTCGCCGTCTTGGGGCGCAATGGGCAGGGCAAATCGACCCTGATCAAGATACTCGGCGGCGTTTTGCCGATGTCCGAAGGGAAGGTGGACTGGTGCGTTCGGCCGTCGTGGCCGATCGGCTTCGGCGGAGGATTTCAAGGCAGCCTCAGCGGCCTCGACAATATCCGCTTCCTCGCGCGCATCTATAATGGCGACTACGACACGGTTCTGGATCGCGTGGAGAATTTCGCGGAACTAGGATTGGCGCTCAAGCAGCCTGTGAAGCACTATTCGTCAGGCATGCGGGCTCGACTCGCCTTCGGTTTGTCCCTGGCGATCGATTTTGACTGCTATTTGATTGACGAACTGATGGCTGTGGGGGACGCGCGTTTCGCAGCCAAATGCGCGGATGAACTTTTCACGCGCCGCGCGGACCGAGCGTTCGTCATGGCGTCACACGACATGGCCTCGGTCGCGAACGTCTGCTCTCGCGCGCTCATCATCGAAAACGGGCAAGCAAAGCTCTTCGATGATGTGGCAGAGGCGATTGACGTCTATACTTGGCTGAGGGCGGTTTGACGCCCGGCTAACCGGACGTGCGTCCGATCGCCACCGACAATATGCGAATCGTGCCGGCGAACACTGCGTGGGCTGCCGAAATCCGGAATTCGGCGACGGCTTCTCTTTCCCAATGGGTATCCAGGATGATGTCGTAGAGCCCCGCTCTGTCCAACGCGATATCATGGCGTTCGTATGCTTCGAGGCTCCCCCACTCGAACCTCAGGATTTGAGTCGAGGCGGTTTTGTCTATCTCGAATCCCACACTCAAGCGCCACTCTCCCGACGGCAAAGTCATGTGAGGTCCCCAGATCAGGACATCAGGACGGCCCGTCATGTCGAACGTCAATGGCGGAGCGCCGGCGACCAGGCGACTCTCATTGACATGCATCATGGCGAAGGAAATATCAGTCGAGCCGCCTTGACGGCCAAACAGCAGAAGTTCCTGGGGCCAGGTTCCCGCTACCAGCGCAGGTTCGACGACCTCTCGTGTGAAAGTCTCCACGACGGCGCTCATGGCCTCGTCACCGGAACACGAGCCCGCAAATCCGCACCTGCCGCCTGTCTCCAGCGCATGAGAGAACAACCGCGAAAGATCTCGCGCCTGATTAACGCTGAACTCGGCCGATAACGATGATGGAGTCGAGAGGACGATCAGCCATTCATTGGCCTGGAGCGTTAGGGCCTCGTCCACGGACATGCTCACATGCACGGCGCTTTCGGCGTGCCGCGCTCGAAAGGCGTGTGCTTTCTCCAGCCATTGGTCACTATTTTCGCCTGGTGTTACAAGGATACCGATGGATGCTTGGAAAGCAGGCTGTTTTTCGAGTGTCATTCAGAGTCCAAGCGCGCCATAGGCACCCTTTAGGCGTTGTTTATAGGCATCGATCGAGAAGGTGCCGGCGCGTAAGCGACCGGCGGTCTCCAGCGATTTTCGCAAATCATCGTCCGTGTCCAATGCGATAATGGCGGTCCGCATATCATCCAGACTGCGGGGGTCGACGATGAGTGCCGCATCGCCCGCGATTTCCGCCGTCGCCGATACGTTGGATGTCATAACCGCCGTTCCGGCCGTCATAGACTCGAGAATGGGCAATCCGAACCCCTCATAGAGAGAAGGAAACAGCGTCGCCTTGGCGCCCTGGATAAGATTCTTCAAAAGCGGCGCTGGAAGATAGTCGAAACGCCTGACTCCGCTGTCGCTCGCAGACGCATGCGCGAGAAGAGCGAGATCTTCCTGTGCCAGCCAATCTCGACCGGCGACGATCACCAGCGGCGTGGAGACCCGACTCTGCAAATAGGCCTGGATCAATCTTGATACATTCTTTTTGGGCTCTACGGCGCCGAAGAAAAGGAAATAATCCTTGAAGCCTAGGCCATGAAGCGTTTGCAAATCATTGGCGACGTCGTCGTCCGAGCTCTGCCGTTCAGGCGTCGCTATCGCCTGATAAGTCGTGATGACCCGATTTTCATCCGCGCCGAGAAGCTGGATCAGATCAGTGCGCGTGGTTTCAGAAACGGAAAGCAAGAGGTCAGCGCGTTGCACGATCGATTTCATCAGTTCGTAATAACGCTGTTTGTGATCAAGCGTTGAATGGGGAAGCTTCAGAGGGATGATATCATGTACGGTGTAGATGTTCGCGGAGCGACGGGCATAGATCGGAAGTGGCGTGGTCCAATGCATGGCATGTGGCCCGCGTCGTCCGTCGGACGACGTCTCAAAGGTCAGCGGCGTGAAGGTTCCATAAAGCGTATGCGCCCGGTTCGCGGTCGAGAAGATGTCACAGGCCGCCCAATGTCTCTGGGCCGGTGGCATGTCGTCCCTGCCGACGATGAGTCCGCTTTCTTCCACGGACCGCGCGGTGCGTCCGAAACGAGACAGGATCGTGGAGGCGGCGCGGGTCAGGCCCGCCTTGCGCGCGGTCTTACGTGCGTCACTAAGGCTGATTTCCTTCAGCAGCGGATTCGATGTCTGCGGGCCGGCGGGGCCGTGAAGAATTTCGATTTCCACACCATTCTGGGACAGGGCTGTCGCCAAATTTCGCGCATATGTGGCGATGCCGGAACCCTTCGCGAGTGAAAGATTCCAGCCGTCTATGCAAGCCCGAGCCATGCAGCCTCTCCGTTTCCGCAACATGAAACATGCGAAGGGAGACGGGCTTTATATCATCCAGTTGTGATCGGCGACCGAGAACCAGAGATCGCGTTGGGAGATGTGGATCAAATCGCTATCGAGGGAAAATAGGTCGGACACTTTCTGTTCCGGAAGCGGATGGATCTGGGGGCTTGTGTCGAAGAAGTCCGAAGGCCCCGGCAACGTTTGAATATGTTCGAAGGCCTCGGCCTTTGCCGAAGACGTGGAATCGACGCGCACGATATCGGACGATTTCAGCGTCGCGCCTGCCTGCAAGGTGGCGATGAGCGCGGCTCCTGCGGCTCCCGCGCCGTCCGGATCCCACATGACTCGGCCCGTTGCGGCATCCCACAGGATTTGCGGGCCGCTTCCGGTCGCCGTGACTCCGTTGACGAACCAATTGCCACCCGTCAGGCCGAAGCCACGGAACTCGAGCACATCCTCGCCCGAATGGAAGTCGGCTATCAGGTCCCCCCCTTCGGCTGCGGCGAAATAGACGAAGGCGTCACGCCCTTCCCCGCCCGTCAAGATGTCCGCGCCCAGCCCGCCTGCGATGCGATCGGCGCCGGCGCCAGCGTCGATGACGTCATCGCCGCCGCGGCCTTCGATCGTGTCGTCGCCGTCGCGCGCCAGAATGTAATCGCGATTCTGCGTCCCCAGCACGTAATCGGCGCTGTTGGACGACACGACCCGTTCTATCGAGGTGTAGGTGTCCCCTGCGGCCTCTCCCGTGTTGCGACCCGAGTTAATGAGGTCGATCAGCAAGGTCCCACCGGCAACGCCAACGTCGTACCAGACCGTATCGATGCCGTCGCCGCCGTCGAAGGTGTCGCCGCCGCCGCGGCCGAGGAAGATGTCGTCGCCGTCGCGGCCTACCATATAGTCCGCGTTGTCGGTGCCGCGGATGATGTCCGCCTCATTCGATCCCACTACCCGTTCGATGGAGAGGTAGTGATCCCCCATCGCCGCGCCGCCGTTTTCGGTCAAGCCGGCCAGATCCACGACTGCCGCCGTATCATACCAGACGGTGTCTATGCCTTCGCCGCCGTCGTACCAGTCGCCGCCGCCGCGGCCGAGGAAGATGTCGTGGCCCGCCCTGCCGACAAAATAATCCGTTCCAGCTGTGCCTCTGAGAATGTCGTTGCCAATTTCCGACCCCACGATCCGTTCGATGGATTGGTAGCGATCACCTGCGGCCGCGCCGGTGTTGCTGCTGGAGTCCATCAGATCGACGGTTACTTCCGTGTCGTACCAGACCGTATCGACGCCATCGCCGCCGTCGAACCAGTCGCCGCCGCCTCGGCCCTGGAAGATGTCGTTGCCGCCTCGGCCAACGAAATAGTCAGTACCGCCGGTGCCCCGCATGATGTCGTCGAAATTCGATCCCACGACGCGTTCGATCGAAGTGTAGTGGTCGCCGGCCGCAGCGCCGCCGTTCGTGAACGACAAAACGAGATCGACGATGGCCTGCTCATCGTACCAGACGGTGTCGATGCCCGCGCCGCCGTCGTACCAATCGCCGCCGCCGCGGCCGAGGAAGATGTCGTTGCCTTCACGTCCGACGAAGTAGTCAGTGGACAAGGTCCCGCGAATTATATCGTCGCCTGTCGATCCCACGACGCGTTCGATCGAGTCATAGGTGTCGCCTGCGGCTTCTCCAGTGTTTTCCGACGGATTGAGAAGATCCACGATCAGCACGCCACCGCCAGTGTTTTCATACCAGGCCGTATCGATTCCGGCTCCGCCGTTCAGGTGATCGCGGCCCGCACCGCCAAACAGGATGTCGTCTCCCCCCAGACCGTTCAACGTGTCGTTTCCGTCCAGGCCTGAGAGAATGTCGTTCCCTGCTGTGCCGTTCAGCGCGTCATCGGCCGCCGTACCCGACACCCTGACCCCTTCGTCGATCGAAACGATCGCATCGTCGAACTGCAGACGTTCCACATTCGTCAGCCGATCTTCACCGTCCGGTCCACGAACGGTCGTGACGCCGTTCACCGTCGAAATCGTGTAGGCGGATCGAGCGCCGATATAGACGGCCGTGTCCAGACCCGCACCGCCGTCCAAAATGTCGTCGCCGCCGCCCCCGTACAGGCGGTCGTCTCCATCCCCGCCGAGAAGCGTGTCATTCGCTGTACTGCCGTTGAGGATGTCGTTGCCCGCGCCGCCGTCCAGAAGGCTCCCGGTGAAGGCGGTGCTCGCAACCGTATGGGTGCTGACCGAAACATGCATGGTGTATCGGTTGCCGACCGGAGCGCCAGAGGTCGTAAAGCCGCCATTTGGCAGCGTGCTGGCGAACTGGCCGACCTGAATATAATAGATTCCGGCCGTCTGAACCTGAATGCTCAGATAGGAATTCTGTGACGCGCCCTCCGCGTTGGACGACGGCGTGTCGTCGTTCTGGGCGATTTCGACGCCATTGGAATCGAATATGCGAACTGTCGAATCGAATGATGCATCGTCGATATCGACGAGCAGAACGCCGCCAGCGCCAACTGTCACAGCATAATATTCAATTCCGCCATGCGTTTGGGCCAGGACCGTGGCGTGGGGCATGACGACATCGGCGATGCCTTCTCTCCGCAGCGTGTCGAAGCCGTCGTCGATGCTGATCGCTGTGCCGATGGAAGCGTTGGCGACGCTACGTGTCTTGTAGATGTCCGGCGCTTCCCCGTTGCCGCCTTCCCCGGCGAACAGCTGGTCGTCGCCGTCGCCGCCGTAAAGCCTGTCCGCGCCGCCGCCGCCGCGAATGATGTTCGCCCCCGCGTCGCCGCGAATGACATCGTTCGCCCGTGTCCCGTTGATTTGCTCGACGCCGGAAAGAGTGTCGGTATCGAATCCGCTCCGGACGACGCCGGTGGCCAGATCGGCGTTCAGGCCAAGCGTCGTTTCCGTGTAGTCGGCGACGTCCCATCCGGCGCCGCCGATCATGACGTCGTCCCCGGAACCGCCGACCAGGGTGTCGTCGCCGTCTCCGCCATCCAGCGTGTCGTTGCCGGAGCCGCCGTTGAGGTAATCGTTGCCGCCGAAGCCGTTCAGGATGTCCGCGCCGCCGGCGCCGCCCAGGCTGTCGCCGAACGTCGTCCCATTGATCAGGTTGTCCGTGATGTCCCCCACGACAGTCAGGGGCCCACTAGGCTCAAGCGTAACCGTCTGATCGGCGAAGCGGAGGAACTCGACGTTTCGAACGGTTGTAACCGCACCGCCATTGACCGAGACGGTTCCCACCTGACCGTCCCACGATATTTGGTAATCGCTACGCTGCCCCGAGAAGACGACCGTGTCTGTTCCGAGGCCTCCGTCGATCTGGTCGTTTCCTCCGTTGCCGGTGATCAGGTTGTCGGCGGCATTGCCGAAAATCGTATCGTCGCCAGTTCCTCCGATCGCGTTCTCGATAACCGCGCCGACGGCGATCGAGACATTGCCGACTAGGCCAACGACGCTTGAGAAATGTCCTTGCCGCAGGTCGATCGTCTGCGAGCCGGAGAAGCCCGAAAAATCCAAGGTGTCGGTTCCGCCGGCGTCCCAGACGGCGAAGATCATCCTGCCCAGCGCGCCAGGTGCATACCAGGCTAAGCCCGTGTTGGAGTTGTAGCCATAGACCGTGTCGCCGGTCCGAGTGGACATGTTGGCCCCGTAGAGGCGCTGGATCGCCGAGATATCGTCAAGCAACGGCGCTGACGCGTAGGAACCCAGGAAGGAGGCGCCTGTGTTGGTTTCCGAGAAGTAACTCATCAGGCTATACTGACGAGAATCCTCGAAATAGGAGGCGCTGTTCTGATAGGTGATCGTCACCCCTTCGCTGGCGTTGTAGTCTCCTGGGTGTTTCAGTCCCAAGGCGTGACCGATTTCATGCGTGAGGACTTGTTGTCCATACCCCAGATTTATCGGAGAACTATTGTAACTTAGCGACGAATTAACCCATACGTCGCCGGAGACGGAACTGGCCGCCGTATTGCCGGGGCCATAGGCGAAGGCGGCTGCGCCGTTCTGCCCGCTGGCGTAGTTACCGAACAGGATCGAGGCGTTGTTCGAGTAGCCAGACCCCTCGTCGACGCGCTGGAAGGTGATGTTCGCCACATCCGACCACGCCCTCAGTGCTAGAAGCGTGGCGGCGATCTGCACGGCGGTGAATTGTGTGAATCCCGCCGTGTCGGTGGGCATGGACGTCGGCGCTGTCGCCCGGAAGGCGAAGCTGACGGTCGCCGCGGTGCCCAGAGGCTGTCCAACCGTCACCCAGGATGCATTGCCGCGGGTGATCTGAACGCCTGCGTCCGTGTTGGTGAGCGACATTTTGCCGTTCGGAAACAGACCGCCTCGACTCTCGATATTGGTGATCGCGGCCTGATGGCCGTCATTGACGCCGTCTGAAATAAGAAGTCCGCAGCAGCCGCAAACATAGACGCTGGAAATCGACGAGCCTCCGGTGGACGCAAAACCCTCGCCCGAGGGATTGTCGAACGCATCGCCGCTGAACGCTGTGTTGAAGGCTCGGCTATTGAGCATGTTAGGCATGGTCGAGGTCCCTGCGGCTGTGGCTGCGACACCCTAGCGCGCATGGCCATCCTGGCAAGCCTACAAAGCTTTTCGCGACTTTAGGCCGCCTGGAAAACGGTATTGATGTATTCGCCGTCCTGCTTGCGAAGAACCGTCCGAAATCCTGACGCTTGGGCGACGGCGTCAATGCTTTTGTCCAGATAGAAGATGGTGTGAAAACGTGTGTCCAGATAACGCTCCTCGTAACAGGGAGAGGAATGCGCCATCCGTGCGCCTGTTTTCAGCAGGGCCCTCATCTTCCTGAACTCGGCGACGGGATCTGTGAAGTGTTCGATTGTGTTGTTCGAATATATGCCTGCCAGACCGGGCGCGACTTGGCCGAGGTCGCTGATAACGAACTCAGAGCCCGGGCCGGGCGTCGGCTCGTATCCCCAGACGTTCCATCCATCAGCCCTGAGCGCGAGAAGGGATGACGACCACCATCCGCATCCCCAGTCCAGATAGACGTCGCCCGGTTTTGGCTCGAGCGCGTGAAACGTGCGCGCTGTGTCTTCGGCTGTATCGCCCTCTTTGTAGGAAGCGTAAAGAATTTCGTATTCGGACGATAACTCGAATTCGTCCATGGCGAGCATTTTTTCCGGACCGAACAACGCTCCACAAGTCCTGCAATAATAACGGATAAGTTCGCCGCCGCCGAACCGGCAGACGCTGATCGACGTTTTCAGATCCTGGCTCTGATGGACGCTATTGCATATGATGCAACGGATTGGTCGATTTCCTAACGTGCGATAATATATGTTCAGGGCCGAGTGTTTTGGTGGCGACGATATGGCGCTCGAGTATCTCTATGCGTTTGTTGTCCATGATGGGTCCTGAGGGCTGACTGGCGTCATGATGATGCTGCCATCGGCGCCGTCAACGCCGGTTGGCCACAGTCGGCGATCTCCCCACGTGACTTCACCCCCGTCCCCCGCTATTTCCCGCGCACGATGAACGAAACAGAGCGCCAGTCCGAGGAACGCAGTTGGGAGACGGCGAAGACGCTCGCCGAGGCCCTGCCCTATATCCAGGTCTATGACCGTAAGACCGTGGTCATCAAATACGGCGGCCACGCCATGGGCGAGAGCGCCGTGGCCAAGCAGTTCGCGGCCGATGTCGTGTTGCTGAAGCTGATGGGGGTGAACCCGGTCGTGGTGCACGGCGGCGGACCGCAGATCAGCGCCATGCTGGACAAGGCCGGGGTCAAGTCCAGCTTCGTCGACGGCCTGCGCGTCACCGATCCGGCGACGATGGAGGTCGCCGAAATGGTGCTGTCGGGCGCGGTGAACAAGGAAATCGCCCACTGGATCACCATGGCCGGCAAGGAGGCGGACGTGCGCGGCGTCGGCCTGTCGGGCAAGGACGCGGGCCTGCTGACGGTCGAAAAGACGCGCCGGACCAAGCGCGACCCCGACAGCATGATCGAACACGAGGTCGATCTGGGCTTCGTCGGCGAACCGACCAAGGTCGATCCCAAGCTGATCGCCGGACTGATCGCGTCGGAGACCGAGGACTGGGTGCCGGTCATCGCCCCGATCGGGGTGGCCGAGGACGGCCAGACCTACAACGTCAACGCCGACACCGTGGCGGGCGCCATCGCCGGATCGCTGAACGCCAAGCGGATGCTGCTGCTGACCGACGTCGCCGGGGTCAAGGGCGCGGACGGCGAGATCATCCGCCAGATGACGCTGGACGAGGCGCAGAACCTGATCGACACCGGAGTCGCCACCGGCGGCATGATCCCCAAGCTGGAGACGGCGATGGCGGCGGTGCGCGCAGGCGTCGAGGCCGTGGTCATCCTGGACGGCCGGCGGCCGCACGCCATGCTGGTGGAGTTGTTCACCGAGTTCGGCGCCGGCACCCTGGTGAAGGCGTCTTGATCGACCTGTCGCACGTAAACGCCTGGGTGTTCGACATGGACGACACCCTGTACCCGCGCGAGCAGGGGCTGATGCGGCTGGTCCAGGCGCGGATCAACGCCTTCGTGGTCGAGGCGGTGGGCCTTGCGCCCGGCGAGGCGGCGGTGATGCAGCGCCAGTTTCTGGACGAACACGGCACGACCCTGGCGGGCTTGATGGCCAACTACGCCGTCGACACCGACCGTTTCCTGAAGGAAGTGCATGACGTGCCGCTGGATTCGGTGGAGCCGAATCCACGTCTGGCCGAACGGTTGAAGGCCCTGCCGGGCCAATGTTTCGTCTTCACCAACGGCGCGCGCGACTATGCGCATCGGGTGCTGGACCGGATCGGGATTTCGGACTGTTTCGCAGGCGTCTTCGCCATCGAGGACGGCGACCTGACGCCCAAGCCCAATCCGGCGACCTTCCGGCGGATGCTGGAGCGGTTCGATATCCAGTCCCACCGCGCCGCCTTCTTCGAGGACACGCCCCGGAACCTGGAGCCGGCCAAGGCGCTGGGCATGACCACCATCCTGATCGGCGACGGCCACGGCAAACCGCTGGGCGATCACATCGACATCGTCGCCCCCGATCTTCTCGACTTCCTCTCCGACCTGAATCTCAAGGACGCCGCATGACCGACCTGTCGCATCTGGAATCCGTCATCGAAGCCGCCTGGGAAGACCGGGCTAACGTCTCGGCCACGACTCGCGGCGAGGTGCGCGACGCGGTCGAAACTGCCCTGGCCCTGCTCGATTCCGGCGAGGCGCGGGTCGCCTCGCGCGGGGCGGACGGAGTCTGGACCACGCATCAGTGGTTGAAGAAGGCTGTGCTGCTGTCCTTCCGCCTGAACGACAACCAGATCATGCGCGCGGGCCACGCCTCCACCATCCCGCTGTCGGCCGATCACCCGGCGGCGCTCGGTCCCTTCTGGGACAAGGTGCCCAACAAGTTCGGCGACTGGAGCGCCGGCGACTATCAGGCGGCGGGCTTCCGCTCGGTTCCCGGCGCCATCGTGCGGCGCGGGGCGCATATCGCCAAGAACGTGGTGCTGATGCCGTCGTTCGTGAACATCGGCGCCTTCGTCGACGAGGGTTCGATGGTCGACGCCTGGGCCACGGTCGGCTCCTGCGCCCAGATCGGCAAGAACGTCCACCTGTCCGGCGGTGCGGGCATCGGCGGCGTGCTGGAGCCGCTCCAGGCCAATCCGACCATCATCGAGGACGGCTGCTTCATCGGCGCGCGCGCCGAGGTGGCGGAGGGCGTGATCGTGCGCGAGGGTGCGGTCCTGGCCATGGGCGTCTATCTGTCGGCCTCGACCAAGATCGTGGACAGGGCGACCGGCGAAGTGTTCCGGGGCGAGGTGCCGGCCTATTCGGTGGTCGTGCCGGGTTCTCTGACTGGCCCCAACGGCGGCCCGTCGCTGTATTGCGCCGTCATCGTCAAGCGTGTGGACGCCCAGACACGGGCCAAGACCGGCGTCAACGAACTGCTGCGCGACTGATCGACTGAAGCCTTTCCCTCCCCGTTCGGGGAGGGTGGCCGAGCAAAGCGAGGTCGGGTGGGGGCGGCAAGGCAAGGCCCCACCCGACCTTTTTGTTTTGGCCGCCAGGGATGTTTCGCCCGGTCGTCCCCACCCCGTCGCTGCGCGACGACCCTCCCCCGCAGGGGGAGGGAGAGGTGTTCGAGCGCGCCTAAGCGTTCAGCCGCTTCAGGTCGGGCGGCGTCGCCTCCTCGGTCAGGAGGGCGATTGCTTCCTCGATCGTGACGATGGTCTGGGCCTGGCTGCCCAGGCGGCGGAGGGCGACCTTGCCTTCCTCGGCCTCCTTGCGACCGACCACCGCGATGGCGGGGACCTTGCCGACCGAGTGTTCGCGGATCTTGTAGTTGATCTTCTCGTTGCGCAGGTCCGTCTCCACCCGCAGGCCTGCCGCCCGGAACCGGGCCGCCACCTCTTCGGCATAGCCGTCCGCGTCGGAGGTGATGGTGGCCACCACGGCTTGGGTCGGGGCCAGCCACAGGGGGAAGGCGCCGGCGTAGTTCTCGATCATGATGCCGATGAACCGCTCGAACGATCCCAGGATCGCGCGGTGCAGCATGACGGGTCGGTGCTTCTGGCCGTCCTCGGCGATGTACGTAGCATTGAGCCTTTCCGGCAGGACATAGTCCAACTGGATCGTGCCGCAGGTCCATTCACGGCCGATGGCGTCCTTGACGATGAAGTCCAGCTTGGGCGCGTAGAAGGCGCCGTCGCCCTCGGTCACGACCGGCTCGGTCCCGGCGGCGCGGGCGGCCTCAAGCATCAGGGCCTCGGCCTTGTCCCAGAACTCGTCCGTGCCGGCGCGGTTCTCGGGTCGGGTGCCCAGGCTGATGTAGGCCGTCTCCATGCCGAGGTCGGCGTGGACGCTGCGGGCCAGTTTGATGAACTCCGCCGTCTCCTCGACGATCTGGTCCTCGCGGCAGAAGATGTGGGCGTCGTCCTGGGTGAAGCCGCGCACCCGCATCAGGCCGTGCAGCGAACCCGACGGCTCATAGCGGTGGCAGGCGCCGAACTCGGCCATGCGCAGCGGCAGTTCGCGATAGGATCGCTGGCCCTGGTCGAAGATCTGGACGTGGCCGGGGCAGTTCATCGGCTTGAGCGAAAGGGTCTCGCCCTCGACCGTCTCGCAGACGAACATGTTCGGACGATACTTGTCCCAGTGGCCGCTCTGTTCCCAGAATTTCCGGTCCAGCACCTGGGGCGTCTTGACCTCGACATAGCCGGCCGCGTCCAGGCGGCGGCGCATATAGGCCTCCAGCACGCGCCACAGGACCCAGCCCTTGGGATGCCAGAAGACCATTCCCCGGCCCTCTTCCTGCATATGGAACAGCTCCATCGCGCGGCCCAGCTTGCGGTGGTCGCGCTTCTCGGCCTCTTCCAGCCGCTGCAGATAGGCGTCGAGATCGGCCTGGTTGGCCCAGGCCGTGCCATAGATGCGCTGCAGCTGGGCGCGGTTGCTGTCGCCCCGCCAATAGGCGCCGGCCAGCTTGGTCAGCTTGAAGGCCTTGCCGACGAATTTGGTGGTCGGGAAGTGCGGCCCCCGGCACAGGTCGGCCCATTCGCCCTGTTTGTAGACGGTGATCGTTTCAGTGTCGGGCAGGTCGCGGATCAGTTCGGCCTTGTAGGTCTCGCCGATCCTTTCGAAATGGGCGATGGCCTCGTCGCGGTTCCAGACCTGGCGTTCAAGAGGAGCGCCACGATCCACGATCTCGGCCATCTTCTTTTCGATCTTGGGGAAGTCGTCGGTGGAGAAGGGCTCGGCGCGGGCGAAGTCGTAATAGAAGCCGTCCTCGATGGCCGGACCGATCGTCACCTGGACGTCCGGATACAGCTCCTGCACCGCCTGGGCCAGGACGTGGGCGGCGTCGTGACGGATGGTTTCCAGCGCCTCGGGGTCGTCGCGCATCAACAGGCGGAAGTCGCCATCGCCGTCGATGACGCGGTCCAGGTCGCGTTGCTGGCCGTTCCAGACCACCAGGGCCGCCTTCTTGGCCAGGGAGGGGGAGATGGCGGCGGCGACGTCGCGGCCGGTGGAACCGACCGGATACTGTCGCACGGCGCCGTCGGGAAATTTCAGTTCGATCATGGTTTCGTCTTTGCAGGCGGGACGGGGTCGTAACCCGACCCTCCGAAGGGGTGGCATTTACAGAGGCGCCGCGCGGTGAGCCATCCCCCCTTGAGCGGACCGTGCTGGATCAGGGCGTCGCGCCCATAGTCCGAACAGGTCGGCAGAAACCGGCACTGCTGGCCGATCAGGGGAGACAGCGTCAGCTTGTAGCCCCGATGGGCCGCGCGGACGCCACGTTCATAGAGAGACATCGCGTCCCTTCGCCGGGGGCTGGATGGGTTCGCCGCGCTTATCCCCTGTTGCAGCAGGGGGATCAACCGGTCGGAGCCCTTCAGGCCGCGCCGGCGAGACGAGTTCGCGCCACAAGCGCCGCGTTGACGGCCTCCAGCGTCGCCTCCAGCGAGACCAGGGTCGAGGCGTGGCGGGCGGGATAGGCGGCGACCTGTTTCAGCAGGCGCAAATCCTCGAAACGGCCGGTCGGGCCGTCGCCGCCGGACTTTAGCATGGCGATCATGGCGTCGCGGGCCTCCTGGACATCCTCGACCGAGGCGCCGATGACGTGCTGGCCCAGCACCCCGGCGGCGGCCTGACCCAGGGCGCAGGCCTTCACGTCCTGGGCGAAGCCGGCGATGCAGCCCTGGTCGTCCAGCACGACATCGACCGTGGCGCGCGAGCCGCACAGCTTGGCGACCCGTTCGCCGGTCCCGTCCGGCGCGGCCAGGCGGCCCGCGTGCGGCAGATTCGCCGCAAGCGTCAGGATGCGCGCGCTGTAGAGATCGTCGATCATGGGCGAAAGATAGGGCGGGGAGCCGCGATGTGAAACCGCTTGAGGCGGTTTGGCTCCAAGGTCGGAACGATGTCTCGGATCCAACGCCTAAGCAACGTATCGCTTAGGCAGAATCGACGCCTTTCGGGACAGAACCAAGTCACAGGCGGCTGTTTCGGACAAGACATCCATCTCGATCGGCTCGATCCGGCCGTCGTGAGTGATGCGCCAAGCCTTGAAGCCAAAGCTCGTCAGCCAGTTTAGGAAGGTTTCGAGCGGGGTGCGTGCGGCGATCTGGATCGGGCTCCATTCCATTATGATCGTGATATCGGCGTTTTCCCTTAGCAGCCTTTCCGCGCCCTTAAGGATGAGAGGCTCCGAGCCTTCAGCATCGATTCTTATGAGATCGACGGGTTCGGTGACGATGTCGTCGAGCCGTACGGCCGGAACCTTGAGGACGACCGTGTCCTCATAGGGGCGAAGGTCCCACTGCGAAACGAAGCCGCCGCCGGAGAAGATGCGCGATGTGACGAAGTCGATCTCGCCTGGCGCGTCGAGCGCGGCCTTGGCGACGACTTGGACGCGGTGGTCGAAGCCGTTCAGCCGCACAGATTTTTCGATCAGACCCGCGAGGCGCGGATTGCCTTCCAGAACCGTGACGGAACCCTTCGAGCCGGCCAGCGCGGCCATTGCGATCGTATAATAGCCGACGTTGCCTCCGATCTCGAGGATACGGTCTCCAGGCCGAACAATGCCCTGCACCACGGCATGAACCCAGGTTTCCCAGAACCCGTCTGCGATGATGTTGGCGCTGATCTGTTCGTCCTGCGGGTCCACATACAGAAGCAGACCGTTGCACAGACGCTTGAGCGCCAGGTCGGGCCCGAGGTAGAAATAGTCTCCCTTTCCCCCTCGCCGCGCGCGCCGGACATCCGCCGCCGGACTGGCAGGCTTCCGCCTACGAACAAGCCTGCCCAGCCTCTGACGGATATGACGAATGTTCACGCGAGCTCCGTTTCGTGAATCGGTCGGCAGGAAACGTCGGACCGGCGGATGATGAGCCCGACCGAAGTGGCTCCGAACCCCCGTAAGGCGACTTTCAGGTGCGGCTGATCCCTGTAGGGCGCCATGTCTACATAACGATCGACCGGGCGGTCGCCCGGATCGAGATCCAGGGGCGCCACCCAGTGGCCCTGCGCCTCCAGGCGAGCCGCCAACGCCCTGAGGTCCCGTTCGCGAAACAGGACCGTGTCCGCGTGATCGACGGTGCGGTCGTTCGAACTGAAATTGTATTCGGTGGTATGCACCACCAGTCCCCCTGGTTTCACACAGTCGAGCGAGCGTTCGACGAACGACAGGCCATCGGCGATGGAGCCCAGATGCTCCAGGGCGCACGCCGACCAGCAGAAGTCGAAATCGACGAGATGGTCGGACACGGCGTTCATGTCGCAGTGTTCGAAACTGACGTTCGCGTCGAAGACATCGTCGGCGCAAAAGGGACGACGCAGCGCGGCGAGATCGTCGGCGTGTTGATTGGTGGCGGCCCAACCCGATTCGATCGCCTGCTGGCGCGTCATGTCCGTCGCGACGATCAGGCAGCCTTCGGAGGCGAAAAGCGCGCTGAGCGGTTCCTGTCCCACGCCAAAGCCGAGCCCCCGCGCGCCAGGCCTAATCGCTCCACGCTCCCAAAGCGATTGAACGATGAAGACGAACTCCCACACCTTACGGTGATAGCGCAGGGGTTCCGCAAGTCTTCTGGTCCAATAGGCGAAATAGGGTTGGTCGAAATCGTTCTGCCGGCAAACAGCGGAACGGTCGAAAACCCGGCTCGCCGGGCTTCCATCGACCATGTCCGGCTTGCCCCGCCAAAGCTCGTCTCTCGGCACGGCCAGGTCGCGGAGCACGACATTCGTTTCCTGAAGCTGAACCGACATCTGCTCGACCATCGTCTCGATGCGCCGGATACGTGTGCGAGTATCGGACCGAAGGCGCTGATATTTCCGAATCGGGTCCAGAGGCGCGCGCAGAAATCGGAGAAGTGATTTCAAGAGATTGTCCCTACCATTCAGGAGCGACTAACAGACCCGATGAAAAGCGTCGAGGATCCTGGCCCTTCGGGACAGGCGTCGCGCCCTGTTCCCGCAGCGCATTGCGAGAACGGCGGGCGAGCCAGGGGAAGGTGGACAGCTCAGCCGCCCAGCGAATTCCAGGTGCGGGCCGTGTCGGTCGAGGCGGCGCCGATTCCGCCGCGCGCGCGCAGCCAGCTCAGGTTCCGCTCGGCCTGATCGGGCGGCAGCTCACGGCGCAGGATCTGTTCGGCTTCGCCCATCTTGCCCTGGAGGCCCAGCGCCATGGCCAGGTTCTGGCGCACCTGGCCCGAGGCGGTCGGCTGGGCGGCGGCGCGACGCAGCAGGGCCTCGGCGCCCGGCGCATCGCCGTGGGTCATGGCGGCCATGGCGGCGTTGGTCAGGACGTCGGGATTGTCGGGCGACAGGGCCAGGGCCTGGTTCCAGGCGGCGCGGGCGTCGTCGAAGCGGTTGACCTGTTCATAGGCGACGCCCAGCAGCGACCAGGGGCGCCAGTCACGCGGCGCCAGGGCGCGGGCCTGCTCCAGCGGGGCGACGCCGTAGAAGGCCTGGCCGCGCGCGATATGGGCGCGCCCCAGTTCCAGCATGGCCTCCAGATTGGCGGGCTGGACGGTCAGGGTGGCCTGCGCCGCCTCGGCCGCCTGGTCGTAGCGGCCCAGTTCGCGCAGCGCCTGGGCCAGCCTGACCCCGGCGACGGGGTCGGCGGGGTCGATCTCCTGTTCGTTGGCCCAGAAGACCGAGCGCGACAGGGCGTCCATCCGATCATAGGCGGCGCGGGTCTGGGCCGAGGCGGGCGTACGGACCGCCGGGGCCGTCGTGGTCTGCGCCGACTCCGGTCCGGCCGCCAGGGACGGACCGGCGGACAGGAACATCAGGGCGGTGGTTGCGAGAAGGGCGGGCATGGGCGACATGGTTCAGGTCCAGACGGTCCTCGGTCGCCCCTAGAATCGCCTGTTCGCGTCAACCGATCGTTAACCGCGTTTCGAGGTCCGTCATGTCCTTGCTTCATCCGCTGCTGGTCGCCGCCGATACGGGGGAGACGGCGGTCCCCATCCGCGTCGCGGCGTCGGGCCAGGCGCTGGAGGGCGCGGCCGGTCGGTGGGCGGCGCTGAACGGGTTCGAGGGCAAGGCCGGTCAGGTTCTGGTCGTGCCGGACGCCGAAGGCGGGGTCGATCAGGTGCTGGTCGGCGCGGGGGCGGCCTTCGATCCCATGAGCGTGCGGGGGCTGTCGACGCGACTTCCGGGCGGCCTCTACCGGCTGGACCTCGACGAGGAGGCGGCCGGCCAGGCGGCCCTGGCCTTCCTTTTAGGGACCTATGTCTTCGACCGTTACAAGGCCCGGCCCGAGACGGCGCCCGTGCGGCTGGTCGCGCCCGCCGGAATGGATGGGGCCGAGGCGTCGCGCATCGTCGCGGCCTGCGCCCTGGCGCGCGAAATGGTGGACACGCCGGCGGCCGACATGGGGCCGCTGCAGATCGAGACCATCGCCCGCGAGATCGCCGAGAGCGCGGGCGCCGCGATCACGGTCACGACCGGCGACGCCTTGCTGGACGAGAACTATCCCGCGGTCCACGCTGTCGGCCGCGCCGCCGCTCCGCACCGGGCGCCACGCCTGATCGAGATCGGCTGGAAGCTGGACCGCACCGACCTGCCGCTGGTCGCCCTGGTCGGCAAGGGGGTGGTGTTCGACACCGGCGGGCTGGACCTGAAGCCCGCCGCCGGCATGCGCAACATGAAGAAGGACATGGGCGGTTCGGCCCACGCCCTGGCGCTGGCTCGGCTGGTGATGCAGGCGGACCTGCCGGTGCGGCTGATCGTCGTCGTGGCGGCGGTGGAGAATGCGGTGTCGGGCGACGCCTTCCGTCCCGGCGACATCCTGAACAGCCGCAAGGGTCTGACGATCGAGATCGGCAATACGGACGCCGAGGGCCGGCTGATCCTGGCCGACGCCCTGACGCGGGCGGGCGAGCATGAACCCGACCTGACGCTGGACTTCGCCACCCTGACCGGGGCGGCGCGGATCGCCCTGGGGCCGGATCTGCCGCCGCTTTATACCGACGACGAGGCTCTGGCCGCCGATCTGCTGGCGGCCGCCGTGGCGGTGCGCGATCCCTTGTGGCGGATGCCCTTGTGGCCCGGCTATCGCGCCGCGCTCGACACCGAGATCGCGGACATGAAGAACGACTCCTCGGCCTGGGCTCAGGCCGGATCGGTGACGGCGGCCCTGTTCCTGCAAAAGTTCGCGCCGACCACGGGCGTCTGGGCCCATATGGACATCTTCGCCTGGAACCCGCGCGCCCGCCCCGGTTTCCCCGAGGGCGGCGAGGCGCAAGCCCTGCGCGCCTGCTACGCCATGCTGAAGCGACGCTACGCCGGTTGAGTTCAGGCGAAGACGAGGCCCGGTCCGGCGTCGTCGGCGTCAGGGCGGGGCGCGCGGGGCTTACGGCGTCGACGCGTTCGCCGTCGTCGTCCGACTGCGGAACTGCGCGCCGCGACCGTTTGACACACGCGGCGCAGGGTGCGGTTCAGGTCGCGTCCGCGTGCGACGGCCTGCAGCGTCAGGGTCAATACGGCCATGTCGAAGACGACGGTCACGTCGAACACCATGACCCAGGTCGTCAGCTCCGACGCCGCCATGGAGAACAGTCTGAGACCCTCGCCTCGAAAAGAAACGCGGCGGCCCCGCCCAGAAGCAGGACCAGGGTCAGTCCCAGGAGCTGACCGCGCGACAGGTTCGACAACAGGCGAGCAGGCGTCTCGACCAGTCGACGGCGCAGAAACCGGCCCACGGGCCCCTGGTCGCAAGCGGTCAGGCCGAAACCAATGAGCAAGACCGAAATCAACCGCACAGGCAGGATCCTCATTTTCGGACCGCCGGGCCCTGCGGAGGACATAGGTGATCCGCCATGAACGACAAGCGTCAAGAACGGCGTTCGGCTGATTTTCTTCGGGAAAAGGGGCGGCGTTAACGGGCGGTTCGCCTTCCTTGGCTAAGGCTGGGGGTTCAGTAACGCGAGTCCAAGTTTGAGCGACGTCCTCGATCTTCTTGCGCCCGGCGAGCGGCTCGCCAGACCGGACCTGGCGGAACAGGCGCTGGAAGGGTTGGTGCGTGCGTCGGCCTATCGCAGGACCGAGGCGATGCATTGCCGCGTCGCCGTCGCCGACATCCTGTCCAACGCCGACCAGCGCATCGATCAGCTGCTGCATGGGGAGGTTTTCGATGTTCTGGACCGGGCCGACGGCCGCGCCTGGGGCCGGGCGCGCCGCGACGGCGTGGTGGGCTGGGTCGTGCTGGACAGCCTTTCGCCCGGCGCGCCGCTGGCGACCCGTCGGGTTTCGGCCGTCGACGCGGCCCTGCCTTTGAACGCCCTGGTCATCGACGACGCCGAAGGCGTGGAGGCGGCCGATCTTAGCCCCGTCGGCGCTTTCGAGACGGACCTGGTCGCGGTAGCTGAGCGGCTGCTGGGCCGGCCGCACGAACTGGGCGCGCGATCTTCCATCTCCACCGACTGTTCGGGCCTGGTGCAACAGGCGCTCCTGGCCTGCGGTCGGGCGGGGCCGCGCCGGTCGGACGCTCAGGCCCAACTGGGTCGGGCGGTGACGGACGGCGTCTTGAAGCGCGGAGACATCGTCGTCTGGCTGGCGCCGCGCGGCGATCACGACTGGACGGGTCATTCGGCCTTGATGCTCGACGATGCGCGCATCATCCACGCGACCGGCGGCAAGGGGGTGGTGATCGAAACCCTGGCCGAGGTCGAGACGCGTCTGGTCGCCGAGGGTTTCGCACCGGCCGTCTTCCGTCGCCTCTGACGGATCAGTCGCGCATCGTGCGCAGCGCCCCCAGTCGGGCGAAGGCCAGGGTCAGGGCCTTGCGCCGCGCCGGGGCCAGCGGCGTGACAGGCGCGTCGCGCACCACCGCCCCGCCGAAGGCGTCGGCGACGATCAGGCCCGGTTCTTCCGGCAGGATTCCTTGCGGAAATTCAGGCGCCACGGCGAAGTAGAAGGCGTCGCAGAAGGGGGCGTATTCGGGCCATTTGCGATCGACGCGATAGTCGTCCAGTCCGGATTTCACCTCGCAGATGACGATGTCGCCCTTGGGCCCCAGGGCCATGACATCGGCGCGGCGGCCGTTGGGCAAGCAGACTTCCAACAACGGCGCATAACCCATATCCAGCATCAGCCGCGCCGCCCCGCGCGTGACCGACAGGGTGGTTTCGGGGCGGCTGAAGACCAGTTCCAGAGCGATAGCGGCGGACATGGGAACAGCTTATGTTCCGGATCCGTTCCGCCCGCAAGCGCCGCCTTGGCCGCCCGGCCTGTGGAGCGGACCGGTTTTCGCCTGAAGCCTGCTAGGGCGCGTTCAAACGCGTGCGGTTTTTGGCCCAGTCGGCGCGGGTCTGGCCCCACAGATCGACGGCGTGGTCCTGGAAAGGTTCGGGCAGCAGACCCGGTCCGCGGTTGACCGAGCCCAACCGCCGCGCCACGGCGGCCGAGGCCAGATTGTCGGGATCGATGCAGTGAATGACGTCGTCCCAACCCAGGACGTCGAAGGCGTAGTTCATCGCCGCCGCCGCCGCCTCGACCGCATAGCCCTTGCCCGTCGCATCGCGATGCAGGCTCCAGCCGACCTCACGGCCGGGCCAGCCGTAGGGATGCAGCGGGCCGATCCGTCCGACCCACAGGCCGGTGGACCTTTCCAGGATCGAGAACATGCCTTCCCCGGTCAGGGCCCACATGCCGGCGACGGTGCAGATCAGCCGCCAGGTCTGGGCCGGGGCCTGGACCCCGCCGATGAAGCGCGTGGTCTCCGGATCGGCCATGAAGTCGGCCCAGCGGGGGAAGTCCTCGACCGCCGGCGGGCGCAGTATCAGACGTTCGGTCAGAAGCGTCGGACCCAGGACGAGGTGAGGCGAGACGGCGTAGGCGTCGGAGGCGGCGGTCACAGCAGATACTCCCGCTCCAGCGCATACTGGCTGCCGTCGTCGGTCAGGACGCTGGAATAGAGGCCGAAGCGGTCGATGCGGATCGGCGGGGAATGCAGCAGATTGTGCCCCGCCATCCAGGCGCCGATGCGGTCCGGGTTCGTCTGGGGCTTCAGATAGGCCAGGGTGACGTGGGGCCGATAATCGCGCGCCTCCATAGCAACACCCGCGCGCTGGCCCGCCGCCCTGCAGCGGCCGGCCAGGACCGACAGGCGGTCGTTCGGGGTCTCGACCCCGGCCCAGAGGGTGTGGCTGCGGTGGTTGTCGCCGAAGGCGCCCACCCCCTTCAGCGCGATCTCGAACGGTTCGCCGGCGACGCGCGACAACTCGGACGCCAGGTCGTCGGCGCGCCGCTCGTCCATCTCGCCGTAGAAGGCCAGGGTGACGTGCAAGGCGTCCAGCGGTCGCCAGCGTGCGCCCGGCAGGCCGGATTGACGACGCTTCAGGGTCTCGCCGACGTCGAACGGCAGGGTCAGGGCGGCGAACAAGCGAACCATGCGACGGAAGGTAGCGGTGGGAACGGGTCGCTCCAAGCCCGGTTTTCCTTGCAGAGACGGCCCCGGCTCACGATATTCGAGGCCGATGACCGGAGACGCCTCTCCGGCCAATGGGAGAAAGTTCGTCGCCATGAGCGATTTCAACAACGGCTACGCCCGTCCTCTGCCGCAGACGGCCGACATGTCGGTCGACGCCGGCCTGCGCAGCTTCATGCTGGGCGTCTACAACAAGCTGGCTCTGGGCCTGGTGGTCGCTGGCGCCCTGGCCTACGTCACCGGCAACGTCGAGCCTGTGAAGCAACTTCTTTACGTCCAGGGCAACGACGGCCGTTTCGGTCTGACGGTGCTGGGCATGATCGTCCAGTTTTCGCCGCTGGTGATGCTGTTCGGCTCGATGTTCTTCATGAAGAACCCGACGGCCAAGAGCGTGAACCTGCTCTACTGGGCCGTGGTCGCCACCATCGGCGCGGGTCTGGGCGTGCTGTTCCTGCGCTATACAGGCGGTTCGCTGGCCACCACCTTCCTGGTGACGGCGGCAGCCTTCGGCGGGCTTAGCCTGGTGGGTTACACCACCAAGAAGGACCTGACGGGCATGGGCACCTTCCTGATCATGGGGGTGATCGGCCTGATCATCGCCTCGATCGTCAACATGTTCATGCAGTCTGGGGTCTTTTACCTGATCATCTCCGGCCTGGGCGTGCTGATCTTCTCAGGCCTGATCGCCTATGACACCCAGCGTCTGAAGATGACCTACTACGCCTTGGGCGGCGACCAGAACGCCATGGGCGTGGCCACCGGCTTCGGCGCGCTGAGCCTGTTCATCAACTTCGTGAACCTGTTCCAATTCCTGCTGGCCTTCATGGGCGGCAACCGGAACTAAGCACGGTCCTAAAGACAGACGCGGAAAGGGCCCCTTCAGGGGCCCTTTCTTTTGGGTGAGGGTTATGCGGCGCGAGGGTTGTGTGCCACTCTCGCCAAATGTCTTGAGGGGAGTTTGCGGAATGATCCGTCGCACATTCGCATGGCTGTTCGCCGTATCGTTTCTGTGGACCGCATCGGCCGTGGCGCAGGAACGCCCCGCCCAGGTCCAAGCCTTCTCGATTTCTGAAACAGGGCGTCTAGGGACGGCGATATGGCGTCAGGATGTGGCCGCGGCCCGCGCCACCGACGCCCTTCTGGCGGCCTCGGGCGGCCAGCCGCCGCAGGGTCTGATCGGTTGGATCGTCATCCCCGAGGGGGACGGCCAGCGCGTCCGCTTCCTGTCCGGCGAAATCTCGGCGCCGCAAGCCTTCAAGGACGTGGTGATCGATTCCCAGCTCAAGGCCGGCCCTGTCATCGACGTCGCGGAACCTGCGCTGTCGGTGGATGAAATCGCGCAGTTCGCGGCGCGCAACACCGCCGCCCAGGCCATCGGCCCGCTGCGTTGCGCGGCGCGATACAACGCGGTGATGCTCAAGGATCCCGAAGGATCGGGATGGCTGGTGTGGCTGCTGGCGTCCACCACCCAGGCGAACGTCGTGCCGATGGGCGGACACTATCGATTCCACATCAGCGCGGACGGCCAAACGGTCGAAAAGCGCGAGCAGCTGTCCGGCGGCTGTCTCGACATGGACCGTAGTCAGGCGCAGCGGGGCGGGCAGACGGTGGGCCTGGTGACAAACATCGTCGTCGCACCTCAGCCGTTGGAGGTTCACGTCTACCTGTCGCTGCTTAACCGGCTGCCGATCTATGCGATGGCGGGCGACAAGATTTGGGAAGTGCAAGGCGCACGCATCCGCGAAGTGACGCCGTCCGCGCGTCGCTGACCTAATCCACCACCTGAAATCTTCGCCCGTCGAACACCCGAAGCACCTGGGCCAGGTCGCGACCGCGACGCAGGATCTGGCCGCCTTCGCCGATGACGGCCCACTGGCCCTGACGGTTCTGCAGCGCCGGGCGCTTTTCGATGCGATAGGCCGGGGCGTCGCCCGAACGGCGGGAGACGGCGAATTCGGCGAAGTCCCTGTGCCCGACCACGGCGTAATCGCGCCATTCGCCCTGGGCGACCATGCGGCCATAGACACGAAGCACGGCGTCCAGTTCGCGTCGGTCGAAGAAGACGGGGCCGGCTTGCGGCGCCGCGTCGTGCGGGGTCGTGCTCATGGCTTCAACTTAGGCGACGGCGTCGCCAGCGCCAGGGCCGGCGAAAAAGCGTGCGGAACACCAAATGGCCTCGATTCCGTCCTTCGCCCGCCCGCTTGGGCGGTGAAACAGGGATCATCGGCTCGTCGGAGTTCGGAAGCGTCCGGAACCTGAACAGCCCCCCCAGCCCCCCTGGATGTTTCCAGTAAAAAGGGCTCCGGCGGCCGATGCTTCCTCCAAGCGAGCGCCCGCCCTGCCGTTCCCCTCCCCCTCCAAGGCAAGGCGGGCGTTTCGCTGTCTGGAGGTCGGCTAGAACGCCGAGGGCGGCTGCAGCGTCAGCTTCTGGGGCTCGCCATTGCGCATCACCGTCAGATCGACCGCGCCGGTCCCCGCCCGCAGGGCTGCGACCACGGCGGCGGCGTCCGTCGTCGTCCGGCCGTCCACGGCGGTGATCAGGTCGCCGGCCGTCAGTCCCGCCTGGGCCGCGGGCGATCCTGCCTCTACGGCCGTCAACTGCACCGCGCCGTCCTGGTCGCGCAGGGTCGCGCCATAGGCGATGGCGGCCGAGGCCCCGAGGATGATCGGTTGGGTCTGGGGCGTCTCCACCGCCAGGGCGGTCGTCCGCTCGCGCCCGTCGCGCAGATAGATCAGGTCCAGGGTCGAACCGGGGGCGGCGATGCCGACCGTGGCGTTGATGGCGCCGGCGTTGGCCACGGGACGGCCCTGGATGCGGGTGATGACGTCGTCGAGGCGCAGGCCGGCCCGCTCGGCCGGAGAGCCGGGCGCCACGTCCGCGACCACGGCGCCGCGCACGATGCCCAGGCCCAGTTCGCGCGCCCGCTTGGCGCTGAGCGAACCGAAGACGGCGCCGGTCTCGCCGCGCTTGACCTCGCCGTATTTGCGGATCTGGTCGGCGACATAGAGCATGATGCGGGTCGGCACAGCGAAGGCGATGCCGTCGTTGCCGCCGCCCATGCCGCCCGACAGGATGGAGGTGTTGATGCCGATCAGCCGGCCCCGGCTGTCCAGCAGCGGCCCGCCGGAGTTGCCCGAGTTCACGGCCGCGTCTGTCTGGATGTAGTCCTCGACCGCATCGCCCAGGCCCGAACGGTTCAGGCCCGAGACGACGCCCATGGTCAGGGTCTGGTCCAGACCCAGCGGGTAGCCGACGGCGAAGGCCAGATCGCCGGTGCGCAGGGTGTCCGAATCCACCGTCTGCACCTGTTTCAGGTTCAGCGGGCGTCCGTCCGGCGTGATCTTCAGCACGGCGATGTCGGTGGCCTTGTCCGCGCCGATCAGGGTGGCGTTGAACAGGCGGCCGTCGGTCAGGTCGATGGTGAACTTGCGCCCGCCCTCGACCACGTGATTGTTGGTGATCAGTATGCCCTGCGCCGCATCGACGATGACGCCCGAGCCCGAGGCGTAGGGCTTGGGATCGGCGGCGTCGGAACTGGGGCCGCGCGACTGGCCCAGGGTCGTGACCTGGACCACCGCCGGCAAGGAGCCTTCCAGATCGGGGGCGAAGCTGAACACGCCGCGTCGCGCGTCATAGGGCAGGGCGTTGGCGGGCGGACCGCTGCGAGTGGCGGCGGGGGCCAGGGCCAGAGCCGCTTGAGGGGCCGCCGTCGCGCCGAAGACGGCGAAGGCGACGGCGAGGGACGACACGGCCTTGAGGCGGATTGGCATGGGCGGTTCCTTGCTCGAACCGCGAGCCTAGCGCGAGAACGGGCGTCTGACGATGGGGTGATTTGGGGGATTGGCCCTTGCGAAAAGGCCGCCCGCGCGAGACCATGGGGTCAGGTCATTCTGTTTTGGAGCCCCTCGCATGAGCCAGACGACGATGGACAGCGCGCGCGCCCGCTCCTCGACCTTCGACCGCCTGTTCCGTGATCACCCGCGCGAGGTGGACGAGACCTATCTGGAACATATGGCCGCCTCTTCGGCGTTCGGGTTCAAGCTGTTGGGCCTGGCCTGCGCCGCCTTCGCCCATGCCGTCGTCCCGGGAGTGCACAAGGCCACCGTCTCGACCGCGATCCGCGGCATGGCCAAGGAGATGGGCGGCCGCGCCGAGGAGGCCCGCGAGAGCCGGATGCGCGACGCGGGGGTCTGGGACGTCGGCCTCTGACAGAGGGCTGAAACGGCCCGGTCATGCAATTGCCGGGGTTTGTGCTATAGGGGGCGGCTAAACCTCATCCAGGATCGCCGCCTTGAGCATCACGCTCGACCTTTCGCGCGTCTCGACCGCGCCGGCTGAGAAGCCTCCCGTCAACCTCAGCGGCCTGACGCGCGCGGGCCTGCGTCAGGCCCTGATCGACGCCGACGTCTGCCCTCCGGAAAAGGCGAAGATGCGCGCCAGCCAGATCTGGGGCTGGATCCATCACTACGGCGTCACCGACTTCGCGGCCATGTCGAACGTCGCCAAGGACATGCAGGCCCGTCTGGCCGAACATTTCACCCTGGCCCGGCCCGAGATCGTCGAACGCCAGGTGTCCAGGGACGGCACCCGCAAATGGCTGATCCGCACCGCGCCGGGCATCGAGATCGAGACCGTCTATATCCCCGACGTGGGCCGGGCCGGCGCCCTGTGCGTCTCGTCTCAGGTCGGCTGCACCCTGAACTGCACCTTCTGCCACACCGGCACGCAAAAGCTGGTCCGCAACCTGACCGCCGCCGAGATCGTGGCCCAGGTCCAGGTGGCGCGCGACGACCTGGAGGAATGGCCGTCGCCCAAGGAAGACCGCCGCCTGTCCAACATCGTCTTCATGGGCATGGGCGAGCCGCTCTACAATCTGGACAATGTCTCGGACGCCATCGACATCATCTCGGACAACGAGGGGATCGCCCTGTCGCGCCGCCGGATCACGGTTTCGACCTCGGGCGTCGTGCCGCAGCTTCAGGCGCTGGGCGAGCGGACGGCGGCCATGCTGGCCATCAGCCTGCACGCCACAAACGACCCGCTGCGCGACGTGTTGGTGCCGCTGAACAAGAAATATCCGCTGGACCAGCTGATGGCCGCGATCCGGGCTTATCCGGGCCTGTCGAACGCACGGCGGGTGACGTTCGAATACGTCATGCTGAAAGGCGTCAACGACAGCCCGGAAGAGGCCCGCGCCCTGCTGAAACTGATCGAGGGTATTCCGGCCAAGATCAACCTGATCCCGTTCAACCCCTGGCCGGGCGTCGATTACGAATGCTCGGACTGGAAGACGATCGAACGGTTCGCCGCCATCCTGAACAAGGCCGGATACGCCAGCCCCATCCGCACCCCCCGCGGCCGCGACATCCTCGCCGCCTGTGGTCAGCTGAAGTCGGAGAGCGAGAAGGTGCGGGCGAGCGCGCTCAGGAAGGCCGAGCAGGCGGCGGCGTGAGCCGGTTTGACCTGCCCGCCCGGGCGCACAAGAACGCTGCTGACGACAAGCCCCTGTAATCTTTCGTCACAAGGTGTGGCCGTGGCGCGCTTGCGGATTGGGGCGACAATCGGGCAAGGCGTTGGCTCATGGACCCGTCCCTGTCCAATGTTCTGTCGAGCGCCGAGATGCAGGCTTTCGCCTCGGGCTTTCCGGTCATGGTCGCGCACCTGATCGTGACCCTGCTGCTGCTGGCGGCGGGGGCGGCGGTCTATGTGCTGATGACGCCCTGGAAAGAGATCAGCCTGATCCGCGAGGGCAATCCGGCCGCCGCCATCGGCTTCGCCGCCGTATTGGTCGGCCTGGCCATTCCGCTGGCGGTGTCGCTTTCGGTGTCGACGACGGTGCGCGACATCGCCATCTGGGGGGTGGCGACCCTGGCGCTGCAGCTTCTGGTGTTCCGGATCGTGGACCTGATCCTGACCGGCCTGCCGCAGCGCATCCAGAACGGCGAGGTCTCGGCGGCGGTGGTGCTGGCGGGGGCCAAGCTGGCGACGGCGCTGATCTTGTCCGCCGCCCTCACGGGCTGAGCGGGCCGTGCGTTTGCCCCGCCTGCCGGACTGGGCCGTCTATGCGGCGGTGGCGGGCGTGCTGCTGGCCGTGTCTCTGAGCCGGCGCGAGAACGCCGACGCGCCGCCGGCCGCGGCCGTGCCGCCCGACGCCGTCGAAGGCGCCCTTCTGGGCCCGATCACCCCGTTCGACGCCGCCGCCACCGTGGAGGCGCCGGACGCCTTTCGTCCGTCGTCGGGGACGGCCTTCTCCATCGCCGGTCGCGGCCGCTGGGTCACGGCGCGCCATGTGGTCGAAGGATGCAGGAAGCCCGCCCTGGTGATCGGCGGCGGGCGGGCGGTGGCGGCGGACGTGCGGCTGGCGTCGCGGGCGGATGTCGCCCTGTTGATCACCGACGGCGGGCCGCCCGCCCTGCCGGTGGCCGCCGACGCACCGCTTCGCAAGGGGCAGCGCGCCTTCCACCCCGGCTTTCCGCAAGGCGCGCCGGGCGAGGTGACGACCCGGCTGCTGGGGCGCGAGACGCTGAAGGTGTTCGGGCGTGGCGCCCACGAAGAGCCGGTGCTGGCCTGGGCCGAGGTCGGGCGCACCGACGGCCTGGTCGGCGCCCTGTCGGGCCTGTCCGGCGCCCCCGCGCTGGACGGCCAGGGGCGGGTGCTGGGGGTCACGATCGCCGAGGCGCCGCGCCGGGGACGCATTTACACCACGGCGCCGGAATCCTTCGGTCCCGCCATTCGCGGCGAACAGGGACCAGACGAGGGGGCGCAAGGCCAGCCGATGACCATCGACACCTACGGCCAGGCGTCCGACGCCCTGAGGCGGGATCTGCGCGTGGCCCAGGTGGTCTGCCTTTCGGCTTGAAGGAAGTCGGGCGGTCTGAAAAAACAGTCCGAACAGTCCGAACAGTCCGAACAGTCCGAATCCTAGGCAAGAGATATTGGCGCGGGGAAAGGCGTCCCGTCTGAAATCCGGGATATTCATGACCGATGCGCCGATGTCAAAGACCGGCGCCGATCATACGCCTGTTTCACACCGCGCCGGGACGATTGCGCCGACGCGGATTCAGGTCATTGAAAAACCGGGTCTTCGTCGCTCGACCTCGGCGAGAGGAGACCGGCGAGCGCGCGGGCCTCTCTCTCCCGGCTGAGGGGAAGGAGAGGCCGCGGGCGTCCCTATTTCAGCGCGCCGGAGCCGAGGTTCAGGTCCTCCAGCTGGATGACCTCCAGGTTCGGGTGTTTGGCGCGCAGATCGTCCAGGAACAGGGAGCCGTCGCCGACGATGACCAGGCTGGCCTGGTTGACCGGCAGGTGGCGGGCGAAGGCGGTTTCGATCTGTTCCGGCGTCACGGCGCGCACCCGGCCGGCGTAGTCGGCGAGATCGCTCATCGGCAGGTCGTAGAGGGCCAGGTTGGCGACCAGCGATCCCAGGCCGTCCACCGTCTCCAGCGAATCGCCGAAGCCGCCGATCAGAACCGCGCGGCGCGGGGCCAGGTCGGCCTGGGTCGCGGGCTCGGACCCCAGGCGGGCGATCTCGGCCAGGATCAGGTCGGCGACCTCGTCGGCGGTCTCGTTCTTGGTCTGGGTCGAGGCGGTGAAGACGCCCGCGTCTGCGCGCGCGCCCAGCGACGAACCGGCTCCGTAGGACAGGCCGCGCTTGATGCGGATTTCCTGGTTCAGCCGCGACGAGAAGCCGCCGCCCAGCAAGGTGTTGCCGACCAGCAGCGGGAAGTAGTCGGCGTCGGTGCGCGGCACGCCGCGGATGGCGGCGACGACGGCGGCCTGGCCAGCGCCCGGCTGGTTGACGACCACGATGCGCGGCGCCTGGGCCTGGCCGGCCGGATCGGCCACGGCGGCGGGGGCGGCGCCGGACGCGCGCCAGTCGCCGAATGTCTGCTGGGCCAGGGCGCGGGCGGCGTCGGGCGTGATGTCGCCCGAGAAGACCAGGGTCGCGTCCGACGGGCGATAGCGGGCAGCGTGGAAGGCGGCGACGTCGGCCGGGGTGATCGTCGGCACGGTCTGCAGCGTGCCCGAGCCCGGTGAACCGTAGGGCGCGTCGCCATAGATCACGCGGCCGACCGTCTGGCCGGCGATGGCGCCGGGCTGGCTGAGGGCGACGCGCAGGCCGTCCAGCGTCTGGGCCTGCTGGCGTTCCAGTTCCTCGGCGGCGAAGGCGGGATGCTTCACCAGGTCGGCCATCAGGGCGACCGTCTGCGGGAAGGCGTTGGCGGGGGCGTTGGCGTAGACGTTGGCGAAGTCGACCCCGGCGCCGGCGCCGACGGCGGCGCCCAGCTGTTCGATCTGGGTGGCGATCTCGGGCGCGGACCGGGTGGTCGTGCCCTGGGTCAGGAGGGCGGCGGTCAGGGCGGCGACGCCGGCCTTGCCCGACGGATCGTTCGCCGACCCGGCCTTCAGGTTCAGGCGCGCCGAGACCAGGGGCAGGCCCTGGGTCGGGGCGACCAGGACGCGCAGGCCGTTGTCCAGGCGGAAGTCGGCCACGACCGGGGTGGCCGGGGCCACGTCTGGGCCGGCCTGGGGCAGGGCGGCGCGCTGACCTTCCGGCAGCAGGGCGACGGGTTCGCCGGCAGGGGCCAGATCGGCGACCTTCACCGGGGCGTCGACGTTCATCTTCTGAACCGAGGGCGGATGCGCGGCGTCGGCGGCCAGATAGGTGATTGTCGACTGGCGCTGAGGCGTCAGATATTTGCGCGCCACGCGCTGGACGTCGGCGACGGTGACGGCCTGAATCTGGGCCACCCCCTGGTCGGCGGCCGCGGCCCCGCCGGTGTTGATCAGCGAGAAGCCCAGGGCCTGGGCGCGGTCTTCCACGGTCTCGCGACTGCGCAGGGCGCTTGCGACCAGTTCGTTCTGGGCCTCGGCCAGTTCGGCGGCGCTGATCGGCTGATCGCGCAGCCGGGCGATCTCCTCGTTCAGGGCCGCGATCCCCTCGTCGGCGTCGTGACCGTCGGCCATGATGGCGTAGGCCGTCAGATTGCCGGCCTGCTGGGCGAAATCGGGGCTGGAGCCGATGCTGTTGGCGATCTGCTTGTCATAGACCAGGGCGCGATAGAGGCGGCTGCTCTCGCCGGTCGACAGGACGCCGTCCAAAACCTCCAGCGCGGCGCGGTCGGGGTCGGCGTATTTGACCGTCGGCCAAGCGACCACCACCGCCGGCAAGGGCACGTTCGGAGCATAGAAGGTGACGGACTTGGGCCCCGTCGGTTCGGGCTCGACCACTGTATTGGCCGGGATGGGCGTCGACGGGTTCTTCAGCGGCGCGAAATACTGATCGACCCAGCGGTCCAGCTGGGCCTGGTCGAAATTGCCGGCGACGATCAGATAGGCGTTGTCGGGGCGATAGTAGGTGGCGTGAAAGCGGCGCACGTCGTCCAGCGACGAGGCCTCCAGTTCCTGGATCGAGCCGATGCCGGGGCGGCGATAGGGACTGTCCTGATAGATGGTCTCGGGCACGAACAGGCCGAACAGGCGGCCGTAGGGGCTGGCCAGGATGCGCTGGCGGTATTCCTCCTTCACCACGTCGCGTTCGGATATGAAGGTCGGCTCGTCCACGACCAGCGACCCCATGCGGTCCGCCTCGGCGAACAGCAGACGCTGCAGGTGGTTGGCGGGAATGGTCTCGTGATAGGCGGTGACGTCGTCGGCGGTGAAGGCGTTGTTGCCGCCGCCCACGTCCTCGGTCAGCCGGTCGAAGCTCTCGGACGGCAGATTGCGCGTCGCCTTGAACATCAGGTGTTCGAACAGGTGGGCGAAGCCGGAGCGGCCGGACGGATCGTCCTTGGACCCCACCTTGTACCAGACCTGGACCGTGACGTTGGAGGTGTTGGCGTCGCGCGCCGAATAGACCTCCAGGCCGTTCGGCAACACGCGCCGGGTGAAGCCCAGCGGCGGGACCGTCACGCCCTGGGCGGCTTGAACGGCGGGGGCCGGCGCGGCGGCGACATCGAAGGCGTGGGCGGCGAAGGCGGGCGCGGCGAGGCCCAGCAGGATCGCCGAGGCGGCGACGGTGGCGGTGAGGCGGAATTTCATCAGGGATCTCCGGCGCCCAAGGCGAGGGCGCCGCACCGTATCAGCGATACGCGCCGGCGCACCTTACGGAGATGTAATGTGGGGGTGGTTCAGTCAGTCGCGGAAAACCTCGACCCCGATCTCGCCGCCCGGGGTCAGCCAGGCGTGCTTCATCCCCTGGCTGTTGAAGGGGGCGGCGAGGTTTCCGGCCGCGTCGAGCGCGATCAGGCCGCCGTCGCCGCCCAGGGCGCCGATCTCGTCGATCACGGCCTGGGCGGCCTGGGCCAGGGGCTGGCCGGCGGCGACGCGCCAGGCGACCTGGGCGGCGGCGGCGACGCGGATGAAATATTCGCCCTGGCCGGTGCAGGAGGCGGCTGCGGAGCCGTCGGCCCAGGTTCCGGCGGCGGGGATGGGGGTGTCGCCGACCCGGCCCGGCATCTTGCCGAACACGCCTGCGGTCGAGGTGGCGGCGGCGAGGCGGCCCTGGCTGTCCAGCACGCAGCAGCCGACGGTGCCGTGGCTGAGGGTTCCGGGCGGATGGTTGTCCTCGCCCTGGCCGGCGCCGGTGTACCAGGCGGTCTCGTCCGCGATGGGCTCCAGCCCCTGGTCGTGGGCGAACAGACCCGCGCCTTCGCCGACCAGCATGACGTGCGGGGTGCGTTCCATCACTGCGCGTGCGGCGACGACGGGGTTACGAAAGCCCTGAAGGGCGGCGACGGAACCGGCGCGGCGGCTCGCGCCGTCCATCAGGCTGGCGTCCAGCTCATAGGCCCCGGCCAGATTGGGCGAGGCGCCCTTGCCCGCGACGTAGAGACCCGAATCTTCCAGCACGACGACGGCGGCGGTGGCGACATCCAGGGCGCTGTCGCCCGCGTCCAGCCGGACCTTCATGGCCTCGACGACCTGGCGCATATGCACGACCTCGGCGTCGTAGTTGCGTTCGCGCCGGGCGCCGGCGCCGCCGTGGAGGATGAGGGCGGTCATGTCGTCTTCCTGAGCCTTGTCCTTATCGCCTCTTTCAAACGGGCGTGGCGCTCTTTAGCGTCGCGATGAAGGCCGCGCCATGTCGGCTTGTCCAATAAATCAACGGCCTCAAGCAGCGCGAAGCGCGATAGGCCAAGGAGGAAAGATGCGCGCTGTTTTGTCCAAGGCCGCCGGCGGCCCTGAAACCCTGGTCGTGGAAGACGTGCTCGACCCGACGCCCAAGGCGGGCGAGGTGGTGATCGAGGTCAAGGCGGTGGGGATCAACTATCCCGACACATTGATCATCGAGGACAAATATCAGTTCCGGCCGGAACGCCCCTTCTCGCCCGGCGCCGAGGTCGCGGGCGTGGTCGAGGCGGTGGGCGAGGGCGTAAAGGGCGTGTTCAAGGGCGACCGTGTCATCGCCGTGCCCGGCTGGGGCGGCCTGGTCGAACGGCTGGCGGTGCGGGCCGAGACGCTGATCCCCATTCCCGACGCCATGAGCTTCGAAGAGGCGGCGGCCCTGGTGATGACCTATGGCACCAGCTACTACGCGCTGAAGGACCGGGCGCAGTTGAAGGCCGGCGAGACCCTGCTGGTTCTGGGCGCCGCCGGGGGCGTGGGCGCCGCAGCCGTGGAACTGGGCAAGGCGATGGGCGCGCGCGTGGTCGCCGCCGCCTCGACCAACGACAAGGTTCAGTTCGCTCTGGAGCTGGGGGCTGACAACGGCCTGATCTATCCGTCCGGACCGATGGACAAGGCCGCGCAGAAGGAACTGTCGGGCGAGTTCAAGCTGGCGACCGGCCGCGACGGGGCCGACGTGGTCTATGATGCGGTGGGCGGCGACTACGCCGATCCGGCGCTGCGGGCCATGGACTGGAACGGGCGCTATCTGGTGGTCGGCTTCCCGGCGGGCATTCCGTCCCTGCCGCTGAACCTGACCCTGCTGAAGTCCGTGTCGGTGATCGGCGTCTTCTGGGGCGCGGCGGTGATGCGCGATCCCAGGGCCCACGCCGCCAACATGGCCGAGCTGATGCAGATGTACGCCGACGGCAAGATCAGGCCGCGCGTGTCGAAGACCTTCCCGCTGGAAAAGGCCGGCGAGGCGATCAAGGCCCTGGGCGACCGTCAGGCCCTGGGCAAGATCGTGGTGACGGTCGAAAGCTGAGCGGTCAGGCCGACGGGCAGCGGAAGTCCTCGCGCGGAACGCCCGACACCGACGACAGGCGCTCTGCGGGCAGCTTGATCGTCAGGCCGGAGTGCTCCAGGCGGAAGTCGTAAATGGCCCCCAAGAGGCCAGCCATCGGGCAGCCCGTGACCCGCGCGCCCTGGGCGTCCAGACCCAGGGCCAGGCCCTCGCCCATGCTGCCGGTCCAGCGGCCGACCTTGACCCGAACCGCGCCGGAATGATGGCGGCCGGCGCGCGGCAGCACTTCTTCGATCCACTGGCGCGGCACGCCGGTCTCGCGCTCCTCGGACATCAGGCGGTGCATCTGATAGGGACGGGCTTCGCTCACGAACCAGCCCATGACCGCGCGTGCGACGACCGTGTTGCCGCCGCTGGGGGTGTCGGTCAGATCCAGGATGATCGTCTCGTTGCGGCGGGCCTGGGTCATGGCGGCGTCGAAGGCCGCGATGGTGCGGTCGTCGCCCAGGGAATCGTTGAAGGCGATCGTCAGGCCGTCCCGGCCGCGCGTGGTCGTGATCGGCCCTGTGTCGGGGCGCTGGGCGGCATAGAGGTTCGACAACGCCAGATCTCGCGGCGGACCGTCGCCGCGCTGGACCGTCAAGAGACGCGGGCGGTCGCGGCGTCCGGCCGCCAGCACGCGCACGGCGTAGCCGGCGTCGCCGCCCGACTCCAGGCCCAGATCGCGCCAATAGGCGGCGACGGCCTCGGCCGTCGGGACGCCGTCGATCCGGATCAGCCGGTCGCCCACCGTCACTCCGGCGCCCTGGGCCGGGGATCGGTCGCGCACGGCTGTGATGCGATAAAGGCCGCCCTCGGGTTCGATCCACAGGTCGGCGTAGCTGGGGACGATGGCCCAGCTGTCGGAGAACGAACTGCCGGTGATGACGTGCGCATCCTCCAGAAGCGCCAGTCGCCGCTCGGCGTAGCGCAGCAGGGTGGCGCTGTCGTGAACCGCATCGGCTTCGGCGCGCAGACGCTCGGTCATGGGCGCCTGGCCAGACGGGAAGCGGTCCAGATAGGCGTAGTTCTCCGCGATCAGCCCGTCGATGGACCGGGCGTCGTTTCGATAGTCTTCGGCCGTCGGCCCGGTCGTCGGCCCGGTCATCTGGGCGGCGGCCGAAATCGGCAAGCCGAGGACGAGGACGGCGCAGAGCGGCGCCACGCGGTTCAGAATGGACATGGTCCCGAGGCTGGAGCCCGTCCGGCCGCCCGGCAACTGAATAATCGGTAAGCTAGGCTATTTCGCCTTCAGCCGCTGAACCGCTTCTTCGGCCTGGTCGCGGTGGCGGCGTTTGATGTTGGCGCCCAGCGTGGCCAGAAGGGCGGCGATGACGGCGGCGTCGTCGGTGTAGCCGATGCCCGCGAAGATGTCGGGAATGGCGTCCACCGGCATGACGAAATAGGCCAGGCCCGCGAAGATCATGCCCTTGGCCGCCATCGGCGTCTGCGGATCGCGCGCGGCGTACCAGGCGGCCAGGGCCTGGTCCGCGAAGGGGATGCGTGCGGCCGTGCGCTGGATCTTGGGCCAGAAACCCTTGGTCACGCGCATCTCGTTGATCTTCACGACCGAGGGGACCAGCGCCTTCTTCGGGTCCAGGGCGTCGGACGGATCGGCGGGTTTGGCTTTGGCGGTCATGGCCGCTAAATCCTCAAACGAAACTCAGGTTCAACACAATATAGGAACGATCAGGATGAAACTCGACAGCAGCATCGCCGCGGTGGTCACGGGCGGCGCCTCGGGCCTGGGCGAGGGCACGGCCCGCGCCATCGCCGCCACCGGCGCCAAGGTCGCCCTGTTCGACCTGAACGCCGAAAAGGGCGAGGCCATTGCGGCCGAGATCGGCGGCGTCTTCTGCCAGGTCGATGTGACCGACGACGCCTCGGTCGCCTCAGCCTTCGAAAAGGCCCGGGCGGCCCACGGCCAGGAGCGGCTGACCGTCAACTGCGCCGGCATCGCCACCGGCATGAAGACCGTCTCGCGCAAGAAGGACACCGGCGAGATCAAGGCCCACGACATGGCCCAGTTCGAACGCACGGTGCGGGTCAATCTGTTCGGCACTTTCCGCGTCCTGTCGCAATCGGCGGCGGGCATGGTGACGCTGGAGCCGATGGCGGACGGCGAGCGCGGCCTGATCGTCAATACGGCGTCCGTGGCGGCTCAGGACGGCCAGATCGGCCAGGCGGCCTATTCGGCCTCCAAGGGCGGCGTCTACGCCATGACCCTGCCCATCGCGCGCGACCTGGCCCAGGAAGGGGTGCGCTGCAACACTATCCTGCCCGGCATCATGTGGACGCCGATGATGGCGGGCATGGACCAGAAGGTTCAGGACAGCCTGGCCGCCGCCATCCCCTTCCCCAGCCGTCTGGGCACGCCCGCCGACTATGCGTCGCTGGTGCTGGAGCTGGCGCGCAACGTCTATATCAACGGCGAATGCATCCGTCTTGACGGCGCCATCAGGCTGGCGCCGCGCTGACGCGCGAAAAGGGCGCCACGCGCGCGACGCGGTCGCTCATCGCCTGAGCGCGAAGGCGCTCAGGCGGTGAGCATCGGAGGCGGGACCACGACCGTCTCCAGGCTCAGGTCGTGCGAAGCGCGATAGGCCGAAAAAAGAGCTTGCAGGACCGTTCGACCCTCCGCTATACGCCCCCTCCTCGACGGGGCGCGCACGTAGCGCCTTACGGATTGCGGGCGTAGCTCAGGGGTAGAGCACAACCTTGCCAAGGTTGGGGTCGGGCGTTCGAATCGCCTCGCCCGCTCCATGTCGAGACCACGAAACGGCCCGCCGGGAACGGCGGGCCGTTTGTCGTTCCGGGCGAAGAAACTCGACCGCCGCTGCGAGATTTGCTTGGCTGCGCGTCATCGCTTCAGGAGGTCGTCCGTGATCCGTCTTTCCCGTCTTGCTTCGGCCCGCATCGTTCTGGCGCTGGGCGTCTCTGCGGCCGTTCTGTCGGCCTGCGCCTACAACGAAGCCTTGGGCCGCAGCCAGTTCCTGATCGTCGATAACGCCGCCCTGTCGCAGCAATCGACCGCCGCCTGGCGCGAGGCGATCGCCAAGCCGGGCGTCATCACCACCGGCGCCCAGGTGCAGCGCATCCGCAGCGTCGGCGACAAGCTGGTGCAGGCGGCCGGCCTGGGCGGTCGGCCCTGGGAATACGCCGTCTTCACCAACAACAGCCCCAACGCCTTCGTCCTGCCCTCGGGTCAGATCGGGGTGACGACCAGCCTTCTGGCCCTGGTTCAGAACGACGATCAACTGGCCAGCGTGATCGGCCATGAGATCGGCCATGTCGTCGCCAACCACGCCGCCGAGCGCGCGTCCAGCCAGACGGCGACCAGCATCGGCCTGGCGGCGGTCGGGGGCGCGGCCGGGCGTTATGGCGACGCGGTGAACGCCTATGGCGGGCTGGCGGCGCAGTACGGTCTGCTGCTGCCCTATTCGCGTCGGGACGAGCTGGAGGCCGATCGGCTGGGCGTCGACTATATGCAGGCCGCCGGGTTCAGGCCCTCCCAAGCCGTGGCCCTGTGGCGGCTGATGGCGGCGCAGCGCCAGACCCAGACGCCGCAGTTCGCCTCGACCCACCCGTCGGATGCGACGCGGATCGAGATGCTGCAGCAGTATATCGCCAGCCGGGGCTGGAACTGATCAGACGCGGATGTCGAGGTAGGAGCCGGGACGAAGGATTCTCGGCTCCTCGCGCGCGGGCGGGGCGGCGGGCGCCTGGACGGGCCGGGCAGGCGTGGCGGTGCGGATCGCGGACATGACGGCGGCGGCCGGCGCTGGGGCCGGGGCGGACTGAGGCGCGGCGGTCTGGTTCAGGGCGGCGCGGAAGAAGGCCGCCTGGGCGTTGCGCGCGCTGGGCAGATCGAGGCCCTGGGCGGGCGTGTTCAACGGCAGGCCGGGGCGAATCGCGCTCATGCCGGCATGGTTAACGCAATCCCTCGAAAAAGGGTTAACGCCGCCTCAGCGGGCGGTCGGCGCCGGACGGGCGGGGGCCTGCATGGAGGCGACCAGCCGGTCGATGTCGGCGTCGTCCAGCAGCGGGCCGGACTGTTTGGCGGTGATGCGGCCCATCGCATCGACGGCGAAGGTTTCGGGCACGCCGGAAATGCCCAGGTCCAGGCCCGCCCGGCCCTCGCGGTCCACCAGCACCATGGAATAGGGATCGCCCATCTCGTCCAGGAAGGCGCGGGTCGCGACCGGCTCGTCCTTGTAGGCGACGCCGACGACGGCGACGCCGCGCGCCTTCAGCGCCAGCAGTTTGGGATGTTCGATCCGGCACGGCGCGCACCAGGAGGCGAAGACATTGACCAGCATGGGCCGACCGACGCCGGCGGTCTTCAGGTCCAGATGGCCCGGTCCCGCCTGATCGCCCGACAGCAGGGGCAGGACGGTCTCGGGGATGGTCTGGCCGACCAGGGCGTCGGGCTTGAAGGCCGGATCGCGCTTCAGCGACCAGCCGATGAACAGGGCCGCCAGCGCCGCCAGGACCGCCAGAGGCAGAAGGGCCAGCCAGCGGCTCACGGGCGAAGCCCGTTTTCTTTTGGCGCTACCGCGCTTCGCGCTACTTGAGCGCCGTCGATCTTATTGTCGGCCGCCTCAAGTCGGGCCAGCTCGCGCTTCCATTTGCGGGCGGCGGCGAAGGCGCGGACGGTCAGGGCGGTCAGGACCAGGGCGCTGATCCCCCAGGCGGGCCAGACGAAGGCGGCGTAGGGGGTCATGTCGAGGTCGAGCATGGCTTCAGGCCTCCTGAGCCAGACGGGCGCGCAGGGTCATGACGCGGCGGCGGCGGATTTCGGTGCGGATCGCCGTCAGCCACAGGGCCAGGAACAGCACCCCATAGGCCGCCAGCATGGTCAGGAAGGGCGGCAGATAGACGGGGTCCAGGCCGGAGGAGCCGGGCGTCAGGAAGCTGGCGGGCTGATGCAGGGTGTTCCACCAGTCGACCGAGAACTTGACGATCGGCAGATTGATCAGTCCGACCAGGCCCAGGACGGCGGCGGCGCGCCCGGCCTTCTGCTCGTCGTCGATGGAGGCCCTCAGCGCCATATAGCCCAGATAGAAAAGGAACAGCACCAAGACGCTGGTCAGGCGCGCGTCCCACACCCACCAGGTCCCCCACATCGGCTGGCCCCACAGCGAGCCGGTGATCAGGGCCAGGGCCGTGAAGGCCGCGCCCGGCAAGGCGGCGGCGCGGGCGGCGGCGTCGGCCAGGGCGTGGCGGAAGACGAGGGCGAAGAAGCTGGAGACGCCCAGCGCCGCATAGGCGCCCAGTCCCCAGACGGCGGCGGGGACATGGACGAACATGATCCGCACCGTGTCGCCCTGCTGATAGTCGGCGGGGACCGAGAAGCTCAGCCAGGCGCCGACACCCAGAAGCACGGCGGCGATGGCCCACAGCACGGGCGTCAACGGGCCGGTGAAGGCCATGAAACGCTGCGGGTTGGACAGGCCGAACATGGTCTCAGCGCTTACGCAACGAACGGGCGGCGGGCAAGCGGTTCACCCTTGTCAACCTTGGGCGTTGCGGACGGCGGCGGCGCCGGCCAGAGGCGTGACCACGGCGGCGAACAGCACATAGGCGCAAAGGAAGGCCAGGGCCGAGGCGACCGGCTGGCCCGAAGCGGCGCGTTCCAGGGCGCCCGCGCCGAACACGACCGGCGGGATGAACAGCGGCAGGACCACCACGGCGATCAGCAGCCCCCCCCGTCGCGCGCCCAGCGCCAGGGCCGCCCCCAGCGTCCCGGTCAGGGCGAAGCCGGCGGCGCCGATCAGGGCCGAAACGGCGGTCAGGGGCGCCAGCGCAGGCGGCAGGCCCAGGGCCAGGGCTGCGACCGGCGCGGTCAGGGCCAGCGGCAGGCCGACGGCGATCCATTGCGCCAGGGCCTTGATCAGGACGACCGATTCCAGCGGCAGATGGCCCAGGGCCAGAAGGTCCAGCGCCCCGTCGTCCAGGTCCCGCTCGAACAACCGCTCCAGCGACAGCAGCGAGGCCAGGGCCAGGGCCAGCCAGGCGATGCCGCCAGCGACGGGGCCCAGGGTGCGCGGATCGCCGCCGACCGCCAGGGGCAGCACCGCCGTCAGACAGGCGAAGAAGCCGCAGGCCAGCAGAGGACCGCCCCCGCCGTTCCAGGCCAGGTCCAGTTCCCGTTCCAGCAGGACGCGGGTCGCGCCACGCAGGCCGGGCGGGCGTCGCTGGCCGCTCATGCCCGGCCTCCCAGGTCCAGGGTGCGTGAGGCCAGGGGCAGGGGGTCGTGGACGGCGGCGACGATCAGGCCGTCGGCGTCCAGATGGCGGCGCATCTGGTCGGCGAAGGCGTCCCGCCAGCGGGCGTCCAGCGGGGCCATCGGCTCGTCCAGCAGCCAAAGGGCGCGCGGCGAGCCGACCAGCCGGCCCATGGCCAGGCGACGGCGCTGGCCCGCCGACAGGCGGCGCACCTCCAGGTCCAGAAGCGGCGTCAGGCCGAAGGTCTCGACCGCCTGGTCGAACCCGTGCGGCGTGTGGCCCAGCCAGTCGCATTGAAAGCCCAATTCCTCGCGCGCCGTTCGCCCGGTCTTCAACCCGTCCTGATGGCCCAGGAAGTGAGTCTCGCGCCCGCGCGCCACCCGGTCTTCCAACGGATTGCCGTCGCCGTCCTGAAAGACGACCGTCCCCGCGTCCGGCCGCAACAGACCGGCGATGGCGCGCAGCAGACTGGTCTTGCCCGCCCCGTTGGCGCCTGTCAGGGTCAGCAAGTCTCCCGCCTTCAGCGTCAGATCCAGGCCGTGGAACAGCCGGCGCTCGCCCCGCGAAATCGTCATGTCGGAAAGGCTCAGCGCGTGGATCATGCCCGCCCCGCCGCCTCGCGGGTTTTGAGAACCCTTCTCAATGTCCCTGTCGGGGGTGTGGACACATGGACGGTGCGGTTCGGCGGAGCTATAGGCACGGTCGCCGCAGCAGGCTTTCGCCGCGCGCGCAGGGGCCCTGTGAGCCGCTGCGTCTGTCGCGCGAAGGCGCAACCGGATTTTCGGGCGGCGCTGACCAGAGGAAAACTCTCCGGATTTCCCGCCTGCCGCGCTCGATGAAGGTGCTGCTGGAGAACCTGCTGCGCAACGAAGACGGCGTCTCCGTCACCGAGGACGACCTGAAGGCCGTCGCCGCCTGGATCGAGAACAAGGGCTCGGTCGAGCACGAGATCGCCTTCCGTCCGGCCCGCGTGCTGATGCAGGACTTCACCGGCGTTCCCGCCGTGGTCGATCTGGCCGCCATGCGCGACGCCATGTCGGCCCTGGGCGCCGACGCCGCCAAGATCAACCCGCTGGTGCCGGTCGATCTGGTCATCGACCACTCGGTCATGGTCGACAACTTCGGCACGCCGAAAGCCTTCGGCCAGAACGTCGAACGCGAGTACGAGCGCAATATCGAGCGCTACAACTTCCTGCGCTGGGGTTCGTCGGCCTTCAACAACTTCCGCGTCGTGCCGCCCGGCACCGGCATTTGCCACCAGGTGAACCTGGAGAACCTGGCCCAGACCGTCTGGACGCTGGACGAAGGCAAGAAGACCGTCGCCTATCCCGACACCGTCGTCGGCACCGACAGCCACACCACCATGATCAACGGCCTGGCCGTCCTGGGCTGGGGCGTCGGCGGCATCGAGGCCGAGGCCGCCATGCTGGGTCAGCCGATCCCGATGCTGATTCCCGAGGTCATCGGCTTCAAGCTGACCGGGCGTCTGCCGGAAGGCGCGACCGCCACCGACCTGGTCCTGACCGTCACCCAGATGCTGCGCAAGAAGGGCGTGGTCGGCAAGTTCGTGGAATTCTTCGGCGACGCCCTGCCGAACATGACCATCGAGGACCAGGCCACGATCGCCAACATGGCCCCGGAATACGGCGCCACCTGCGGCTTCTTCCCCGTCTCGGCCGCCACCATCGGCTATCTGACCGCCACGGGCCGCGACAAGGCGCGCGTCGCCCTGGTCGAAGCCTACGCCAAGGCGCAAGGCCTGTGGATCGACGAGAACTCGGAAGACCCGGTCTTCACCGACGTTCTGGAACTGGACATCTCGACCGTCGTGCCGTCTCTGGCGGGTCCGAAGCGTCCGCAGGACCGCGTCGAACTGACCTCTGCCGCCCCGGCCTTCGAGACCGCCCTGGTCGAGACCTTCGGCCGTCCGTCCGACGCCCCGCGCGCCGATGTCGAGGGTGAGAAGTTCTCGGTCGGCGACGGCGACGTGGTGATCGCGGCCATCACCTCCTGCACCAACACCTCCAACCCGTCGGTGCTGATCGCCGCCGGCCTGGTGGCGCGCAAGGCCAACGCCCTGGGTCTGAAGGCCAAGCCCTGGGTCAAGACCTCGCTGGCCCCCGGTTCGCAGGTCGTCACCGACTATCTGACCGACGCCGGCCTGCAGAAGGATCTGGACGCGCTCGGCTTCAACCTGGTCGGCTATGGCTGCACCACCTGCATCGGCAACTCGGGCCCGCTGGACCCGGCCATCTCCAAGGCGATCAACGACAACGCCCTGGTCGCCACCTCGGTCCTGTCGGGCAACCGCAACTTCGAGGGCCGGGTGAACCCCGACGTCCAGGCCAACTATCTGGCCTCGCCGCCGCTGGTCGTGGCCTACGCCATCGCCGGCTCGATGCGGATCGACATCACCAAGGACCCGATCGGCCAGGACAAGAAGGGCAACGACGTGTTCCTGAAGGACATCTGGCCCACCAGCCAGGAGATCGCCGACATCCAGAAGAAGTCGGTCACGCCGGCCATGTTCGCCAAACGCTACAAGGACGTGTTCAAGGGCGACAAGCACTGGCAGGCGATCAAGGTCGCCGGCGGTCAGACCTATCAGTGGGACGACAAGTCGACCTATGTCGCCAACCCGCCCTATTTCGAGGGCTTGTCGATGGAGCCGGCGCCGGTGCAGGACATCGTCGAGGCGCGCGTCCTGGCCATCTTCGGCGACTCGATCACCACCGACCACATCTCGCCGGCCGGTTCGATCAAGAAGACCTCGCCCGCCGGCGTCTATCTGACCAACCACGGCGTCGAGGCGGCCGAGTTCAACAGCTACGGCGCCCGTCGCGGCAACCATGAAGTCATGATGCGCGGCACCTTCGCCAACATCCGCATCAAGAACAAGATCACGCCCGAGATCGAAGGCGGCGTGACCAAACACTTCCCGTCGGGCGACACCATGTCGATCTATGACGCGGCCATGCGGTATCAGTCGGAAGGCCGTCCGCTGGTCGTCTTCGCCGGCAAGGAATACGGCACCGGCTCGTCGCGCGACTGGGCGGCCAAGGGCACCAACCTGTTGGGCGTGCGCGCCGTCATCGCCGAAAGCTTCGAGCGCATCCACCGTTCGAACCTGGTCGGCATGGGCGTGGTGCCGCTGCAGTTCAAGCAGGACGGCTGGCTGAAGCTGGGCCTGACGGGCGAGGAGATCGTCACGATCCGCGGCCTGTCGGACGCCAACATCGGCAAGCTGAAGCCGCGTCAGGACCTGTGGGTCGAGCTGTTCCGCCCGTCGGACGGCAAGATGGCCCGTTTCCCGGTCCGTTGCCGCATCGATAACCAGACCGAGCTGGACTATCTGCGCGCCGGGGGCGTCATGCCCTACGTCCTGCGCAACCTGGCGCGCGGCCCCGAAGCCGAAGCGCCGATCGCCGCCGAATAGGTCGCGGTTCGCCCAGACAAGAAAAGAGGGCCGGCGGAGCGATCCGCCGGCCCTTTTGTCTTTCAGCCTTTCGTCGCGTTGTGCAGGCCCGGACGGCGGGCGCGGCGGGCTTTGCGGTCAGTCCAGCGTCAGCGCCTCGGCCAGCAGCCGGGCCTCGGCGGCGCGGCTGGAGCCGGATCGCCAGGCGACGACGATCTCGCGATGGGGCGGGACGCCGTCGGCCTGGTTTTCGAAGGCGCGAATGGCGACGGACGGATTGTCGGCGAGGCCCGCCTGGACCGCCATCTTGGGCAGGAAGCTGACGCCCAGGCCCGAGCCGACCATCTGGACCAGTGTGTGCAGGCTGGTGGCGGCGAAGACGTCGTCGCCGCGCGGCGCCTCGATGTCCAGGGCCGCCAGGGCGTGGTCGCGCAGGCAATGGCCGTCTTCCAGCAGGATCAGATCCTCGGCCTTCAGAGAGCCGGGGCGGATCGGGCCGGGGGCGGCCAGGGCGTGGTCGTGGGGGGCGGCGGCCATGATCTCGTCATCGCCGATGCGGGCGTGTTCGATCCCTTGCGCCTCATAGGGCAGGGCGATGACGGCGGCGTCGATCTGACCGGCCTTCAGCGCCGCGATCAGCCGGGGCGTCAGGTCCTCGCGGATGAACAGCTTGAGATTCGGATAGGCGGCCTTCACCGACGGCAGTTTGGCGGGCAGCAGGAAGGGGGCGACGGTGGGGATGACGCCCAGCCGGAACCGGCCGGACAGCAGGCGGCCGGCGTTCTTGGCGGCCTCGACCAGATCCTCCGTCCGGGCCAGCACGTCCTCGGCCCGGCGCACGGCCTCGGCGCCCACGGCGGTCATGATGACGGCGCCGCGCGTGCGTTCCACGACCGGGGCGCCCAGGATGCGCTCCAGCTCCTGCACCCCGGCGCTGAGGGCGGGCTGGCTGACGTGGGCGGCCTCTGCGGCGCGCGAGAAGCTGCCGTGTTCGGCCAGGAGCTTGAGATACTGAAGCTGTCGCAGGGTGGGAAGCATACAAGCGAAATAGGCCTGTCCTATGCTGACGCCAAGGATAATCGATTGGCTTTATCTGTTTGACCCGTGTCGTATGACCCCATCATCTACAGGGCGATGGAAAGTCGCTCGCCGTCGTGCGTCAGAGCAGCAGGGAGAAAACATCATGACCGACGAAGCCAAATGCCCCTTTTCCGGCCGGACGCCCCGGTCGGTCGCAGGCGGCGGCGTTCAGAATCGCGATTGGTGGCCCAACCAGCTGCGTGTCGATCTGCTGAACCAGCATTCGACCAAGTCCGATCCGCTGGGCGAGTCGTTCGACTACCGGGAGGCCTTCTCCAAGCTGGACTATGAGGCGCTGAAGGCGGATCTGCGCGCGCTGATGACGGACTCCAAGGACTGGTGGCCGGCCGACTTCGGCCATTATGGCCCGCAGTTCATCCGCATGGCCTGGCATAGCGCCGGCACCTATCGCGTCGGCGACGGTCGAGGCGGCGGCGGACGGGGCCAGCAGCGGTTCGCGCCGCTGAACTCCTGGCCCGACAACGTCAACATCGACAAGTCACGCCGCCTATTGTGGCCGATCAAGCAGAAATACGGCCAGGCCATCTCCTGGGCCGACCTCTTGATCCTGACCGGCAACGTGGCGCTGGAGACGATGGGCTTCCGCACCTTCGGTTTCTCCGGCGGTCGCGCCGATACCTGGGAGCCGGATCAGGACGTCTATTGGGGCCGCGAGACGACGTGGCTGGGCGGCGACGAACGCTATGCCCACGGCTCGGACGGGGTCGTGAAGCCGGGCGACGAAGGGGTGCTGGTCACTGACGACAGGGCCGATGGCGACGAACATTCGCGCGATCTGGAGAACCCGCTGGCCGCCGTGCAGATGGGCCTGATCTACGTCAATCCGGAGGGGCCGGACGGCAATCCCGATCCGATCGCGGCGGCGCGCGACATCCGCGACACCTTCAAGCGAATGGCGATGAACGACGAGGAGACGGTCGCCCTGATCGCAGGCGGCCATACCTTCGGCAAGACCCACGGCGCGGGTCCGGCCGACCATGTGGGCCCTGAGCCGGAGGCCGAGGGGCTGGCGGCGCAGGGTCTGGGCTGGGCGTCCAGCTTCGGGTCCGGCAAGGCGGGCGACGCCATCACCAGCGGGCTGGAAGTGACCTGGACCCAGACCCCGGCTCAGTGGAGCAACTTCTTCTTCGAGAACCTGTTCGGCTTCGAATGGGAGCTGGAAAAGTCCCCGGCCGGCGCGCACCAGTGGGTCGCCAAGGATGCGGGCGAGATCATTCCCGACGCCCATGATCCGTCCAGGATGCGCCGCCCGACCATGCTGACCACCGACCTGTCGCTGCGGTTCGATCCGGAATACGAGAAGATCTCGCGCCGGTTCCTGAACAACCCCCAGGCCTTCGCCGACGCCTTCGCTCGCGCATGGTTCAAGCTGACCCACCGCGACCTGGGGCCGCGCTCGCGCTACGTCGGGCCCGAAGTCCCCAGCGAAGTGCTGATCTGGCAGGATCCCGTGCCGGAGGTGGATCACCCGCTGATCGATGCGACGGATGCGGCGATCCTGAAGGCCAAGGTTCTGGACTCGGGCCTGAGCGCCGCCGAACTGGTCGGGACGGCCTGGGCCTCGGCCTCGACCTTCCGGGGCGGCGACAAGCGGGGCGGGGCCAATGGCGCCCGCATCCGTCTGGCGCCGCAAAAGGATTGGGCCGCCAACCAGCCCGAACAGCTGGACCGGGTGCTGAAGACGCTGGAGCGCATCCAGACCGAGTTCAATCAGGCGCAGACGGGCGGCAAGAAGGTCTCGATGGCCGACCTGATCGTTCTGGCCGGCAACGCGGGGGTCGAACAGGCGGCAAAGGCGTCGGGTCATGACGCCGACGTGCCGTTCCATCCGGGTCGCACGGACGCCAGCCAGGCCCAGACGGACGTCGAATCCTTCGCCTACCTGGAGCCGGTCGCCGACGGCTTCCGCAACTTCCAGAAGGCCCGCTATGCGGTCCCGGCCGAGGCGCTTCTGATTGATCAGGCGCAGCGCCTGACCCTGACGGCGCCGGAGATGACGGTGCTGATCGGCGGCTTGCGGGCTATCAACATCAATACGGGCGGCGCGACGCACGGGGTGCTGACAGAGCGGCCGGGCGTGCTGTCCAACGATGTCTTCGTCAATCTGCTGGACATGGACGTGAAGTGGGCCGCGACCTCGCACGCCCAGGACCTGTTCGAGGGAACGGACAGAAAGACGGGCGAAGCCAAGTGGACCGGCACGCGGGTCGATCTGGTGTTCGGCTCCAACGCCGTGCTGCGGTCGCTGGCCGAGGTCTATGCCGGGTCGGACGCGGAAGGAAAGTTCGTCGCGGACTTCGTGGCGGCCTGGACCAAGGTAATGGAGCTGGATCGGTTCGACCTGCGGGGTTGAGCGGACATCCGCCACCCTGTCGTCATTCCGGGTTCGTCCTGCGGACGCCCCGGAATGACGTGGCGGTGAGTTATTTCAGCCTGATCTCGAACAGCTGGGGCCAGCGTTTGCCGGTGACGAACAGGCGTTTGCCGGCGGCGTCCCAGGCGATGCCGTTGGCGACGTCGTCGTTGGGGTCGAGGCCGGCGTCCTTTGGAATCAGGGGAGCGAGGTCGATGAAGGCCTTGACCACGCCGGTTTCGGGATCGATGCGGGCGATGCGGCTGTCCTGCCAGATGTTGGCGAAAACCTCGCCGTCGATCCATTCCAGCTCGTTGATCTGCTCCAGCGGCCGGCCGTCGGCGGTGACGGAGACGCGGCCGGTCTCGGCCAGGGTCTCGGGGTCGAGGAAACGCAGTTGGTCGGTGCCGTCGCTCATGATCAGGCGGCGGCCGTCGGTGGTCAGGGCCCAGCCCTCGCCCGGATAGGAGAAGCCGCCCAGCGGCGAGAAATCGTCCAGCTTCCAGATGAAGCCGATGTGGTTGCGCCAGGTCAGGCTGTAGAGCTTGCCGTTCAGCGTGGTCATGCCCTCGCCGAAATAGATGGTCGGCAGGTCGCGCTGGCGCTGAACCGCGCCCGTCTCCAGGTCCACCTTGCGGATAAAGGAGGGATACAGGCCGGTGCTCTCGTAAAGGGCGCCGTCGTGGAAGAAGAGGCCCTCGGTGAAGGCCGTGCGGTCGTGCGGATAGGTGCGTACGACCTCGTAGGGCTGGACCGGAACCTCGGCGGCGGCCGGGCCGAACAGACCGCCCGCCGCCAGCAGCAGGCCCGCGACGAGGCCGGCGATGCAGGACGACGGGCGGATCATGGCGCTCAGCCCCGTTCGACGGCGGCTTCGGCCTCGGCCTTCTGGGCGCGGGCCTCGGCGGCGTTCGCCTCGATGCGGGCCAGCTCGGCCTTTTCCTTCTTGGACGCGGACCTGCGACCCAGCATGTTCAACGCCTCCACCCCGGCCGAGAAGGCCATGGCCGCATAGATGTAGCCCTTGGGCACATGATAGCCGAAACCGTCGGCGATCAAGACCATGCCGATCATCAGGAGGAAGCCGAGCGCCAGCATGACCACGCTGGGGTTTTTGTTGATGAAGTTCGCCAGGGGATCGGCGGCCAGCAGCATCACGGTCACGGCGACCAGGACGGCGACGACCATGATCGGCAGATGCTCGGTCATGCCCACGGCCGTCAGGATCGAATCGATCGAGAAGACGATGTCCAGAAGGATGATCTGGACGATGGCGGCGCCGGCGTTGGCGATGACCACATCCTTCTTGTCCATGACGTCGTGGGTCGGCGTGGGATCGACCGTGTGGTGGATTTCCTTGGTCGCCTTCCAGACCAGGAACAGGCCGCCCGCGATCAGGATCAGGTCCTTCCACGAGAATTCGTTGCCCATGACGGTGAAGACCGGCTGAACCAGGCCCACCAGCCAGGCGATGATCGACAGCAGGGCCAGACGCATGACCAGGGCCAGGCCGATGCCGATGCGCCGCACCTTGGACCGCTGATGCTCGGGCAGTTTGTTCGACAGGATGGAGATGAAGATCAGGTTGTCGATCCCCAGCACCACCTCCATCACGATAAGCGTCACCAAGGCGGCCCATGCGGCCGGATCGGAGAAAAGCGGAAGTATGCTGTCGAGCATGGAGGGTCCAGTGGGGGCTGAGGCTTGAGCCGAAAGCGCTAGGGCCGCCGACGGTTCCGATCAAGCGGCCGGGTGCGGCGTCATGGTCGCACCCCCTGTCTCTGGCGCGATGCGCGGCGTTATCGCGCAGGTTCGCCGTTCACGGACGCTTCACGCAATGTTGCGACTGGCGAAACCCCGTGCTATCAGGCGCCCGGCTTGAAGGGGGCGTATTCAAGGATACGGCCTCTGTCGTGCTTTCCCTAGGCATTTCAAGCTTTTGACCGTTGTGAGCCTTCGCAGTCGGTCGCGACCCTGACACAACGACCTCGGACCCTAATCAGTGGCTGATGATTTCAGAACGACGGAAGTCGGCGATCGCTACGCACAGGCGCTGTTCGACTTGGCGCTGGAAACCGGCCGCCTGGACGCCGTCCGCGCCGACATCGTCTCGCTGAAGACCGCCTGGACCGAGAGCGCCGACCTGCGCCGTCTGGCCCGCTCGCCGCTGATTTCGGCCGACGATCAGGGCAAGGGCCTGGTCGCCGTCGCCACGAAGGCCAAGTTCGAGAAGACCACCGCCAACTTCCTGGGCCTTCTGGCCCAGAACGGCCGCGCCAAGGACCTGCCCGCCGTGATCGCGGGCTTCGAGGCGCGCTACGCCAAACACGCGGGCATCGTCGCCGCCGAGGTCGTCTCGGCCCAGCCGCTGGACGCCAAACAGCTGGCCGCGATCAAGACCGCCCTGAACAAGAGCCTGGGCAAGGCGCCGGAGCTGACCGCGCGGGTCGATCCGTCGATCCTGGGCGGCCTGAAGGTCAAGGTGGGGTCGAAGCTGTTCGACGCCTCGCTAAAGACCAAGCTCGACCAGATGAAATTCGCCCTCAAGCGCGCCTGAGCGTTCTGAGCCCCAAAGACTGCAGCGGGTCCGAACGGCTCGCCCCGAAGAAGACCTAGACAGAGAGATCCCATGGACATCCGCGCCGCTGAAATCTCGGCCATCCTCAAGTCGCAGATCGCCAACTTCGGCGTCGAAGCCGACGTTTCCGACGTCGGCAGCGTGCTGTCGGTCGGCGACGGCATCGCCCGCATCCACGGTCTGGACAATGTCCAGGCCGGTGAAATGGTCGAGTTCACCAAGGCCGGCGTGAAGGGCATGGCCCTGAACCTGGAACGCGACAACGTGGGCGCCGTGATCTTCGGCGCCGACGCCGCCATCGCCGAGGGCGACGACGTGCGCCGCCTGGGCGAGATCGTGGACGTGCCGGTCGGCAAGGGCCTGTTGGGCCGCGTCGTCAACCCGCTGGGCGAGCCGATCGACGGCAAGGGCCCGATCCAGTTCACCGAGCGCCGCCGCGTCGACGTCAAGGCGCCGGGCATCATCCCCCGCAAGTCGGTTCACGAGCCGATGCAGACCGGCCTGAAGGCCATCGACACCCTGATCCCCGTCGGCCGCGGCCAGCGCGAGCTGATCATCGGCGACCGTCAGGTCGGCAAGACCGCCGTCGCCATCGACACCATCCTGAACCAGAAGAACGTCAACAAGACTGACGACGAGAGCGCCAAGCTCTACTGCATCTACGTCGCCATCGGTCAGAAGCGTTCGACCGTGGCCCAGATCGTCAAGACGCTCGAAGAGTCCGGCGCGCTGGAATACACCATCGTCGTCGCCGCCACGGCGTCCGAGCCCGCCCCGCTGCAGTTCCTGGCCCCGTTCGCCGGCACCGCCATGGGCGAGTTCTTCCGCGACAACGGCATGCACGCCCTGATCGTCTATGACGACCTGTCCAAGCAGGCTGTAGCCTATCGCCAGATGTCGCTGCTGCTGCGCCGTCCGCCCGGCCGCGAAGCCTATCCGGGCGACGTCTTCTACCTGCACAGCCGCCTCCTGGAACGTTCGGCCAAGCTGAACGAGGACTATGGTTCGGGCTCCATGACCGCCCTGCCGATCATCGAAACCCAGGCCAACGACGTGTCGGCCTATATTCCGACCAATGTGATCTCGATCACCGACGGCCAGATATTCCTGGAATCGGACTTGTTCTATCAGGGCATCCGTCCGGCCGTGAACGTCGGCATCTCGGTGTCGCGCGTGGGCTCCTCGGCCCAGACCAAGGCGATGAAGAAGGTCGCCGGCACCATCAAGGGCGAGTTGGCCCAGTATCGGGAAATGGCCGCCTTCGCCAAGTTCGGCTCGGACCTGGACGCCTCGACCCAGAAGCTGCTGGCGCGCGGCGAACGCCTGACCGAACTGCTGAAGCAGCCCCAGTATTCGCCGCTGGCGATGGAAGAGCAGGTCGTCTCGGTCTACGCCGGCACGCGGGGCTATATCGACGGCATCGCCACGGCGGACGTCGGCCGGTTCGAGAAGGAACTGCTGGCGCGCATCCACGCCAACCACGCCTCCTTGCTTGAAGGCATCCGCGCCAAGAAGGACCTGACGCCCGAGCTGGAAGCCGAGCTGAAGGACATTCTGGCCGCCTTCGTGAAGACCTTCGCCTGAGCCCCTCCGGACAGCTGAGAGAGTAAAGCCGGATGGCCAGCCTCAAGGAAATGCGCAATCGGATCGGAAGCGTGAAAGCCACGCAGAAGATCACGAAAGCCATGCAGATGGTCGCCGCGGCCAAGCTGAAACGCGCCCAGGACCAGGCCGAAAGCGCCCGGCCCTATGCGCAGAAGATGGCCTCGGTCATCGCCAACCTGGCCGCCGGCGTCTCCGGCGCCGACGCGCCGCGCCTTCTGGCCGGCACGGGCGCCGACCAGCGCCACCTGGTCGTGGTGGCGACGGCGGACAAGGGTCTGGCGGGCGGCTTCTCGACCAACGTCATCCGCGCCGCGCGCGAGCGGATCAACAGCCTGATCGCGTCGGGCAAGGACGTGAAGATCGTCGCCGTCGGCAAGAAGTCGCGCGATCAGCTGGCGCGCCTGTACGGCGACAAGCTGGTCCGCACCTTCGAACTGTCCGAGCACAAGACGATCGGCCTGCCTTCGGCCCAGCCGATCGCCGAGATGATCGCCACGGCGTTCGAGGACGGCCAGGCGGACGTCGTCACCCTGTTCTACAGCCAGTTCAAGTCGGTGATCGCTCAGGTCCCGACCGCCAGGCAACTGATCCCCGCCGTGGTCGAGGGCGATGCGCAACCGATCGACCTGAACGGCGCGGTCTATGAGTACGAGCCCTCGGAAGAGGAAATCCTCGAAACCCTGTTGCCGCGCAACCTGACCACCCAGATCCTGGCGGCGCTGTACGAGAACCAGGCGGGCTTCTTCGGCTCGCAGATGGCGGCGATGGACAACGCCACGCGCAACGCCGGCGACCTCATCAACGCCCTGACGCTGCAATTCAACCGCAAGCGCCAGGCCCAGATCACCACCGAACTGATCGAGATCATCGCCGGCGCCGAAGCCCTCTGATCCCGAACGCCCAGACATTCCGACACGGACCCCAGCCATGACCGACACCGTCGCCCCTAAAAAGCCCGCCGCCAAGAAGCCGGCCGCCAAGAAGGCCGCTCCTGCCGCGGCGCCCGTCAACGCCGCCGCCACGGGCCGCATCGCCCAGGTCATCGGCGCCGTCGTGGACGTCGAGTTCGACGGCCATCTGCCGGCGATCCTGAACGCCCTGCACACCCAGAACGTCGACCAGAAGACGGGCGAGCCCTTCACCCTGGTTCTGGAAGTCGCCCAGCACCTGGGTGAGAACATGGTCCGCACCATCGCCATGGACACGACCGAAGGCCTGACGCGCGGCCAGGCCGTGACGGACACGGGTTCCTCGATCCAGGCCCCGGTCGGCCCCGGCACCCTGGGCCGGATCATGAACGTGGTCGGCCAGCCGATCGACGAAGCCGGTCCGATCAAGACCACCGAATACCGGCCGATCCACAAGGACGCGCCCAGCTTCGAGGAACAGTCGACCTCGTCGGAAATCCTGGTCACGGGCATCAAGGTCATCGACCTGATGTGCCCCTACACCAAGGGCGGCAAGATCGGCCTGTTCGGCGGCGCCGGCGTGGGCAAGACCGTGACCATGCAGGAGCTGATCAACAACATCGCCAAGGCTTACGGCGGTTATTCGGTTCTGGCCGGCGTGGGCGAACGCACCCGCGAAGGCAACGACCTGTATCACGAGATGATCGAGTCCAACGTGAACGTGGACCCGTCCAAGAACGGCGGCTCGACCGAGGGCTCCAAGTGCGCCCTGGTTTACGGCCAGATGAACGAGCCCCCCGGCGCCCGCGCCCGCGTCGCCCTGACCGGCCTGTCGATCGCGGAGTATTTCCGTGACGAGGAAGGCAAGGACGTGCTGCTGTTCGTCGACAACATCTTCCGCTTCACCCAGGCCGGTTCGGAAGTGTCGGCGCTTCTGGGCCGCATCCCCTCGGCCGTGGGCTATCAGCCGACGCTGGCCACCGAGATGGGCAACCTGCAGGAGCGCATCACCTCGACCAAGAAGGGTTCGATCACCTCGGTCCAGGCCATCTATGTGCCCGCCGACGACCTGACCGACCCGGCGCCCGCCGCCTCCTTCGCCCACCTGGACGCGACGACCGTTCTGAGCCGCGACATCGCCGCCCAGGCCATCTTCCCGGCCGTGGATCCGCTGGACTCGACCTCGCGGATCATGGACCCGCTGGTCATCGGCGAAGAACACTACAACGTCGCCCGTTCGGTCCAGGAAGTCCTGCAGCAGTACAAGGGCCTGAAGGACATCATCGCCATCCTGGGCATGGACGAGCTGTCGGAAGAGGACAAGCTGATCGTCTCGCGCGCCCGCAAGATCCAGCGCTTCCTGTCGCAGCCCTTCTTCGTGGCCGAACAGTTCACCAACTCGCCCGGCAAGTTCGTCGAGCTGGCCGACACGATCCGCAGCTTCAAGGGCATCGTCGCCGGTGAATACGACCACCTGCCGGAAGCCGCCTTCTACATGGTCGGTTCGATCGAGGAGGCCGTGGCCAAGGCCGAGAAGATGGCGGCGGAAGCCTGATCATGACCGGCAAGCTGAACTTCTCCCTCGTCTCGCCGGAACGCGAGGTCTTTTCGGGCCTCGTGGACCAGGTGGACGCGCCGGGCGTCGAGGGCGACTTCGGCGTGTTGCCGGACCATGCGCCCTTCATGACCGCCCTGCGCGAAGGCGTGGTCACGGTCTATAACGGCGGGATCAAGACCCAGTACGATGTCCACGGCGGCTTCGCCGACGTCAACGGCGAAGGCCTGACCATCCTGGCCGAACAGGCTGCCGAGGTCCGCGCGGGCTGAGGCCTTCCATGGATCGAACGATTTGAGGCCTCCCGTTTCGGCGGGAGGCCTTTTTCGTGGGCGGCGGGCGCGCTAGGACCAGCGCATGACCGATCAGATCGACATTAATGGCGTCTGCGCCCCCGGTTTCGAGGCCGTGCGCGAGGCGTTCGCCGCCAATTTCACCGCGGCGCCCGAGGGGCTGGACGAACAGGCGGCGCGGTTCAGCGTGCTGGTCGAAGGCGAGGCGGTGGTCGATCTCTGGGCCGGATACGCCGACACGGCGAAGACGACCCCGTTCACCGACACGACCCTGGCCCCGGTGTTCTCGACCGGCAAGGCGGTGATGGCCATCCTGATGGCGACGGCGGTCGAGGCGGGGCAGGTCGACTACGACCAGCCGGTCGCGGACCTGTGGCCCGAGTTCGGGGCGGCTGGCAAGCAGGCCGTGACCGTCGCCCAGCTGATGAGCCATCAGGCGGGTCTGCCGGGCTTTTCGGAAGCGGTCGATCCGGCCCTGTGGTTCGATCCCCAGGCGGTGCTGGCGCGGTTGGCGGCCCAGGCGCCGATGTGGGCGCCGGGAACGGCGTCCGGCTATCATCCCGTCACGGTCGGCTATCTGGCCAACGAGGTCTATCGCCGGGCGACAGGGCGGACCATGGGGCAGGCGCTGCGTCAGGACTTCGCCGATCTGGACCTGTGGATCGGCCTGCCGGAAAGCGAACACGGGCGCGTCGCCCAGATGCGGAAGCCGACCGCGGCGCCCAGCCTGGGGACCATCGATCCGATCAAACAGGCCGCCTTCCTGGATCGCGGCTCGGCGCCCGGCGGGCGGGGTTCGGCCGAGTGGCGCAAGATGGAAATCCCCTCGGCCAATCTGCACGGCACGGCCCTGGGGCTGGCGCGGATATTGGGCGTGGTGGCGAACGGCGGCGCGCTTGACGGCCGGTCGGTGCTTTCGGCGAGCACGCTGGAGCAGCTGACACGCGAACGCATCCATGGGCCGGACAAGGTGCTGCCCTATACGATCAGCTGGGCGGCGGGCCTGATGCGGAACGACGGCCTGGGCGTGTTCGGGCCGGACGAGGCGTGGGGCCATTACGGCTGGGGCGGGTCGATGGCCATGGCCGATCCGTCGCGCCGCCTGTCGGCCGCCTATGTGATGACGCGCCAGTCGCCCCACCTGATCGGCGATCCGCGCCCCCGGCGCCTGCTGGAGGCGTTGTACGCGGCGCTCTAGACCGTCTCGGCCATGCGGACCGCCGCGCGGGCGGCGCGGCTGCGTTTGAAGGCGGTGATCGCGAAGACGGCGGCCCCGGCCCAGATGAAGACGAAAGACAGCACCCGCAGCGGCGTCAGATGCTCGCCCGCCCACAGGCCGCAGGCGAACTGAAGCGTCGGCGCCAGAAACTGCAGGAAGCCGACCGTCGACAGCGGCAGGCGCCGCGTCGACCAGGCGAACAGGGCCAGGGGAATGACCGTCGCCGGGCCGTTGAACAGGGCCCAGGCCAGGCCAGAGGGCGAGGAGAAGCCGACCGCCTGTCCATGCATGGCCAACCAGATCAGGAAGACGCCGCCGATGGGCAGCAGCACCAGACATTCGACCAGCAGCCCCGTCTGGGCCGAGGCGGGCACGCGTTTGCGGATCACCGCATAGGCGCAGAAGGTCAGGGCCAGGAGCAGGCCGATGATCGGCACATGGCCCAGGGCGAGGGTCTGGATGACCACCCCGACAGCGGCCAGACCGATGGCGACGGCGCTCCAGCGGTCGATCTTCTCACGGAACAGCACCGCCCCCGCCGCCATGTTCAGCAACGGATTGATGTAATAGCCCAGGCTGGCTTCCAGGGTCGCATGGTGGGTGGTGGCGTAGACGTAGATGCTCCAGTTGGCGCCGATCAGCAGGGCCGAAAGGATCAGCCAGCCGAAGACGCGCGGCGAGGCCAGGACATGTTTGAACTCGTTCCACTGACCCGCCAACAGAACCACGGGGATGGCGACGAACAGAGACCAGACGGCGCGGTGCGCCAGGATCTCGGGCGCGGCGAACCCGTGCGCCGCCATGGCCATGAACAGCAGGGGCAGAACGCCCCACAGGGTGTAGCAGGCGATGGCGGTGGCGACCGCCCGACCGTCGGCCGAAGGCGACGAGGACATCGGTGAGTTCCTTGATCCGCCGGACGGAGCAGCGCCCGGCGGTCTATGAGGATCAGACGGTGATCGAACGATAGCCGGACGAAGATTTGATCACGCCCGTCTCGTCCAGCAACTGGGCGATCTGGACGGCGTTCAGGGCCGCGCCCTTGCGCAGATTGTCCGACACGACCCACAGGTTCAGGCCGTGCTGGACGGTCGGGTCCTTTCGGATGCGGCTGACATAGACCGCGAACTCGCCGGCGGCGTCGACCGGGGTGATATAGCCGTCGTGCTCCTGCTTATCGACCACCAGCACGCCCGGCGCATCGCGCAGGACAGCGCGGGCCTCGTCGGGCTCGATCGGACGGTCGAACTCGATGTTCACGGCTTCGGAGTGACCGACGAAGACCGGCACGCGCACGCAGGTGACGGTCAGCTTGATGTTCGGATCGAGCATCTTGTGCGTCTCTTTCCACATCTTGGTCTCCTCGTCGGTGGAGCCGTCGTCGTTGAAGGCGCCGATGAAGGGGATGACGTTGAAAGCGATCTGTTTGGGGAACTTCTTCGGCGTGGCGTCGCCCAGCCCGTAGATGGCCTTGGTCTGGTTCCACAGTTCGTCCATGCCTTCCTTGCCGGCGCCGGACACCGACTGATAGGTCGAGACGACCACCCGCTTGATCTTGGCCGCGTCGTGCAACGGCTTCAGCGCCGTGACCAGCTGGATGGTCGAGCAGTTGGGGTTGGCGATGATGTTCTTCTTCCTGGCGTCCTTGACGGCGTCGGGGTTCACCTCGGGCACGATCAGCGGCACGTCCGGGTCCATGCGCCAGGCCGAGGAGTTGTCGATCACGATGGGACCGGCCTTGCCGATCTTTTCGGACCATTCCCTGGACACCGCGCCGCCCGCCGACATCAGGACGATGTCGACCTTGGAGAAGTCGAACTGTTCGATGTCCTGGCATTTGACGGTCCTGTCGCCGAAGGACACCTCCACCCCCTTGGACTTGCGCGAGGCGATGGCGTGCAGTTCGTCGACGGGGAAGTTCACCTCCTCCAGGATGTTCAGCATCTCGCGGCCCACATTGCCCGTGGCCCCGACGACAGCGACGCGATAACCCATTTTTTCTTGTCCTTCGGACGCGCTACCGCTCGGCCCACGGGGCCTCGCTGCTTGAGCGCATTGTAGTGATGGCCCTGCAAATAGGCGTTCAGGGCTGTGAAGCAATCGCTTTTCGCTGGAGGGAGCGTTAAGCAACGCTCCCATGACCTCCCGTATCCGCAACGCCTACGACATCCGCGTGGAAGAAGGCGTGCTGACGCCCGATCCGGCGCAGGAGAGCGTGATCACGGCGCTGGAGCGGCTGGAGGTCGATCTGGCCAGGAAGGGCCTGTTCGGTCGTGCGCCGGAGGTGCGGGGCGTCTATCTCTACGGCCCGCCGGGACGCGGCAAGTCGATGCTGATGGACCTGTTCTATTCGGCGACGCCCGAACCGCGGAAGATGCGCGCCCATTTCCACGCCTTCATGGCCCGCATCCACGACCTGGTGAAACAGTGGCGCGAGGGGGATGCGAAGACCCGGAAGGCCGTGTTCGGCACGCACAAGGGCGATGACCCCATTCCGCCGATCGCCAGGCTGATCGCCTCGGAAGCGCGGCTCTTGTGTTTCGACGAGCTTCAGGTGACGGACATCGCCGACGCCATGATCCTGGGGCGGCTGTTCGAGGCCCTGTTCGAGGATCGGGTGGTGCTGGCCATCACCTCGAACCGCGCGCCGGAGGACCTCTACAAGAACGGCATCAACCGGCAGCTTTTCCTGCCCTTCATCGACATCATCCGCGACCGCTGCGAGGTGGTGGAGACGGCGGGCGCGCGCGACTGGCGGCTGGACCGGATGACCTCGGCCCAGGTGTGGCACACGCCCGACGACCGGGCGGCGTTCGAGAACCTGTGGCGCGAACTGAAGGGGGGAGAGCCGGAAGAACCCGCGCACCTGACCGTGCTGGGCCGCGACGTGGTGATCGAACGCACGGTCGGGTCCATGGCCCGCGCGACGTTCGACGAGCTGTGCGCCCGGCCGCTGGGGCCGCAGGACTATCTGGCCATCGCCCAGCGGTTCCACACCCTGTTCCTGGACGACGTGCCGATCCTGAGTGCGGCCAATCATCACGAGGCGCGGCGTCTGGTGACGCTGGTGGACGCGCTGTACGAGGCCAAGACCAAGCTGATCGTGCTGGCGGCGGCCAAGCCCGAGGCCCTCTATACCGAAGGGGTGGGGGCGTTCGAGTTCGAGCGCACCGTATCGCGCTTCAACGAGATGCAGAGCAAGGACTGGCTGGCGCACGTCCGCGAGTGACCGCTAGGGTGGGGCAGACCTTCGGAGAGTTTCCATGCGCCGCCTCGCCCTTGCCGCCGCTGTTGTTCTGACCCTGTCGCCGCCGACGGCGGGGGCGGCCTTTGCCCAGACGGCCGTCCAGACGACGCCGGCGCCCGCCGGTCGCGGTCTGACGCCGGCCGAAGTCGGGACCTGGATCACCGGGCTGGGCGGCCGGGCCGGGCCGGTGCAGAGCGAGAACGGCCTGACCTTCTTCACCGTGACCAATGCGGGCCTGACCTGGGCGGTGTTCTTCTATGGCTGCGAGGCGGACGCCTGCGGCGAGGTGCAGTTCAGCGCCGTCGTGGCGGAGGCGGGTGCGACGCCGGACAAGGTGAACGCCTGGAACCGCGAGAACCGCTATCTGAAGGCCTTTCACACCGCCGGAGAAACGCCGACCGCCACGGTGCAGTACGACCTGATCCTGACGCCCGGCGCGGGCGTCGCCCAACTGGCCGACCCCCTGGCGGTCTGGCTGCAACTGCTGCCCCGGTTCGCGGCGGCGATGGGCTATTCGCCGCCGGCCTGACCGCGTGGGGCGCGCCGCAAGGAAAAAGGGCCGCAGATTGCTCCACGGCCCTTCCGTATAGATCAAAGCGCTCAAGCAGCGCGGCTCCGCGAGCCGCGCGATAGCGCCCTTCGCTGGCATTAAGCCAGCGAGGAATCGATGTCCTTGCAGGCTTGCAGCAGGCCCTGGACCGAGGCGACGGACTTTTCGAACATCGCCTTTTCCTCGTCATTGGTGGTGAACTCGACCACCTTTTCGACGCCGTTCGCGCCGATCAGGGCCGGGACGCCGACGTAGAGGTCCGACAAGCCGTATTCGCCCGACAGCCAGACGGCGCAGGGCAGGACGCGCTTCTGGTCCAGCAGATAGGACTTGGCCATGGCGATGGCGCTTTCAGCCGGGGCGTAGAAGGCCGAGCCGGTCTTCAGCAGGGCCACGATCTCGCCGCCGCCCTTGCGGGTGCGGTCCACGATAGCGTCCAGATCGGCTTGGCTCAGGAAGCCGGCGGCGACGGCGTCGGGCAGGGGCAGGCCGCCGACGGTCGAGTGGCGCACCATCGGGACCATGTCGTCGCCGTGACCGCCCAGGGTCCAGGCGTGGATGTCCTGAACCGACACGCCGGTCTTTTCAGCCAGGAAATAGGCGAAGCGGGCCGAGTCCAGCACGCCGGCCATGCCGACGACCTTCTCCTTGGGCAGGCCCGAGAACTTCTGAAGGGCCCAGACCATGGCGTCGAGCGGGTTGGTGATGCAGATGACGAAGGCGTTGGGGGCGTGGGCCTTGATGCCTTCGCCGACGGCCTTCATGACCTTCAGATTGATGCCGATCAGGTCGTCGCGGCTCATGCCCGGCTTGCGCGGCACGCCGGCGGTGACGATGCAGACGTCGGCGCCCGCGAT
>QFQU01000012.1 GCA_003248965.1 Brevundimonas sp. | reverse complement strand
CTCCGCGAGGTGCGCCTAGGCCAACCAGAACAGTCGCGTAACAGAGCGGCCCCCGGAAACATCCGGGGGCCGCTTCTGCTTTGTGAACGTGGGTTCGCCGACCGAGGCCCGGACGTCGCACGTGCGGTGCTTCGCCCGGCGGAAACCGACCGCGGGTTCAGGTATTGTCCTCGTTCCGACTCCAAGGGTCCCTATGCGTCCGTTCCTGCTTCTCGCCCTTCTTGTCTTGCTCGGCGCCTGCGCCACCCATCCCGGCAAGGTCGATCAGGTACGGTTCGCCGCCGACGCCCGGCCGGTGACGGCGACGACGGAGGCGGGGGCGTTGCGGGGCGTCCAGGGGAATGGCGTGCGGGCCTTCCTGGGCGTGCCCTACGCCGCGCCGCCGGTCGGAGACCGACGTTGGCGCGCGCCGGGCGCGGTCGAGGCCTGGACCGGAACGCGCGACGCCACGCGGATCGGGGCGGACTGCACCCAGGCGCTCGGGCGGCGCGCCATCCTGGGCGGGGGCGGCGGGATCGTGGTCGGGTCCGAGGACTGTCTGTTCCTGAACATCTATGCGCCGGCGGGTGAGGCCACGGACCTGCCGGTCATGGTCTATGCGCCGGGCGGGGCCTTCACCATCGGGGCGGGCGCCAACTACGACCCGTCCAGGCTGGCGCGCGAGCAGAAGCGGGTGGTCGTGACGCTGAACTATCGGTTGGGCGCGTTGGGCTGGCTGGCCCATCCAGGATTTCAGGCCGAGGGCGAGGGGTTCGGCGGCAATTTCGGCCTGATGGACCAGCAGGCGGCCATGCGCTGGGTCCATCGCAATATCGTGGCCTTCGGCGGCGATCCGTCGAACGTGACCCTGTTCGCCGAAAGCGCGGGAGCCTGGACCGCCTGTTATCTGATGACCTCGCCGGGATCGGAGGGTCTGTTCCAGCGGGTCATTTTGCAAAGCGGCGGCTGTCTGGAGCCGTCGTCCCTGGTCAGCGCCGAGGCGGCGGCGGCTTCGGGGGGGCTGTTCGCCGAACGGTTGGGCTGCACGGGCGAGGATCAGGTGAAATGTCTGAAGGCGCTTCCGGCCTGGCGGCTGTCGCGCGCGGCCTCGGTGCGGGCGGGGATCAACGGTCCCGGCTCCTGGGGGCCCGTGCATACGGATGCGACCGTGCCGGAAAACCCCGCCGTCGCCTTCGCCCATGGGCGCTTCGTGCGCGTGCCGGTCATCGTCGGCTCCAACCTGGACGAGGGGCGGCTGTTCGCCAACGAAGTCAAGACAATGGACCGTTACGACAAGGAGACGGTCTGGATGTATGGCGACGAGGGGGCGCGGGTGCTGGCGCGCTACCCCGTCGGGCCGGAGGGGCCTGCCTACGCTATCGCGACCCAGTTCACGGACCAGAGGTTCGCCTGTCCGTCTCAGGCCCTGCGGCGTCAGTTGTCGCGGTTCGTGCCGGTGCACGGCTATGAGTTCGCGGACCGCAACGCGCCCTTCGTTCTGCCGCGCTGGGTCGTCGGGCTGGACCTGGGCGCCTATCACGCCAGCGAACTGGCCTATGTGTTCGGGACCAGCTGGATCTTCGCCGACGTGAAGCGGTTCACGCCCGAGCAAAAGGCCCTATCAGGACGGATGCAGGCGCTGTGGGCGGGCTTCGGCCAGACGGACTTCGGTCCCGACTGGCCGGCTGTGGAAGGCGACGGGCCGGTGCGCGTCTTCGCTCCCGAGGGCGACCGGTTGGACGAGGACTTCTTCGCCCGCCATCAGTGCGACTTCTGGGACGGCACCTCGTTCGGCGCCGTCCACTGAGGCCTTATAGAAACCGCACGGTCACGCCGGGCTTGACCTTGTCGGCCAGGGTCCAGGCGTCCCAGTTGGTCAGGCGCACGCAGCCGTGCGAGGCGGTCTTGCCGACCAGATGCGGATCGGGCGTGCCGTGGATGCCATAGCTGGGCTTGTTCAGGTCGATCCAGACGACGCCCACCGGGTTGTTCGGGCCTGGCTTGACCAGAACCTTCTTCTTTCCGTCGCCGTAGCTGAGCTTTGAGGGGTCGTAGAGATAGTCGGGATTGCGGGCGACGCCGTTGACCTTGACCGTGCCGCTGGGCGTCGGATTGTCGCCGCTGCCGATGGTGGCGGGGAAATAGGCCAACTGTCGACCGTCGGCGGCGAAGGCGCGCACCGAACCCTCGCGCTTGTCCACGTCGATGTGGTCGACGTCGGCGGCCAGAGGCGTCGTGTTGACGGCGGGGACCAGCAGGGCCTGGCCTGCGTGGTTGAAGTCGGCGCCGGGGTTCATGGCCCGCAGCAGGGCTTCGGTGACATGGAACCGTTCGGCCAGGGCCTCGACGATATTGGCGTAACCCATGTGCGGCGCCTGGCCCTGAGCCTCCAGCTCGGTCGGGACCACGCCCAGATAGGGGCCGTCCAGATCGGCCTGGGTGATGCGATAGAGGGTGGTGACGAAACCGGCCCCTTGTCGGCGCAGGCGGTCCTGCACGCCGTCATCCAATCGGCCGGTCGTCGGCAGATCGTTGGCCTTCTGGAAGGCGGCGACGGCCTGTCTCATGTTCGAGCCTTCAAGGCCGTCGATGGCGCCGGGCGAAAAGCGCGCGCGCTCCAGCAGGACCTGGGCGCGGATCAGGGCAGGCTGGGGCTGGGCGGGTTGCCCAGGGGGCGACGGGACATCGGCTGGCGGCGGCGTATAGGCCGCGTTCTCGATGGCGTCGCGCGACAGCGGACCGGCGCGGCCGACTCCGGCGTCTGCAGACGAACGGTCGGGGTTGTTGTCGCGCGAACAGGCGGCGAGGGCGACGAGGGACAGGGCGGACGCAAACAGGACGCGACGATTCATCAGGAGCTTTCAGATGGCGAATAGGGAAGGCGAGTGGGACGTGATCAGTTTTCCTCGCCGGTGGCGGGGTCGGTCGCGGTCTCGCCCGAGTTGCTGGAGCCCTTGGAGCCTTTTGGTTCGGTCGCCGGACGCGGGGGTTGGCCGTCGCTGTCGGGGCGCTGGTTTTCGTTCTCGACGGCGCGGTCGTCGGGGCGAGGATCGGTCATGAGGGCGTTTCCGGCGAAGGTTGAGATTGGACAGGGAACGCGCGCGGGCGGCGGCGGCTCCCATCCCTGGTCGTCAACACCTGTTCACCATGCCGGTGAACCCTAACGAAACGGCGGATCAGGCAGGATGGAGGCTGGATTTGACTTGGCGACGCCAGGTCCGTTTAGGACGCCCATGCCCGACACCCTAAAGGTCGAGATCATCAGGACGGAGGCGCTGGACGCCGCCGGGATCGCCCTGTGGCGGGAGTGGACGGCGACGAACCCGACCCTCACCAGTCCCTATTTCCGCTGGGATTACGCCGAGATCGCCGGGCGCGTCTGCCCGGGGGCGGCGCTGGCGGTGTTCCGGCGCGACGGGCGGATCGTGGGGTTCTTCCCCTTCCAGCGGCGCGGGCGGGCGGTGCAGCCGCTGGGCGCGCCGATGAACGACTATCACGGCGTGATCGCCTCGGCCGAGGAAGTGATCACCCTAGAGGAAGTCGCGCGCCTGCTGAAGGCCAGCCGCTTCAGCGTGGCGGGCTGGATCGGCGCGGGCGAGGCCGGATGCGCCCGCCAGACCGTGCAGGTGGTCATGCCGGACAGCGGCTATGACGCCTGGTACGCCGAGCGCCGCGCGACCTATGGCAAGTATTTCAAGGACAAGGAGCGGGCGCGCCGCAGCCTGGAGGCCGAACTGGGTCCGATCCGGGTCGAGCGGGCCTTGCGCGATCCCGACATGCTGGACCGGTTGATCGAACTGAAGGCGGCGCAGTATCGGCGTTCGGGCCTGCACGACATCTTCGCCTGTGGCTGGACACGCGACCTGTTGCAGGCGCTGATGGCCAATCCGCGTGCGGACTTCGGCGCCTCGATGGCGGCCATGCACGCGGGCGACAAGCTGGTGGCGGTCGAGTTCTCTCTGTACGCCGGACGGCACTACCATTTCTGGTTCCCGGTCTATGAGCCGGCGCTGGCGCGGTGTTCGCCGGGCATACTGCTGAGCATGGACACGATGCGGCTGGCGGCGGCGGAAGGCTTCCGCGTGTTCGACTTCGGTTTCGAGGGCGAGACCTACAAGAAGTACTTCGTCAATGCGCGCCAGACGGTGCGCGAGGCCATCGTGGTGCGGCCGGGGCCGGTCCAGGCGCTGGGCGACCTGACGGCGGCGGCGCTGAGCCGGGTCGGTGGAAAGGGCGAGGCGTTGCGCACCTCTCTGCGCCGGCGCTGGTCCACCATCGAGGCGTGCGAGCCGACGGCGGCCGGACAGGTGCGCGGCGCGGCGGTGGCGGCGCGCGCCCTGGCCCGTAAGGCGACCGCCGCCAAGAAGACGACCGCGCGCGTGGCGCACGCCTGAGAGGACCGATCATGACCGACCGTCGCACCCGCTATCCCGGCCCGATCGCCGAGGCCAGGGACCATCCGCATACGCTGGTGGAGCAGGGCTTCGCCGAGGATGCGGCCCTGGCGGCGGTTCTGGACCGCTATCCGGCCGAACTGTTCGACATCAATCTGTACGACTTCGACGACGCGGGGCAGGTGTCCCTGCGGACCGGGGCGCGCGGGCGGCTGTCGGGCGAGGACCTGCTGGAGGCGATCAAGCAGGGACGGCTGTGGGTCAATCTGCGCGAGGTCGAACGCGGCTGGCCCGAACTGTGGGCGGCGGCGATGAAGGACTTCGCGGCCATCCAGGCGACCTATCCGGGCATGCGGGCGGTGCGGAACGCGGGGCAGTTGATCCTGTCGTCGCCCAAGGCGCGGGTGCCCTATCATTTCGATGCGGCCGGGGTGGTGCTGTTCCACCTGCGCGGGCGCAAGCGCCTGTTCATCTATCCGGGCGACGAGCGGCACCTGCCGGAGCGGAACATGGAGCAGGTGGTCGCGCGCCAGACGACCGAGGAACTGCCCTATGCGCTGGCGTTCGAGAACGACGCCCAGGTTATAGACCTGGAGCCGGGGCGGGCGCTGACCTGGCCGCTGTATGCGCCGCATCGGGTGGAGAACCTGGACCGGTTCTGCGTCAGCCTGTCGATGGATTTCCAGACCTGGCCCTCGCGGTTCCGGAACGGGGCGCTGTTCACCAATGCGGTGATCCGCAGCCGGGGCGGCAGGCCGCGCTTCACCGACGGCATGACGACACCGGAATTGGCGGCGCGTTGGGCCGCGTCGCTGGCGCTGAAGAAGGCCGGGGCGATGAAGAGCCGGATCGCCCATTTCGAACGCGACTTCGAACCCCAGGTCGGGGCGGCGGACGGGGCGGGCGCGCTGACGGCGTCCTGAGGTCCTGGGGCGTGGGCCGGCCCGCGCGTTAAATCGCGTTCATGACCTGAAGTTAAAATGACTTCGTCCGGCGGGCCGGGCACCTTTCCCTCAGACACGGGAAGGGAAACTCTCATGAAACTCGCATTGATCGCCGCCGCAGCGACCGCCGCCTTGACGGGCCTGACTGTCGCTGCGCCCGCCTCGGCCGCCGAGGTCAAGATTCGCAACGCCGTGGCCCGCGTGGTCGTGATCGCCGAGGATCGTCAGGATGTGGCGGTGGAGGTCCAGCACGGCCGATCGCGCCTGCCGGCGGTCCAGGTTCGCCGCAACGGTCGCGATGTCGAGATCGACGGTGGTCTGGGCCGCAACCGCCTGTGGGGGGGATCGGACAGCATCCGGAGTTGCAACAGCGGCCGCGCCGACGCCGCCCAGCCCGGGCAAGGCGCCACGGTCGAGGTCCGCGACCTGGGGCGAATCCGGCTGGAGGACGCGCCGATGATCATCCTGCGCACGCCGCGCGACGTGGACCTGAACGCCGGAGGCGCCGTGTTCGGCGCGATCGGCCGGGACGCGCGCTCGGTCGAACTGAGCAACGGCGGCTGCGGCAACTGGAACGTCGCCAACGTGGACGGTCACGTCGAGCTGGCGGTGGGCGGCTCGGGCTCCATCCGGGCGGGGACCTCGCGCGCGCTGCAAGCCAGCGTCGGCGGCTCGGGTTCGATCTCGGCCGGAGCGACGGGCAATCTGCGTGCGGCGGTGGGCGGCTCGGGCGCGGTCACGGTGGCCAGCGCGCGCGGCCGGGGCGACGTCTCCATCGGCGGGTCCGGCGACGTGACCATCCGCGACGGCCAGCTGGAAAGGCTATCGGTCGCCATCGGGGGCTCGGGCAATGTTCGATATGGCGGGACCGCGCGCGACCTCAGCGCCAGCATCGCCGGCTCCGGCGACGTCCGGGTGGGAGCCGCCACCGGGTCGGTATCGCGCTCCATCGTCGGATCGGGAACCGTCATAATCGGGCGATAAGACCCGAACGCTCGCCGCGCGAGGAAGGCCCCCGGTCGCGGAACCCCGGGGGCCTTTTCGCATGGGCGGGCGCCTTGGAGTGCGAGCACGAAAAAGCCCCGGCGGATCGCTCCGCCGGGGCCTTCTTGTCTTCCGGTGCGAACCGGCTTCGGGATTAGAAGCCGCGGATGCCGGGCAGACCAGCCAGGGTGCGGCCCAGGTTGGCGCCGGCGCGATCCAGCGACTGCAGCGCACCGCCGAAGTTGTAGCGCGCGCCGATGGTGAAGTTGTCGGAGTCCAGATCGATATCGTTGAACGAGACGCGCTGATAACCGCCGAACAGGCTGATCGGGCTGTTGTCCAGTTGGTACTCGGCGCCGACGCCATAGGCCCAGGCGTCGACCTTGCCGAAGGTGTCGACGTCGACGTTGTTGTACGACACGCCGGCGTTCAGGCGCAGCGACGGGTTGACGTAATAGGCGGCGTCGCCGCCGATGGTCCAGGCGGCCGAACCGTCCAGGTCGGTGTAGGCCACGACGCCGGTCAGGGTGGCGGAGGCCAGGTACTTCTGCATTTCACCGCCGACCGAGAAATAGTTCTCGCCGCCGATGTCCGACACGCCGACGAAGCCGCCCGCGCGCAGGTCGGAACCGAAGGTCTTGGTCAGGTGGGCGGCGGCGGCGCCGACCGTGTCATCGCCCAGGTCGCTGTCCGAATAGGCGACCGAACCGTTCAGGGTCACGGTCCATTCCGGAGCGACCTTCATGGCGGTCACGCCGTCCAGGGTCGCGCCGTCGGTCTTGAAGCCGTCGGTGTCGGTGTGGGTGTAGCCCAGGCCGACCGAACCGACCGACTCTTGAGCGAAGGCCGGAGCGGCGATCAGGGTGGCGGCGGCAGCCGTAGCGAGGAGGATCGTCTTCATTTTGTTTTTTCCTTAGCAGTCTGTTCCTCGGATGGGGGTCCGGGGAGGCGGCCTGCTAACCCATTGCCGCGAAACTGAGCATTAAACCGCCGTTACATAAGTGTCTTGCAACCGCCGTGTGGCGCATCGGCCACGTCTTGTGGCGGGAATGTGTCGCCAGTGAGGGCGGCTCGAGGCAAGGGATTAAGGCGGGCTCATATTTGGGCGCCGGGGACAGACGCGGCGGTCGGAAAGGGGAAAGTCCCGCCGGCCGGTTTCGGCGCTTGACGAAAGCGGAATCGGCAGGCATAAGCCGCCACTCTTGTTGGACCGGCTGTGCACTTCGGTGCAGACGCGGTTCGCAAGAACGACCTAAGTCACTGTTCTTTGCAGCTTCTTGGGACTTCAACGGCCTTCGCGGGCGACTGCGTGGGCCGATCGTTTTTGCGGATTTGCGTTTCCTGAGGGCCTCGTGCCCGAAGGCCTTCGGTCTTTGAAATGGTTCACAGGGACGCGGTCCTCCGACCGCATTGGAAGTAAGCACCGATATGGATCAAAGCATCCGCATCAGGCTCAAGGCCTTTGATCACCGCGTCCTCGATTTTTCGACGCGCGAGATCGTCAACACCGCCAAGCGCACCGGCGCGACCGTTCGCGGTCCGATTCCGCTGCCGACCCTGATCGAAAAGTTCACCGTGAACCGCTCGCCGCACGTCGATAAGAAGTCGCGTGAGCAGTTTGAAATCCGCACGCACAAACGCGTGCTCGACATCGTCGACCCCACCCCGCAGACCGTGGACGCGCTCATGAAGCTCGACCTGTCCGCCGGCGTGGACGTCGAGATCAAGATTTAAAGTAGAAAGAGGCGGGATCCGATGCGCACGGGCGTGATCGCCAAGAAGCTGGGCATGACCCGCGTGTTCGCCGAAGACGGCGCGCACGTTCCGGTCACTGTGCTGCAGCTCGACGGCTGCCAGGTCGTCGGCCAACGTACCCAGGAGCGTGACGGATACGTCGCTCTCCAGCTGGGCGCTGGCGCGAAGAAGGCTAAGAACACCAACAAGGCTCAACGCGAGACCTTCGCCAAGGCGGAAGTCGAGCCCAAGGCCTATGTCACCGAGTTCCGCGTCGATGCGGACGGTTTGCTGGACGTGGGCGCCGAACTGTCGGCCGAACACTTCGTCGTGGGCCAGAAGGTGGACATCCAGGGCGAGACCATCGGTAAGGGTTTCGCCGGCGCCATGAAGCGCTGGAACTTCGGCGGTCTGCGCGCCACGCACGGCGTGTCGATCTCGCACCGTTCGCACGGTTCGACGGGTAACCGTCAGGACCCGGGCCGCACCTTCCCCGGCAAGAAGATGGCCGGTCACTATGGCGCGGAAACCGTCACCACCCAGAACCTGACCGTCGTCCGCGTGGACGCCGAGCGCGGCCTGATCCTGATCAAGGGCGCTGTCCCGGGTCACGACGGCGGCTACGTCAAGGTTCGCGACGCCATCAAGAAGGCCCGTCCGGCCGACGCCCCGTTCCCGGGCGCCGTCAAGTCGGCCAAGGCTGCTGCTCAACCCGCCTCGACCCCGGCTGAAGAAGCCCCGGTCGAAGCGACCGAAGGCGGTGAAGCGTAATGAAACTCTCTGTCATCAAACTCGACGGCAAGGCCGCTGGCGACCTGGACCTGTCGGACGCCGTCTTCGGCATCGCCGACATCCGCGGCGACATCCTGGCCCGCACCGTGAACTGGCAACTGGCCAAGCGCCGCGCCGGCACGCACAAGGTTCAAACCCGCAACGAGAATTCTCGTACGGGCAAGAAGATGTACAAGCAAAAGGGCACCGGCGGCGCTCGTCACGGTTCGCGCCGTGCGCCCCAGTTCGTCGGCGGTTCGCGCGCCTTTGGTCCGGTTGTCCGTGACCACGGCTTCTCGCTGCCGAAGAAGATCCGCGCCCTGGCCCTGCGTCACGCCCTGTCGTCCAAGGCCAAGTCCGGCGACCTGATCCTGGTCGACACCGTCTCGGTCAAGGAAGCCAAGACGGCCGCCCTGCGCGAGACGTTCGGCAAGCTGGGCTGGACCAAGGCGCTCATCATCGCGGGTCCGGAAGTCGACACGAACTTCGGTCTGGCCGCACGCAACATCCCGCACATCGACGTGCTGCCGAACGCCGGCCTGAACGTCTATGACATCCTGCGCGCGGACAAGCTGGTGCTGACCAAGGCCGCCGTCGAGGCGATCGAAGCCCGCTTCAGCGATAAGGAAGCCGCGTAATGGCCGCTCAACCTACCGCCAAGCACTACGACACCATCCTGGCCCCGGTGATCACCGAAAAGGCCACGATCCTGTCGGAGCAGAACAAGGTCGTCTTCCGCGTTGCGGACACGGCTTCCAAGGACGAGATCGCCGCGGCGGTCGAAAGCCTGTTCAAAGTCAACGTCGTCAAGGTCAACACCCTGGTTCAAAAGGGCAAGACCAAGCGCTTCCGGGGCATCCTGGGTCGTCGCGTCGACATCAAAAAAGCTATCGTGACGCTGGCCGAAGGCCAGTCGATCGACGTGACCACGGGGCTCTGATCAGATGGCCTTGAAAACCTACAATCCGACTTCGCCGGGCCGTCGCGCCCTCGTGCTGGTCGACCGTTCGGAACTCCACAAGGGCCGTCCGGAAAAGTCGCTGACCGAAGGCCTGACCAAGTCGGGCGGACGCGGGCAGGGCGGTCGCATCGCGGTCCGCTTCCGCGGCGGCGGCGCCAAGACGCTGTACCGCAAGATCGACTTCAAGCGTCGCAAGTGGGACGTGGTCGGCACGGTCGAGCGTCTGGAATACGACCCGAACCGCACGGCCTTCATCGCCCTGGTGACTTACGCCGACGGCGAGAAGACCTACATCATCGCGCCGCAACGCCTGAAGGCGGGCGACACGATCGTCGCGGGTGAAAAGACCGACGTGAAGCCGGGCAACGCCATGCCGCTGCGTTCGATGCCGGTGGGTACGATCATCCACAACATCGAGATGAAGCCCGGCAAGGGCGCCCAGCTGGCCCGTTCGGCCGGCGCCTACGCCCAGCTGGTCGGCCGCGATCAGGGCTATGCCCAGATCCGTCTCGGCTCGGGCGAGCTGCGCATGGTCCTGGACAGCTGCATCGCCACCGTGGGCGCGGTTTCGAACCCCGACCACATGAACCAGAACCTGGGCAAGGCCGGTCGCAAGCGTCACATGGGCTGGCGTCCGCACGTTCGCGGCGTCGCCATGAACCCGATCGACCACCCGCATGGTGGTGGTGAAGGCCGGACCTCTGGTGGTCGCACCCCCGTCACGCCGTGGGGTAAGGACACCAAGGGCACCCGTACCCGTAAGAACAAGGCTACGGACAAGTACATCATCCGTACCCGCCACGTTAAGAAGGCTCGCTAAGAATGGCCCGCTCCTCCTGGAAAGGCCCGTTTGTCGACGGGTATCTGCTCAAGAAGGCCGACGCCGTTCAATCGTCGGGCCGCAAGGACGTGATCAAGACCTGGTCGCGCCGCTCTACCATCCTGCCGCAGTTCGTCGGTCTGACGTTCGGCGTCCATAACGGCCAGAAGCATGTGCCCGTGTCGGTCTCGGAAGAGATGGTCGGCATGAAGCTCGGCGAGTTCGCCCCGACCCGGAACTTCCCCGGTCACGCGGCGGACAAGAAGGCCAAGAGGAAGTAACCGATGGCCCAGACCAAGAACACGCGCCGCGTCGGTTCGACCGAAGCCCGCGCCAAGCTGGTGAACGTGCGGATCAGCCCGCAAAAGCTGAACCTGGTTGCCGCCTCGATCCGCGGCATGCCGGTTCAGAAGGCGCTGAACGAGCTGGAATTCAGCCGTAAGCGCATCGCCGGCGACGTCCGCAAGGTCCTGTATTCGGCGATCTCCAACGCCGAGAACAACCACAACCTCGACATCGACAACCTGGTCGTCGCCGAGGCCTTCGTGGGCAAGAACCTGGTGATGAAGCGTTTCGCGAGCCGCGCTCGTGGTCGCTCGTCGCGCATCCTGAAACCGTTCAGCGAGATCACCATCGTGGTCCGCGAAGCCGGCGAGGCCGCCTGATGGGACAGAAAATCAATCCGGTCGGTCTGCGCCTCGGCGTGAACCGCACGTGGGACAGCCGCTGGTTCGCCGGCGGCGCCGACTACGCCCGCCTGCTGCACCAGGACCTGAAGCTGCGCGAGTGGCTGAAGGAACGCCTGTCGGCCGCCGGCGTGTCGCGCATCATCATCGAGCGCCCGCACAAGAAGTGCCGCATCACCATCTACGCCGCCCGTCCGGGCGTCGTGATCGGCAAGAAGGGCGCGGACATCGAGAAGCTGCGCAAGGACATCCAGGCGCGCACCGAGGGTGAAGTTCACCTGAACATCATCGAGGTCCGCAAGCCGGAAACTGACGCCCAGCTGATCGCCGAGAACATCGCGCAGCAGCTGGAACGCCGCGTGGCCTTCCGTCGCGCCATGAAGCGCGCCATGCAGTCGGCCATGCGTCTGGGCGCCAAGGGCATCCGGATGAACGTCTCGGGTCGTCTGGGCGGCGCGGAAATCGCGCGTATGGAATGGTATCGCGAAGGTCGCGTGCCGCTGCACACGCTGCGCGCCGACATCGACTACGGCTTCTACGAAGCCAAGACGACCTACGGCATCATCGGCGTGAAGGTCTGGGTCTTTAAGGGTGAAGTGCTGGAGCACGATCCCATGGCGCAGGACAAGCGTTGGGCCCAGGAAGCCTCGGGTCCGTCCTCGAACGAAGGCCGCGAACGCGGCGGCCCCCGTGGCGACCGCGGTCCGCGTCGCGACCGGGGACGTGAGAACTAAGTCATGTTGCAACCGAAGAAGACCAAGTACCGCAAGGCCTTCAAGGGCCGCATCCACGGCTCGGCCAAGGGCGGCTTCTCGCTGAACTTCGGGTCCTACGGCCTGAAGACGCTGGAACCCGAGCGCATCACCGCGCGTCAGATCGAAGCGGCCCGCCGCGCGATCACCCGCCAGATGAAGCGTCAGGGCCGCGTCTGGATCCGCGTCTTCCCCGACCTGCCCGTCACGGGCAAGCCGGCCGAAGTCCGGATGGGCAAGGGCAAGGGCGCCGTGGACCACTGGGCCGCGCGCTGCCACCCCGGCCGTATCCTGTTTGAAATCGACGGCGTTCCGGACGACATCGCCCGCGAAGCGCTCCGTCTCGGCGCCGCCAAGCTGCCGGTCCGCACCAAGGTCGTGACCCGCATCGACGCCGGCGTCGCTCATGTCGAGGAAGCCGCGTAATGACCAAGATCGCCGATCTGCGGTCTCAGACGACCGACCAACTGGCCGACGAGCTGCTGAAGCTCAAGAAGGAACAGTTCAACCTGCGCTTCCAGGCGGCCACCGGCCAAATGGAAAAGACCCACCGCGTGGGTGAAGTGCGCAAAGACATCGCCCGCATCTCGACGCTTCTGCGCGAGAAGCGTGCGGCCTCGTAAGGAAACGAAGATGCCCAAGCGAATTCTCGAAGGCGTGGTCGTGTCCGACAAGGGCGAAAAGACCGTCGTCGTGAAGGTGGAGCGTACCCTGCTGCACCCCGTTCTGAAGAAGACCGTGCGTCTTTCGAAGAAGTATCACGCGCACGACGAAGCCAACGCGCTCAAGGTCGGCGACATCGCTCGCATCGTCGAGTGCGCCCCGAAGTCCAAGCTGAAGCGCTGGGAAGTTCTCTCCCCGGCCTCGGCCTCGTAATCAGAAGGATCTGATCTTATGATCCAGATGCAAACTAACCTGGACGTGGCCGATAATTCGGGCGCTCGCCGGGTCATGTGCATCAAGGTGTTGGGCGGCTCCAAGCGCCGCTACGCCTCGATCGGCGACACCATCGTCGCCTCCGTGAAGGAAGCCATCCCGCGTGGCCGCGTGAAGAAGGGCGACGTCGTTCGCGCCATCGTCGTGCGCACCGCCAAGGACATCCAACGCAAGGATGGCTCGGTCATCCGTTTCGACAAGTCGGCCGCCGTCATCGTCAACAAGGCGAACGAGCCGGTCGGCACCCGCATCTTCGGCCCGGTTCCGCGCGAGCTGCGCGCCAAGAACCACATGAAGATCATCTCGCTGGCTCCGGAGGTCCTGTAACATGGCCGCCAAGATCAAGAAGGGCGACCGCGTCGTCGTCCTCACCGGCAAGGACAAGGGCCGCACGGGCGCCGTGCTGAAGGTCCTGCCTTCCGAAAACCGCGTCCTCGTCGAAGGCGTCAATATGGTTCAGCGCCACACGCGCCCGAGCCAGGCTGACCCGCAAGGCGGCATCAAGAACAAGGAAGCCTCGCTTCACCTGTCGAACGTCGCGATCGCCGACGCCAACGGCAAGGCGAGCCGCGTCGGCTTCAAGATCGATGGGGACAAGAAGGTCCGCATCGCCAAGACGACGGGAGACGTCATCTGATGGCGACCGAGAAATACACCCCCCGCCTGAAGACGGACTATCAGAACCGCATCCGCGCGGAGATGAAGTCCAAGTTCGGCTACACGAACGAGATGCAGGTGCCCAAGCTGGACAAGATCGTCCTGAACATGGGCGTCGGCGAAGCCGTCGCGGACTCCAAGAAGGTCAATGCGGCCCTCAAGGATCTGACGGCCATCGCTGGCCAGAAGGCCGTGCCGACCAAGGCCCGTAACTCCATCGCCGGCTTCAAGCTGCGCGAAGGCATGGTCATCGGCGGCAAGGTCACGCTGCGCGGCGACCAGATGTACGAGTTCCTGGACCGGTTCATCACGATCGCGCTGCCGCGCGTGAAAGATTTCCGCGGTCTGAAGGGTTCGTCCTTCGACGGTCGCGGCAACTACGCCACCGGTCTGAAGGAACACATCGTGTTCCCGGAAATCAACTACGACCAGATCGACCAGATGTGGGGCATGGACATTGTCGTCTGCACCACGGCCAAGACCGATGAGGAAGCCAAGGCTCTCCTCACCGAGTTCAAGTTCCCGTTCGTGAAGAACTGAGCGGGAAGGGAAGAGAACAATGGCTAAGAAGAGCGCCGTAAACCGCAACGAAGCCGTCAAGGCCCTGGTTGCGAAGTATGCCGCGAAGCGGGCCGCCCTGAAGGCGATCGCCAACGATGAAAACCTGCCGCTGGAGGAGCGTTTCGAAGCGCGCCTGAAGCTGGCCGAGCTGCCGCGTAACTCCGCGCCGACCCGCATTCGCAACCGTTGCGAAGTCACGGGCCGTCCGCGGGCGTTCTACCGCAAGCTCAAGATGAGCCGGATCGCGCTGCGCGAACTGGGCAACCTGGGGCAAATCCCCGGCCTGACCAAGTCCAGCTGGTAAGGGGAGCGAACAGACATGATGATCAACGATCCCCTGAGCGACATGATCGCTCGCATCAAGAACGCGGCGACCCGCAAGCGTTCCAAGGTGCTGACCCCGGCCTCCCGTCTGCGCCAGCGCGTCCTGGACGTGCTGCAGGACGAAGGCTACATCCGCGGCTACAGCCTGGTTCAGAACCCGGGTGAGTTTCCGCAGTTCGAGATCGAGCTGAAGTACTTCGACGGTCAGCCCGTCATCGCCGAGATCGCGCGCGTGTCCAAGCCGGGCCGCCGCGTCTACTCCGCGATCGGCGATCTGAAGCCCGTCAAGAACGGCCTCGGCATCTCGATCCTCTCGACTTCGAAGGGCGTCATGTCCGACGCCGCCGCGCGCGACGCCAATGTCGGCGGCGAAGTCCTCTGCAGGGTCTACTGATATGTCCCGTATTGGCAAGAAAACCATCGCCGTGCCGAAGGGCGTGACTGTCACGCTCGACGGCCAGAACGTCACGGTCAAGGGTCCCAAGGGCGAACGCGCCTGGACCGTGGCCGAAGAGATCGAAGTCAAGCAGGAAGGCGACGAACTGTCGCTGGACCTGCGTCAGGACACGCCGCGCGCCCGCGCGATGTGGGGCCTGTCGCGGACCCTGGTCGACAACATGGTCGTCGGCGTCACCTCGGGCTTCGAGAAGTCGCTGGAACTGGTCGGCGTGGGCTACCGCGCCGCGATGAAGGGCGACGCCCTGTCGCTGCAGCTGGGCTTCTCGCACGAAGTCGACATCAATCCGCCGGCCGGCGTCAGCTTCGCTGTTCCCAAGCAGACCGAGATCAAGATCTCGGGCGCGGACAAGCAAGCCGTCGGTCAGATCGCCGCCGTCATTCGCAAGCTGCGTCCGCCGGAGCCCTACAAGGGCAAGGGCGTCCGTTACGCCGGCGAGACCGTGCGTCGCAAGGAAGGCAAGAAGAAGTAAGTCATGGCTCTTTCTCTTCGACAACAAGCCAAGCGCCGCGCCGAGCGCACCCGTCGCCGCCTGAAGGCCGTCGCCAACGGCCGTCTGCGTCTGTCGGTCTACCGCTCGGACAAGAACATCTCGGCGCAGATCATCGACGACGCCAAGGGCGTCACGATCGCCGCCGCCTCGTCGCTGGAAGGCGGCAAGGGCGCCAAGGGATCGGATGTCGCCGCGGCCTCGGCCATCGGCAAGCTGATCGCCGAACGCGCCATCGAGAAGGGCGTCAAGGACGTCGTCTTCGACCGGGGCGAATACATCTATCACGGACGGGTGAAGGCGCTGGCGGAAGCCGCGCGTGAAGCCGGCCTGAACTTCTAAGGGACGGCAAGCATGGCTCGTGAACCCCAACGCGGCGGCGGCGATCGCAATCGTCGTGACCGCAACGCTCCGGCGGCTGACGCTCCGGAAAGCGACATCATCGAGAAGCTGGTGCACATCAACCGCGTCGCCGCCACCGTGAAGGGCGGTCGTCGTTTCTCGTTCGCGGCCCTGATGGTCGTCGGCGACGGCAAGGGCCGCGTCGGCTTCGGTCATGGCAAGGCGCGCGAAGTGCCGGAAGCCATCCGCAAGGCGACCGAGGAAGCCAAGAAGACAATGATCAAGGTTCCGCTGCGCGAGAACCGCACCCTGCACCACGACGGCAACGGCCGTTGGGGCGCCGGCAAGATCATGATGCGCGCGGCCCCTCCCGGCACGGGCGTCATCGCCGGCGGTCCGATGCGTGCGGTCCTCGAAACCCTGGGCGTCCAGGACGTCGTGGGCAAGTCGACCGGTTCGTCGAACCCGTACAACATGATCCGCGCCACCTTCGAAGCTCTGAAGGTCCAGTCGTCGCCCCGCCAGGTGGCCTCGAAGCGCGGCAAGAAGGTCGCCGATCTGATGGGCCGTCGCAACGACGGCGCCTCGGCGCCCGAAGCCGTGGAGTCCTAAGTCATGGCCGAGAAGAAGACCGTCACCGTCAAGCAGATCGGTTCGCCGATCCGCCGCAAGAACGACCAGCGCGCCACTCTGATGGGCCTGGGCCTGAACCGTATGGGTCGTGAATCGACCCTGGAGGACACCCCTTCGGTTCGCGGCATGATCGCCAAGGTCCACCATCTGGTGGAAGTGGTCGAAAAATAAGCCTTTCGCCCTCCTTCGGAACACCGGGGGAGGGCGTTTCGCATCTTGCTTATGTTTCGAGGGTCGCCTATGAGCGGCCCTTCATTTTTTCCAAGCCGAGTCCGGTCGCCTCGTTCCCCGAGGTCATGTCCGGGCGCTAGAACCCGAAAGGATCAGGCATATGAAACTGAACGAAATCCGCGACAACGAAGGCGCGCACAAGAAGCGCATGCGGGTCGGCCGTGGCCCCGGTTCGGGCAAGGGCAAGACCTCGGGCCGCGGCGTCAAGGGTCAGAAGTCGCGGACGGGCGTCAGCCTGCTGGGCTTCGAAGGCGGTCAGATGCCGCTGTACATGCGCATGCCCAAGCGCGGCTTCAACAACCCGAACGCCCTGAAGCTGGCTGAGGTGAACCTGTGGCGTCTGCAGGACGCCATCGACGCCGGCAAGCTGGACGCCAAGTCGGAAATCAAGGGCGACGCCCTGGTCGCCGCCGGCGTGATCCGTCGCGTCAAGGACGGCGTGCGCCTGCTGGGCACCGGCGAGATCAAGGCCAAGCTGAACCTGGTCGTCTGGTCGGCCACGGCCGGCGCCAAGAAGGCCATCGAAGCCGCGGGCGGCTCGGTCGTCGAACAACGCATCGAAGCCGAAGCCAAGGCCGCCGCGCGCATCGAAAAGCGCAACGCCGCCAAGGGCAAGGCTCCGGCCGCCAAGGCGCCCAAGGGCGACGCCAACAAGGTCTCGGCCCGCTCCAAGCGCGCCGCCGCCAAGGCCTGATCACACCGTCGTCGCGGCGTCAGGCCGTGACCTGATTACACCGACGACGACGAAAGAACGGAAGCGGCCCTCGCATGGCCAATATGAACATGGGCTCGTTCGCGAAAGCGACCGAGCTGCACAAGCGCCTGCTGTTCACGCTGGGCGCGCTGCTGGTTTATCGCATCGGCACCTATGTGCCGATCCCGGGCATCAATTCGCAGGCCTTCCTGCAGTTCTTCCAGGACCCTTCGGGTCAGCGCGGCATCCTGGACATGTTCAACATGTTCTCGGGCGGCGCCGTCGAACGGATGGCCATCTTCGCGCTGAACGTGATGCCCTATATTTCGGCGTCGATCATCGTGCAGCTGATGGGCACGGTGTATCCGCCCTGGGAGAAGCTGAAGAAGGAAGGCGGCGAAAGCGGTCGCAAGCAGCTGAACCAGTACACCCGCTATCTGACGGTGTTCCTGGCGCTGGCGCAGTCCTTCGGCATCGCGGCGGGCCTGAACGCCCAAGCCGGCCTTGTCGACAACCCCGGCGTCTTCTTCATCGTCTCGACGGTCGTGACCCTGACCGGCGGCACCATGTTCCTGATGTGGTTGGGTGAGCAGGTGACGGCGCGCGGCGTCGGCAACGGCATTTCGCTGATCATCTTCGCCGGTATCGTGGCGGTCCTGCCGTCCACCATCGTGCGCTTGCTGGGCCTGGCTCAGCAGGGTCAGATGTCGCCCTTCGCACTGCTGTTCATCGCCGTGATGGCCGTGGCCGTGGTCGTCTTCATCGTCTTCATGGAACGCGCCCAGCGCCGCCTGCTGATCCAGTATCCGAAGCGCCAGGAAGGCAATCGCATGGCGGGCGGGGAGCGTTCGTTCCTGCCGTTGAAGGTCAACACCGCCGGCGTCATTCCGCCGATCTTCGCCTCATCGCTCTTGATGCTGCCGACGACGGTGGCGACCATGACGGCGGGCGCCGACCTGCCCAGCTGGCTGAGCTGGTTGCCGCTGGTGACGGCGCAGCTGACGCACGGTCAGCCCCTGTTCATGGTGCTTTACGCCGCCCTGATCATCTTCTTCTGCTTCTTCTACACCTCGATCACCTTCAACCCGGAGGAGACGGCCGAGAACCTGCGCAAGTACGGCGGCTTCCTGCCGGGCATCCGTCCGGGCAAGCGCACGGCGGAGTATCTGGACTATGTCCTGACCCGCCTGACGGTGATCGGCGCGGCCTATATCACCGCCGTCTGCCTGCTGCCCGAGTTCATCGTCAGCCAGTTCGGCAACAGCCTGTATTTTGGCGGCACGTCGATCTTGATCGTCGTGTCTGTCACGATGGACACTGTGGCCCAGATTCAGTCGCAACTGCTGGCGCACCAGTACGAGGGGCTGATCAAGAAGGCCAAGCTGCGCGGTCGTGGCGGTCGTGGCGCGCCCACGCCGGTGCGTCGCTGATCGCAGCGGGTTGAAGACGTCTAGGGGGAGCTGAAGCGTGAACTTGATCCTGTTCGGACCGCCCGCGGCGGGCAAGGGCACCCAGGCCAAGCGGCTGGTGGAAGAGAAGGGCATGGTCCAGCTCTCCACCGGCGACATGCTGCGGGCGGCCATCGCCTCGGGCTCGGAGCTGGGGCTCAAGGTCAAGGACGTGCTGGCGCGCGGCGATCTGGTCACGGACGAGATCGTCATCGCCCTGATCGAGGATCGCTTGCCCGAGGCCGAGGCCGCCGGTGGCGCCATCTTCGACGGCTTTCCCCGCACCGTCGCCCAGGCCGAGGCTTTGGACGCCATGCTGGCCCAGCGCGGCGCCCAGATCGACGCCGTGGTGCGGCTGAAGGTCGACGACGCCGCCTTGACCGACCGTATCGCCAAACGGTTCGCCGAACAGGGGCGTCCCGACGACAATCCGGACTCCTTCAAGGTTCGCCTGGACGCCTACAACCGCAACACCGCGCCGCTGCTGCCCTATTATGAAGGGCAGGGGAAGCTGACCGAGGTGGACGGCATGGGCGCGATCGAATCCGTGGCCAGGGCCATCGACGAAGCGCTGGCGTGACCAAATCCGGCGTCGGGCGTTGAGAGCTCCGATGTCCGATATCGCGCCTGCCGAAACCTCACGCCCTCTACGCCGCTGGCGCGCGCCTGCGATCTTCCTTGGCGTGGCCGCTCTGGAGATCGGCCTGTTCCTGCTGTTGGGCCAGGTGAAGGGGCGCGCCCCCGAGGTCGCCGTGGTCGAAGACCGGCCCTTCGAAGTCGTGCTGTACGATCCGCCCCCGCCGATTCGGCGGCCGCCGGCCCCGGTCAGCGGCGGCGGCGCGCCGGCCGCGCCCTCCAAGGTCAACATTCCGCCCCCGCCCAAGGTTCAGCAGCCGCGCGAAGTCCCTGCGCCGCCCAAGCCCGCGCCGACGCCCGCGCCCGTGGTCGGCGTCGCGCCTGCCCCGTCGCCCCAGCCCGGCTTCGGTCAGGGCGGGCAGGGAACGGGCCAGGGCGAGGGCGTCGGCGCGGGCGACGGTCCCGGCAGCGGCTCCAGCGGGCCGCGCCTGATCACCGGCCCGACGATGGGGCAGGTCCGCGCCAACCATCCGCCCGGCGCCCGCAGCCGCTACGGCCGGGTCGAACTGTCTTGCCGGATCCGGCTGGACACCCGATTGGACGGCTGCCGCGTGGTGCGCGAGACGCCGCCCGGCCTGGGCTTCGGTCAGGCGGGCCTGGCGGTGTCGGGCCTGTTCCGTTTTCAGCCTCCGATAGAGAACGGCCGTCCGGTGGAGGGCCAGCAGGTCACGGTCGGGGTCGATTTCGGGCGCCCACCGCGCTGAGCGCCTGAGACGTTGACGCCCGGTGAATCATCTGTATAAGGGCGCCTTCCCGCGAAGGGCGCCACGCTCCTGGTCTGTTGACCGGAGCGTTTGTTGCGTCTGACTAACGCGTATCTGGAGAATTTCGTGGCCCGTATTGCTGGCGTCAACATCCCGACCAACAAGCGCGTGGAGATCGCGCTTCAGTACATCCATGGCATCGGCCCCGCCGCCGCCAAGGACATCACCGAAAAGGTCGGCATCGAAGCCGCCCGTCGCGTGAACCAGCTGACGGACGCCGAAGTCCTGTCGATCCGCGAGACGATCGACCGCGACTATACGGTGGAAGGCGACCTGCGCCGCGAAACCTCGATGAACATCAAGCGTCTGATGGACCTGGCCTGCTATCGCGGCCTGCGTCACCGCAAGGGCCTGCCGGTCCGCGGTCAGCGCACCCACACCAACGCTCGCACCCGCAAGGGTCCGGCCAAGCCGATCGCCGGCAAGAAGAAGTAAGAGAGAGCTGACCGATGGCCAAGGAACCGGGTCGCGTAAAGCGCCGCGAACGCAAGAACATCACGTCGGGCGTCGCCCACGTGAACGCCAGCTTCAACAACACCATGGTGACGATCACCGACGCGCAAGGAAACGCGATTTCCTGGTCGTCGGCCGGCCACATGGGCTTCAAGGGCTCGCGTAAGTCGACCCCTTACGCGGCCCAGATGGCGGCGGAAGACGCCGGCAAGAAGGCCCAGGAACACGGCCTGAAGACGCTGGAAGTCAATGTTTCGGGTCCGGGCTCCGGCCGTGAATCGGCCCTGCGCGCCCTGCAGGCCGTCGGTCTGACGATCACGACCATCCGCGACGTCACGCCGATGCCGCACAACGGTTGCCGTCCGCCCAAGCGCCGCCGCGTCTGATCGCGACCGCGGTCCAGGCACCCCCAATCTCCGTCGGCTCCACCATGGCCTCGTCGACAAGGCCGGAGCCGACGAAACCCGTTCGAGGGACAAAATGATCGAAAGAAACTGGCAAGAGCTGATCCGTCCCGAGAAGCCGCAGGTGGAAACCGGTTCGGACGCGCAACGTAAGGCGCGTCTGGTGGCCGAACCCCTGGAGCGCGGCTTCGGCGTGACGCTCGGCAACGCGCTGCGTCGTGTTCTGCTGTCCTCGCTGCAAGGCGCGGCGGTCACGGCCATCCAGATCGACGGCGTCGTGCACGAATTCTCGTCGCTGGAAGGCGTGCGTGAAGACGTCGTGGACATCGTCCTGAACATCAAGCAACTGGCGCTGCGCATGCACGCCGAGGGCCCCAAGCGCATGACCCTGCGCGCCACGGGTCCCGGCGCGGTGACGGCCGGCCAGATCGACGTGCCGGCGGACATCGAGGTTCTGAACCCCGATCACGTCATCTGCACCCTGGACGACGGCGCCTCGATCCGCATGGAGCTGACCGTCCAGAACGGCAAGGGCTATGTCGCCGCCGAACTGAACCGCCCGGAAGACGCCCCCATCGGCCTGATCGCCGTCGACGCCCTGTATTCGCCGGTCAAGCGCGTCGCCTATCGCGTCGAGCCGACCCGTCAGGGCCAGTCGCTGGATTACGACAAGCTGCTGTTGGAAGTCGAAACCAACGGCGCCGTCACGCCGGTTGACGCCGTGGCCTACGCCGCGCGCATCCTGCAGGACCAACTGCAGATCTTCATCACCTTCGAAGAGCCCAAGAAGGCTGTCGAGCAGTCGGACGGCAAGCCCGACCTGCCCTTCAACCCGGCGCTGCTGAAGAAGGTGGACGAACTGGAGCTGTCGGTCCGTTCGGCCAACTGCCTGAAGAACGACAACATCGTCTACATCGGCGACCTGATCCAGAAGACCGAGGGCGAAATGCTTCGCACCCCGAACTTCGGCCGCAAGTCGCTGAACGAGATCAAGGAAGTTCTCGCGACGATGGGCCTCAGCCTCGGCATGGACGTGCCGAACTGGCCGCCCGAAAACATCGAAGATCTGGCCAAGAAGTTCGACGACCAGATCTAAGTTCAACCCTCCGCCCGTCTCCTCTCGGGGAGAATGTCGGGGCGGTTAGAAGATTACGGGCCTAGGTCTCCGATCAGGAGATACCGGGCCCGGAGTAGGAGAGACCCAGATGCGCCACGGCGCCGCCCATCGTAAACTCGGTCGCACGACCAGCCACCGCACCGCCATGTTCGCCAACATGGCCGCCTCGCTGATCAAGCACGAGCAAATCACCACGACCCTGCCCAAGGCCAAGGAACTGCGTCCCTTCGTCGAGAAGCTGGTCACGCTGGCCAAGAAGGGCGATCTGCACGCGCGTCGTCAGGCCATCAGCCAGGTCCGCGACGTGCCGCAGGTCGGCAAGCTGTTCGAAACGCTCGGCCCGCGTTACGCCGAACGTAACGGCGGCTATATCCGCATCATGAAGGCGGGCTTCCGCCACGGCGACAACGCCCCGATGGCCGTGATCGAGTTCGTCGACCGCGACGTCGAAGCCAAGGGAAAGGACTCTGGTCCGGTCCTGGCCTACGAAGGCGACGACGAGGCCTAAGCCTCTCGTCTCTAGCGAGACTGAACGCCGAAAGGGCGGCCGGAGCGATCCGGCCGCCCTTTTGCTTGGTCGCAGACGGGCTCAGCGCAGCAGGTTGGTCCGGGCCAGTTCGACCAGTTCGTCGCCACGTCCGCTCATCACCGCGCGCATGGCGAACAGGCTGAAGCCCTTGGCCTGTTCGGCCTTGATCTTGGGCGGCATAGCCAGTTCCTGGCGAGCGGTGACGACATCGACCAGCGCCGGGCCGTCATGGGCCAGGGCCTGCCGCAGGGCGTCCTCCAGGGCGTCCGATCGTGTGACGCGCACGCCGAAGAAGCCGATGTCGCGCGCGACGGCCGCGAAGTCCGGGTTCTGCAGATCGACATTGGCGTCCAGATAGCCGGCGGCCTTCTGCTCCAGCTCCACAAAGCCCAGAGTGCCGTTGTTGAAGACGACGATCTTGATCGGCAGCTTCATCTGCACGGCGGTCAGCAGGTCGCCCATCAGCATGGTCAGGCCGCCGTCGCCGGACAAGGACACGACCTGCCGCTCGGGCATCGCCGCCTTGGCGCCCAGGGCCTGGGGCAGGGCGTTGGCCATCGAGCCATGGTTGAACGAGCCGATAAGCCTCCGCCGCCCGTTCATCCTCAGATAGCGAGCGGCCCAGACGGCCGGCGTGCCGACATCGACGGTGAACACGGCGTCGTCCGCCGCTACGGCGTCCAGCGTCCTGGCCACGAACTGGGGATGCAGGGGCTGGTCGCCGTAGCGTGGTGTCGCCAGTTCGTCCAGACCCTTGCGCGCTTCGACATAGTGTTTGCGCGCCGCGTTCAGGAAGCTGTCGTTACGATCATGGTCCAGCCGAGGCGTCAGGGCCGCGATCGTTTCGCGCACGTCGCCGACCACGCCCAGGGCCAGCGGGGCGCGACGGCCCAGGGCGCCGGGGTCGCTGTCCACCTGAACGATCCGCGCCTTTGTCGGATAGAAGTTGCGATAGGGGAAGTCAGTGCCCAGCATCAGCAGGGTGTCGCACTCCATCATCGCATGATAGCCGGACGAGAAGCCGATCAGGCCGGTCATGCCGACATCGTTGGGATTGTCCCATTCGATCCACTCCTTGCCGCGAAAGGCGTGGACGATCGGCGCCTTCAAGACCTGGGACAGGGCCACGACCTCGTCATGAGCCCCGGCGACGCCCGAGCCGCACAGCAGGGTCACGGCCTTTGAGTCGTTGAGGATGTCGGCCAACTGCTCGACTGCGCCGTGGGCGGGCGACAGGCGCGGCTGGGCCAGGGGCGGCCAGTCGGCCGAGGCGCCGTCCGGCACGGCCTGCAACGACACGTCGCCGGGAATGACCAGGACCGCAACGCCCTTCTTGCCGATGGCGGTGCGCATGGCCCGGTGCAGGATCTCGGGCATCTGGCGGGCGTCCTGAACCATCTCGCAGAAATGGCTGCACTCGCGGAACAGTTCGGTCGGATGGGTTTCCTGGAAGTAGCTGAGGCCGATCTCGCTGGACGGAATATGGGCGGCGATGGCCAGGACCGGCACATGGTTGCGCTGACAGTCGTACAGGCCGTTGATCAGGTGCAGATTGCCCGGCCCGCAGCTGCCGGCGCAGACGGCCAGATCGCCGGTCAAGGCCGCCTCGGCGCCGGCGGCGAAGGCGGCGACCTCTTCATGGCGGACATGCATCCAGTCGATCTCGCCCGAGCGCAGCAGGCTGTCGTTCAGACCGTTCAGACTGTCGCCCGTCACGCCCCAGATACGCTGGACGCCGGCGTTGTGCAGGGTGGCGACGATCAGATCGGCTACGGTGCGCGGCGCGGATTTGCGAGACAACAGGCTCATGCGGACATCCCTTTCGGTGAGGCGCCGCGACGGGGCAGGGGGAGGCCGCCCCGATACCGCTACGCTTGAGCACTAAACCCGATCAGGAGCGCCGAGGTTCCACAAGAGGGGTGTCGCGGTCGGCTTCTTCCCCGCCTGCCGACGCGGCCCACGCCCCATGCGCGGGCCGACAGTTTATGGAGAGCGGCTCCAGGCCTATTCCTTGGACAGATCCTGGCGCTGGAACCAGACGATGGCGCCGATCAGGGGAACCCCGGTCCACAGGCCAAGACCCAGCAGACCCTTGGCGAGCGCTTGGGGCGGCAGGCTCCCGGCGGTCGGACCGCCGTGGATCACGGCCTTCAACAGATCGGCGGCCATGCCGGGCGTCAGAAGCGGCATCAGCCACCCTTCCGGCGAGACGCCCATGGAGGCCAGAAGATTGGGCAGGAAGAACTGCCCGATTCCGACGACCATCGGCACGAACAGGGCCGCCAACAGCGACCGCGTCATCACCGCCGCCAACAGGCCCAGCATGACGAACTGGACGATGCGGCCCCAGCCCAACAGGGTCAGCCAGGCCAGGTCGGCCAGTTGGCCGCCGGTCAGGCTGAAGGTCAGGGCGCGCTTGAACACCATCGCCTTGATCAGGTTGGAGGCGATGTCGCCGATCAGCACCGCGACCGTGGCGGCGATGGTCAGGCCGACCACCACAACGACCTTGCCCAGCAACAGGTTGGGCCGACTGTTGCGGGCCGTGGTCAGGCGCCATGTCTCCCAGCGATAATCGCCAGCGAAGATCGTCGCCGCGCCGATCAGCACGAACATCAGCACCGCCGGATTGGCGAACTCGGCCGCGCTGGAAACCAGACCCGCGCCCAGGTCTAGCGGGGAGGCGTTCAGACCCAGCTCGGGCGGCAGCTTGCCCGCCAGCTTGGCCTCATTGGCCTTGGCGAAGATGAAGGTCGCCGTCGAGATCAGAAGGCCGACCACCGGCACGAACAGCAGGCTCCAGAACAGGGCCGTCCGGTTCTTGGACAGGCGATAGGATTCGGCGCGGATCGCATCAACCAGCATGGGCGGCCCCCTTGGCGGCGCCGGTCTGCACGCCGGTCCAGCCGGTCTCGGTCATGAAGACGTCCTCCAGGTCGGCCCCGATCCAGCGGGCCTCTTCGATCTCCACCCCGGCCTCGACCAGGGCACGGATGACGGCCGGGGTCTCCGACCGGGCGATGGCGGCCACCAGGGCGTCGCCGTCCAGACTGGCGCGCTCGCCCAGGACACCCAGGGCCTTGGCCAGGGGCGTGACCGCCAGGCGAAGCCGTTCGCCGGACGCCGTCAGGTCCGAGACCCGGCCCTCGGTGATGACTCGGCCCTTGTTGAAGATGGCGACGCGGTCGCAGACGCGCTGGACTTCCTGAAGTTGGTGGCTGGCCAGGATGATGGTCACGCCGTCGTCGTCGGCCAGGCTGCGGATCAGGGCGCGCATCTCCTGGATGCCGGGCGGGTCCATGCCGCTGGTCGGCTCGTCCAGGATGACAAGGTCGGGCTTGGTCATCAGGGCGGCGGCGACGCCCAGGCGTTGCAGCATGCCGACCGAAAAGCCGCGCACCTTGCGGTTCGCCGCCTCGGTCAGGCCCACCCGGGCCAGCCAGCCGTCGATCTCCTGGGCCGGAACGCCGCCGTGGGCGCGGGCCAGCCATTCCAGCACCTGGCGGGCGGTCATGAAGGGCGGAAAGCGCGGCGTCTCGATCATCGAGCCCATGCGCCGGGTGGCGGCCGGGTCGCCGATGCGTCCGCCCATGACGGTCGCCTCGCCGCTGGTCGGGCTGATCAGGCCCAGCAGGGTGCGGAACAGGGTGGACTTGCCCGCTCCGTTCGGCCCGAGAATTCCATAGACCCCGCCGCGCGGGATCGACAGGGTCAGACCGTCCAGGGCCTTCACCGCCCCATAGGTCTTGGTCAGGTCGCGGATTTCAATGACGGTGTCCATGATGCAAGCTTGGCGCGAGAACGTCGTTCCCACAAGCCGTCGTGCGCCTGTCGCGCATTAAGTTTAGGCAATCGTTTCGTATCGCATTCGAGGTTGCCCATGTTCCGTTTCCCGCTTGCCGGTCTGATCGCCGCCGGCGCCATCGCCCTGTCGTCCTGCGCTGGAACCCCGCCTGTGCAGAAGCCGCAGGCTGTGGTCGATTCGACGGTTCAGGCGGCCTTGCCGGATCGGGTGATCCTGATCTCCATCGACGGCTTCCGGCCGGACTATCTGGGCAAGGGGCAGACGCCGGTGCTGGACGGCCTGGTCGCCGGGGGCGCGTTCGGGCCGATGCGGCCGTCGTTCCCCAGCGTGACCTTTCCCAACCACTATACGCTGGTGACGGGGCTGCATCCCGACCATCACGGGGTGGTGGCCAACCGGTTCACCGACGCGCGGCTCGGCGTCTTCACCATGGCCAGCAAGGAAAGCGGCTTCTGGGATCAGGGCGAACCGATCTGGGTCACGGCCGAGAAGGCGGGGATGCGCACCGGGACCATGTTCTGGCCGGGATCGGAGGTCGAGATCCACGGCGTGCGCCCCAGCCAGTGGGCGCCCTTCGACCAGAGAATGCCGGGCGACGCGCGGGTGGACCGTGTGCTGTCATGGCTGGATCTGCCGACGGACCAGCGGCCCAAGCTGGAGACCCTGTATTTCGACATCGTCGACACCGCCGGCCACCACTATGGGCCGGATGCGCCGGAAACGCGCGCGGCCGTGGCCTCGGTGGATGCGTCGATCGGGCGGTTGATCGACGGGCTGAAGGCCAGGGGGCTGTACGACCGGACGATGCTGGTGGTGGTGTCCGATCACGGCATGGCGGCGACCTCGCCCGACCGGGTGATTTGGCTGGACGACATCATCGACCCGGCGGCGCTGAAGATCGGCTATGGCGGGGCGGTGCTGACGGCCGATCCGGCGCTCGGTCGCGAGGCGGAGGTGCAGCAGAAGCTGGTCGGCCGGCATCCGCACATGGAATGCTGGAACAAGGCCGACGTGCCCGCGCGCCTCGTCTATGGCTCCAACCCGCGCGTGGGACAGATCGTCTGCCTGGTCGAGACCGGCTGGCTGACGGCGACGCGCGACCGGCCTGTGACCCGGGCGGGCGGGGCGCACGGCTATGACAATCAGGCGCCCGAGATGGCGGCGGTCTTCATCGCCCACGGGCCGGGCGTGGTCGCCGGACGTCGTCTGAGCGATCTGGATAGCGTGGATGTTCAGCCCTTCCTGGCGCGTATGCTGGGCTTGACGGCGCCGGCCGGCGACGGTCGGCCCGAAGACACCTTGGCCGTCACCCGGCCCTGATCGGCGGCGCATTGGCGCGCTGGCGATTTCAGCGCACAATGTCCTTGCACACGCGGGGAGGCGGCAATGCGCAAGAGTTTGTGGGTCGCGACGGTTTCGGTCGCCTGTCTGATCGCGCCGGTCGCGGTGGCCGATGCGACCGCGACGGCGGCGACCCTGGCCCTGATCGCCAATCCCCAGATATGCGGCCGGGTGGGCGCGGTCGGCGATGTCCAGCCGACGGCTGATATGGTGATGGTCCCTGGCTTCGGCGACGAGGGGTTCAAGGTCGACACCGCCGACCCGGAGGCCCAGGCCTGGTTTGACTATGGGGTGCGGCTGCGCTGGGCGTTCGAGCACACGGAATCGGTGCGCGCCTTCCGCAAGGCGCGGATGCTGGACCCCGGCTGCGGCATGTGCGCCTGGGGCGAGGCCTGGGCCATCGGGCCGAACCTGAACGGCGGCGGGACCGATCCGGACTCGCTGGCGACCGGCCTGCGCGTGGCGCGCGAGGCGCGACGACTGGCGGGCGATGCGACGCCGATGCAGCGCCAGATGATCGATGCCTTGATCCAGCGCTATTCGGGCGGCGAGAAGAGCCGGGCGACCCGGTTCGCCCGCGCCATGGACCGGATCGCCAAGCGCCATCCCGACGACGTCTCGGTGGCGACCATTACGGCCGACGCCTGGATGCTGAAGCCCGAGAACGATTGGTGGGACGACAAGGGCAAGGCGACGGATCCGGCCGTGACGCGGGCCATGGCCATTCTGGAGCACGCCCTGGAGGTCAAGCCGAACGATCCCGGCGCCATTCACCTGTATATTCACCTGACCGAATGGTCGGACGATCCGCACCGCGCCCTGGCCTATGGCGAGCGGCTGGCCCTGCTGGCGCCGGGGGCCAGCCATCTGGTGCATATGCCGTCGCACACCTTCTATCGCGTCGGCCGCTACAAGGACGCGATGATGTCCAACGTCCAGGCCGTGGCGCTGGACAAGACCTACGACCGGCTGGTCGGGCCGCCCGGCGGGATCAAGGGCATGCGGCTGCACGCCCACAACATCCATTTCGGCATGGGCGGCGCCTTGATGGCGGGCGGGGTCGAGCGGGGGCTGGAACTGGCCGACTGGTACATGCAGACCTATCCCGAGCTTCTGGCCGCGCCCAAGCCGGACGAAGACCCCTATCAGACCTATCGCCAGATCATGGCGGCCGACGCCTACGCCCTTTACGGCCGGTTCGGCGATGCGCGGCAGGTGGCGGTCCTGGCCGAACCGGACGCCGGACGCCCCCTGATGCGGGTCGGCTGGCGCTATGCGCGGGGCGAGGCGGCGGCTCGGCGCGGCGATGCGGCGGCCGTGCGGACCGAGGCGACGGCCATCGCCGCCCTGTTGGCCCAGGGCGTCTTCAAGGGACCGATGGCGGACCGGCAGAAGGGCTTCGCCGAACTGTTCCAGAAGGTGCTGGAAGGCCGCGCGGCGATGATCGACCGCGACTATCCCGCAGCGGTCGCCGCCTACGGCCGGGCCGCCGCGATCCAGGCCATGGCGCCGGAAGGCGGCGATCCGCCGATGATCTGGTATCCGACGCGCCGCAGCCTTGCGGCGGCCCTGCTGGCCTCGGGCGATGCGGCGGGCGCGCGCGACATGATCGGCGAGCTGCTGAAGGACTGGCCCAACGATCCCTACAGCTACTACGTCCTCTATCGGGCCCAGATGACCCTGGGCGACGAGGCGGCGGCCAACGACGCCCTGCGCCACGCCGGCATCGAATGGATCGGCGGGGCGATGAGCCTGGCTGAGGCTTGAAGTGTTCGGTTAGGGCAAAGAGGCGTCCGACGTTCCTGACACGTCATTCCGGGGCTGAGCGAAGCGAAGAACCCGGAACCCAGGGCCTCATCCAATGGCTAAACGCGGCTTACGCTGGTTGCGCGCCTCCTGGGTTCCGGGTTCGTCCTGGGGACGCCCCGGAATGACGGGCGTACTCTGACTGTCGATGAGACCTAACGTTTGGCCGCCTCGATCATCCGACCGATCTCGGCGGGGTCGATGCCGGCGCTGGCCTTGCCGTTGACGAAGAAGCTGGGTGTGCCTTGCAGGCGCAGGGCGGCGGCCGTCGTGTGGATGTCGGCGATGTGGCGGGTGGTGTCGGGCGCGGCGATGGCGGCCTTGGCGCGCGTCATGTCCACGCCGTGCTGGGCCAGGATCTGGTCGATGGAGGCGATGCTGAGCGCGCGGGCGTTCATCAGGGCGTCGTAGACCTCCAGATACTTGCCCTGCTGGTGCGCGGCCAGGGCGGCGCGGGCGGCGTATTGCGAGGTGACGTCCTCGCCGCGGTCCAGGATGGGCCAGTCCTTGAAGACGAAGCGCACCTCGGGATGGGCGGCCATCAGGGCGCGATAGTCGTGGGCCACCGCCTTGCAGCCGGGGCAGCGGAAGTCGAAGAATTCGATCACCGTGACCTTGGCGTCGGCCGGGCCGAAACTGGGATCCCGGCTGTCGGGGGCCAAAAGGCCGGCGTTGGCGGCGGCGGCCTGGTTGATCTCGTCCACCCGGGCCTGGGCTTCCTTCTGTTGCAGGGCCGCGCTGGCTTCCTGCAGGACTTCGGGGTGCTTCAGCAGATAGCCGCGCACATCGCCGGCGCCTGTGAAATAGGGCGCAGCGGCCAGGCCCAGGGCGACGACCGACAGACCCAGGGCCAGATAGCCGGCGCGGGCGCCGAGGCCGCCGGGCTTGGCGGCGGCTGGGGCGGCGGCGGGGGCGTTCTGGGGCGCGGGATTTTGATCGGTCATGAAGCTCTCGGACGTCGAAACAAGGGATCAGTTGAGGGTCGGGCGACGCGCGGCCTCGCGCCGGTCCAGGTCCTGCAGGTCTTCGGGCGTGGCGCCCGAGGCCAGAACGATGTCCACCGCGCGGCGCCATTCGATGGAACTGGGATTCAGCATGGAGCGGGCGCGCAGGGCGAACTGGGTGGCCTGTTTGTCGTCGCCGGCGGCGAAATAGTATTCGGCCGAGGCCAGGCGCGCCTCGCCCTCCTTGCCTTGAGAGGCGTAGGCCTGGGCCAGCAGTCGCCAGGCCAGGGTGTTGTCCTTTTCGGCCACCACCGCGTGCTTCAACTGGGCGATGGCCTCGTCCAGATTGGCCTTGTCGTTGGTCTCGATCAGGGCGTGGGCCAGGTTGATCCGCAGAAGCGGGGCGTCGGGCTTCAGGCGCACCGCCTCGCGGTGGGCGGCGATGGCCTCGGCCGGCCGGGCCTCCTCGAACAGGATCTGGCCTTTCAGTTCGTGGAAATAGGGGTTGTCCGGGTCGCCGGCGATCAGGGCGTCCACTGCCGTCAGGGCCTTTTCCGTCTGGCCGTCGCGATACCAGGCGATGGCGCGCGCATAGCGGGCGGGCAGGGACGTATCGGTCGAAGGATAGTCCCGCAGGGTCGCTGTCGGCTGGTCCATGAAGGCGTGGATCTTGGCCAGGATCAGGGCGTGCTGGGCCAGGCGTTCGGGGCTGTCGCGGTGGTCGTAGTGCGGCTGCTCTTGCACGAAGCGGCGCAGGCTTTCGATCCGCTGGGCCGACAGGGGGTGGCTGCGGAAATAGGGATAGCGGCGCGCATCGGAGAAGACCTCCTGCGAGCGGAAATTATCGAAGAATGACACCAGGCCCGCGCCCGACTCCCCGGCCGCTTCCAGGCCCCGCGCGCCGGTCAGGTCGGCCTCGCCTTCCTGACCCTGGAGATAGCGAAGCGCGCCCAGGGTTCCGAAATACTGGCTGGAGCCCAGCAGGGCCACGCCTGCGTCCGGCGCGCCGGCCGCGATGGCCAGGGCGCCCAGGGCCATGGTCATGAACATGGGCTGTTTGCCCGCGTTCTGGGCGCCGTCGCTGAGGGTATGGCGGTTCTTGATGTGCCCCGCCTCGTGCGCCATCACGCCCAGCAGTTCGTTGGGGGTCTTGGTCCGCAGGATCAGGCCGGTGTTGACGCCCATGATTCGTCCGCGCGTGGCGAAGGCGTTCAGATCGTTGTCATTCACCAGCAGGACCTCGATGTCCGCCGGATTCAGGCCCATGGCCGAAAAGACCGGGTCCGCCCATTCGCGGATTATGCCCTCGACCTCGGTGTCGCGGATCAGGCTCTGGGCCGAGGCCTGGCCGGCGACGAGGAGGACCGCAAGGCCCGCCGCCGTCGCCGCCAGAAGACGGGATGCAGATCGGGGAAGCCACGTCATGGCATGCTCCAAGAACGACCGGCCCCCGCCGCCTGCATCCTGACAGTCTAATCGTGACCGATCAGCGGCGCCACCATCCGCGTTTCGGCTTTTCGGGCGGGGCGACGATCTGGTTCGGGTCCTCGGCGATCAGAGCCTCGACGTCGATCTCGGGCTTGGGCGCGGCGACGGGCTCGGCCAGAACCACCGGCTCGGGTGCGCGCGCCTCCGCGATGGCCTGTTCGACGACGGCGGCTTCCTGGGGCGTCACGTCCAGAGTGACAGGTTCGCCTTCGGTCGGCTTCTCGTTGGGCTCGATCGCGGTCTCCAGAGCCTCGACATGCGGGTCGTCGACCGTCTGGGCGGCCAGGCCCGCGCCTTCGGGCGCGGCGACGGCGGCCTTGCGGCGGACCCGACGGCGCTGGGGCTCCGCGGCGATGGCGGGGGCGGCGCTCGTCTCGGCCTCGTCGGCCGAGGGCATCATCACGGCCATCGGCGTGTCGGGCGAACCGTCAGGCGGCATACCCTCGTTGGTGGCGCGGTTCTCGACCTTGACCTCGTGGGCCAGGGCGTCGCCGCTGCGGCCCCGTCCACGACGACGGCGACGGCGCGAACGGCCGCCTTCCTCGCCGGCACCGTCCTTGGCGACCGCGTCCAGGCCCTCGACGGCCTCCTGCGTCGCTTCAGGGCGTTCGGCGCGTTCGGGACGTTCGCCGCGCTCCGGGCGACTGTCGCCCCGACCGAGATTCAGGGGGTCGAACCAGACATAGGGATCGTCCAGCGACGGTGTGCGGCCCCGGACCCAGGTATAGACGTCGCGCTCGCCGTCCTCGCGGGCGCGGCGACCGCCGCGACGGCCGCGACGGCGGCGACGACCGTTCTCGTCCTCTTCGTCGTCGGACAGATCGGCCAGGCTGGGCGTTTCATCGGCGGTTTCCTCGTCCCGACGACCGCCACGGCGGCGACGGCGGTTGCGGCCCCGGCCATCGTGACGATCCAGACGCTCTCGCGCCTCGTCGTCGTCGGTGTCCTCGCGCTCCAGGGAGTCTTCGTCGTCCTCGTCGTCCGGGACGATCTCCTCGTCTTCGTCCTCGTCTTCGTCCTCATAGAGGTCGGCGTCGAAGTCGTCGTCCAGGTCGGGCAGTTCGATCTCGGGCGCGACGAAGTCCTCGTTGGTCTCGGTGCGCTCGATAGTGTGTTCGCCCTGGCCCAGGCTGTCGTCGATCTGGACGATGACGTTCAGGCCGCGACGTTCCAAGAGCGCCTGCAGATAGGCGCGCTTGTAGTTCAGGATATAGAGGCCGACGGCGGTGCAGACCTTCAGCACCACGACGCCCGCGCCGTTCTTGCCGGCCTCGATGTCGACGGCCCGCAGGGTCATCAGGGCGGCGGATTCGGCCGAGCGGATGCGGCCGGTGCCCTGGCAGTGGGGGCAGGCCTCGGTCGCGCCCTCGATTACGCCCAGGCGACGACGCTGGCGGCTGATCTCCATCAGGCCGAAGGGCGAGATGCGGCCCATCTGGATGCGGGCGCGGTCGGACGACAGGGCGTCCTTCAGCACCTTCTCCACGGCGCGGTTGTTCTTGCCCTCGTCCATGTCGATGAAGTCGATGACGACAAGGCCGGCGAGGTCGCGCAGACGAAGCTGGCGGGCCGCCTCGACGGCGGCTTCCATATTGGTCTTGAACGCCGTCTGCTCGACGTTGCGTTCCTTGGTCGCGCGGCCCGAGTTGACGTCGATGGCCACCAGGGCCTCGGTCTGGTTGATGACCAGATAGCCGCCGGACTTCAGCGGCACGACCGGCTGGTGAATCTGGGTCAGCAACTCCTCGATGCCGTTCGAGGCGAACAGGGGGCGGGAGCCGCGATACAGGTGAACCTTCTTGGCCTGGGCCGGCATCAGCACGCGCATGAAGTCGCGCGCTTCCTTGAAGCCTTCGACGCCCTCGACCTGGATGCCGTCGAAGTCCTTGTCGAACATGTCGCGCACGGCGCGGCGGACCAGGTTCTCTTCCTCGTAGATCACCGAGGGGGCGTGAGAGGCGAGGGTGGTCTCGCGGATCGTTTCCCACAGGCGCAGCAGATACTGATAGTCGCGCTTGATCTCGGCCTTGGTGCGCTTGGCGCCGGCGGTGCGGATGATCAGGCCCATGCCCTTGGGCACGTCCAGGGCCGCGACGGCGCTCTTCAGGCGACGACGGTCCGAGGTGTTGGTGATCTTGCGCGAAATGCCGCCGCCCTTGCCGGTGTTGGGCATCAGCACGCAGTAGCGGCCGGCCAGCGACAGCCAGGTGGTCAGGGCCGCGCCCTTGGCGCCGCGTTCGTCCTTGACGACCTGAACCAGCAGGATCTGGCGGCGCTTGATGACGTCCTGGATCTTGTAGCGACGCATCAGGCGGCGCTTCAGACGCTCCTCGTCGGCCAGGGCGGCCTCGGGATCGACGTCGTCGCCGGTCGATTCGCGATCCAGATCGTCCTCGTCCTCGTCGTCGTGCGCCTCGGCCATGATGGCTTCGCGGTCGGCGACCGGGATCTGGTAGTAGTCCGGGTGGATTTCGTTGAAAGCCAGAAAGCCGTGGCGGTTGCCGCCGTATTCGACGAAGGCGGCCTGAAGGCTGGGCTCTACGCGTGTGACCTTGGCGAGGTAGATGTTGCCGCGAAGCTGGCGCTTCGCCCGGGATTCGAAATCGAATTCCTCAATCTGGCGTCCGTCTACGATGGCGACCCGGGTCTCCTCCGGGTGGGCCGCGTCGATCAGCATTGTCTTTGACATGGAAAGTCTCTCTCTGGCGCGCGCAGGCCGACCGTTCCGGATCACGGAACAGGGTCATGGCGGCTCGCCGAATAAGGGGAAGGGCCGGCGCGTGCGGCATCCCTTCGCCGAGAACGGCGAAGGAGGCTTGATCAAGCCGTTGGGGAGCGCAGGCGTAAAGGCCCATTGAAGTCGTCGGTCCTGAACCGGGCGCGCCAATCCTTGGGAAGGCCGCGTCCCTGGTCCGCTCTTCGAACCATCGGCAAGGCCGGGGCGGTTCTCGGATAGGTGAAAGTCAACGCCGCGAGGAGGGCGCGCCAGGCTTCGCCAGGGGCGAAATCGGCGCGATCGGTTCGCGAGCGGATCAAATCATAGTCACGCCGGACGCGAATTAAAAGCGCCTCGCCTTAACCCCCTGCATACGAGCGGCGTGCAAAGGTGCCGATCTAGTAGTTTTCGTAGGTTCGGCGTCGCAATGGGCGGTCGCGTTATGACAGATTTGCGGCGCTGGGGCGCGAAGGAATGGGCGATGACCGCCCTGGCCTTCGTTGTCATCTGCGTGGTCGGACTGTTCGCCACGCGGGGTCTGGCCTGGGGCGGTAACGGCGACGTGCTGGGCATCCGCTTTGGCGCCGACGGTGATCGGACCCGCGTGGTCATCGATCTGGAGAAGGCCGCGCAGGGGCGGGTCATCGACACGGGCGCGGACGGGCGCGTCACCCTGGCGTTGAACGGCGTATCGCCCGGGCGCGGTCTGGACGGCGGCGGATCGGGCCTGGTGCGATCCTACCAGGTGTCTTCGTCCGGCGGCGCCTCGCGGATCATGCTGGAACTGGCGCGCGGCGGCGAGATCGAGCGTCGCTTCCTGCTGCCGCCCGGCGACGGGGTGACGCACTATCGCTATGTGGTGGACATCAAGGCGACAGGCGCGGCGGCGCGGCCCGCTTCGCGTCCGGCCCAGAATCCGCCCCCCCGTCGGGCGGAGCGGCCGCTGGTGGTGATCGACGCCGGTCACGGCGGCCGCGATCCCGGTGCGCAGGGGGCCGCGGTCAACGAAAGCCAGGTGACGCTGGCCGCCGCCCTGGCGCTGAAGGCCGAGTTGGAGAAGACCGGCCGTTATCGCGTGCGTCTGACGCGCGAAACCAACACCTATGTCGATCTGTATCGTCGCGTGGCCATCGCCCGTCAGGCGGACGCGGACCTGTTCATCTCTCTGCACGCCGACGCGGGCTCGGACCCGGCGCTGCGCGGCGCCAGCGTCTATACCCTGTCGGAACAGGGCGCCGGGCGCGCGGTACGCGAATTCACACGCGGCGACAACTGGGGCCGAGACCTGCGCCTGCCGGGCCGCGATCCCTCGGTGGACCGTATCCTGCTGGACATGACGCAGCGCGCGACACAGAACCGCTCGGCCCAGTTCGCCCGCGTCCTCTTGACCCATCTGGAGGCGTCGGAGCATCCGCTGCTGCGCCGCAGCCATCGCGACGCCGGTCTGGCGGTCCTGCTGGCGCCCGACGTGCCTGCGGTCCTGCTGGAGATGGGCTTCATCACCAATCCCGACGATGAGCGGCTGCTGACCGACGAACGCGCCAGACGGCGACTGATGAAGGCGGTCGCGGACGGAATCGACCGCTATTTCCGCGAACCGTCTGCGCCGATCATGACGGCTTCGACGCCCAGCGCCAACGGCTGAGGCGAGACCCGGTCAAGCCAGACCGGCCTTTTTCAGCGTCTTCCAGGCCTTGATGACGCGCTGCAGCTTGGCCTCGGCGCCGCGATCGCCGCCGTTGGTGTCGGGGTGGAAGCGTTTCAGCAGGTCGTGATAGCGCGCCTTGATCGCCGCCCGGTCCGCGCCCGGCTCCAGATCCAGATCGGCCAGGGCGGTCCGTTCCAGCTTGCCGACTCGACGGTCCTCGGTCGGGGATTGCGGGGCCTGATCGCCCTTGCGGCCGAACAGGCCGAAGCTGTCGCGCCACGAGCCAGAGCCGGTGGTGTTGGACGTGCCCATCTTGGCGGCGAAGGCCGCGGCCTCGCGCGTGAACTTGCCGGCCTTCATTTCCCAGGTCGGGCGGCCGCCGGTCATGGCCTCATTTTCCTGGGCGGCGCGAATCTCGCCCTCGGTCATGCCGGCGTAGAAGTTCCAGCCCTTGTTGTACTCGCCGGCGTGCGCCTGGCAGAATTCGTAGAAGTCGCTCAGCCGCTCGCGCGACTTGGGCGCCTTGGCCGTCGCGGCCCGGCGGCAGTCGGGCCATTGGCAAGGCTTTTCGCCCGGCTTCAGGTGCAGGGCGTCGGCCTGGGCGGCTTCCTCCTCGGCCTTCGGCGGCTTCACGCGAATGTCGGTGAAGCGCGGCTTGTATTGAAAGGAAGCGGTCATCACCCGAAGTGTAGTCCGGAATTGGACCTCTTCAAGGAATCGATCATGTCGAACGGCCCCGTGGCGGCGATTATCCGTGAAAAACTGACCGCCGCCCTGGCTCCCGAACGGCTGGAACTGGAAGACGACAGCTGGCGGCACGCGGGCCACCATCATGAAGGCGGCATGGACGCCAGGGCGGGCGGCGAAAGCCACTTCAACCTGCTGATCGTATCCCCCGCGTTCGAGGGGCAGTCGCGTCTGGCGAGGCAGCGGGCGGTCAACGCCCTGCTGAAGGCCGAATTGTCCGGCCCGGTGCATGCTCTGTCCGTCAAGGCGCTGACGCCCGGCGAGGCGCAGGCGGGCGGCTGAGGGGAAAGATCAGCGTTCACTTCGTCTTAGAACCTTCGTCCTAGCGTCACGTCTCCAAACCGAACGTGGGGACGCTGGGCAATGGTGGAATCGGACGGCGTCGCAAAAGCGCTTGCTGGCGATCAACGCGCGGGCGATGCGGCCCAATCCCTGACGGCGATCCTACAGACCCAGTATCTGCGATATCTGATCATCGCCTCCTGGGCGTTGGGTCTTTTGGGCACGGTCGGGCCGTGGCAGGCTTTGGCCTGGTTCGTATTGACCATCGTGGCCGGATCGGTGCGCGGCGTCGTCGAACATCGACTTAGCCATCATGTGGAGACGGGCTGGGGGATGCTGTTTCCCATCGTCGCCACCGTGACCACGGCCGCCTGGGCCGTCGCGCCGCTGATGGCGTGGTTCTCGCACAACACCTTCGGCCAGCCCCTGGCTATCGCCCTGCTGATTTCCGGCTATGTGCTGGTGTTCACCCAACTGCGCAGTTCGCCGCGTCAGGCCATGATCATCTCCTCGCCCTACGGCGCGGCGGCCGCGATCATCCTGGCCAGCCTGTGGGGCACGGCCGAGTTCTGGTCCCTGCTGGGCGTTCTGCCGTTCACGGCCGCCGGACTGTTCGTGCTGGTGACGATGACCATGCTGCGCGAGGAGCGGATCCGGGCGTTCCAGTCGCACCAGGCCCATCTGATCGAGGAACTGGAAACTGCGCGCGACAAGGCGGATGCGGCCAATCACGCCAAGTCCAACTTCCTGGGCATCATCTCGCATGAGCTGCGCACGCCCATGAACGGCGTCCTGGGCGCCGCCCAACTGCTGAGCGCGACGCGTCTGGAGACGACCCAGCGCGAATATCTGTCGATCATCCGCAATTCGGGCGACAACCTGCTGTCGCTGCTGAACGACATCCTCGACATGACCAAGATCGAGGCCGGGAAGATGAATTTCGAGGTCGTCGACGTCGATATGGAGGATCTGCACAAGCGGGTGACGGGACCGTTCGAGGCGCAGGCCGAAGCGCGGGGTCTGGACTTCGTCTCGACGTTCGAAGGCGAGATTCCGACCGTGGTGCGCGGCGATCCGCTGCGGGTCTGCCAGGTGCTGCAGAACCTGTTGTCGAACGCGGTGAAGTTCACCGAGCGCGGCCAGATCCATTTTCTGGTGCGCGGGGAGCGGATTTCCGACAAACGGGTCCGGTTCGACTTTGTCGTGACCGACAGCGGCTCCGGCATTTCCGAAGAGGATCTGACGCGCCTGTTCCAGCCCTTCACCCAGGTCGACGCCTCGTCCACGCGTCGCTTTGGCGGGACGGGCCTGGGTCTGACCATCGCGCGCCGCATGGCCAACATCATGGGCGGCGATATCGGCGTCACCTCCACCCTGGGCGAGGGATCGTGTTTCACCCTGTCGCTCGAGGCGGACGTGGTCGAATGGGCCAGGCCGGCCTCGACCCAGAAGGCCGACGCCGAGGTGCAGGAGGCGGACTCCCTGCGTGTGCTTGTGGTCGAGGACCATCCGGTGAACCGCATGATCCTGGAGGCCTGGATGGCCTCGGCGGCCCACGTCACCGTCGCCGCCGAAAACGGTCAGCTGGCGGTGGAGGCGGCCGACGCCCAAGGTTTCGATCTGATCATCATGGACGTGAACATGCCGGTCATGGACGGCTTGACGGCTACGCGCCTGATCCGGGCCGGCGACGGACCCAACAGCGACACGCCCATCATCGTCCTGTCGGCCTCGGCCCGCAACGAGGATCACGAGGCCGGCATGCTGGCGGGCGCCGACGCCTATCTGAACAAGCCGATCGATTTCGGCGCTCTGGCCGAACTGATGGCGCGGGCGGCGGGCGGCCGCGAGAGCCTGCGCGAGGGCGAGCACGCGGCCTGTTCGGCCGCCGCCTGATCGAAACCAATGAAGGCGCCGACGCTTCGAAGGGAAACCTCCGGGGCGTTCTTCGTTGAGAGACGGCGCGCGACGGTCGCGCCGGATGGACCCTGAATGCGCGCCTTCGCCGAACTTCTGGACCGACTGTCCCTGACGGCCTCGCGCAACGCCAAGCTGGTGCTGGTGCGCGACTATCTGCGGGCGACGCCCGATCCGGATCGGGGCTGGGCGCTGGCTGCCCTGACGGGCGACCTGACCTTCGACGCCGCCAAGCCCGCCATGATCCGAAAGGCGGTGGAGGGGCGGGTGGACGGCGTGCTGTTCGGCTGGTCCTACGACTATGTCGGCGACCTGGCCGAGACGGTCGCCTTGATCTGGCCCGCGCCGCCGGACCGACGCCCGAACCGCGAGCCGGAACTGTCGGAGGTGGTCGAGGCCCTGCGCACCGCTTCCCGCGCCGAGGTGCGGGGGTTGTTGGAAAGTTGGCTGGACGCGCTGGAGCCCAAGGGACGCTGGGCGCTGCTGAAGCTGATGACGGGCGCGCTTCGGGTGGGACTGTCGGCGCGGTTGGCCAAGACCGCGGCGGCCCTCATGCGGCCCGAGACCGCGCCCACGCCGCCCTCGCCGCAGGGTCGCGAAGCGGAGACGGCGCTGGCGCCCGTCGACGTGTCGGATATCGAGGAGGTGTGGCACGCGCTGGAGCCGCCCTACGCCGATCTGTTCGCCTGGCTGGAAGGACGGGCCGAACGCCCCAGTCCGGATGCGCCAGGCCGTTTCCGGCCGGTCATGCTGGCGACCGCGATCGACGAGACGGCTGATTTCCCCAAGCTGGAGCCGACCGACTTCGCCGCCGAGTGGAAGTGGGATGGCATCCGCGTGCAGGCCGTGCTGGAAGGCGAGGCGCGCAAGCTATACTCCCGAACCGGCGACGAGATTTCGCACGCCTTTCCCGATCTGATGGAGGCGCTGGCGTTCGAGGGGGCGCTGGACGGGGAACTGGTGGTATGGCGCGACGGGGCGGTGGCGCCGTTCGGCGATCTGCAGCAGCGGCTGAACCGCAAGACGGTGGACGCCAAGACGATGGCGGCCTTTCCGGCGGCGATCCTGGCCTATGACATCCTGGCGGACGGGGCTGAGGACGTGAGAGGCCGATCCTTGCGCGACCGCCGCGCGCGACTGGAGGCGGTGGTGGCGAGCCATGCCGGGGGGCGGCTGCATCTGTCGCCCCTGATCGACTACGCAGACTGGGACCAGTTGGCCCGACTGCGCGCCGATCCGCCGGTCGGGGCGGCGGCGGAGGGGATCATGCTGAAACGGTGGGACAGCCCCTATCTGGCCGGGCGCCCCAAGGGGCCGTGGTTCAAATGGAAGCGCGATCCGCATGTCATCGACGCGGTGCTGATGTACGCCCAGCGCGGGCATGGCAAACGCTCCAGCTTCTATTCGGACTACACTTTCGGCGTCTGGACGGAGGAAGGGGCGCTGACGCCGGTGGGCAAGGCCTATTTCGGCTTCACCGACGAGGAGCTGAAGCAGTTGGACAAGTTCGTGCGCGACCACACGGTGGAGCGTTTCGGGCCGGTGCGGTCGGTGCGGGCCGAGCGGGATTTCGGCCTGGTGCTGGAGATCGCCTTCGAGGGGCTGAACAGATCCACGCGGCACAAGTCGGGGGTGGCCATGCGGTTTCCCCGCGTCAGCCGCATCCGCTGGGACAAGCCGGCGCGCGAGGCCGACACCCTGGAGTCTGTCATGGACCTGCTGGACGCCATCGAAAGCGGCGGCGGGCGTATCGCAAAGGCGTAAAATCGGCCCGGCCGGGGGTTCCAATCGGCGCGTCAGGCGTTAGACCCGGCCCATGTCTTCCCCGATGCCCCTCGACGCTGCTTCCCTGGACCAGGCGGTCGCCGCCGGCCGCAAGGCCATTGCGGTGGACGCGGTGATGCTGACCAAGTTGACCGAATTGGCGGGCGAGTTCGCCGTCAACCTGACCATCGCCATCCTGATCTTCATCGCCACGCTGTTTGCGGCGAAATGGGCGTCAGGCGCTGCGCGAAGGGCCTTGTCGCGGGTGCGCGGCTTCCGTCACGACCCCACGGTGCTGAGCTTCGCGGTCCAGGTGGTGCGGGTCGTGGTCATCATCGTGGGCATGATCGCGGTGTTGCAGCGTCTGGGCGTGCAGACCACATCCATCATCGCGGTTCTGGGGGCGGCGTCCCTGGCGGTGGGTCTGGCGCTGCAAGGCACCCTGTCGAACGTGGCGTCGGGTATCATGCTGCTGGTGCTGCGGCCCTATCGCGTGGGGGACGTGGTGGATGTCGGCGGGATGTCGGGCACGGTGCAGCGGCTGGACCTGTTCACGACCCAGTTGTCGAACGCCAACAACCACAAGATCGTCATTCCCAACTCCAAGGTCCTGAGCGATTCCCTGACCAATCTGACGGGCCAGCAGACCCGCCGTATCGAGATCAAATTCACCGTCGGCTATGGCGACGACCTGAATCAGGCGCGGCAAGTCTTGGCCGACGTGGCCGCCGCCCATGACAAGGTGCTGGCCGATCCCAAGCCCTGGACCGGGGTTACGGCCCTGTTGGACAGCGCGGTGGAGGTGACGCTGCACGCCTGGGTCAAGGTCGGCGACTGGTGGCAGACCCAGGCCGATCTGATGCAGGGCGGCAAGGAGGCTCTGGACGCCGCCGGGATCGAGATCCCGTTCCCGCATCAGGTGGCCGTGCCCTACGACGACGCCAAGGACGACCCCATCGGCGCGACGACGCCCGCTGATCCGCGCGAGGCCGGCTGATGCGTTACGACTTCGGCTCCGACAATACGGCGGGCATGGCGCTGAGCGCCATCGAGGGGCTGGTGCGCGCCAACAAGGGCTTCGCGCGGGCCTATGGCGCGGACGACATCACCGCGCGCGCCGCAGATCAGATACGCCAGCGGCTGGATGCGGACGCCGAGGTGCGGTTCGTCTTCAGCGGCACGGCCGCCAACGCCATCGCCCTGTCCATGCTGGCCCAGCCCTATGAGGCGGTGCTGGCGCACCATGCGGCGCACATCTGCACCGACGAGACCGGGGCGCCCGGCTTCTTCGGCCACGGTCTGGGCCTGATCGGCCTGCCGGGCTTTTCCGGCAAGATCGATCCTGTGGCCCTGCAGGCGCAGCTGGCCGAGGCCGAGGTCGGTCATCGCCAGCCGCCCGCCGCCCTGTCCCTGACCCAGGCGACGGAGTATGGCGCGGTCTATACCGAGGAGGAGCTGCGCCACCTGATCGAACCGACGAAGGCGCTGGGCTATCGGGTGCATATGGACGGGGCGCGGCTGGCCAATGCGGCGGCGGCCGGGTTTGACCTGAAGGACATTCCGCGCTTGGGCGTGGACGTGCTGGTGTTCGGTGGGGCCAAGGCCGGGGCCAATTGCGCCGAGGCCATCGTCCTGTTCGACAAGACCCTGGCCCGGCGGCTGGACAATCGGCTGAAACAGGCCGGGCAGACGGCGTCCAAGACCCGTCTTCTGTCGGGGCCGATGCTGGGCCTTCTGGAAAGCGGCGACTGGGAGGCGGGGGCGGCCCACGCCAATCTGATGGCCCAACGGCTGGCGGCGGGTATCGCCACGCGCTCCGCCTTCGTCCTGGCCCATCCGGTCGAGGCCAACGCCGTCTTCGTGCGGATGTCGCCCGAGGCGCATGGCCGTTTGAACGCGCTGGGCTGGGCCTGCTATCCATTTGACGACGGATCGGTGCGGTTCGTCTGTTCCTGGGCCACGCAACAGGCGGCGGTGGACGAACTGATCGAAGCGATCGTCGGTCTGGACTGAACGACTAATCCCCGCCGCCGGCCAGCGTGGCCTTTCCCTGGTCGCATTGGGTTTCCATATGCGGATCATGGCGATGCGCGGTGAGCGCTCAGGCGGCCGGCGCGACCCGATGGTCAAGGCGCAGCAGGCCGGGAGCATGGATGACAAGACAGACGGCCCGGCGACGCTGACGGCGCTCGTGGACTTGGCGCGGCTGGTGGGACGCTCCGGCGCGCCACAGTTACGATTGCGGCTGATCTCGGCCGTCGCCCTGACCCTGGCGGGCAAGGGGTTGGGCGTGCTGGCGCCGCTGGTGCTGGGTGCGGCGGTCAATCGACTGGCGGCGGGGCAGGGCGCGGCGGCGGCCGTGGGCTGGGGCTTCGCCGCCTTCGCAGTCGGCTGGGCCCTGGTGCGGCTGCTGTCGGCGCTGTCGCCGCTGGCGTCGGACGTTGTGTTCGCCCCCGTCCGCGCCGCCGCCCAGCGCGCCACGGCGGCGGAAGCCTTCGCCCATGCGCTGAGCCTGTCGCTGGACTTCCACCAGACCAAACGCTCGGGCGCCCTGTCGCGGACGATGGATCGCGGATCGCGGGCGGTGGACTTCCTGCTTCGCATCCTGGCCTTCAACCTGGTGCCGACGGGGGTGGAACTGGTGCTGGCCGCGGCCGTTCTGGGCGGCAAGTACGACTGGCGTTTCGCCGCCGTCGCGGTGGTGGTGGTCGTCATCTACACCGCCGCCACCTTCGCCATGTCCAACTGGCGGCTGGAGCATCGACGCATCATGAACGCCGCGGATTCCGAGGCGGCGGGCGTCTCGGTCGACGCGCTACTGAACTACGAGACGGTCAAGTCGTTCGGGGCCGAGGCGCGGGCGGCCCGCACCTACGACCAGGCGCTGGGCGACTACGCCCAGGCGTCGCTGAAGGCCAACAGTTCGCTGGCCATGCTGAACGGGGCGCAGGCCCTGATCATGAACCTGGGCCTGGGCGTCATGGCGGTGATGGCCGGGTTCGAGGCGGCGGCCGGCCGTATGGGGCCGGGCGACGTGACCGCCGCCGTCCTGATCATGATTTCGCTCTATGCGCCGCTGAATATCCTGGGCTTCGCCTATCGGGAAATCCGCCAGTCCTTCATCGATATGGAGGAGATGCTGAAGGTGACGCGCCAGACGCCGCAGGTCGCCGATGCGCCCCACGCCGTCGCCCTGCCGCGTCCCGTCGATGCGCGCGGCGCCTCGGTGGCGTTCGAGAATGTCGGTTTCCGTCACGACGCCCGCGCCAATGGGCTGGAGAACGTCAGCTTCTACGCCGCGCCCGGGACGACGACGGCCCTGGTCGGTCCGTCGGGGGCGGGCAAGTCCACCATCGTCAAATTGGCCCTGCGCCTGCTGGACCCGCAGGAGGGGCGGGTGCTGATCGACGGTCATGACGCGCGCGACGTCACCCAGGCCTCGCTGCGGGCGGCGGTGGCCCTGGTGCCGCAGGATGTGGCCCTGTTCAACGACACCCTGGCTGCCAACATCGCCTTCGCCCGCCCCGACGCCGACGAGGCCCAGGTCTGGGCGGCGGCCGAGGCGGCGGAACTGGCCGGCTTCATCCGGGGCCTGCCCGACGGGATGCAGACCAAGGTCGGCGAGCGCGGGCTGAAACTGTCGGGCGGCGAGCGCCAGCGCGTCGGCATCGCCCGCGCCCTGCTGGCCGATCCCTGCATCCTTATCCTGGACGAGGCGACCAGCGCCCTGGACAGCCGCACCGAGGCGGCGATCCAGAAGACGTTGCGCAAGGCCAGAAGCGGCCGCACGACCCTGGTGGTGGCGCACCGGCTGTCGACCGTGGCGGACGCGGATCAGATCCTGGTGCTGAAGGCGGGGCGGATCGTCGAACGCGGGGCGCACCACGAACTCGTTGCGCGACAGGGCGGAGAGTACGCCGCCTTGTGGCGGAAACAGACCCGAGCCGGAAAGACGGGCCAGGCCTGAGACGGCTTGCCCCAAGGCCGGGTCAGCCCTGAGGCTGGCCCGGCAGCTTGCGCTTCAGCACCTCGTGCAGATTGGTCAGTATGGCCGAGCGCGCCGCAGCCTCTTGCGGGGGCAGGGACAGCAGCACCTTCATCGCCTGGGCGTGGACTGTGGCGATGCGCCAGTCGAAACCGCCCTGGCGCGGCGCGGCGTCCAGCAGGTCGCACAGCCCCTTGGCCGCCGTGCACAGGTCGTCCATCTCGAACGGGCTGGCGGCGTCGATGATCTGGCTCGAGGCGGAATAGGCCATGTCCAGCCGCATCGGCTCGATCATGCCGGGAACCGGCTCGGCCAGCAGGGCGGCGATATTGTCGGCGACGATCGTCCTGGCCTGATCCTCCAGCACGGCCAGATTGGCCTTGGCCTGGGCCAGGGCGACCCCGACGCTGACGCCGCCGGGTTTGTCGATCATCTCGGCGAGACGTGACTTGCGCTGCATGTGAGTGATGACGGTCATGCCGCATTCTCCCCGTTCGCACGCCGACGGATCAGGTCGGCCCGACGCTCCTCGCCCTCGTAGTCCTCGTTCCGGAACCGGCGGTCCGGCCCCAGATAGTCGCCCACCTCCAGGAAGGGGCGGCTGTCGCGCGCGACCCACAGGATGCGCTCCAGAAGCAGGGTCGGGCTGAACGGTTTGGTGACGACGAAATTTGCGCCGCAATCGCGCGCCTCGGCCACGCGACCGCGACGGATATGGCTGGCGGTCATGATGACCGGGGTGAAGGCGTTGGGGTTCGGACTGGAACGTCGCAGCCAGCGAACCAACTCATAGCCGTCGATGTCGGGCATGTCGGTATCGATCACCAGGAGGTCGATCGTCTTCTCCTGGAGCAGGCGTTTGGCCTCGACGCCCGCGCCGACGGCGTAGGTCGGCCGGATGCCGAATCCCGCCAGGGCGTTGGCGGTCAGCGTCAACGAGAACGGCGAATCATCGACGATCATCGTCACCGCGTCGTTGAAGTTGAACACGGCGCTCTCGCGCAGAGACGAGGCGGCGTTCATGTCCGATCAGGCCCGATCATCCGGCCGTTCCGATCATGGCTGACCGTCCGCTGCTGCAAATCCCGAGAATCGAGCATGTCAGCCGAGGATGGACGCGTCGTTAACGCGCGGTTGGTCGATCAGCCGCCCAGGGCGCCGATGGCGTAGAAACGGTCGGCCCGATCCTTGCGGATCTGTTGCGGGGTCATGCCGTCGAACCGCTTCAGCTCGTCCGCCAGCACGTCGCCGACATTGGCGAGGGCCGCCTGGTGATCGGCGTGGGCGCCGCCGACGGGTTCCTCGATCAGGCGATCGACGATCTTCAGCTGCATCAGGTCAGGGCCGGTGATCTTCATGGCCATGGCGGCGTCCTTGCCGCGCGAGCCGTCGCGCCACAGGATGCCGGCCGCCCCCTCTGGAGAGATGACCGAATAGATCGAATGCTCCAGCATGATCACCCGGCTGGCGGCGGCGATGGCGATGGCGCCGCCCGAACCGCCTTCGCCCGTGATGGTGGCGATGGAGGGCACGCCCAGCGTCAGGCAGCGTTCGGTCGAGCGGGCGATGGCCTCGGCCTGACCGCGTTCCTCGGCGCCCAGCCCCGGATAGGCCCCGGCGGTGTCGATGAAGCTGAGGACCGGCAGGCCGAACTGCTCGGCCATGTCCATCAGGCGAACGGCCTTGCGGTAGCCTTCGGGGCGCGCCATGCCGAAGTTGTGGGTCAGGCGGGTGGTGGTGTCGTGGCCCTTCTCATGACCCATGATCACGACCGGCCGGCCCCGGAAACGGGCCAGACCGCCCAAGATGGCCTGGTCGTCGCCGAACTGGCGGTCGCCGTGCAGTTCGTTCCAGTCGGTGAACAGACCCGCGACATAGTCGACGAAGTGCGGCCGCTGCGGATGACGCGCGACCTGGGTCTTCATCCACGGATCCAGGCCCGCATAGGTCTTCTTGCGAAGCTGGGCCGCCTTCTTGCGCAGGCCGGCGATTTCGGTCTCGAAACCGCCCGTGGTCTCGGACAGGGCGGACAGCTCGTCGATCTTGGCTTCCAGATCGGCGATCGGCTTTTCGAAGTCGAGATAGTGCGTGGCCATCAAGGCGTCCGGGACTGCAAACGGGCGAAAGCGCCCTTGGGGAAGGCGGGCGAAACTAGAGAGGTCAACGCCGCCGGGCAAGCGGGGGTTCAGAAGGCCTTGGGCAAACCGGCCTGTTTGAGGACCGAGTTGGCGGTGTGTCGGCTTTTCGAGCGCGGCACGATGACCCCATGCGGCTGATCCGGGTGTCTCCACTTCTCGTGACTGCCTTTGGCGTTGCTGACGCGACGCCAGCCAGCGGCGAAGAGAAGGGCGGTCAGTTCGGGATAGAAGTCCTTGGGCCTATCCAGATCACGCGTTGTTCTGGAATGTTGATGGCGTCACGACACGAATGAGAGAATGCACCGCTTGTTGTGCGTACGGCTCTGACAACACCAGATCATGTCAGGCGGCGATGACATCAAACCCGCCTGCGGCCTCAAAGCGAACCGGCACAGCGCCGTGAATTCCGAGGTTTTCCGCCAGAAGCTCGGGCGCGAAATGGCGCGCGAGGTTCTCGAACTCGCCGAGCGTCGCCGTTTCCAACACCAGCCCCACGATATTCGACTCGCTGCACCAGACCCCCGCTTCGGGGTCCCAGATCGCCTTGACGTAGAACTCTTGAGCCATTGCCCGAATATGCGCCGTCAGTCCTCGCGCGCCAAGGGGTGGTTTTGCTGGACGACCTGGGTCAGAGGTCGGCGCCGCCTTCCAGCAGGTGGGTGGCGAAGGCGTGGCGCAGGACGTGGGGGCTGACGCGGGCCGGGTCGATTCCGGCCGTGATCGCGGCCTCGTCCAGCAACTGGGCGAAGCGGCGCGGGGTCAGGTGGCCGGTGCGGCCGGAGGAGGGGAACAGCCAGGGGCTGTCGGGCGCCTCGGGTTTGCGGCCATCCTTGCCCTTGAGTTTGGCGTCGCGGGCGGTCAGCCACGCCTTGATCGCCTCGCGGGCGGCGGGATTGAGGGGGGCGAGCCTTTCCTTGCCGCCCTTGCCGCGCACGATCAGATAGGCGGGGTCGCGTCGCACGGCCTCGACCTTCAGCCCCAGCAGTTCCGACACCCGCAGGCCCGAGGCGTAGGCCATCTCCACCAGGGCGACCAGGCGCAGGCCCGCCGCCGCGTCGCGCGCGGCCGAAGCGGCCAGAAGGGCGTCGATCTCGGCGCGGCTCAAGACCTTGGGCAGCGACCGGCCCTGTCTGGGCGCATCGAGGCGGCGCGAGGGATCGTCGGCGCGCCAGCCCTCGGCCAGGGCGAAACGATAGAACTGGCGCGCGGAGGACCGGCGGCGCGCGGCGGTGGCGGCGGACAGGCCGCGCCGCGACAGGTCGGCGAACCAGACCTCGACGGCCTCGGCGTCCGCGCCCATCAGGCCGCCGGCGTCCGAAAGGGCGGTCTCGGCGTCGGCCAGATCGCGGCCATAGGCCGACAGGGTGTGGGGCGAGGCGTCGCGTTCGACCGCCATCATCTCCAGAAAGGCCTCGATCTGGGGCGTCATCGACCGAACCTGCCTTCGGACGGATGGCGCACGGTCTGGCTTGGTGTAGAGGTTTCAGGGATCATGCCTGCCTGCGCCTTCGCCTTCGCCGTTCCTTCGACCGTCCGTTCCGCCGGAGCCGCCGGATGAGGCGGCGTGCGAATCCGGCGCCCAGCCGCACCATAGCCCTGGTCGGCCTGATGGGGGTGGGCAAATCGTCGGTGGGGCGGCGGCTGGCCAACCGGCTGAAGCTGCCCTTCGCCGACGGGGACGTGGAGATCGAAGAGGCGGCCGGGATGACGGTGTCGGAAATCTTCGCCGCCCTGGGCGAGGCGGAGTTCCGGGCCGGGGAGGCGCGGGTAATTCGACGCCTGCTGGAAGGCCCGCCCATCGTCCTGGCCACCGGCGGCGGGGCGATGATGAACCCCGAGACGCGGGCGCTGCTGAAGGAACGGGCCGACACCGTCTGGCTGAGGGCCGATCTGGCGGTGATCGCCGAACGGGTGGCGCGGCGCGACACCCGGCCCCTGTTGCGCGGCAAGGACCCGCTGGAGGTGCTGACGACCTTGGCCGAGGTGCGCTATCCCATCTATGGCGAGGCGGACGTGACGGTCGATGTGGGCCAAGGCTCGCACGGCCAGGCGGTCGACGCCATTCACAAGAACCTGCGCCGACACTGGCGCCAGAGACGACGCACGGAGACCCCGCAATGACGATTATTCCGGTCAGCGGGGGCGCCTTCGCCGCCTATGACGTCGTGGTGGGACGCGGCCTGCTGGCCCAGGCGGGCGGGCGGATCGCGCCGCTGGCGAAGGGGCGCACGGTGATCGTCACGGACGAGACGGTGGCGGCCATCCACGGCGCGGCCCTGACGGCGTCGTTGACGGCGGCGGGCGTGAAGACCGAGATCGTCGTCGTGCCGGCGGGCGAGGGGTCCAAGTCGTTCGCCGAGCTTGAGCGGGTGCTGGACCGGCTGCTGGAGATCGGGCTGGACCGCAAGGACGTGGTCGTGGCGCTGGGCGGCGGGGTCGTGGGCGATCTGGCCGGTCTGGCGGCGGCGCTCTACATGCGCGGGATCGACTTCGTGCAGGTTCCGACGACCCTGCTGGCTCAGGTGGATTCCTCCGTCGGCGGCAAGACGGCCATCGACACGCCGCGCGGCAAGAACCTGGTCGGCGCCTTCCACCAGCCGCGTCTGGTGCTGGCCGATATCGACGTGTTGGCGACCCTGCCGGAACGCCAGGTGCGGTCGGGCTGGGCCGAGGTGCTGAAGCACGGGCTGATCTGCGATCCGGCCTTCTTCGACTGGCTGGCGGACGAGGGGGCGGCGGGCGCGCGCGGCGATCCGGCGGCGCTGGAACGGGCGGTGATCCGCTCGGTCGAGATCAAGAGCGCGGTGGTCGGCGAGGACGAGAAGGAGGCGGGGCGGCGCGCCCTGCTGAACCTGGGCCACACCTTCGGCCATGCGGTGGAGACCGAGGTCGGGTTCGACGAAGGGGCGCTGGCGCACGGCGAGGCGGTGGCGCTGGGGTGCTGCATGGCCTTCCGCTATTCGGCGGCCGAGGGGCTGTGTTCGGCCGAGGACGCCGCGCGGGTCGAGGCGGTGGTCGCGGCGGCGGGCCTGCCGACGCGGCTGGATCAGGCCGGGACGTTCGCGGCGGATCGGCTGCTGGCCCTGATGGCCGGGGACAAGAAGGCCGAGGGCGGGGCGCTGACCCTGATCCTGGCGCACGGGATCGGCCGGGCCTTCGTGGCCAAGGGCGTGGATGCGGCCGGGGTGCGCGCCTTCCTGATCGCAGAGGGCGCGACGGCATGATGCGGATCGGCGTCGGGCCACTGGAGGACCGTTTCGTGCGGCTGGAGCCGTTCGAGGACGGGCTGAAGGCCGAGGTGCGGGCGGCGCTGGACTGCGATCCCGAGGCCTGGGCGATCATGTTCGGCTCGGCCCAGGGCGAGCATTTCGACGGCTGGTGGACGGCAGCGCTGGCGGCGATGCGGGCGGGCACGCGCATCGCCTATGCGGTGCGGCGGCGGTCGGACGGGGCGGTGGTCGGCACGACCAGCCTGTATGAGATCAATCCCGCCCATCGCCGCTGCGAGATCGGCTCGACCTTCTATCGGCCCGAGGCGCGCGGCGGGCCGATCAATCCGGCGTGCAAGCGGCTGTTGCTGGGTCACGCCTTCGACGCCGGGGCAGTGCGGGTCGAGATCATCACCGACGCCGTCAACGCCCAGAGCCAGGCCGCGATCATGAAGTTGGGCGCCAGGGCCGAAGGGGTGCTGAGGAAGCACAAGACCACCTGGACCGGCCGGGCGCGCGACACGGTGATGTTCGCCGTCATCGACGACGACTGGCCCGAGGTGCGCGAGGGTTTGGACCGGCGGCTGGCGGCGTTCGGCTGAGCGAGGCCGATTAAAGGCGTATCGCTTATCAGCGCGGTCCGGAGAAGCCCTGATCCGTGCCGACCCGGGGGTTCAAAGGTGCAGTTTCGAGTCCCCACCTCGGGTCTTCCACAGGCTTTGCAGCAGCAAACTGATTTGTGTTCGAGGCGGCGCAACCCGAAAGGGCCAGAACACCGAGAACCAGGGTCGAAGCGGCAACTAACTTGGGGTTGATCATCTACCTATCCCTCTAAGACTGCCGATACGTCACATTTTCATGCGGCAAATTCAAGGTTGTCGTCACTTCTGTCTTGGGTTGTGGTTCGGCAAAAAGCTGCGCCCTGACGTCTTACTTCTGGCAGGTCCAATGCGGCTGCATCTCCGCAACCAAGGCTGCGATCACGTCGGCGACGGGGAGGGGCCGGGGCAGGGGCGCGTCTTGACCGGCCCAGTGTGCCGCCGCGAAGCTGGATCAATCGACGGCGCGGCAGTCCGTGGGCTGTCGGCCCTCGACGGACCAGGTGGCCAGGACGCCCTTGCCGCGCAGTTCGACGTTGGAGGCGCGATACCAGATGCCGTCGGCGGCGCGCTCCTGATACAGGTCCACGGCCTCGCCGGACGAGTTGCGGACGGTGGCCATCTGGCGCGGATTGTCGAAATCGACCGACAGGCGCTCGCCGTTGTCGCACAGATAGACGGTGTGGACGACGCGGTTCAGGGTGCGGTCCTGAATCTCGGCGCCGGTGCGCTGGCGGGCGGTCTGGGCCTCGATGGCGCGTTCCTTGACCTCGTCGCCGGTGCGGGGGGCCTTGTCGGGGTTGGGGCCGCAGGCGGTCAAAAAGGCCAGGGCCGCAAGGCCGCTGAACACGATGGATTGCGGCAGATCCGGTTTGGACAAGGTCGTTCCCTCCACGGCGCCGCCCAACGGCGCCGCTTTTGCGGCGGTCTAACGTGCGCGACCCGCCGCCGTTCCCCTCCGTTGACGGAAGAAGGCCTTGAGCAGGGCGGACGCCTCCTGGGCCAGAGGACCCGAGTCGGTCGCCGGACGCCAGTGGCATGTGGGTTGTTCGAACAGACGCGGACCGTGGATGACGGCGCCGCCCTTGGGATCGTCGGCGGCCCAGACCACGCGGCCGATGCGGGCGTGGCTGATGGCGCCCGCGCACATGGCGCACGGCTCCAGCGTCACATAGAGGGTCAGGTCCGTCAGGCGATAATTGCCCAGCGCCGTCGCCGCCCGCCGCATGGCCACGATCTCGGCGTGGGCCGTGGGGTCGTGTGCGCCGATGGGGCCGTTGGCGCCGGTCGAAATCACCTCGCCAGAGGCCGGATCGACAAGAATTGCGCCCACAGGCACCTCTCCTGCGTCCGCCGCCGCTTGCGCTTGGTCCAGCGCCATGCGCATGAACCGCTCATCATGGTCCGCCATACAGACGACAACGACAAGAAGCCCCGCGCCCGTCAAGACGAACGGTCGCCCCGGCCCTTTAAATCCTCCGGTCCCCGCAAGAGCGGCGACGGGACGAGATCATTCGGCGACAAGCCGCGCGGCCCTCGCGACGACGGCGCAAAGCGGTTCGGTGACAAGCCTGATCGGTCCCGCGGCGACAAGCCTCGCAGTGACCGGCCCCGCGCCGACAAGGGCGGCAAAGACGCCAAGTCCAAGACGCCGGACACGCCGCTGCGCGCCGAGCGAATCGCCAAGACCATGGCCCGCGCCGGCATCGCCTCGCGCCGCGAGGTCGAACGGCTGATCGGTCTGGGCAAGGTGGCGGTCAACGGCCGCATCCTGGACACGCCCGCGACCTTGGTGACGCGCGACGACGTGATCACGGTGGACGGCAAGCCCATCGGTTCGACCCAGGCGACGCGCGTCTGGCGCTATCACAAGCCCGCCGGCCTGTTGACCAGCCACAGCGATCCGACGGGACGGCCGACGGTGTTCGACGCCCTGCCGGCCGGTCTGCCGCGCGTGATCTCGGTCGGACGGCTCGATCTGGCGACCGAAGGCCTGCTGCTCCTGACCAACGACGGTGAGCTGAGTCGGGCGCTGGAGCTGCCCTCGACGGCCTTGGTGCGCCAGTATAGAGCGAGGGCGCGCGGCAAGATCACCCAGGAGCAGTTGGACAAGCTGAAGGAGGGCGTGGTCGTGGACGGCGTGTCCTATGGCCCCATCGAGGCGACGCTGGACAAGGCCAAGGAAAGCAAGTCCGAGGACGGCAAGGCGCCGGCGAACCTGTGGATCTCGGTGTCGATCACCGAGGGCAAGAACCGCGAAGTCCGTAAGGTGCTGGAGTCCGTCGGCCTGACGGTCAACCGGCTGATCCGCCTGGCCTACGGGCCGTTCCGCCTGGACGTCCTGCCCGTCGGGGCGGTCGAAGAGGTCGGGCCGCGCGTGATCCGCGAGCTGCTGGCCGAATACATCCGGCCCGAGAACCTGCCGACCGGCAACACGGTCGAGACGCCTTCGCCCATCCCCGGCCGTCGGGTGTCCACGCCCATCGTCAAGGGCCGGTCGGGTTCGGCCATGTCGGACCCGTCGAGGAAGCCCAGCCGCGTCCGCGCCGCCGAAACCGCCCAGGCCGATGCGGTCGAGCGCCGCGAGCGACCGCCAAAGAAGGACGGCTGGGCCAAGGCCGCGCCCAAGTTCGAGCATGCCAAGAGCTTCAAGCCGCGCGAACGCACCGCGCCCGCCGGCGACCGCCCCGTGCGCGAGGACGGGGATCGGCCCAAGCGCGCCTCCAAGCCACGCGACGACCAGTTCATCGACGATCGGCGCAAGCCCGCGGGCGGCAAGTTCGGCGCCGGCAAGCAGCGTGAAGGCGGCGGGGCCAGGTCGGGCGGTCGGGACTTCAAGCCTCGCAGCGGGGGCAAGCCGGCGGGACCGTCGGGAACCAGCGGACGCAGCCCCGGCGGCAAGCCGCGCACACCGCGCTGAGGCCGCCGCAGGGGACTGAACGATGACCACCTCGACCGGCCGGTGCCTGTGCGGCGCCGTCACCTTTACGGCCACGCCCAGGGGTGGGATGCACGCCTGCCACTGCGATACGTGCCGCCGCTTGTCGGGCGGCATCCTGTTCAGCGTGGACTGCGGCGACAGCGTGCAGGTTACGGGCGAGGTGGCGACCTACGCCTCGTCCGACTGGGCCGTGCGTCAGTTCTGCCCGACCTGCGGAACGGGCCTGTTCTGGCGCTCCAACGACGGGACCACGACCATGGTCTCGGCCCAGGCGTTCGACGATCCGGCGGCCTTCGCCCTGGAGGACGAGTTCTGCATCGAGAGCAAGCCGGCGACCTATGCGTTGGCGGGGGAGCGGCCGCGCCTGACCACGGACGAGCTGTACGCCCTGTTCGCGCCGCCGCAGGACTGACGCCATGAGGATCGTCGCCGGGAGTCTGAAGGGCCGGGCCATCGTCGCGCCGGAGGGGCAGGGCACCCGCCCGACCTCCGACCGGGCGCGCCAGGCCGTGTTCAATGTGCTGGAACACGCCGCCTGGGGCGAGAGCCTGCAGGGTATGCGGGTCATCGACCTGTACGCCGGATCGGGCGCCCTGGGGTTCGAGGCGGTCAGCCGGGGGGCCGGCTTCTGCCTGTTCGTCGAGACCGATGACGCGGCGCGCGGCGCGATCCGCGAGAACGCCGACGCCTATGGGTTGATGGGACGCACGCGGGTGCATCGCAGGAGCGCGACGGACCTGGGCGTGCGGCCCGGCCCCATCGCCGAGGCGTTCGACCTGGCCTTCCTGGACCCGCCCTATGGCAAGGGGCTGGGGGAGCAGACGCTGGGGCGGTTGATCGAGGGAAGCTGGCTCAAGCCCGGCGCCCTGGTGGTGTTCGAGCGCGGGTCGGACGAGCCGGAGATCGAGACGCCCGGCTATCAGCGGCTGGACGCGCGCGATTACGGCGCGGCGCGGGTGCTGTTCCTGAAGGTGGCGGCCCCCGTCACCTGAGCGGGAAAAAGTGCACTGTGATTTTTTACAGTGCACTTTCGTGCAGATTTTTGCGAGCCGCTCGCAATCAGGTCAGCCCCCGGGCGGCGGACCCAGCAGGGCCTCGTCTTCTTCCGCGATCTCGCGCCGCATGTTTTCCATCGAGGCGGCCACCTCCTCGCGGCTCATGCCCCTGAAGAAGTCCCTGTCGAAGGCGCGAGCCTCGCGGCGCAGTTCGTCGGCCAAGGCGCGCCAGCGGCGGGCGTCCGACGCGCGTCCGCCCTCGACCGCCTCGGCGAAGCGCAGGCGCGCGGTTTGGGCCAGATCGTCCATGTCAAGGTCGGAATAGAGGTTCAGGTCGATCTCGCCGGGCGGCGGCTCGACCTGATCGCTGCGCCGCCAGCCGTATTTGCGGGCGCGGCGGCGAAAGGCGGACAGGCCCAGGTCGTGGCGACGACACACGGCCTCGGCGCTGAGACCCGACAGATAGTCGGCGCGGGCCTGGGCCCAGATGGCGGCTTCACGGATGCGATAGGGCTCGGTCATGACCGCAGCCATAGACCGGCGCTACGTCAGAGGCGGACGTGGATCAGAGTTTGGCGACCAGGCCGCGCGCCGCCGCCGTCACCTCGGCCCAGGTGATCTCGAACCCGTCGTCGTCGCCATAGTAGGGGTCGGCGACAGCCTGACCCTTGCGGCCCGGGACATGGTCGAGCAGCAGACTGAGCTCGGCGGTCGCGTCGGCGGGCTGCAGGCGGCGCAGGGTCTTCAGGTTCTCGTGGTCCAGGGCGATCACATGGGTGAAGCGGCGAAAGTCCGCCTGCGTTACCTGCCGCGCCCGCAACCCCGAAATCTCGACCCCATGCCGCCGCGCCGTCGCCTGCGCCCTCGGGTCCGGCGCCTCGCCCGCATGCCAGTCCCCGGTCCCGGCGGAATCGACGATCAGATCGAGACGCAGCCGCTCCGCCTCGGCGCGCAGGGCGGCCTCGGCGAGGGGCGAGCGACAGATGTTGCCGAGGCAAACGAAGAGGATGGAGGGCATGGGCGCGATGGGTTGAGTTACTTCTGTCCTCATCTCAGACATTCGGGAGTTCGGCCACGTTTTCGACGACTCACCCTAGCGTCAGCCGCTGCCATCTGGTGGAGGATTTGCTTTGGCTGACAGTTTCTTCTCGCGCGTCGAGAACCCGAATACGGTCATTACGCCGATCGACACGGCGATCCGCTTCCCGGAGATTCTCGAGGTGCTCCTCGCCAAATACCGCGAGGACATCGACTTGTTCGCCGCGATGGTGGCGAAATCGAGCAGCAGCGCAGAACTGCTGGATCAGATCAGACAGAAAAGCGTCTCCAGCGCCGTCCGCATGTCGCTACTCAAGATTTTCCGTCGCGCTGTCGCGCCGGTGTTGGACACGGAGACGACCAAGAAGCTCAACATACCGACCCTCACGCTTGTCGAGACCTACGGCACGACGTTCAAGCCGATCGAGGTCCTCAAAGAGCAGTTCGCCAGGATGGATAGCGAGACGAAGGGGGCCCTCGCAGCCCTCATTGGCGAATACGACACCCGTGGCCAACTTGGGTATATCCTCACCGACACCTTCTTTACCTGGTTCGAGCAGACCTTTGAGGGCGTGATGTCGATCCGGGGGCCGCGCGGAGCCGGTCGTGACATCGAGCTCAACACGATCTTCCCAGACTTCGAGGGGCAGTACCCTTGCGATTTCGTCATCACCGCCGACGACGACGGCCGCGTGCTTGCCGTCGGGTTCGCGCGGTACGATTCAACACGAGGGGGTGCGCAGTCGGACGACCGGACGGGAGGCAACGCCTACAAGGTCGCCAAGGCGAAGGAGTACTGCGAGAAGACGGGCAAGGCTTTGCGGCTCGTCTTTATCTCGGATGGTCCGGGTCTCGGTCACAAGGATACGTGGCGCGAAGCGTGCAATCTGGATGGCGACTGGAACGGTAACGTTCGGGTCGCCACCATGAAGCTGGCCGAATCCCGGATCACCCCCGATTGGTTACTCCAGACAGAGTGAAGCGAGCTCGACGAGCTGGTCCGGGTAGATCGCGAAGAGCTCCTCGTCGACCAGCAGGCTGAAGGGGATCGGTTCGCGCACGGTCTTGATGGCGGGATCGGCCGTCTCGGTGGCAGGAAACAGATTCAACGGCTGGGCGCTGTCGCCGCGTTCCACGAAATCCCCCATCGGCTTTGCACCATAGCGAAGGCGCCGCGTGGATGCCTCGATCGCTGCAAACGACTTGTCCATGCCGATCCATCGCCGTCCAAGGCTGGCGGCCGCCTCGAGCGCCGTGCTCGAGCCGGCGAAGGGGTCCACAACGAGGTCGCCCGGATCGGAGCTCGCGCTCACGATCATCTTGAGCATGTCGAGGTTCTTTTCCGTCGGATAGCCGGTCACGGCGATGCTCTGATGATGGGCGTCGCGGTACCTGTCCCAATAATCCGTAAGGGCGACGGACTTGTCCTCCATCAGATAGACCTTTCGACGGGGGTTGCCAGTCTTGGACCAGTGGATTTCGCCCTTGGCGTCCAGTTCATCAAGCTTCGAAGGTGCATACTGCCAGTGCTTGCCCGCCGGCGGCAGTTTCCCCCGCCAAGGCTTACCCGTTTCGCCGTTGCGGGTTCCCGGCGCGTGAACTGGGACGAGCTTGTACCGTCCCCTCTGGTCGGTCTTGTCGTACTCCTTCGCCAGCCAAGCAGCGTCGGGCCGCACCGTCGGCTGCTTCCACTTGTACCGCGAGGTCTTGGTGTAAAAAAGGATGTAGTCGTGTGTGTTGGCGTAGCTGTTCTTGGTGAAGTTTTTGCTGCTGCACTTGCGGCGGGTGATGAGATTGCGGAAATTATCGACGCCGAAAACCTCGTCCATCACCACCTTCAGGTGCGCGAGCATGCGATGGTCGATGTGGACGTAGATGGAGCCGTCGTCGGTCAGGAGCTCCCGCATTAGGACGAAACGCCGGCGCATAGACTCGACGTAGGCGGCGAGGGACCATTTGTCGTTATAAGCGTGCTGGAGCTGACGCGACTGGAAATCCATGCCGGTGTTGTAAGGCGGATCTAGATAGAAGAGCGTCACCCTGGTTCCGGCTTCGCGGAGCGCGTGGAGACCGAAGAGATTGTCGGTCAGCATCAGTGATGACGAGGCAGGGGCGCGCACGTCGCCCATCGAACCGTCGGTCGCCACATGTCGAAACGTCGCCGACAAGGGAGCGAGGATTTCCGCTTCCGACAGGCGTCCTTCGTAGTGGAGCGCCGCCGTGGCGCCGGTTCCCGGTAGAGGATGAGGATCACGGTGCGGCAGGGTCGCCACAAGCGCATCGGGGCTGAGGACCTCTTTCTTAGTGACGCCCGTCGCCATCTTGATTCACTTGCCGTTCTCGTTCTCGCCCGACCACTCGCTACAAGCGTTCTGGTTACCGGTCAAAGCGGAAATTGAAACAGGCCACCGCGTGTTGGTCGGCGCATCACCTCCGCCCAAACAGCTTCTCCAAATCCGCCAGCTTCAGCTCCACATAGGTCGGGCGCCCGTGGTTGCACTGGCCGCTGTGCGGGGTGGCTTCCATCTGGCGGAGGAGGGCGTTCATTTCGGGGGCCGAGAGGACGCGGCCTGAGCGGACGCTGCCGTGGCAGGCCATCGTGCCGCAGATGGCGGCGAGGCGTTCCTTGAGCGACAGGGCCTGGCCGTGTTCGGACAGATCGTCGGCGATGTCGCGGATCAGGCCCTGGACATCGGTATCGCCCAGCATGGCCGGGGTCTCGCGCACCAGGACGGCGCCGGCGCCGAAGGCCTCGACGATCAGGCCCATCTCGGCCAGTTCCTCAGCCCGCCCGGCGACGCGCTCGGCCTCGGCGGGGTCCAGATCGACAACCTCGGGCGTCAGCAGGGCCTGGCGGGTCACGGCCCCCTCGGCCATCTGGGCCTTCATCCGCTCATAGACCAGCCGTTCGTGGGCCGCGTGCTGGTCGACGATGACCAGGCCGTCGCGGGTCTGGGCGACGATATAGTTGGCGTGCAGCTGGGCGCGGGCGGCGCCCAAGGGGTAGTCGAGGGGGTCGGCGGGGGCGTGATTGGTGAATCGTGATTCGTGACTGATCGTGGCGGCATCGACGGACTGCGCCGGCCATGAGGGGGCGTCCCAACCGGATTCGACGCGGGCGCTGCGTTCGTTGAGGCCGGGGAGAACTTGCGCGGCGGCGGCGGGTTGGGACCAGCCGGTCCAGCCGCTGAAGCCTTGGGCCGAGGGGGCGCTGGGGCTGTAGGCGGGGACTGATCCGACGCCGGTGTGGGGCTGGAAACCGGACAGGGCGTCGGCCGCGACGGTTGTGGAGGCGCGATGGCCGGCGGCGTGGAGCGCGTGCCTCAGGGCGCCGACGATCAGACCGCGCACCAGGGCCGGATCGCGGAACCGAACCTCGGCCTTGGCCGGGTGGACGTTGACGTCGACAGAGAGGGGATCGATGTCGAGGAAGAGGACGGCGGCCGGGTGCCGGTCACGCGCCAGGAAGTCGGCGTAGGCGCCGCGCAGGGCCCCTTGCAGCAGCCGGTCCTTCACCGGGCGGCCGTTGACGAACAGATACTGATGCGCCGCATTGCCGCGCGAATAGGTGGGCAGGCCCGCATAACCGGACAGGCGCACGCCGTCCCGTTCCTGATCGATCAGCAGGGCGTTGGCCTCGAAGTCGCGACCGAGCAGGGCGGACAGGCGACGCAGCCGGCCTTCGTCGCCCGGATGTTCGGCGGGCAGGCGCAGCGTGACCTTGCCGTCCAGCGACAGGGTGAAGGCCACGGCCTCGTGCGCCATGGCCTGGCGCTTGATTTCCTCCGAAATGGCCATGGCCTCGGACCGTTCGGACTTCATGAATTTGAGCCGGGCGGGGGTGGCGTAGAAGAGGTCGCGCACCTCGACCCGCGCGCCGTGCGGGCCGGGGAAGGGGGCGGGGGCCAGGGGACGGGTCTCGCCGCCCTCGACCGCGATGGCCCAGGCGTCGCTCTCGTCGCGGGATCGGGTGGTGATCGACAGGCGGGCGACCGAGCCGATGGAGGGCAGGGCCTCGCCCCGGAAGCCCAGGGTGTGGATGCGCAACAGGTCCACGTCGCCCGCGTCGTCCGGCTCAAGCTTGGACGTGGCGTGGCGTTCGATGGCCAGGGGCAGTTCCGCGCGCGGGATGCCCTTGCCGTCGTCGGCGATCAGGATGCGCGACAGGCCCCCGCCGTCGGCCTGAATCTCGATGTTCGTTCCGCCCGCGTCCAGGGCGTTCTCGACCAGCTCCTTGATGGCGCTGGCCGGGCGTTCGACCACCTCTCCGGCGGCGATGCGGTTGACGGTTTCGGGGGAGAGGCGACGGATGGGCATGAGCAGGCCAAGATAGAGGCTGCGATGGATTCGCGCCATGTCGCAACGGACGCGGTTATTCGGCACTGAAACTGTTGCAAAATGCGGGAGGTGCAGCCTAGATGGCGGCCTTCATCCGTATCGAGGAGACGCCGAATGACGTTCCGAACCGCCGCCGCATCGGGCGTGATCCTGGCCGCCGCCGTCGCGACCCTGGCCGCCTGCAACCGCCCCGGCACGGCCCCGGCCGCCGAGGGCCAGGCCCCCGCCCAGGCCGAGGCGCCCGTGACGCTGAAGGCGCCGGCCGGCGACTACGCCCTGGATCCGACCCACGCGACCCTGCAGTGGTCGCTGCTGCACAATACGATCTCTCACTATACGGCGCGCTTCGACAAGGTGGAGGCGACCCTGACGCTGGACCCCGCCGATCTGAGCAAGTCCAAGGTGACGGCGACCATCGATCCCGCCTCGATCAGCGCCGCCTATCCCGCCGATTACAAGGCCTCGCACCCGGGTTCCGCCTATTCCGGCTGGGACGACGACATGGCCAACAACCCGACCTGGCTGAACGCCAAGGCGTTTCCGAAGATCACCTTCGTCTCGACGGCGGTGCAGCAGACGGGGCCGCGCACGGCCAAGGTGACGGGCGACCTGACCTTCCTGGGCCAGACGCATCCGGTGACGCTGGACGCCACCTTCAACGGCGAGATCGAGCGCCATCCGTTCGCCAATGTCCCGGCCGTCGGCTTCGCCGCCGAAGGCAGGTTCAAGCGGTCGGACTTCGGCATGGCCGTGGGGCCGGTCGGGGACGAGGTGACGATCCGCTTCGACGGCGAATTCATCAAGACGACGCCGACCGTTCCGGCGAACTGAGGCGACGGCCCCTGGACGGCGGGCCTGTTCGGGGGCCGCCGTCTTCAATCCGACTATCAAGAGACGACCATGACCGCCGACCGCCGCCGCTATTCCGCCGTCGCCATCGCCCTGCATTGGGCGATAGCGCTGTGCATCCTGTCGATGATCCCGATGGGGCTGTGGATGTCGGCGGCCATCGAACGGCCCGAGAGCCAGGCCCTGGCCTATCGGGTGTTCCAGATCCACAAGTCGATCGGTTTCCTGATCCTGGGGCTGACGGTGGTGCGGATCGCCTGGCGGCTGACGCATCGGCCGCCGGCCCTGCCGCGCGACATGAAGGGGTGGGAGGTCTTCGCCGCCCACGCCACCCACATCGCCTTCTACGCCCTGATGCTGGCCCTGCCGCTGACGGGTTGGCTGTATGTCTCGGCCGGATGGGCGGTGGCCCAGGATCGGGCGCTGGAGGTTGCGACCAGCTGGTTCGGCCTGTTTCCGATCCCGCACCTGCCGGGCGTCGCGGACCTGCCCGCCGGGGTGAAGCGGGCCCTGGCCTTCCAGGCCATGGGGGCGCATTCGCTGATGGCCTGGGGCGCGACCGCCCTGATCGTCCTGCATGTCGCGGCCGCGCTGAAGCACCAGTTCGTGGACCGCGACGGGGTGCTGTCGCAGATGGTTCCCGGACTGAAGGGCGGCCATGCGGCCGGAGCCGACAGGCCGCGCGCGCCCTGGGCTGAGCGGGCCGTCGGCGTGGGGCTGGTGGCGGTGATCGCCGCGGCCGGGGCCATCGCCGGGCGGCCTTACGCCCAGCCGGGCCTGCCCATGACCCATCAGGCCGAGACCGCGACGCCCAAGCCGGCGACGCCCCCCGCCGTCCCCGAGGCGGCCGTGACGCCGGGAACCGCCGCAGCCTGGACCATCGACAGCGCCGCCTCACGCATCGAATTCAGCGGAACCCATGCCGGCGCGCCCTTCAAGGGGCGGTTCGACCGCTGGCGGGGGCAGGTGTGGTTCGATCCGGCGGACCTGGCGGGGTCCAAGGCCGTGGTGACGGTGGAGACCGCCAGCACCCGCACCGGCGACCCCACGCAGGAAGGTTCGTTGCAGGGCGCCGAATGGTTCGATCCCGCCGCCTATCCGACCGCGCGGTTCGAGGCGGACCGTTTCCGCGCCCTGGGCGGCGATCGCTACGAGGCGACGGGCACGCTGCGGATCAAGACGACGTCCGTGCCGGTGGTCCTGCCCTTCACCTTCGTGGAGAAGGACGGGGTCGCCACGGTCGACGGGCGACTGGAACTGGACCGCACGGCCCTGGACCTGGGCATGGCGTCCGACGCCACGGCCGACTGGGTGTCCAGGATGATCGAGGTGCGGATCAAGGTCGCGGCGCGGCGGGCCGGTTGAGAGCGCGACGCGCGGACGCTTGCCCTTGCGGAAGTCAGGGATTAGGGCTCCGCGCCTTGATCAATGATTCAGGGAGCGGTCGATGACCCTCGCACTTCTGTTTCCCGGACAGGGCAGCCAGGCCGTCGGCATGGGCGTGCAGTTGGCGGACGCCTTCCGGTCCGCGCGCGACGTCTTCGCCGAGGTGGACGAGGCTCTGGGCCAGAAGCTGTCGGTCCTGATGCGTGAAGGCCCCGAGGATCAGCTGACCCTGACCGAGAACGCCCAGCCCGCCCTGATGGCGGTGTCCATGGCGGCGATCCGGGCGCTGAAGGAGGAATTCGGATTCGACGTGTCGAGCGCGGCCTATGTCGCCGGTCACTCGCTGGGCGAATATTCGGCCCTGGCGGCGGCGGGCGCGATCAGCCTGTCGGACACGGCGCGGCTGCTGAAGCTGCGCGGTCAGGCCATGCAGCGGGCTGTGCCGGTGGGGCAGGGGGCGATGGCCTCGCTGATCGGCCCCAAGACCGATCTGGCCCTGGCCGAGGCGGCTGCGGCGGCGGGCGCCGAGATCGGCGTCTGCGTGGTCGCCAATGACAATAATGCGGGCAACATCGTCATCTCGGGCGAGAAGGCGGCGGTGGACCGCGCCATCGAGAAGGCCAAGGAACTGGGCGCGCGGGCGATTCCGCTGAACGTCTCGGCGCCCTTCCACTGCCCGCTGATGCAGCCCGCCGCCGACGAAATGGCGGACGCCCTGGCCTCGGCGACGATCCTGGCGCCGGTCGTGCCGGTGGTGGCCAATGTGCTGGCGCGCCCCGAAAGCGACCCGGAAGTCATCCGCCGCCTGCTGGTCGAACAGGTCACCGGCCGCGTGCGCTGGCGCGAAAGCATGGAATGGATGGCGCGTGAAGGCGGCGTGACCCGCTTCGTGGAGGTCGGATCGGGCAAGGTGCTGACCGGCATGGCCAAGCGGATCGCCCCGGACGCCGATAGCGTGGCGCTGAATACGCCGGAAGATCTGGAAGCCTTCGCCAAGGGCGTCTGAACACGCACATGCCGTCATCCTCGGGCTTGACCCGAGGATCGGACCATCCGCACTTCGGCGTTGAATACGAGCGCTGACACAGACATCGGCGTCGCACGGCGCCTGATCCTCGGGTCAAGCCCGAGGACGACGGAAGAAGGAGAGGACGAATGTTCAATCTTGCAGGCAAGACCGCGCTGGTGACGGGCGCGACGGGCGGCATCGGCGGGGCGGTGGCGCGGGCGCTGCATGCGCAGGGCGCGACCGTGGTGCTGTCGGGCACGCGCGAGGCGGTGCTGGCGGACCTGGCCAAGGAACTGGGTGAGCGGGCGCATTTCGCCACCGCCAATCTGTCGGACCCTGAGTCGGTCGACAATTTGGTCAATGCGGCCGAGACGGCGGCGGGTTCGCCGCTGGACATCCTGGTGGCCAACGCCGGCATCACCAAGGACGGCCTGCTGATGCGGATGAAGGACGAGGATTTCCAGTCGGTCATCCAGATCAATCTGGAATCCTATTTCCGCCTGACCCGCGCGGCGGTGAAGGGGATGATGAAGCGCCGTTCGGGGCGAATCATCGGCGTGACATCGGTGGTCGGCGTGACCGGCAATCCGGGCCAGACCAACTATTCCGCGTCCAAGGCGGGCATGATCGGCTTTTCCAAGTCGCTGGCCCATGAGGTCGGTTCGCGCGGGATCACGGTCAATTGCATCGCGCCCGGCTTCATCGCTTCACCGATGACGGACGTGCTGAACGACCAGCAGCGCGAGGCCATTCTGACGAAAATCCCCGCTGGACGGCTGGGCACGGGCGACGAGATCGCCGCCGCCGCCGTCTATCTGTCGTCCAACGAAGCCGCCTATGTGACGGGCCAGACCCTGCATGTGAACGGCGGCATGGCGATGATCTGATCGTCATCACGTCACGCAACAGACTATTTCCTGCCCGAAAGCCTGTGCTAAAGGGCAGGGATGCGTTGTCGATCACGGCCTTCGGGCTTGCGTCGCCTTCGCTGCCGTGAGACGGCGATTTCTAAGCTACCCCCGCCTCTACGGCGATTTCAAACAGGCAGAGAGACACTCATGTCCGACACCCTCGAGCGCGTTCGCAAGATCGTCATCGACCACCTGGACGCCGATCCGGACAAGGTCACGGAAAAGGCCAGCTTCATCGACGACCTGGGCGCCGACTCGCTCGACAACGTCGAGCTGGTGATGGCCTTCGAAGAAGAATTCGACATCGAGATCCCGGATGACGCCGCCGAGCACATCCAGACGGTCGGCGACGCCGTCAAGTTCATCGACGAGAAGTCGGCCGGCTGATTTCAGCCCCTTGCCGACAACTGTTCGCTGACAGTTGATTTGAGGCCGCCCGGCGCTCCTAGCGGAGAGGCCCGGCGGCCTTTACTGTTTTTCCGACCCATGAATCCGTCGTGATTCCGTCGGGCCGGATTTGATGTGAAGGAGCGCGCCCCATGCGTCGTGTCGTCGTAACGGGCCTTGGTCTGCTGACCCCCCTGGGCTGGGGCGTGGACAAGAGCTGGAAAGGCATCGTCGAGGGGCGGTCGGGCATCGGCCCCATCACCGCCTTCGACACCGAGGGTTACGGCTGCACCATCGCCGGCGAAGTGCCCAGCGTGGACGGCCGCGGCGGCGGCGGACCCGGCGACTTCGATCCCGATCAGATCATGTCGGCCAAGGACCGGAAGCGCGTCGACGACTTCATCCTGTACGCCATCGCCGCAGCCGACGAGGCCCTGGCCGATGCGAACTGGAAGCCCGAGACCGAAGAGGACCGCGAGGCGACCGGGGTGATGGTCGGCTCGGGCATCGGCGGTCTGGGCCCCATCGCCGACACGGCCATCGTCCTGAAGGAACAGGGCGTGCGTCGGGTCAGCCCCTTCTTCATTCCCTCGGCCCTGATCAATCTGGCGTCGGGCCAGATATCGATCCGCCACGGGCTGAAGGGGCCGAACCATTCCGTCGTGACCGCCTGCGCTACCGGCGCCCACGCCATCGGCGATGCGGCGCGGATGATCGCCCTGGGCGACGCCGAGGTGATGGTGGCGGGCGGGGCCGAAAGCTCCATCGTGCCGATCGGCATCGCCGGCTTCCTGGCCTGCAAGGCGCTGTGCACCGCCTATAACGACACGCCCGAGACGGCGTCGCGTCCCTATGACCGGGGCCACGCGGGCTTCGTCATGGGCGAGGGCGCCGGGATCATGGTGCTGGAAGAGTACGAACACGCCAAGGCGCGCGGGGCCAAGATTTACGCCGAGGTCGTGGGTTACGGCATGAGCGGCGACGCCTATCACATCACCGCCCCGTCCGAGGACGGCGACGGGGGCCTGCGGGCCATGAAGGCGGCGCTGAAGCGGGCCGGGCTGCAGCCGTCGGACCTGGACTACGTCAACGCCCACGGCACCTCGACCATGGCCGACTGGATCGAGCTGAAGGCGGTGGAGCGGCTGGTGGGCGATCACGCCCCGAACGTGGCGGTGTCTTCGACCAAGTCGATGACGGGCCACCTGCTGGGGGCCGCCGGCGCCATCGAGAGCATCTTCTCGGTCCTGGCCATCCGCGATCAGGTCGCGCCGCCGACCATCAATCTGAACGATCCCGAGATGGAGACGCCCATCGATCTGGTCCCCAACAAGGCCAAGCCGATGAAGATCGATGTGGCCATGTCCAACAGCTTCGGCTTCGGGGGCACCAACGCCTCGGTGATCTTCAAGAAGGTCGACTGAGGTGTTCGGGCGCGACCGGGTCGAGAGACGCAGCGGCAAGTCGGGATTCACGGTCTCGCTGGTGACGGCTTCGGCCACCTTCGGCCTGTTCCTGCTGGTCGCGCTGATTTCGGTCTGGGTGGTCTATTTCGGGCCGGGACCGTCGGCGCGTCAGGGCGACAAGACGGTGGTGACGCTGGCCAGCGGCTCGAGCGTTTCGGCCATCGGGGCCCAGTTGAAGGCGGCCGGTGTGATCCGGTCCGTCGACCTGTTCCGCGCGGCGGCCAGCCTGACGGGGGCGGACCGCAAGCTGAGGGCCGGAGAGTACGAGGTCCCGTCCGGCGCGTCTCTGGCGGCCGTGCTGAACCTGATGGTCGAGGGGCGGGTGGTGCGCCATTTCGTGACCCTTCCCGAGGGTTGGTCGTCGCTGCAGGCGGTGGACATTCTAAACAATCAGCCGGTGCTGACCGGGACCGTCGATCAGACGCCGGAGGAGGGCAGTCTGTGGCCCGACACCTATGAGGTGGTGCGTGGCGAAACGCGGCAGTCGGTGATCGAGCGGATGCAAAGGGCGGCCAGCGAGAATTTGCGCCAACTGTGGGCTCAACGCGGGCCCGGAACGGTGGCGCGCAGCCCTGAGGAGGCGGTGATCCTGGCCTCCATCGTCGAGAAGGAGACAGGGCTGGCGGCGGAACGGCCGCGCGTGGCGGCGGTCTTTTCCAACCGACTGCGCGCCGGAATGCGGCTGGAGAGCGACCCGACCATCGTCTATGGCGTGACCAAGGGGCGGCCGCTGGGCCGGGGCATACGCCGTTCGGAGCTTCTAGGGCAAACGCCCTGGAACACCTACCAGATCAACGGCCTGCCGCCGACGCCGATCGCCAATCCGGGCAAGGAGGCGCTGAAGGCGGTGTTGAATCCGCCGGCCGATCCGGCCCTGTTCTTCGTCGCCGATGGATCGGGCGGCCACGCCTTCGCCGCCACCTATGAGCAGCACCAGCAGAATGTGGCGCGCTGGCGCGCCATCGAGCGCCAGAAGGCGGGTCTGCCGCCCGAGGCGCCGGTCCCGGCGACGCCGGACGCCAGCGCCGCGCCCATGACCAATCCTGCAGACCAGCCCGTGTCGGGCGCGCAGGCGGTGATCACCCTTCCGCCCGGCGCCAGCCAGGGCGCGAGATGAGCCGGCTGTCGGGCATGACGGGCTTCGGGCGGGCCGACGGCGCCGGCCTGGGCTGGACCTGGGCGGTCGAGGCGCGCTCGGTCAATGGACGCAATCTGGAGGTCCGCTTTCGCGGGCCGAACGGGTTCGACGCCCTTGAGCGCGCGGCCAAGGCGGCGGGCCAGGCGCGGTTCGCGCGGGGCCAGGTCAGCGTCGGCCTTCAGGCGCGGCGGGTCGAGGGCGGCGAGGGGGTCGTGGTCGTCAATCAGGACGTCCTGAAACGCTATCTGGCCTTGGCCAATCAACTGGCCGAAGACGGGGCGACTCCGCCTAGCGCCGACGGTCTTCTGGCCCTGCGCGGCGTGATCGAGGCGCCGGAAGAAACGGATGATCCCGAGGCGCGCGGTGCGCTGGAAGCCGCCATGCTGACCACGGTTGAGGCGGCGCTGGACGCGCTGAAGACGTCGCGCGAGGCCGAGGGGGCTCAGCTGAAGCCTGTGCTGGAAGACTTCATCGGCCGGATCGAGGCCCTGACGGCCCAGGCCGAGACGGAAGCCGCAGCCCAGGTGGAGGCCATCCGCGACCGGTTCGCCCGCCGCATGGCCGAACTGGCGCCCACCCTCGCGGCGACGGGCGCGCCGGAGCTGGAGGAGCGGGTGTTTCTGGAGGCGGCGGCCCTGGCGACCAAGGCGGACGTGCGCGAGGAACTGGACCGGCTGACGGCCCATGTCGAGGCGGCGTGCCGACTTGTGGCCTCGGCGCCAGCCGGGCGGAAACTCGACTTCCTGATGCAGGAATTCATGAGAGAGGCGAACACGCTCTGCTCGAAATCCGCTACGACCGCGCTCACCGGAATCGGCCTGGAGCTCAAGGCCGTCATCGAACAGCTTCGAGAACAAATTCAAAATGTCGAATGAAAGAACGCCCCGCCGCGGCGTCCTCCTGATCGTCGCCAGCCCGTCGGGCGCGGGCAAGACGTCGTTGTGTCGTCGCCTGATGGCGGACCATAAGGCGCTGGAGCTGTCGGTCTCCATGACCACGCGCGGCATCCGGCCGGGCGAGGTGGACGGGCGCGACTATCATTTCGTCAGCCACGAGGAATTCCAGCGGCTGATCGACGCCGACGCCTTTCTGGAGTGGGCCGACGTGCACGGCAACCGCTACGGCAGCCCGCGTTCGCCGGTGGACCGCGCCCTGGCCGAAGGGCGCGACGTGCTGTTCGACATCGACTGGCAGGGCGCGCGCGACGTGGCCGAAAAATGCCCAGAGGACGCCGTGCGGGTCTTCATCCTGCCGCCAAGCCTGGAAGAACTGCGTCGCCGCCTGGTGACGCGGTCGCAGGACGCCGAGGACGTGATCGAACGCCGCGTGGCGAACGCCAAGGGCGAGATCGAACACTGCGACGCCTTCGACTATGTGTTGGTCAACGAGGATTTCGACCGATCCTACGCCGAGCTGGCCCACATCTATCATGCCGAGCGTTCGCGCCGGTTCCGCAATCTGTGGGTCGAGAACTACAAGACCGCCCTGCTGCGCGAAGCGGTCTGAACGCCAAGATCTCGTATCGTCGGTTTACGTCCTGTTCGCGCTCTTTCCGCTAGGGTGAGGCCGAAAGGGAGGCCTCATGCGGTTTCTGGATGATATCGCGCCGATGCTGGCCATCAGCGCGAACGAGCGGGTCAAGCAGACGCCGGTACGCATGCTGTTGGCCGGGCTGATCGGCTGGATCCTGTATTCGTCCGGCATGAATGCGCTGCTGCCGGCCTGGATCGCCTGGGCGCTGCTGGTTCAGGCTTTCGAACTTCTGGCGATGGGGCCGTTTCGGCGCGCGCACGGCGCGCCCAGCCGCCGCCGCGCGATCGCGGCCTTGATGTCCACCGCCCTCATGGGGGCGACCTATGCCGGGGTGGCCCTGGTGATCTGGTCCACCAACCATCCCGCGCTCGTCACCCTGTCCGCCCTGATCGTGGCCGGGGGGCTTTTGACCAATGTGGCCTCGGGCATCGAATCGCGCGCGCTGTTCTTCATCGGCGGCGGCCCCTATCTGGCGGTTCTGGCTCTGATGCCGGTGATCAAGATCGTCCAGGGCGACACCAGCGGCCTTGTGGTCATGAGCCTATCCAGCCTGCTGTTCGTCGGCACGATGCTGAACGTCTATTTCCGTGTTCACAAGATGCGCCGGGCCGAGATCGTCGCCCGCGCCGAGGCCGAGCGGCGGCTGGAGCAGGCCCAGACCGCCATGGCCGACCGCGCCGCCATGGCCGCCATCGTCAGCCATGAACTGCGCACCCCTGTCAGCGCCATCCTGGCCGGGGCGCACGTCATCCGGGGTGAAGGCGAACCGCGCAAGCGCGAGGAAACCGCCGATCTGATCGTGGACGCCGGGCGTCTGATGACGGGGATGCTGAACGACCTGCTGGATCACTCCAAGATGGAGGCGGGGGCCATGGCGCTGGAGGCCCGCGATTTCGAACTGGGTGAAATGGCCCGCGACACGGCGCGGTTCTGGACCGCGCCGGCGACCGAGAAGGGGCTGACGCTGGATCTGGTCTGCGACGACCAGCCCGTCTGGCTGAAGGGCGATCCCTATCGCCTGCGTCAGATCGTGAACAATCTGATCTCTAACGCCATCAAGTTCACGCCCGAGGGGAAGATCCGGATCGTGGCCGGGGCGGTTTCCCACGGCGAGTTGCGCCGCCTGACGCTGACGGTGATCGACCAGGGCGCCGGCATCGCGCCGGAGGCGATGCGCCGTCTGTTCACCCCCTTCGCCCAGGGCTCGGCCGAGGTGGCGCGCACCTATGGCGGGACGGGGCTGGGACTGACCGTCAGCCGGGAGCTGGCGCGATTGATGGGTGGAGACCTGACGGTGGACAGCCCGCCGGGACAGGGCGCGGCCTTCACCCTGTGCGTCGATCTGCCCGAGGGACAGCCGACCGAGGCCGAGGATCAGGGGGCGGTCAGCGCCCCGACCCTGACCCGTCGGATCAAGGTGCTGGCGGTCGACGACCACGAGATCAACCGCCGCACCATCGCCCTGGTGTTGCAGCCGCTGGACGTGGACCTGACCACGGCCTCGGACGGCCATGTGGCCCTGCTGTTGCTGGAAGACCGGCCGTTCGACGTGGTGCTGATGGACGTCAACATGCCGGGCATCGACGGCAACGAGACGACGCGGCTTCTGCGGGCTTCGGGCGGGTTGAACGCGGATGTGCCGGTCATCGGCTTCAGCGCCGGCACCGAGTCGGAACAGGTCACGGCCTGCTATGCGGCGGGCATGACCGACTGGTTGGCCAAGCCGTTGGAGCCGAAGAAGCTGTACGAGGCGCTGAACCGCGCGACCTACGCCGGGGCGCGGGCCGATGCGGCCTAAGCCATCGCCTCTTGAGTTCTGAGCGCGAACCAGGGCGTCAGACGCGCTAGGGCCTCCTCGATCTCGGCCGTGGAGACGGCGAAGCTGAAACGGATGAAATGACGGCCCTCGACCGGGTCGAAGTCGACGCCCGGCGCGGTGGCGACGCCCGTATCGCGCAAAAGCTGCTCGCAGAACGCCAGGCTGTCTTCGGTCAGATGGCCGATGTCGGCCCAGATGTAGAAGGCGCCGTCGGGCGGGGCGATCTTCCTTAGGCCCAGGGCGGGCAGGGCCTGAAGCATCAGCTCGCGATTGCGGGCATAGGTTCGAACGTGGCCTTCCAGCTCTTCCGTCGCGTCCATGGCGACCAGGCCCGCGTGCTGGCTGAGGCTGGGCGGGGTCAGGAAAAGATTCCCGATGTGGGCGCGGGCGGCGGCGATGCGGTCCTGGGGCGCGACCAGCCAGCCCAGTCGCCAGCCGGCCATGCTCCAATATTTGGAAAAGCTGTTGATGATGGTCGCGTCGGGCGCGAACTGCAGCATGGAGGGGGTGGGGCCGACGTAGCTGAGGCCGTGATAGATTTCGTCCGAGACGATGGCGACGCCACGGTCGCGGCAGACCTGGGCGATGGCGGCCAGTTCCTCGGCCGGGATGATGGTCCCGGTTGGATTGGCCGGGCTGGCGATGATGACGCCGGCGGGGGCCGGGTCCAGGGCTTCCAGCTGCGCCGCCGTCAGTTGGAAGCGGGTCTCGGGCCCACAGGCGATCTCCACCGGCTCCAGGTGCAGGGCGCGCAGGGTGTTGCGATAGGCGACATAGCCGGGACGGGCCAGGGCGATGCGGTCGCCGGGCCGGAACCGGGTCGTCAGGGCCAGAACAAGGGCTGGCGAGGCACCGTTGGTCAGGACGATCCGCTCGGGGTCCACCGCGACGCCGTAGCGGTCGTCGTACAGGCGGGCGATCCGGGCGCGCAGGTCGGGGCTTTCCCAATAGCCCATGGCGTCCCGGTCCAGCACCTGATGGGCGCGGGCGATGGCGGCGGCGGGGGCGCCCGTGGACGGTTGGCCGAACTCCATATGGATGATCGACCGGCCCTCGACCTTCAACTGATGGGCCAGACGGCTGACGGATATGGCGCGGAAAGGTTCGACGGTCATTTTAGGGCATCCGCCAATCTCAGGAAGCCCGCGACGTCGATGGTTTCCGCGCGGGCGTCGGGTTCGATGCCGGCGGCCTCGCACAGGGCGGCGCCGCCCAGTTGCTTCAGGCTGGAGCGCAGCATCTTGCGGCGCTGGCCGAAGGCGGCGGCGGTGACGCGCTCAAGCTTCTTCAATCGCTCGGGCGCGGGACGTTCGGGCAGCGGGTCCAGGCGGACCACGGCCGAGGCCACCTTGGGCGGCGGGGTGAAGGCGGCGGCGGGCAGGTGCATGACGATGCGGGCGGTGCAGACGGCCTGGGAGATGACGGCCAGACGGCCATAGGCGTCCTCGCCGGGGGCAGCGGCGACGCGCTCGGCGACCTCCTTCTGGAACATCAGGGTCAGGCTGTGCGGCAGCCACGGCCCGGTCAGCCATTTGATCAGCAGGGCCGTGCCGACGTTGTAGGGCAGGTTGGAAACCAGATGGGCGGGGCCGGCGACCAGGTCCGCCTCCTTCACCTTCAGGGCGTCCGCCTCGACGATGGTCAGGCGGCCGGAGCCGTCGTCCAGTTCGGACAGCAGCGGAATGAAGCGCGGGTCCTTCTCGACCAGAACCACGGCACCGGCGTCGGATTCCAGCAGGGCGCGGGTCAGGCCGCCGGGGCCGGGGCCGACCTCGATAACGGCGCGGCCCTCGAACGGGCCCGCCAGCCGCACGATCTTGCGGGTGACGTTCAGGTCCAGCAGGAAATGCTGGCCGAAGCTCTTCTTGGCCGAAAGGCCGTGGGCGTCCAGGGTTTCGCGGAGGGAGGGAAGGTCGGTCACACGCCCTGTTAGCGCGCGGCGCGCGCCGCCGCCATCTCCGAAGCCAGGCGGATGGCGGCGATCAGGCTGTCCGAGCGCGCGACGCCCTTGCCGGCGATGTCGAAACCCGTGCCGTGGTCCGGAGAGGTGCGGATGACCGGCAGGCCCAAGGAGACATTGACCCCGCCCCAGAAGTCCAGCGTCTTGACCGGGATCAGGGCCTGGTCGTGATACATGCAGATGGCCGCGTCATAGGTCGCGCGGGCTTCGTCATGGAACAGGGTGTCGGCGGGACGCGGGTCAGTGATGTCGATCCCTTCGCCTCGCAGCTGCTCCGCGACAGGGATCAAGGTCTCGATCTCTTGCAGGCCCAGAGCGCCGCCTTCGCCCGCGTGGGGGTTCAGGGCGGCCATGGCCAGGCGCGGACGGGCGATGGCGAAGTCGCGCCTTAGGCTTTCATGGACGACGCGGGCGGTGCGGGCCACGCGCTCGCCCGTGACCAGTTCGGGAACCTGGTCCAGGGCGACGTGGATGGTGACGAGGCAGGCCCGCAGATCGCGCGCGGTCAGCATCATCACGGGGCCGCGCGTGCCCGCGTAAGGGGCGTCGGCCGTCAGTTCGGCGATGAATTCCGTATGGCCGGGAAACCGGAAGCCCGAGGCGTACATGGGCGCCTTGGCGATGGGCGCGGTGACGACGCCCGAGGCTTGGCCCGACAGGGCGAAGCCGACCCCCTCCTCGATGCCGTCGGCGACGGCGGGAGCGTTGGCCGGGTCGGGACGCCCGGGAACCACCGGAACGGGCAGGGGGCGGTGGATGACCGGCAGGGCGCGGGCGAAACGGTCGGCGGCGTCCAGGGGACTGTCGATCTCAACCACCGGAACGCCTTGGGCGCGCAGCAGGGCCGCGTCGCCGATCACGGCGAAGGCCAAGGACTGATCCTTCAGCGTGGTCCAGGCGGCGGCCGTGATCTCGGGCCCGACGCCGGCGGGTTCGCCCAGCGTCAGGACCAGAGGCGCGGCCGCAGCGGTCACTTGACCTCGATCAAGGCGTCGTTGCGCAGATCGCGCAGATAGCGACGGTCCAGGACCTGCAGGTTCTGGGCGCGCAGACGATTCTCGACCTGCTGGCGGGTGGGCACGTCCGGCCCGCCGACGCGACGACCGCAGACGGCGACCAGATGCAGGCCCAGAGGCGTGCGGATCGGGCTGCTGACGGCGCCGACCTCTCCGGTGCGGGCGAACTGCTGGAACTGGGGCGCCAGGTTCTGAACGTCGGATTCGCCCAAGTCCGCATAGGTGACGCCGGCGGTGGCGCGCGCCTGGGACATGATGTTGTCGCAGGTCAGGCCCTGACGCAGGGTCTCCAGCTTGGCGGTCGCGGCGGCGACTTCCGCCTCGCTGGCGGTTTCCGGCAGTTCGACCATGGCCTGTTTCATCGAGACCAGACTGGTGGCGGCGCCGTCGCGCTTGTCGCGCATGTAGATGATGTAGACCCCGCCATCGACGGCGACGGGGTTGGACAGCTGGCCGGGCTGAAGCTGGTCGAAGATGGCCTGGAGGGCGGGCTGAACCGTGCCCTTGACCACCCAGCCGGCGTCGCCGGGCACACGGGCCGAGGCGGACGGGGCCGAGGAGAACTGCTGGGCCACGGCCTGGAAGGGGGCGCCCTGGATGATCTGCTGCACCAGTTGGCGGGCGCCGTTCAGAGCCGCCTGCTGGCCGCCGACGCGCGCGGCGTCGATGTAGATTTCACCGATCAGATATTGCGGTTGAGCGGCGGCGGCGTTCAGGCGACGCAGTTCCTGGTCCACCTGAAGCGGGCTGGGCCGCGCGCGCGAGCCGAAGCGGCCGCCGGTCAGTCGGCTCCAGCCGATCTCGGTGCGCAGGTTCTCGCGGAAGGTCTCGGGCCGGATGCCGCCCTGCTGGAGGAACTCAAGATAGGCCTGGGGCGTCGCGCCGGCCTGGCGCGCCATCTGGGCGATTTCCTCGTCCACTTCCTCGTCCGTGACCTTCAACTGGTCGGCGAACTTGGCCAGTTCCTGATTCTTGAGGCGATCCTCGATCAGGGCGTTCAGGGCCGCCTGCTGGATGGCGGGCAGGTTCTCCTCGGTCGGCTGAATCTGCGACGAGGCGATCAGCATCAGCATGCGCTGGCGCAGGTCGAAGCCGGTGATGATCTTGTCATTGACGGTGGCGACGATGCCGTCCGCCAGCTGGAACTGGGGCTGGGCGGCGGCCGGACGGGTCGGCGTGTCGCCGGCCGCAGGATTGGGCGCCCCGGCGGCGGCGGGGCCTTGCGCCGAAGGTTGGGCGGCCGGGCGAGCGGGCGCCTGAGCCTGGGCTTGGGCCGTCTGGCCATAGGCCGAACCGGCGAGGAGGAGCGCCGCGAGCGCAGCCCCCGTCGAATAACGCATCAAACCCATCGGTCGTCCTGATTCCTAACAGCGGTCCGCCAGCCAGGCCGGCAGGCGGTCGCGCCCCGTCAAGCGTCATGCTCAACGCATTTCGCCCTGTCCATAACCTGAACCTCCGAAAGTGGCGAGGTTTAGGCGCACATAAACCCCTTCGGAGGGGCCGCTGGGCCGCACGCGCGTGTTGTCGCGCCGGAAGCCCAGTTCGAACCGCAGGCAGTCGTCGTCGAACAACAGGCCGACCTCGGACCGGGTGATCTGGTTTTCTCGCAGATCGGCGATGCCCGCGACGGTGAAGCCCCAGTTGCCGTAGACGAACTGTTGGCCCGTCAGCTGGACGAACTCGTAGTTGCGGTTCAGCGGGCCGGGCAGGGGGTTGGAGCGGTCCAGAATGTAGCTGACGCTGGCCAGATTGCGGCGGCCCCAACGGCCGTCCAGCGCGGCCTCGGCTCGGCGCACATCGCCCGAGCCGTCGATGGTGGCGTGGGCCCAGCTGCGGATGCGGTCCGATGGCGAGAAGCTGCCCTGGACCACCCAGTCCGAAGTCTCCGACGCCAGGCCGCTGGGGTCGTACAGACGGGCCGGCGCGTCCGGGATGCTGGTGCGGAATGCGTCCTCGCGGTTGAAGCGATGGCTGCGACCGATGAACAGGCTGGCGCTGCGGCTCTCGGACCAGCGGATGGTGGCGCGGCCGCCCGCCGTCAGGCGCGCCCCGCCCTCGATCAGGTCGTAGCCCGAAAAGCGGTCCATGCGGAACAGGGACGATTCGTCCAATTCGATGATCTGAGCGTCCTCGTTGGGGATGCGAGGGTCCAGATCGGCGCTGTTGGACACCGACATCTGGGCCACCGGCTCCAGGATGATGTCGGCGCCGGCCGTGCGCTTGATCAGCGGATAGCTGACGTCCACCCCGGCGCTGAGGCGCGAGCGGGACACCGTCTCGTTGCCGCCGAAGCCCATCATCGGCGGCAGGTCCGACAGGGAATAGAGGTCGACCCGGGTGTCCAGGAACGGCTCGATCCGCAATCCGACGGGCAGGATGACGGTGCGGCGCCATTCCATTTGTCCGGTGATGCGGCGGCTGTCGACGCCGCCCAGGCCCGTGGTGACGGGCGGGACCAGGTCCGGGTTCAGGATCGGCGCGCCGACGAAGTTGTCGCGGTACAGCGCCACGGCCGAGCCTTTCAGCCGCAGGCGTCCGCCGAAGACCAGGTCGTGCGGTTCCCACCGCGCCTCGACCAGGGGGGCGACCAGGGGCAGGTCGCCGTCGCTCTCGAACACCTTGTAGCCGTTCGGGTCGCGGAAGTCGGTGGCGGCGAAGCGCGGATCGACCCGCAGGCTCTGGATCGAGAAGGCGGCGACCGAGACGTAGGAGCGGTCGGTCTGATGCTCGGCGTAGACTTGGCTGATCAGACGGCGGCGGTCGCCGTAATAAAGACCGTTGTCCTGATAGGGGCTGCGGACGTCGTAGCGGTCGAACAAGGTCTTGTCCGAGGTCCGCTCGGCCGTGAAGCCATAACGCCACGGACCGTCTGGATCGAAGGCCCCGTGCGACAGCAGATAGCTGCGGTGTTCGCGGTCGCCGAAGCGGACGTTGCTTTCGAAGTCGCCGTCTCCGTTCAGGTCGAAGTCGTCGAAGTGGCGTTCGTAGGTATAGCCGCCGCGCGCCACGATCATGCCGTCGGCGAAACGGCGCCGCCATTGCAGGTTGAGCAGGGGGGCGATCCGGGTGTTGATCTGGGGACTGATCAACCAGTCCTCGGACTTGGAGACGACGTGGAGATAGGGAACCTCCACCGACAGGCCGCGCCCCTGGTCGTAGTTGATGATGGGGACCAGAAAGCCCGAGGCGCGCTCGACCGACGGGTCCGGGTGGGCGAAATAGGGGGTGTAGAAGACGGGGACCGGGCCGACATAGAAGACGGCGTTGCGATACAGCACCGCGCGCAGCTGTTCGTCCTGCACCACCTTTTCGGCCTGGATCGAGATGGTCGGGCGGCGGGGTCCCTTCTCGTCGCAGATGGGGCAGGGGGTGAAGAGGGCGTAGTTCAGCTCGCTGACGGTTTCGGTCCGGCGCACGGCGGTGGCGGCCATCAGGCTGGCGCCGTTGTTCAGGCGGGTGGCGAAGTCGACGGCCACGCCGGTCTTCAGATCCTTGTCCAGCTCCAGATGGCTGGCGTAGACGACCGTGCCGTCGGGGGCGACCGCCTCGACCCGACCGTCGGCGGCCGCCGTGCCGGCCAGCAGATCGTAGGACAGGCTCTCCCCGCGCAGGACATGGCCGCGTGTGCGCAGATAGACGCGCTGATCCGGCGTGCCGACGGCGGTGACGACATCGCCCTGACGCGTGGCGCTGGCGGCGTCGACATAGACCGCGCCTTCGGGCAGGCCGTCGGCTGCGGGCGCCGGCGTGCGGACCTCTGCAGCAGGTTGCGCCTGGGCGAGCGCCGACGAGGCCAGCGGCGCCCAGGCCGCAAGCGCGACCCCGGCCAGAAGCCCTTGTCGGAAATCGATGAAACGCCGGGGGCGGCGGTCACTCTGCATAGGCCATCCGTGGTCTGGGGACGGGGTTCGCGGCTTCGTCCAAGGCGATCAGGCTCTAGCCGTCTTCGGTATAGAACAGCAAGGTGAAGGCGGCGAGCGCCGTCAGAACCGGCGGCAGCCAGGCGGCGACGAAGGGCGGCACCACCTCGGCCGAGCCCATGGCCGACGAGAACTGGTTCAGGAAGAAGAAGGCGAAGCCCAGCACCACGGCCGCCACGCTCATCCGCGCCATGTCGCCCAGACGCATCAGCCGAAGGGAGAAGGCCGCCGCCAGAATCGACATGGCCGCGAACACCAGCGGCGTGGCGAGAAGCTGCTGGAAGCGCAGGCGATAGGTGGTGGAGGTGAAGCCGGCGTTCTCGATACGCTGAATCTGGTTCGGCAGCGACCAGAAGGGCGTCGCCTGGGGCCGGGCGAACCGCTCGAACGCCTCCTTGTCCGCGAGGCTGGAGGTCAGGTCCAGGGTCGAATACGAGACCGCGCGCTGGCCGATGCTGGCGCCGATCGCATTGGTCAGACGCCAGCGTCCGGCGCTGAGGGTGGCCGACTGGGCGTCGATCCGTTCCGAAAAGGTGCGCCGCCCGTTCGGGCCGGTGGTGTAGATGAAGAAGTTGACGTCCAGCAGGCGCGCGTTGGCGCGATCCTGACGGCCGGCGCGGATGATCATCTGACGCTGGTCGTCGCCCTCGCGCAGCCAGATGGCCTGCTGCTCGCCCGCGCCGGGAACGGCGCCCGAGATGCGGGCGCGTTCACGTTGCCACAGGCCGTCGCCGGCCGACGCCAGGGGCCCCAGCGTGGTCACGGTCAGGACGCCCAGCGCGAAGGCCATGCCCGCCGCCGGCAGGACGAAACGCCAGGCCGAGACGCCGGCCGCCCGCATGGCGATCAGCTCGCTGCGCCGGTTCAGGCCGATGAAGGCGCCAAGCGTGCCGAACAGAAAGACGAAGGGCAGCAGCTGAACGATCACCGACGGCGACTTCAGCATGACCAGATAGAGGATGCGGACGGCGGACAGGTCCATGCTGGAGCCCAGGCCGCGCGACACCTCCACGAAGTCGATCAACATGACCAGGGCCGATATCACCGCTAGGGCGACGCCCAGCGAACGCAGCTGCTGCACCAGGACATAGCGTTCGATCCGGCCCAGACGGGGCAGGTGCGGCGAATAACGCCGGGGATGGAAGCCGAGGGCGGTCATGCGGTCCTCGCTTTCAGGGCGCCGGCGCGACGCCGTCTGGATCGCCGAGGCTTCAAGGCGCGGAAGAGCACCCGCATCGCCACGGCGATGGCCAGGATCGGCACGACATATTGGAGGATGTTCATCCAGGCGTTCCAGGCGCTGGCGGCCACCAGGCCGTAGCCGATGACACGGACCAGCAGGAACAGGCCGGCCGCCTTGGCGATTCGCAGCGAATAGCCGGTCCGGCTGAAGGCGCCGCCCAGAATGGCGGCCAGGGCCAGGGCCATGGCGACCAGGGCGTACAGCGGCGAGGACAGGCGCGAATGGGCCTCGGCCAGCAGTTCGCCGCGAGAGCCAGCGGTTTCCAGCAGCTTGGGAGAGGGGTTCAGCAACTGGCGCAGATAGAGGTCCGACGGCTTGTAGCGGATCACCTCGGTGGTGCCGGCGAACGGCGTCAGGTCCAGGGTGTAGTTGTCGAACGACAGATAGTTCAGCACCCCGTTCGAGGAATATTGCTGCCAGGAACCGTCCGTCAGGGTCAGGACGGGCACGCCGCCGGCGCGGCCGAACCGGGCCTCGGACGCGTTCCAGGTCGTGACCTTCTTGCCGTCGTCCAGATAGACGAACAGGTTCTTGAGCAGGCCGTTCTGCTCGATCTGCTGGACATAGACGGTCAGGCCGTCCGGGCCCTGTACGAACTGGCCCTCCTCGACCAGCAGGGCGGCCAGGTCGGTGCGGATGGCGAAGGCCTGGCGGCGCGCCTCGTGCTGGGCCCAGGGCAGCATGAACAGATTGACAAACAGGGTGACGAGCGCGACCAGCACGGCCAAGCGCGCGGCCGGAGAGATCACCTGCCAGCGCGTCATGCCGCCAGCGAAGGCGGCGGTCATTTCCTGTTCGCGCTGCAGGCGGGTCAGGGCGATCAGGGCGCCCACGAAAAGACCGATGGGCAGGATCACGGACAAGAGCTGGGGCAGGGCCAGAAGCGTCAGCTTGACCATGACCCACACGCTCTGGCCACGTTCGACGATGACCTCCAGTTGGTCCAGGCTCTGGCTCAGAATCCCGATTCCCGCCAATGCGGCGCACGCTGCGACCACGGGCAGTGAAATCTGTCGAAAAAGATAGCGTTGAATCAGGGTCATGGGCGGATGAACTTCGCCCGGTTGCAGGCGGCGATATTGAGGCGCATCTAGTAGCACATCAGGGCGCGTCCGCGACAACGCAGACGCGCCATTGTCTTTTCGCCGTTGCAGACGCCAGGTGGGGCCTGGCTGGAGTTCGTTGAATGAAGATCGAGTTCGTCGCCGCCGTCGACGCCGCTGAAATCCTCGCGGTCGCCGTTTATGAAGACCGCGTCCTGACGGCTGCGGGCCAGGCGCTGGACGCCAAGGCCGGCGGCGCCCTGACCAGAGCCATGACCAAGAGCCGTTTCACCGGCAAGGCGGGGCAGACCCTAGGCGTCGCCGCGCTGCAGGGCGTCGACGCCGACACCGTGCTGCTGGTCGGCGCGGGCGCGCAGGACAAGCAGGACGACCTGGCGGTCGAAGCCTTCGGCGGCGCCGCCTATGCGGCGGTGAAGCTGTCGGGCGCAGAGGTCCTGACCATCGACGCCGCGCACCTGTCGGCGGAACAGGCGGCGCGGGTCGCCTTCGCCGCGCGTCTGGCCGCCTATCGGTTCGACAAATACCGGACCACACAGAAGGCCGACAAGATTCCGTCGGTGACGACGATCCGCGTCGTGACCTCGGACCTGCGCGCCGCCGAGGCCGCGCTGGAGCCGCTGTCGGCCGTGGCGGACGGGGTGATCTTCGCCCGCGACCTGGTGTCCGAGCCCGCCAACGTCCTTTATCCGGCCGAGTTCGCCAGGCGCGTCAAGGCGCTGGAAAGCCTGGGCCTGGAGGTCGAAATCCTCGGCGAGGCCGAGATGGAGAAGCTGGGCATGCGCACCCTGCTGGGCGTTGGCCAGGGCAGCCGTCGCGAAAGCCAGCTGGCCGTGATCCAGTGGAAGGGCGGCGAGGCGGGCGGCCAGCCCATCGCCTTCGTCGGCAAGGGCGTCTGCTTCGACACCGGCGGCATCTCCATCAAGCCGGCCGACGGCATGGAAGACATGAAGTGGGACATGGGCGGCGCCGCCGCCGTGACCGGAACCATGATCGCCCTGGCCGGCCGGAAGGCCAAGGTCAACGCCGTGGGCGTGCTGGGCCTGGTCGAGAACATGCCTGACGGCAACGCCCAGCGTCCGGGAGATGTCGTGGTGTCCATGTCGGGCCAGACGGTCGAGGTCATCAACACCGACGCCGAGGGCCGCCTCGTGCTGGCCGACGCCCTTTGGTACACGCAGGAACGTTTCAAGCCGAAGTTCATGATCGACCTGGCCACCCTGACGGGCGCCATGATCGTGGCCCTGGGTCTGGACTACGCAGGCGTCTTCTCGAACTCCGACGCAGTGGCCGATCCGATCCTGGCGGCGGCGAAGAAGGTGGGCGAGAACTTCTGGCGCATGCCGATCCCCGAGATCTACGAACAGCATATCGATTCGAAGATCGCGGATGTGAAGAACACCGGCAACGGCCGCGCCGGCGGCTCGATCACCGCCGCCCTGTTCCTGCAGCGCTTCACGAACGGCGTGCCGTGGGCGCACCTGGACATCGCCCCGACCGCCTGGACGAACAAGAGCCCCAGCCCCACCGTGCCCGAGGGCGGCGTCGGCTTCGCCGTCCGGACCCTGGATCGGATGGTGGCGGATTCCTACGAAGGTTGATCGCTGGAGGTAGGGCCGGATGAGCGGCAAGCCCGAAATCTGGTTCTATCATCTGGAGCGGTCGACGCTGGATCAGGTGTTGCCGACCCTGCTCGAGAAGACGCTCGAGCGGGGGTGGCGCGCCCTGATCAAGTCGGCGCATTCGCATCGGCTGGATGCGATCGACGAGACGCTGTGGACGTTTCGGGACGAAAGCTTCCTGCCGCACGGCCGGGCAGACCAGCCGCACGCCGAGCGCCAACCTGTCCTGCTAAGCGAGACGGGCGAGAACCTGAACGCCGCTCAGGCGCTGTTCATAGTGGACGACGCAGAACTGGGCGCGACGGAAGGGTTCGAACGATGCTTCATCATTTTCGACGGACGGGACGAGACGGCGCTGCAGCACGCCCGGGGCCGCTGGAAGGCGCTGAAGGATCAAGCCGCCGCCCTGTCCTATTGGCGGCAAACGGACGAAGGGCGCTGGGAAAAGGCGGCCTGATCGCTTTCGCGCTTCTGGCCGGCTGTTCGACGCCGGCGTCCGACGCCTCCGCCCCGCGCACCATCGAACAGGCCCAGGTCAATCCGCCCGTAGGCACGCGGATGCCGACCGGCCAGACCCAGGACTTCTGCAAGGCCGGCGAGATGCAATATCTGGTGGGCCGCTCCAAGACCGAGATTCCGGTGCCGGTGGATGTGGTGAACCGGCGCGTGACCTGCACCACCTGCCCGGTGACGCAGGATTTTTCCGCCTATAGGCTGAACATCTTCTACAACGAGCAGACGGGCGTCATCGAACAGGTTCGGTGCGGCTGATCCGCCACGCAAGGGAGACGACCATGAAGACGATCCTGATGTCGAGCCTGCTGGCCTGCGCCGGGGCCCTGACGCTGTCGGCCTGCGCCCCGACGCAGTCGACCGAGACGCCCGGTGGCGAGACCGCCTATAAGGCCTGCAAGGTCGAGGACTATCAGAGCTATGTCGGGCGCAATCGCTCCACATTGCCCAGCGCGCCGGCTGGCCAGACCTTCCGCGTCCTGTGCACCACCTGCGCGGCGACCATGGACTATCGCGAGAACCGGGTGAACTTCGTCTATGACGAGGCGACGGGCGTGATCCGCGAGGTCAAGTGCGGCTGAGGCCTTAACGGCCCACCGTATCGCCGGGCCACAGCGGACCGCTGAAAGTCCGGGCCAGATAATCCATCAGGGCCGTGACCCGCGCCGGGCGCGGTCCGCTGCTGGGGGCGACCAGATGTAGGGCGATGGGCGGCAGGCGCCAGTCGGTCATGACCGTCTCCAACCGGCCATCGGCGATGTCCTTCCAGGCGATGAAGTCCGGCTGCGGAAACAGGCCAAGGCCGGCGCAGAGCGAGGCGGTCAGAGCGTCGGAGTTGTTGGCGCGCAAAGGGCCGCGTGGGCGCACCGCCACCTCTTCGCCCGCCGCATTGGAGAAACGCCACACGTCGGGCGTGGGCATATAGGCATAGCACAGGCAGGCGTGGCGGTTCAGATCGTCCGGATGGGTCGGTCGGCCCCGCTGGGCCAGATAGGCGGGCGAGGCGACCAGCATCCGGTTGACCGGACGCAATCTGCGCGCGGTCAGGGACGAATCCTCCAAGGCGGCGATCCGCAGAGCGCAATCGAAGCCGCCGCCGACCAGATCGATCACCTCGTCCGACAGATGCAGGTCGATGGAGACATCGGGGTGGGTGGCCAGAAACTGGGGCAGGGCAGGGGCGACATAGGCCATGCCGAAGGACATGGGCGCGGCCAGACGCACCAGACCGCGCGGGGTGACGGACATGTCCAGCGCCTCGGACACGGCGCCCTCGGCCTCGGCCAGCATCAGGCCGGCGCGGGCGGCCAGGCTGCGGCCGGCGTCGGTCAGGGCGAAGCGACGCGAGGTGCGATGCAGCAGGGTGGTCTTGAGTTGCTGCTCCAGCCGGGCGACGGCCTTGGAGACGGTGGCCTTGGACAGGGCCAACTGGTCGGCGGCGCCCGAGAAGGATTGAGTCTCGGCCACCTTGGCGAAGATGGCCAGGGCTTCGAGATCGGGCAGGCGGGACATGGGCGGCTCCGCGACAGGAAACGATGAGTTTCGACTGTTTCTATTTCTGTTCGGTCGCCGATCTCTATCTTGGCGTCAAGCCAATGACGCCAGGACGGCCCGGCGAGAGGATAGAACAATGATCGAGCGCAGACCTTTCGACACCCTGGGCGGCGCCAACCACGGTTGGCTGAACGCCAAACACCACTTTTCTTTCGCAAACTACTACGACCCGGCGCGGATGAGCTGGGGCAACCTGCGGGTCTGGAACGACGACGAGATCGCGCCGGGGACCGGCTTTCCGCCCCATCCCCACGCCGACATGGAGATCATCACCTATGTGCGCGACGGGGCCATCACCCACGAGGACAGCCTGGGCAACAAGGGCCGCACGGTCGCGGGCGACGTCCAGGTGATGAGCGCGGGCACCGGCATCCGTCACGCGGAATACAACGCAGAGCCGGAACTGACCCGGATCTTCCAGATATGGATCGAACCGACCAAGCGCGGCGAAGCGCCCAGCTGGGGCTCCAAACCCTTCCCCAAGGGCGAGCGTTCGGGCCAGTTCGTGGTCCTGGCCTCTGGCTTCGACGGGGACGACGACGCCCTGCCGATCCGCACCGATGCGCGGATCGTGGCTGCGACCCTGAACGCCGGCGACAGCGCCGACTATCCGCTGGGCGTCGCCCGTCGCGGTTATCTGGTGCCCGCCAAGGGCGAGGTGGAGGTCAACGGGGTTCGGTTGAACGCCCGCGACGGCGTCGCCATCGCCCAGGAGGAAGTCGTCACGGTCAAGGCCCTGTCTGACGCCGAGATCGTGCTGGTGGACGCCGCCTGAGTTTTCGGATCATCCTGCTGCCCGGTCGGACATCGAGCCGACCGGGCGAACCGTATCGTGCGGGGTCCAGTCTCAAGGAGGGAAGCGAATGTTCAATCAGGCGGGGCGGTGGTCGCCGCAGTTGCTGGCGGCATTGCGAATCGTGGCGGGTCTGTTGTTTCTGGCCCACGGGGTGGTGAAGGTGTTCGGCTTTCCAGCCGGCGCCGAACCGGGGCAGCAGGCGCTGGCGTCCCTGTTCGGAATCGGCGGCGTCATCGAGATCGTGACCGGCGGATTGCTGATCCTGGGCCTGTTCACGCGGCCGGCGGCCTTTATCGCCTCGGGCCAGATGGCGGTGGCCTATTGGATGTTCCACGCGCCGAAAAGCCCGTATCCGGCCGTGAACGGCGGGGATGCGGCCATCCTGTTCTGCTTCGTCTTCCTGTACATCTTCGCGGCCGGGCCTGGCGCCTTCAGCCTGGATCGTCAGACGGTTCGCCGCTGAGGCGGATCAAGGGCTGCGGCGCGTGACGCGCGGCGGCCCTTTCGCTTTTCAGACGACGACCGCCCAGTCGGTGGCGCGGACCAGGCTGTCCACGATGCCGGGCTCGGAGGAGGCGTGACCGGCGTCACCGACGATGTCCAACCGGGCCTCGGGCCAGGCGCGGTGCAGGGCCCAGGCGCCTGAAATAGGCGTGACCACGTCGAACCGGCCCTGGGCGATCCAGCAGGGGATATGGCGCATCCGATCCACGTTCTTCAGGATCCAGTCGTCGGAGTCGAAGAAGCCGTCGTTGGTGAAATACCAGTTCTCGATCCGGGCGAAGGCGACGGCGAACTCGGGTTCCGCGAACTTGTCCGGGCGGGCGTTCGGACCCTCGACGCTGACGGTTTCACCTTCCCAGCTGGACCAGGCGACGGCGCAGCGTTCGCGCTCGGCTACGTCCTCGCCGATCAGACGCTTGTAATAGGCCGCCATCAGGTCGCCGCGCTCGGCCTCCGGGATGGGGGCGACGAACCGTTCCCAGGCGTCGGGGAAGATCATCGAGGCGCCGTCCTGGTAGAACCAGTGCAGTTCCTTTTTCGTCAGCAGGAAGATGCCGCGCAGCACCAGGGCCAGGCATCGCGCGGGATGGGTGATGGCGTAGGCCATCGACAGGGTCGAACCCCAGGAGCCGCCGAACACCACCCATTTGTCGACGCCGCACAACTCGCGCAGCCGCTCGATGTCGCGGATCAGGTCCCAGGTGGTGTTGTCCTCCAGCGAGGCGTTCGGGCGGGATTTGCCGCAGCCGCGCTGGTCGAACATGATGATGCGATAGCGGGCGGGGTCGAAATAGCGCCGCATGCCCGGATTGACCGCGCCGCCGGGGCCGCCGTGAAGGACGACGACGGGACGGCCGTCGGGATTGCCGCTTTCCTCGTAATAAATCTCATGCACGCCGTCCGTCTTCATCCAGCCCGACGCATAGGGTTCGATCTCGGGATAGAGTTCGCGGCGCGGTTCAGCAGACGTCGGGAAGGCCATGGATCGTAGAGTCTTTCTCAGCGGCCGAAGGCGGCCGAACAGGGCGTCAGGAACGCAATGCCGCAAAGGTCAGGCAAAGCCAACCGACGATCATCAGCAATCCGCCGATCGGAGCGACCGCGCCCATGGCCGGCAGGCCGAGCAGACCGATGGCGGCCAACGCCAGGCTGAAGACCAGGCCGCCGGCCGCCCCCAACCAGCCCGCCAGTCGCGCCAGGCCGCCGCCGCCCGTCCACAGGGCGCAGGCCAGGGCGAAGACGGCGTGGCCCAGCTGATAGTGCGAGCCGGTCTGCAACAGCGTCTTGATCTGGGGGCCGGCGCCATGCGCGGCGAAGGCCCCCAGGGCCACGGCGAGGGCGCCGTTCAGGGCGGCGAAGACGATCAGATTGCGGTCTGCGGTCATGGAGCCGACCCTAGGACCTGAACGCCTTGCAGGGAAGCGGCTTGGCGGGCGGCGAAGTCTGCTAGGACGGCGCGGATGAGGATCGAATCTCGGACACGCGCGGCGCTGCAATACGCCCTGATGTTCATGGGGACGGGAGTCAGCCTGCCCTATGCGGGCCTGTGGATGCGGGCGCAGGGGCTGAGCGGGGCCGAGATCGGGGTGCTTTTGGCCGCGCCCATGCTGGCGCGCCTGATCACCGGCCCGGCCATCGCCGTCTGGGCCGACGGGTTCCGCTTTCGCCGCACGCCCATCGCCCTGCTGGCCGTGGCGGCGGCCCTCGGCTATGGCGCGGCCGGATTGGTCGAGGGATTCGCAGCCTGGGCCGTATGCTGGTTCATCGGCGCGACGAGCGCGGCGGCCCTGATCCCCCTGACCGACGTCTTGACCCTCAGATTGGCGCGGCGCGAAGCCTTCACCTTCGCCGTGCCGCGCGGTTTCGGCTCGGCGGCCTTTCTGATCACCAACATCGTCGTCGGCTTTCTGTTGCGTTTGACCGGAGCAGAGGCGGTGATCGTGATCGTGACCCTGGCCTATGTCGGGGTGGCGGTCGCGGCCTGGCGGGTTCTGCCGCCCGAGCCGTTCAACGATGGCGCGCCCCTGGCCGGATGGGAGCGGTTTCGCGGACTGGGGCGATTATTGAGACAGCCGGTTCTTATGACGGCCTTGATGGCGATCGGCGCCGTTCAGGCGGCCCGCGCCTTCTACTACGGCTTTTCCGCGATCCTGTGGCGGGCGCAGGGGATCGAGTCGTCCACGACCGGACTGTTGTGGGCCTTCGCCGTGGTGATCGAGATCGGCTTCATGTGGGCGGTCGATCCGTGGCGACGGCGGCGCGGGATCGGGCCGGAGACGCTGCTGACCGTGGCGGCGGGGGCTGCGGTCCTGCGCTGGACGGCGATGGCGGCCGCGCCGTCGCTGTGGCTGCTGTGGCCGTTGCAGGCCCTGCACGCGCTGAGCTTCGCCGCCAGCTATCTGGCGGGCGTCGAACTGATCGAACGGTTGGCCCCGCGCGACAGCCATACGGCGGCGCAGACCCTGAACTCCATGCTGTCGGCCGGGGTGCTGATCGGTCTGGCGACCCTGGCTAGCGGGCCGCTGTACGATGCGTTCGGGAGCGGCGGCTATCTGGCGATGGCGGGGCTGGCCGGCGTGGGGCTGCTGGCGGTTCTGAGTCTGAAGAGTCGTCGGACGCGGTCGGCCTAGGCGCGGGGCTGTGGCGACAGATGTCCGGCCATGGCCGAAGCGGCCGCCTTCACGCCCTTGCGCACCGCCGTCTCGTCCGCCGGGATCGGGGCGCGCAGCAGGCCGACGGCGGGGACGTGCGGACCATCCGGCAGGTCGGCAAGGACGCGATAGAGGATGTAGGAGCCGGCGTCCTCCTCAGCGTCGGAGGACGCATCGGCGGCCAGACCGGCCGCGTTCAGGGCGCGAAGGATGTCGGCGACAGGGGCGGTGGTGCGGGCGAGGCCCGGACCGGTCAGGGACAGCCGCTCCCTGCGGTCCAGCGCCCGGTTCTCGGCGCGCATCTGGACACGGAACCCTCCGGCCTTGTGCGTGCGCCCGACCAGCAGGACCGCACGGCAGTCTCCGTTCCTGAGATGATCGCCAAGGCGCGAGGCCAGGGCGTCAGGATCGCCGCCGGACACCGGCACCGTGCGGGCGCCCGCAGGGCTCCACGGCGTGCCCGACAGATCCTCGATCAGATCCCAGCCGCCGTCCGCGTCGTCATAGGTGCAGATGGCGATGCCCGGCCGACGGTCCGCTCGGGCGGCGCTGGCGCTGGGATAGGTCGCATCCACCATACTTTCCCCCAATGCGTGACGGTTCCGCGACGCAAGGCAAGAGGCGTGAACTTGCGCGCCGCGTCAAGCCCCGACCGACCGCTTAGCCCAGGTCTCCGACCGCGGCGTCCAGCAGCATGAAGGCGCGGCCGGCGTCTGACGCCAGACGTCCCTGAACGCCCGCCGCATCGCCCGCCCGCGCGGAGGTCGCCAGCTCCTGGGCGAAGAGGCGGACATAGCGCTCGGCGTCCTTGCGCAGTTCCGCGTCGCCCAGCACACGGCGCGAGACGCTGCGGACCGCGGCCGGAGCCACGCGGCGCACGATGGCGCGCGCGCCGTCGGTGTCGCCGCTGCCGATCGCCCGGGCGGCCTCCTCGACGCGGGAACGCGGCAGAAGGGCGTTGGGATCGACGCCCATCCGACGGATGGCGGCCGTCACCCGGTCGGACAAGGCCTCTGCCTCCGCCGCCGGAACAGCCGGGGTGTTCAGTTCCAGCGGCGCCTCGGCAGGATCGTCGCCGATCACCAGGTCGCTCCAGTCCAGCCCTTTCTCGGGCTCGGCGGCGGGCGCGTCCGTCGGCTCCAGGCGCAGGCGGCCGCGCAGGCCGAAACGGCGATCCTCGACGGACGCAGGCGTGCGCGCGGAACGCGGCTCGGGATCGGGCACGATCTCGCGGCGGCGTGCGGCGGGGGCGTCGCCGGACACGACGCCCATCAGCCGGACCGCTTCGGTCAGCATGTCGTAGTTGCGGCGCACCCGTTCCTGGAAGCCGACGTCCAGGGCTTCGGTGTCCTCCGCCGCCTTGCGCGAGGCGGCGGCGAGAGAGGCCAGGCCTTCCTCGACGGTGGCGCGCACCGCATCGGCGCGGGCCTGGGCTTCCTGAGGCAGGCGCGCGGCGCGCTCGTCGACATCGGCTACGGCGGCGTCGATCTCGGACAGGGCGGCGTTCAGCCGGTCGATCATCGCCTCCAACCGGCTGACCATGCGCTCGCCCGTCTGATCGACCAGATGGGAGGTTTCGGCGACGATGCGACGGGCGTCCTCGATGCGGGCGTCGGCGGCCTGGTCGGCCTTCTGGGCGGCCTCGAACAGAGTTTCGCCCAACCGGTCGGCGCGCAGGCGGGCCTGTTCGGCCGCATCGGCGGCGGCGGCGCGGGAATCCTCGGCCGTGGCGCGCATCTGTTCCAGGGCGCGGCGCGTCTCCTCCATCAATACGTCGCGGGATTCGGCGGCCAGGGCCTCGAACCGATCCAGGGCCAGCTTGGTGGCGGCGTCGAAACCGTCGGCCTCGCGCTGGGACATGTCCACCAGGGCGCGGAACTGATCGGCCGCCGCCTCGACCAGGTCGCGCATCGATTCCACCGAGGTCTGGGAGGCCTGGCCCAGGTCGGCGGCGGCGGCGCGGCTGGCCGACAGTTGTTCGATCAACTGGGCGCGTTGACTTTCGACCTGGGCGGAGAAGTCCTCCTGGTCGGTGCGCAGGGCGTAGGCGGCGGTGACAAGGGCTGCGCGCTGCTGGCTGAGACCTTCCTCAACCGACTGAATCTGTTCGGAGACGCCGGAGCCGGCGTTCTCCAGTCGAATGGTCTGGCGGGCCAGGTCCTCGGCGGCGACGCGGGCGGCGTCCTGGGCTTCGCCGGCGGCGGCGGCCAGGTCGGCGGCGCGGGCGGCCAGCGCCGCCTCGGCCTCGCGCAACTGGGCCTGAGCCAGGTCGGAGGCGTCGGCCACCATGCGGGACTGGCGTTCCACGGCGTCGACGACGCCGGTGGCCTGTGAATCCAGGTGGACGCCCAGGGTCTGCATCTGGTCGCGTTCGCGGCCCAGACTTTCGGTCAGGCGACGGGCGGTGCGACTTGCGGTCTCGGCCGCCTCGTTCAGGCGTGCCGTCTCCTGGGCCAGGGCTTCGCGCAACAGGGCCATGTCGTTGCGGGCGCGCTCGGCGGCCAGGGCCGCGTGGTCGATGTCGGAGCGCAGCGACTGCAACACCTCGCCGGTTTGTTGGGCGGCGAGGGCGGTGGGGGCGACCAGAGCCTCGGCCAACTGGCGCGCGCGCGTGGTCTCGGCGGCCAGGCCCGCGCCCTGGCGCACGGCGTGGGCCAGGAGAATGGCCAGGCCTGCGGGCGCCAGGGCGATCAGGGCGTAGATGGCCAGCCGCAGCGGGTCCAGATCGGCGCCCCCGGCCCCGACCTCATAGGCGGCCCAGGAGGCGACGCCGCCGATCCACAGGGCCGACGCGACGCCGGCGATCAGATAGGCGTGACGGCCGGACGGTTGGGCGTGCGTGGCGGCGATGGTCTTGACGGCGGGCGGGGACGACCGTTCGAACGGGGCGAGGGGCTTGCCAGCGGCGACGCCCAGTTCGACGGCGGCGGTCGATTCAGGCGCGGGTTCGCTGGGCAGGTCGAAGGCTTCAGCCAGGACGCGCTGCTGACGCGCCGCCTCGACCTCCCGTTCTTCGGCCAGGCGCTGTTCTTCCAGCAGGCGGCGACGACGACGTTCGGACATGGGGCGTTCGGGGACGACTTCAGGCGCCGGCTCGATCTCGGGCAGGGCGGCCTCTTCGTCGGCCGCGTCCAGACCGTCGACGACGGGCTGTGCGTCCTCGACGGCGCCCGCTTCCTCATTGGTCAACTTCAGCGGCGGTCGCTTGGGAGATTTCATCGCCGACAACTCGATCCCTACACTCGCGTGCCGCGCGACACGCCCGGTCGAACCCTAGAGGCTGAACCGCGCGAGTTGAAGCGCGCGACGACAGGAATCCGCCAGTCGGTTCATTTCCGTAACGATTCGACGCAAGACAGACGGTCTGAACCGAGCGAGATCAGCAGCTGCGCGGGGACGGCCTGTCCGAGGGCGACGATGTGGCGGAACAGTCGGCCACCCGGTGCACTTCACGGTCAGCCTGCGACGGTGCGTGGGGGTCGACGCCGAACTGCGACAGGACGGCGGCGGCCAGAAGCGCGATGAAGCCGGCGATGAATTCGACCAGCACCTGCATCGAGCCCTCCCTGTCGCGCCGTCCAGGTGCGGCGGCGGATGACGAAACTATGCCTGAGATGAGCGAACGTCACAATCCCGCCCTATGACGATTGACCGGAGGGGGCGCGCGTGGAACGGGTGATCGACTTCCAAGCCATTGATCGAGAAGCGAACAGAACGACGCGAATGACTGACGGCGCTTCCTACGAAGGCAGCTTGCTGGCGCCGGGGCCGGGCCTGTGGCGCACCGCCGTGGCGGATCGGTTCGCGATTCTGATGGAGAACGAGGCCTATTTCGACGCCCTGGCCTCGGCGATCCATAAGGCTGAACGGTCGATCGTCGTTCTGGGCTGGCAGTTCGATCCCCGCACCCATCTGGACCCCGAGGCGCGGCCCGGCGACCGGCACGCCGAGATCGGTCGGCAACTGCGGATGCTGGTCAAGCGCAAGCCGGATCTGGACGTGCGGCTGCTGATCTGGAAGTCGCCGCTGCTGATCGCGGCGTCCCAGGGCTTTTATCCGCACAAGGCGCAGCGGTGGTTCCGGAAACGGATGGTGGAATTCCGACTGGATTCGCCCGGCCCCATCGGCGCCTGCCATCATCAGAAGGTCGTGGTCATCGACGATCGGATCGCCTTCTGCGGCGGCGGGGACATTTCGACCGACCGCTGGGATTCGGCCGAGCATCTGGATCACGATCCCCGTCGCGCCCTGCCCAGCGGCCTGATCTGCAAGGCGCGGCACGAGGTCATGTGCGTCATGGACGGGGAGGCGGCGCGCGCCCTGGGCGATCTGGCGCGCGAACGCTGGTTCCGCGCGACCTGGGAGCGCACCGTGCCCGATCAAGCCGACACTGACCCCTGGCCTGACGGCGTGCCGGTTCAGATCACCGACGTGCCGGTGGGTATCGCCCGCACCGAGCCGAAGTGGGGAGGGCGGCATGAGGTGCGCGAGAACGAAACCTTGCACCTGGAAGCCATCAGGCGCGCCAGAAAGCTGATTTATCTGGAGAACCAGTATTTCACCTCGCCCATCATCGCCGCCGCCCTGGCCGAGCGGCTGGCCGAGGCGGACGGGCCAGAGGTCATACTGGTCTCCACCGGCAAGAGCCCCAGCTGGTTCGACAGCCTGACCATGGATACGGCGCGGGCCGAGGTTCTGTATCGGCTGGAGCAGGCGGACAAATACAACCGCTTCTTCGCCTTCGCCCCGCGCACGGCCGAGGGCGACCGGATCATCGTGCACGCCAAGCTGTCGATCATCGACGACCGTCTGCTGCGGATCGGATCGACCAATCTGAACAACCGTTCCATGGGATTGGACACCGAATGCGACGTGGCCATGGAGCCCACGGACGCCGCCGGGCGCCAGGTCATCGTCGATCACCGCCACCGCACCATCGCTCACTGGATCGGGGTTAAGACGGAAGAGTTCGCCGCCGTCGAGGCCGTCATGGGCACGACGGGCAAGGCGATCTGCAGCTTCGAGACCGACCGGCTGGTTCCTCTGGGCTCCGAGCCGCCCACGCGCATCCAGCGGATGTTCGCCGAATGGCAGCTGGGCGATCCCATGTCGTCGTCCGACGCCTGGCGGCCGTGGAAGCGGCTGAACAGATCGCACCGCACCCGTCAACGCTCCGAGGGCGGCCAGGCCCCAGGCTGACCGCCGCCGGCTTATGGCGCGGTCAGGCCGCGACCATGTCGAAGTCGATGATCAGCGGCAGGTGGTCGGAGGCGACGCGGGCCAGGGGCGAATAGTCCGACCGCACCGCCCGGATGCGGATTTCCGGGCTGACGAAACAATGGTCGATGCGGATGGCGGGGAAGGCCGAGGGGAAGGTCTTGACGCTGGGTTTCAAGGCCAACTGACGCTGGCAGTCCTGAAGGCGGCGGCACAGGGTCTGATAGGGGCGGGTGATTGAGGTGGCGTTGAAGTCGCCCGCCAGCAGGGTGGGGCCGTTGCAGCCGCCCAGCCAGCCCGCGCCGGCCAGGGCGGCTGCCTGGAGCCGTTGTTCGCGCGGAACCAGACCCAGGTGGGTGTTCAGGACATTGATGCGGACGCCGGCGATCTCGATCTCAGACCAGATGGCGCCGCGCGGCTCCAGCCCCGGCACGCCGCGCACGCTGGGCAGGGAATCGGCGCGGATCAACCGTTCAGGGTGCGGGGTCAGGATGGCGTCGCCGTACAGTTCGGCCTCGACCCGCATGGCGGGGTGAAAACGCGAGGTCATGGCCAGACCCGCGGCGATGGCCTGGGCCTGATCGACCCCGCCGGTGCGGGCGCGGCCGACATCCAGTTCCTGCAGGCAGACGATGTCCGGCTCATGCTCGCCGATCACGGCGACGATCCGGTCCACGTCCAGGCGGCGGTCGGTCCCGACGCAGCGGTGGACATTGTAGGTGAGAAGGCGGGGCATGGCAGGGCGTGAGGTGGGCGGGCCGGCCTTATGAACGGTCAATAAGACCCTGGTGCGACCCTTACAGCAGGATCAGGTGATCGGGCAGTTCGTTGGGATTGTCGGCGCGCGGCGGGAAATGCTCGGCCAGGACCTGGCCGCTCAGGCCGATGGCCTTTTCGAAGCCCGCCACGGCGCGGTCGGCCCGCAGACCGGCGGTCAGGGCGGCGACGGCTTCGGCCCATACGCCTTCCTGCACCAGGGCGTGGATGCCCTGGTCGGCGATCAGTTCGACCTGATGTTCGTCCAAGGCGGCGAACAGAAGAACGCCGGTCCGTTCGCGCGTGACATGGACGCCATGGGCGAAGAACTGCTGAAGCGCCGCCTTGCGCACCCGCGCGCGACGAAGGCCGCGCGGCGTGGCCCAGCGCAGGACGGTCGGGATGCGGGTCAGAAGAAACACGCCCACGAAAACCGCCGCCTGAACCAAGGCGTAGACGCCCAAGGCCTGAACCACGGTGGCGGACCGGGCCGCCTCGTGCGCCGCCTGCCAGCCGCCTTGGCCGGGCCAGTCGACATCGAGACCCAGGGGCAGGAGCAGCAGGGGTAGAATCAGGGCCGCGCCCGCCGCCCAGGCCAGGCTGACGTCGGCGTAGGTCGAGGCGTTGCGCGCCACCACGCAGAAGATTTCGCCCGAGGTCCGCTGTTCGGCGCTGGCGATGGCCGTGGCGATGCGTGCGCGGTCGTCGTCGGTCAGTCGCATCACCATCCTCCCGAAGCCCCGCCGCCGCCGAAGCTGCCGCCGCCGCCGCTGAATCCGCCGCCGCCGAAGCCGCCCCCGCCGAAACCGCCGCCGCCCCAGCCGCCCCGGTCGTCGTCGTCGCGATTCTTCATCATCTCGGACGCAGCCCAGACAAGGATCGGCCCCAGCCCGCCGCCGCCGCCATGACGACGTCCGCGCCCGGCCGCCCCGACCGCCCGGACGAACAGGAACAGGAAGATCACGGCGATGAAGACGATTGTGCCGATCGGAATCTTGGCGCCGGACGCCTGGTGCTCGGTTTCGGCGGCCGCCGCACGGGCCTGGGCCTCGGCGGGGTCCAGCTCCAGCTGGGCGATCAGGGCGTCCACGCCTTTGACCACCCCGGCTTGATAGTCGCCCTGGCGGAAGGACGGCAGGATGTCGTTCTGGATCACGAGCGACGAGAAGGCGTCCGTCAGAATGGGCTCCAGACCATAGCCGACCTCGATCCGCACCTTCTTCTCGTTGGGCGCGACGATCAGCAGGGCGCCGTTGTCGCCCTCTTTCTGGCCGATGCCCCAGGCGCGGCCCAGCTGATAGCCGTAATCCTCGATCGGCTGATCGTGCAGACTGTCGACCGTGACCACGACCAGCTGATCGCTGGATTTCGCCTCCAGCGCGGCCAGCTTTTCAGTCAGCGCCTGCTCGGTCGCCGCATCCAGCAGGTTCGCCTGGTCCACGACCCGGCCGGTGAGGGGCGGGAAGGTCGGCTTGTTCTGGGCGGCGACCGGCAGCGCGAAAAGCAGCGCCGCCAGCAGGCCCAACAGCAGAACCGTGGACAGGCCGCCGCCGGCGGATCGGCGGACGGCGGCGAGGGGCGCGTTCAAAGCCGGAACTTACTGGGCCGGCGGGGTGGCGCCGGGCGTCACGGGCGCGGCGTTTCCGCCCGGGGCGGCGGAGGGCGAATTGCCGAGGTTGAAGTTCACCTGAGGCGCGGACTGGGCCTCAGCCGTGGCGGTGAACAGCTGCATCGGCTTGGATCCCGACTGGATCGTCTTGGCCCAGATCACGCTGGGGAAGGTGCGCAGGGTGGTGTTGTAGTCGCGGACCGCCTCGTTGTAGTCGCGCCGTGCGATCTGGATGCGGTTTTCGGTGCCTTCCAACTGCGACTGCAGGGTCAGGAAATTCTGATTGGCCTGAAGCTGGGGATAGGCCTCGACCGTCACCAGCAGGCGCGATAGGGCGCCGGACAGCTGGCCCTGAGCCTGCTGGTATTGCTGGAAGGCCTGCGGATCGCTGAGGCTGTCGGCCGACACGTTGACCGAGGTGGCGCGGGCGCGGGCGTTGATCACGTCGGTGAGGGTCGTCCGCTCCTGGATGGCGGCGCCCTGAACCGTGGCGACCAGGTTCGGCACCAGGTCGGCACGGCGTTGATACTGGCTCTGGACATCGGCCCAGGCGGCTTCGGCCCGCTCCTGCTTGGTCGGAATGGTGTTGTAGCCGCAGCCGGCGACGGCCGGCGTGACCAGTAGCGCCGTGGTGAGCGCGATAGAGCGAGCGTTGAGGCGGACCATGACATCTCCCTGTCGGCGCTATCGCCGTTGGACCGACTATCGGCCCGCCGCCTCAATGCATCAAGCGTCCAATGGCTCCGGTTGCAGATTGTTGGCGCGGCAGGCGGCGGAATAGGTGTTGGCCAGAAGGCAGGCGATCGTCATCGGCCCGACGCCGCCGGGGACGGGGGTGATGCGGCCGGCGACCTGAACGGCCTCGGCGAAGGCCACGTCGCCGACCACGCGGGTCTTGCCCTCGGCCGCCTTGACCGGATCGGAGGACGGCACGCGGTTTATGCCCACGTCGATCACCGTCGCGCCCGGCTTGATCCAGTCGCCGCGGATCATCTCGGGCCGGCCGACGGCGGCGACCAGGATGTCGGCGGTGCGGCACAGGGCGGGCAGGTCGCGCGTCCTGGAGTGGGCGATGGTGACGGTGCAGCTCTCGCCCAGCAGCAACTGGGCCATCGGCTTGCCGACGATGTTGGAGCGGCCGACGATCACGGCGTTCAGGCCGGTCAGATCGCCCAGTTGATTCTTCAGCAGCATCAGCGAGCCCAGCGGGGTGCAGGGGACGAGGCCGGGCAGGCCGACCGCCAGCCGCCCGGCGTTGACGACGTGAAAGCCGTCCACGTCCTTGTCCGGGTCGATGGCGGCCAGAACCGCCGAGGCGTCGATGGCCTTGGGCAGGGGCAGTTGAACCAGGACGCCGTGAATGCCCGGATCGGCGTTCAGATCGGCGATCAAGGCCAGAAGCTCGGCCTGGGTGGTCGTGTCCGGCAGGCGGTGAGTGTCGGAGCGCATCCCGGCTTTCAGCGTCGTCTCGCCCTTGTTGCGGACATAGAGCTGGCTGGCCGGATCCTCGCCGACGATAACCACGGCCAGGCCCGGCTTGACGCCATGTCGCGCTTCCAGACGGGCCGAGGCGGCGGCGACGCGCTGCACCAGGCCGGCGGCGAAGGCCTTGCCGTCGATCAGGACGGCGGACGTGGGCGGGCTGGGAGGCTGAGCCGACATGGACGGATTCCGGAGGGGAGAAATCGGGATGGCGGCGATTTACAGTCGGGCGGGTTCGGCGTCTATGATCACCGCGAATCTGCGGAGGATTTCATGAAGCGTCCGACACTCGTCGCCGCCGCCAGCGTGGCGGCCCTGCTGTGGGCCGCCGGACCGGCGATCGCGCAGGACGCGGCCTCGATCCGTATCGGCGGCTCTGTGCGCGGGGCCCTGACGGCGAACGACGCCAAGGTGACGGGCGAGAACGGCGACTATGTCTATGACGACTATCGCTTTCAGGCCCGCACCGGCCAGCGATTGGAGGCGACGCTTCAGTCCGACGCCTTCGACGCCTATCTGGCGCTTTACGCCGAGGGGAGCGACACGCCCTTGGCCGAGGACGACGACGGCCTGGGCGACGGTACGAACGCGCGCCTGCGCTATACGGTCGGCACGGGCGGCGTCTATGTGTTGCGCGCCCGCACCCTGAGCGGGACGGACGGCGGCGCCTACGATCTGTCGCTGACCGAACGGCCGCCGGCGCCGCGCGGGCCGCGCCCGACGGGCATCCGCCTGGGACAGACCCTGCAGGGCGATCTCAACGCGCGCGATCCCGAGGACGACGACGGCCACCGCTATGACGCCTATGTCTTCCGGGCGACCCAGGGGCAGCGGTTCGTTATCACTCAGAATTCCGACGACTTCGATTCCGTGGTTCAAGTGGGGCGAATGACCAGCGGCGACTTCGTCAAACTGGCCGAAAACGACGATGGCGCCGATACGGGCCTGAATTCTCGCCTGATCTTCGCCGCGCCGGCGACTGGCGACTATATCATCCGCGCCACGGGCTTTTCGGACGGGCAGGGGCGTTATTCGTTGGGGCTGGCCGAGGCGCCGCCCGCGCCGGCGGCCAAGCCGATCACCCTGGGCGAAAAGGTCGAGGGCGCGCTGAGCACGACCAGCCCGACCGACGACGACGGACACCGGGCCGAATTCTATCGCTTTCACGGCACGGACGGTCAGCGGATATCCATCGAGCTGAAGGCCAGCGGCTTCGACACCTATCTGACCCTGCGGCGCGCTTCGGACAATTCGGTGGTGGCGGAGAACGATGACGGGGGCGACGGCACAAACTCGCGCCTGACCCACACCCTGCCGGCCGACGACGACTATGTGATCGAGGCGCGGGCCTTCAGCGGCGACGGCGAAGGCCGCTTCACCCTGGTCGTGACCGAGACCGCGCCGCCCCCGCCGCCCACGCCGGTCGCCCTGGGCCAGACGATCGAGGGCGAGATCACCGAGGATGCGCCGCGCGAAGACGACGGCAAGCGTTATGTCGACTATGTCGTCTCGGGCAAGGACGGGCAGCGCATCCAGGTCATCCTGCGGTCGGGCGACTTCGATTCCTTCCTGCAGATCGGATCGGCCTCGGGCGACTTCAGCGCCGATGTCAGCGACGACGACGGCCTAGGTGAAGGCACCGACGCCCGCATCACCTACACCCTGCCGGCCGACGGCGACTATATCTTGCGGGTGACGCCCTACGCCGCCGACGGCAAGGGGCTGTATTCGTTAGAACTGAGCGACCGCGGGCCGGAGCCCAGGCCCGGTAGTCTGCTGGTCGGCGCCACCGTGCGCGGCGAACTGTCCGACAAGGACACCATGACGGACGAAGGCGCCTATTTCGACGCCTACCGGTTCCAGGCCAAGAAGGACGAGAAGCTGCGGATCACCATGGTCTCCAACGCCTTCGACGCCTTCATCGACCTGGGGTCGGACGGGGACACGTTCGAAAGCCTGGCCACCGACGACGACGGCCTGTCGGACAAGCACGCCCGGCTGGACTGGACCGCGCCGGACGACGGCTGGTACGTCATTCGCGCCAGGGCCTATGCGCCGAACCAGACCGGGCCCTACGCCCTGACGGTGGAGCGCCAGCCGGCGGGCGCAGCCCGTGACGCCCAGGCCGCGTCGCCCGCGCGGCAGCCCTGAGGCGCGATAGGGCGCCGCTTTTCCTGTTCGTGGCTGAAAAGGCGACGCTCAGGCGCGCGGCCCTTCGGCCGTCCGCCTGAGGTCTTTGCGGCTCAGCGCGCGGGGCGCGCCTTGTCGGACGAACTGCGCGCCAGTTCGCGGTTCAGCCACAGGGCCAGAAGGGTGCAGATGGCGCCCGACAGCAGATAGGCGCCGGCGGCGATCAGGCCGAACTGGCTGGAAATCCACAGGGCCGCCAGGGGCGCGAAACCCGCGCCGAACAGCCACGCCAGGTCCGACGTCAGGGCCGAGGAGGTGTAGCGGTTCGTCAGGCTGAAGCTGGACGCCACCGGACCCGAGGCCTGGCCGAACGACAGGCCCAGCAGGATGAAGCCCGAGATCATGAAGATCAGCTCGCCGATGGGGCCGCCGTTCAGAAGCTGGGGCGCGAAGCCCGAGAAGGCGGCGATGCCGGCGGCGGTGATCGCCAGCAGGGTGCGGCGGCCGTAGCGATCGGCCAGCAGGCCCGAGGCGAGGATGGCGACCAGGCCGAAGGCGGCACCCACCATCTCGATCAGCAGGAAGCGGACCGGCGTCTCCTTGGTGAACAGGAAGACCCACGACAGGGGGAAGACCGTGACCATGTGGAACATGGCGAAGCTGGCCAGGGGGGCGAAGGCGCCGATGGCGATCTTGGGGCCCTCTTCACGCAGGGCCTGGGACACCGGCGTGGGCTGAAGCTCACGCGTTTCGAACAGTTTCTGGAACGCCGGCGTCACAACGATGCGCAGACGCGCGAACAGGGCGACGACATTGATGGCGAAGGCCACGAAGAAGGGATAGCGCCAGCCCCAGTCCAGGAAGTCGGGCGCCGACAGAGTGTTCAGGAAGAAGGCGAACAGGGCCGAGGCGACCAGCAGGCCGATCGGCGCGCCGAGCTGGGGGATCATGGCGTACCAGCCGCGCTTCTTCTCGGGCGCATTCAACGCCAGCAGCGAGGCCATTCCGTCCCAGGCGCCGCCCAGAGCCACGCCCTGGCCGATACGCGTCAGGGCCAGCAGCACCGGCGCCCACATCCCGACGGTTTCGTAGCCGGGGATGAAGGCCACTGACACGGTGGAGGTGCCCAGCAGCAGCAGGGCGGTGGTCAGCTTCGCCCCGCGACCGAACTTGCGGTCGATGGCGATGAACAGAACCGTGCCCAGCGGGCGGAACAGAAAGGCCAGGGCGAAGACGGCGAAGGAGAGCAGGGTGCCGCCCACCGCGCCCGCATAGGGGAAGATCAACTGCGGGAAAACGACCACCGAGGCGATGGCGTAAACAAAGAAGTCGAAAAACTCGGACGTTCGGCCGATAATGACGCCGATGGCGATCTCGCCGGCGTCAACCTTGCCATGGCCCGTATGAAGGGCGGCGGCGTCGCGTTCCAGCGACTCTGACGAAGGGGTCGTCGAGGCGGACATGGGCTTGATCGCTCCGTAGGACTTGATTTGGGCGGCACGGCGGATCGCCGCATTATGACCGGGCGCCCTTTGCGATGAAAGCGGCTACAAGAGGATAGGACAGATTGTCCAATGTCGTTCCAGATCGAAGCTGACTATCCGGCGCGGTTCAAACGCCAACCGTCGCGGCGCCTCCCCCTTGCCCGACGCTTTCCGATTGGAGCCGCCTTGCGCCGTCTGCGCCTTCTTTTGCTCGCGCCTGTCGTGGCTATGCTTTCGGCCTGCGACCTGGTCGTCCTGAAGCCGGCGGGCGATGTGGCCGCCCAGCAGGGCGACCTCCTGATGATCTCCACCCTGCTGATGCTGCTGATCATCGTGCCGGTGATGGCGCTGATCGTTTTCTTCGCCTGGAAGTACCGGGCGTCGAACAAGGACGCCGACTATCGCCCGGACTGGGATCACTCGACCTCGCTGGAACTGGTGATCTGGGCCGCGCCGCTTCTGATCATCATCTGTCTGGGCGCCCTGACCTGGGCCGGCACCCACCTGCTGGATCCCTATCGGCCCATCGACCGGATCAAGCCGGGGCACGCCGTCGCCGAGAATGTCGAGCCGCTGCAGGTCAATGTCGTGGCCTTGGACTGGAAGTGGATGTTCATCTATCCGCAGTACGGGGTTGCGACGGTCAACGAACTGGCCGCGCCGGTGGATCGTCCGATCCGTTTCCACATCACCTCGTCCTCGGTGATGAACAGCTTCTACATTCCCGCCCTGGCCGGCCAGATCTACGCCATGCCGGGCATGGAGACGAAGCTGCACGCCGTCATCAATCGCCCCGGCGAATATCAGGGGTTCTCGGCCAACTATTCCGGCGACGGCTTCTCGCACATGCGGTTCGCCTTTCACGGTCTGGACCAGGCCGGGTTCGACCGCTGGATCGCCGGCGTGCGTCAGAGCGGTCAGACGCTGGACCGCGACCGCTATCTGGAGCTGGAGAAGCCCAGCGAGAAGGTCCCGGTGATGCATTTCGGCCAGGTGGACGGCGCCCTGTGGGACGCGATCCTCAACATGTGCGTTGAACCGGGCAAGATGTGCATGGGCGAGATGATGCAGATCGACCGCAAGGGCGGCCTTAGCCTGGCCTCGGTGCGCAACACCATGCCGCTGATCTACGATAAATACGCCGGGCGCGGGAAATCGCCGGCCTATTTCGGATCGAACGAGAGCTACGTCATGACCATCTGCACCCCGCTGCAGGCTGAGGCGGCCGCCGCCGACCGCATGCGCCGAGCCGAGGTTCAGGCCGTCGCCACGCCTGTTAGCCTGGATCGGCTGACGGGACAGGGGCTGTCGCCCAAGGGCACGCCCATGGCGGCGCTGACATCCAATCCCTTCGCCGCGGGGCCGGTCTCGACCGACATCCGTTCCGCCCCCAACGCCTGAGCGAATGCCTAGCCGATGAACGCCGACACTCTCATTCCAATGCTGTTCGGGCGCCTCACGCTCGAGGCCCTGCCGCACGAACCGATCGTGCTGGCCACCATGGTGGTGGTCGTATTGGGCGGCGTCGCCCTGCTGGGCGCCGTGACCTATTTCAAACTGTGGGGCTATCTCTGGAAGGAGTGGTTCACCACCGTGGACCACAAGAAGATCGGGATCATGTACATGATCCTGGGTCTGATCATGTTCGTGCGCGGCTTCGCCGACGCCATCATGATGCGCCTGCAGCAGGCCATGGCCTTCGGCGGGTCCGAGGGCTATCTTAACGCCCACCACTATGACCAGATCTTCACGGCCCACGGCGTGATCATGATCTTCTTCGTGGCCATGCCGCTGGTGACGGGCATCATGAACTATGTCGTGCCGCTGCAGATCGGCGCGCGCGACGTGTCCTTTCCGTTCCTGAACAACTTCAGCTTCTGGATGACGACGGCCGGGGCCATCATTGTCATGGCCTCTCTGTTCGTGGGCGAGTTCGCCCGCACCGGCTGGCTGGCCTATCCGCCGCTGTCGGGCATCGGCTACAGTCCGGGCGTCGGGGTCGACTACTACATTTGGGCGCTTCAGATCGCGGGGGTAGGGACCACCCTGTCCGGCATCAACCTGATCGCGACCATCGTGAAGATGCGCGCGCCCGGCATGGGCATGATGAAGATGCCGGTCTTCACCTGGACCTCGCTGTGCACCAACGTGCTGATCGTGGCGTCCTTCCCGGTCCTTACCGCCGTCCTGGCCCTGCTGACGCTGGACCGTTACGTCGGCACCAACTTCTTCACGAACGACTTCGGCGGCAATCCGATGATGTACGTGAACCTGATCTGGATCTGGGGGCACCCCGAGGTTTACATCCTGATCCTGCCGCTGTTCGGGGTGTTTTCGGAGATCGCCTCGACCTTCTCGGGCAAGAAGTTGTTCGGCTATACCTCCATGGTCTACGCCACGGTCGTCATCACCATCCTCTCCTACCTGGTCTGGCTGCACCACTTCTTCACCATGGGCTCGGGCGCCTCGGTGAACAGCTTCTTCGGCATCACCACCATGATCATCTCGATCCCCACGGGAGCGAAGATCTTCAACTGGCTGTTCACGATGTATCGCGGACGCATCCGGTTCGAACTGCCGATGATGTGGCTGGTCGCCTTCATGCTGACCTTTGTCATCGGCGGGATGACGGGGGTTCTGCTGGCGGTGCCGCCGGCCGACTTCGTGCTGCACAACTCGCTGTTCCTGATCGCCCACTTCCACAACGTCATCATCGGCGGCGTGCTGTTCGGCCTGTTCGCGGCCATCAACTTCTGGTGGCCCAAGGCCTTCGGCTTCAAGCTGGACAGGAAGTGGGGACTGATCAGCTTCTGGTGCTGGATCCCCGGCTTCTGGCTGGCCTTCGCGCCGCTGTACGTGCTGGGGCTGATGGGGGTGACGCGCCGGATGCGGGTGTTCGACGATCCGTCGCTGCACATCTGGTTCATCATCGCCGCCATCGGCGCGGGCGTGATCGCCCTGGGCATCGCGGCCATGTTCATCCAGTTCGCCGTGTCGATCATCAACCGCGACAAGCTGCGTGACACCACGGGCGATCCGTGGGGCGGACGCACGCTGGAGTGGGCGACGTCCTCGCCGCCGCCGGCCTACAACTTCGCCTTCACGCCGGTCGTGCATGACGCCGACGCCTGGTGGGACATGAAGAAGAAGAAGTATCAGCGCCCGCTGAGCGGCTACAAGGCCATCCATATGCCGTCCAACACGGGGGCGGGGGTCATCATCTCGGGCCTGTGCCTGGTGATGGGTCTGGCGCTGGTCTGGTACATCTGGTGGCTGGCCGCCCTGTGCTTCGTCGGCGTGCTGGCAGTCTCGATCGGCCATACCTTCAACTACAAGCGCGACTACTACATCCCGGCGGATGAGGTGCGCGAAACCGAGGAGGCGCGAACCCGTCTCCTGGCCGGAACGGAGGCCTGATCATGAGCGCGACCGCGATCAAGCTGGACGACCCCACCGTCTTCCACCTGGAAGAGGAGCCGCACCACGAGGAAGGCTCCAGCACCATGCTGGGCTTCTGGCTCTATCTGATGAGCGACTGCCTCATCTTTGCGATGCTGTTCGCCGTGTTCGGCGTGCTGGGCGGCAACTACGCCGCCGGGCCGGGGCCGAAAGAGCTGTTCGACCTGGAGTTGGTGGCGGTCAACACCGCCATGCTGCTGTTCTCGTCGATCACCTACGGCTTCGCCATGCTGGCCATGGACAAGAACAACACCCGGCTGACGCTGATCTGGCTGGCCATCACCGGCCTGTTCGGCCTGGCCTTCCTGGGGATCGAACTCTACGAGTTCGGCCACCTGATCCATGAGGGCGCCACGCCCCAGCGCAGCGCCTTCCTGTCGGCCTTCTTCACCCTGGTGGGCACCCACGGCCTGCACGTCACCTTCGGCATCATCTGGCTGGTGACGCTGATGGTGCAGGTGGGCATGAAGGGCCTGATCCCCGCCAACAAACGCCGCCTGATGTGCCTGTCGATGTTCTGGCACTTTCTGGACGTCATCTGGATCGGCGTCTTCACCTTCGTCTATCTGCTGGGGATGGTGCGATGAGCGCTGAAAACCACTCGCCCGAGTCTCACGAGACCGATCATCTGGGCCACGAGGCCCACAATCACGGCTCCTTCAAAAGCTATATGATCGGGTTCGTCCTGTCGGTGATCCTGACGGCCATTCCGTTCGCCCTGGTCATGACCGGCGTCCTGCCGAAACAGGCGACGGCGCTTCTGGTTATGGGCTTCGCCGTGGTGCAGATCGTGGTCCACATGGTCTATTTCCTGCACATGAACTCCAAGTCGGAGGGCGGCTGGACCATGCTGGCGCTGATCTTCACCGTCATCGTGGTGGTCATCGCCCTGTCCGGTTCGCTGTGGGTCATGTACCATCTGAACACCAACATGATGCCGGCCACGCACGACATGTCGCAGATGATGGGCTGACGAGGGCGCGATCACCGACCATTCATCCATCCGGGCGCCGCGATCACGATCGATGCGCATCGTCGCCTCGGTCGCGGCGCTGGCGCTGTTCGTCGGCTTCCTGGCGCTAGGCGGATGGCAGGTGCAGCGACTGGCCTGGAAGACGGCCCTGATCGCCCAGGTGGACGCCCGCGTCCACGCCGCGCCCGTTCCCGCGCCGGGTCCGGACCGCTGGTCCGCTATCACGCGCGAAGGGGATCAGTATCGGCGCGTCGTCCTTCATGGCGTCTTTCGCCACGATCAGGAGACCCTGGTTCAGGCGGTGACGGATCTGGGCGCGGGTTTCTGGGTCATGACGCCTTTGGTGGAGGATCGCGGCTTCACCGTTCTGGTCAATCGCGGCTTCGTCACGCCTGACCGGCGCGATCCGGCGATGCGCGCAGACGGCCAGGTCGGGGGACCGCGCACCGTGGTCGGTCTGTTGCGCATCAGCGAGCCCAAAGGCGGCTTCCTGCGGGCCAACGATCCGGCCGGCGACCGCTGGCGGTCACGCGACGTCGCCGCCATCGCCGCGCGAAGGGGGCTGACGCACACGGCGCCCTATTTCGTCGACGCGGACGGGCGGGCCAATCCAGGCGGCTGGCCGCGCGGCGGACTGACGGTCATCCGCTTTCCCAACAGCCATCTGATCTACGCCCTGACCTGGCTCGGCATGGCCATGCTGACCCTGGTCGCATACGGGCTGTTCTGGCGCGAGGAACGGCGGCGACGGCCATGAACGCGTCGCTGCGTCATCTTCTGGGGCTGGGCGGCTGGAACGAGGGCGTTCTGTCGCACGACGGGGCCAACCGTCGGAACATGCTGCTGCTGATCCAGCTGCGTTGGCTGGCGGTGGCGGGGCAGGTGGCGACGATCCTGCTGGTCCACTACGCCATGCGCATTCCGCTGCCGGTCGGACTGCTGCTGATGGCGCCTGCGGGCCTGGTGGCGGTCAATCTGCTGTCGGCGGCCATTTCGGCGCGGGCCGGCGGGGTGACGGATCAGGGGCTGATGTTCGCCCTTCTGGCCGATGTGACGGCCCTGACTTGGCTGCTGTATCTGACCGGAGGCGCGGCCAATCCGTTCGTTGCGCTTTATCTGCTTCAGGTGGTGCTGGGCGCGGTGCTGCTGGCGCCGGTCTACGCCTGGGCGCTGATCGCCCTGACCAGCCTGTGTTTCGCGGGCCTGGGCCTTCGCAACCGACCCCTGGCCCTGCCGCCGACGCGCGAAGACGCGTTGTTGAGCCTCTATCTGCAGGGCAGTTTGATCTGTTTCGTGCTGATGGCGGTTCTGCTGGTGCTGTTCGTGACGCGGATCAGCCAGAACCTTAGGGAGCGGGACGCCTCCATGGCCGACATGCGCCAGCGGGCGGTGGAACACGATCATATCGTGCGGATGGGGCTTCTGGCCTCGGGCGCCGCGCACGAACTGGGCACGCCCCTGGCGTCCCTGTCGGTGATCCTGAGCGACTGGAAGCGGATGCCGCGGCTGGCCGACGATCCTGATCTGGCCCAGGATATGACCACCATGCGGGCCGAGGTCGAGCGGTGCAAGGCCATCGTCACCGGCATCCTGATGTCGGCGGGCGAGGCGAGGGGACAGGCGCCCGAGCGCACCACGGTGCGCGCCTTCATCCGGGCCGTTGTCGAGGCCAGCAGCGCCGAGGGCGTGGCGGTGGAGATCCACGACCAACTGAGCCAGGACCCGGCCATCATCGCCGATCCGGCCCTGCGCCAGGTGCTGGGCGTCCTGTTCGACAACGCCGCCGAGGCGGGGGCGCGTCGGATCGTCGTCACCCTGGGCCAGGCGGGCGAACTGCTGGAGATCACGGTCCGTGACGACGGCCCCGGCTTCGCGCCCGAAATCCTGGATCGACTGGGCAAGCCCTATACTTCCACCAAGACGCGGCCGGGGGCGGGACTGGGCCTGTTCCTGTTGATGAACGTGATACGCTCTCTGGGCGGAACGGTCGAAGCGGCCAATCCGCCGGCGGGCGGCGGCGAGGTGCGGCTGCGACTGCCGTTGTCGGCCCTGGCGCCGGAGGAAGGAGACCGGCGATGACCGAAGACGCGCGACTGCTGCTGATCGTGGAGGACGACGCCTCCTTTTCGGCGACGCTGAAACGCTCTTTCGAGCGACGCGGCTACAGGGTCGTGACCGCCGCCGGGCCCGAGGCCATGGCCGAGGTGTTGAAGACGCATCGGCCGGGATACGCCGTGGTCGATCTGAAGCTGGGCGGCGCGTCGGGCCTAAGCTGCGTGGAGACGCTGCACGCCTTCGATCCGCAGATGGACATCGTCGTCCTGACCGGTTTCGCCAGCATCGCCACGGCGGTCGAGGCGATCAAGCTGGGCGCGCGGCACTATCTGGCCAAGCCGGCCAGCACCGACGACATCGAGGCCGCCTTCGGCCGGGCGGGCGGCGACGCGGACACGCCGCTGGGCACGCGCCCGACCTCGATCAAGACCTTGGAGTGGGAGCGGATCCACGAGACCCTGGTCGAGACGGACTTCAACATCTCCGAGGCGGCGCGGCGTCTGGGCATGCACCGGCGCACCCTGGCCCGAAAGCTGGAAAAGCGTCGTGTGACCTGAGGGTCAGTCCAGTTCGGCGGCGATCCGGTCGGCCAGGCCCTTCAGGGTGGCGGCGTCGGCCATGGGGGCATGGCCGTGACCCTTCAGGTCGCGGTCGCGCCAGCGCGGAATGATGTGGAAATGAAGGTGGAAGACGGTCTGCCCGCCTGCGTCGCCGTTGAACTGCATGATCGCCAGACCTTCGGGCTTCAGCGCCTTTTCGACCGCCCTGGCCGTGCGTTGCAGGGCCGCGGTCAGGCGTTGCAGCACCTCGGGCTCCACCTCCAGCAGATTGCGCGCCTGGGACTGTTTGGCGATGATCAGCACATGGCCTTCGGACTGGGGAAAGACGTCCATGAAGGCCAGGACGTGATCGTCCTCCCAGACCTTCACCGACGGAATCTCGCCGCGCAGGATCTTGGCGAAGATGTTGTCGGGGTCATAGGCGCCGTGCAGGCTCATGGGCGGTCTCCGTATCGGTCGGACCCTTGGATAGCAGTCGTGCGCGCACGAGGGGAGCCTTCGTCGCCATGATGCGTTATGGTGAAGCTTCAATCCTAGGAGGACGCCATGATCCGCTTCATCATTCAGGCACTTGTTACAATGGCGGGCCTTTGGCTGTCGGCCCAGGTGGTGCCGGGCGTCGATTTCACCAATACCGGCTCTCTGATCGCGGCGGCGATCATTCTGGGCGTCGTCAATGCGATCGTGCGGCCGATCATGGTCGTGCTGACCTTCCCGATCACGGTCGTGACCCTGGGCCTGTTCCTGCTGGTGGTGAACGCCGCCATGATCGGCCTGACCGCCATGTTCCTGGGCGGATTCGTCGTCGACGGTCTTTGGGCCGGGATCGGTGCGGCCATCGTGACAGGCGTGGTCAGCTGGCTGGCCGGCGCCTTCATCGGCGGCGGCGACGATCGGCGCGCGGCCTGAGACGGATCAGCCGGGACGGATGACCATACAGGTGACGCGACGCTCGGCCAGGGCGTCGCAGGCCGCCTTGGCCCCGTCTTCCGTCAGGCCGGTGAAGCGTGAGCGATACCAGTCGCCAGCGGTCTGCACGTCGCGCTGTGCGCTGGCGAACTGGGCGCGGAAGCGTCGGCTGACCTCTCCAAGCCAGTCGTTGGCGACCTTTTCGTCGCGGAAGGCGCCGACCTGCACGGCCCAGCGGCCGGCCGGGGCGCGCGCCGTTTCACGGGCAGTCTGAGGCGCCGTGCGACGCGGCGTGGTCGAGGGCGCGGCGGTCGCGCCGCGCGGGGCGCCGTTCAGAGAAGCGGTGACGTTGTGCGGCGCGCGGGACGACGCGGCGGTCGCGGCGGCGGCGGGCTGCGCGGCGGTCAATTGACCGGCGGCCAATTGACCAGCGGTCTGGGCTGTGGCGGCCGCGCGCTGGCTGGCGGCGCGTTCGGACGGCGCGGGCGTGATGCGCGTCGGCAGGGCTGCGGGGGCCGGGGCGGCGGTATAGGCCACGGCGGTGGAGGATTCGGCGCCGGTCTCCTCGTCGTCGCTGGCGTTCAGGGAGGCGTAGGCGATGGGCGCCCCGACCGACTGGCTTTCGCCGCCCAGGCCGAAGCCGCGCTGTTCGAAGAAGGTCTGGGCGATCTGGATGTTCTCGCCCTGGGCGCGGCGGCGTTCGACCTCGAAGCCAGTGTCCATCAATTCCGCGACATGGGCGTTGCGGCTGGCGCTGGAACGGCCGCCCAGAACCACGGTGATCAGTCGTCGCCCGTCACGCACGGCCGAGGCGGCCAGATTGTAGCCCGAGGCGTTGGTGTAACCGGTCTTCATGCCGTCATAGCCGCGACCCGTCGGCAACAGGCCGTTGGTGTTGCGATAGCTGCGGCCGTTGTAGGCCCAGTCGTGCAGGCCGAAGTAGCTGTAGTACTGCGGGAAATCGCGCATGATGGCGCGCGCCAGCGTCGCCTGATCGCGGGCCGTCGTGACCTGGCGGGCGTCGGGCAGACCGTTGGCCGTGTAGTAGCGGGTGTGGGTCATGCCGAGCTGATGGGCCTTGCGCGTCATCATGGCGGTGAAATTGGCTTCGGACCCCCCGATGTGTTCGCCGATGGCCAGGGCCATGTCGTTGGCTGAACGCACGGCGGTGGCGCGCATGGCGTCGTCCAGGGTGATGGTCTGACCCGCCGGCAGGCCCAGTTTCGAGGGCGGTTGGGACGCGGCGCGGGGCGAGACGGTCAATACGTCGTCCAGATGCGCCTTGCCCTGCGAAAGGGCTTCGAACGTCAGATAGAGCGTCATCATCTTGGTCAGCGACGCCGGGAATCGGCTGCTGTCGGCATGACGCGAAAACAGGACTTCGCCGGTGGCGGCGTCCACCACCACGGCGGCGTAGCGGCTGTTTTCCTGCGACTGGGCCTCGATCGGCCTGACGTTCGTCCCCAGGGTGATCAGGGAGAAGGCGAGGAGGGCGAAAAGGCCGCGGCGGAGCAGGGACATCATGGGCGGTTACGAACCCTCGGTGAGCAGGGTGCGACAGGCCCCCCGGCCGCCGCGACTGAGCCCTACCATAGGAAGCGGGGGTTTCATGGTGGTTAACCGCTCGTCAACGCGAATTTGAAGCGTCGAGCGCGGTTATGCGATCGTCATGTTGCGTTGCACAAAATGTCTTGAAGTCTTTTCGCACATGCAATATATGACGTGTAAGAGCAGAGTGCTTCCCCCAACCCCGCGTCCCGCCAAGCCGGGGCGTCTTTGGAGACAAGATCATGGCCGACACCGCCGAAACCGTGAAGAAGACCGTCGAACAGACCGCCGCCAAGGCCAAGGAGCAGATCGAGACCGCCCAGGCCGCCGGCGCCAAGGCTTTCCGCGAAGGCATGGACAAGTCCGTCGCCTCGCTGGCCGAGCTGAACGCCCACGGCAAGAAGAACCTGGAAGCCCTGGTCGAGTCGGCCAGCGTCGCCCAGAAAGGCGCCGAGGCTCTGTCGCAACAAGCCCTGGGCTTCGCCAAATCCTCGTGGGAAGAAGGCGTCGCCGCTTCCAAGGAACTGACGGCCGCCCGTTCGGTGCAGGAGTTCTTCGAACTGCAGACCTCCTGGGCCAAGAAGTCGATGGAGCGCTATGTCGCCGAAATGACCAAGGCCAACGAGATCATGACCGCGACGGTCAAGGACAGCCTGAAGCCGATCAACGAGCGCGTCACCGCCTCGGTCGAAACCTTCCAGGCCGCCCGCTAAGCCGCGAACCGCCTGAAAAAATCGAGAAGGCCCCGGAGTTCGCTCCGGGGCCTTTTTGCTGTCAGGGCAGGGCGGAATGGTCGTAGCTGAAGACCCGCGCCAGCTTCCACTCGGTCCCTTCCTGTTTCCACATCTGCGTGAAGCGGGCGCGCCCGACGCGGGTTTCGGGTCCGTCGCCCTGGCGTTCGTAGAAGACGTGCTCGCCCGTTTCGACCGCACCGTAGTTGCTGATGGGATAGACGGCCAAGCCGTCCGACAAGGCCTCGCGCCGGGTCCGCCAGGCGTCGGGCGCGCTGCGGTCGTGACAGCGCGCGGCGTATTGCGCCACGAAGCTGTCGGCGTCGGTCGCCACACGTCCGCCTCGGTCGTCGAAAAACTCGAAATCGTCAGTCAGCATGGCCCGAAGTCCGGCCGGATCGCAGCCCTCGAAGAAGACAGAGAAGAGTTTCGCGTCAGCCGCCATGACGGCGGTTTCGAGCGAGGTAGGCTGGGCGAAGGCGGCGAGCGAAAGGGCGGCGACGAGGGCGGCGGGCATGGCGATCGGGAGCTGTTCAACTGAGGCGTTCAACCTGAGCCGTTGACCGCCTTGGATCACGTGAAATCTTTGTCAGACGCTCTTCACGAAAGCCGTGACTGGACGCCGCTTCAATTCAGGCCATCATTCCCTATCTGAGAACCAAGACGACTCCCCGATTACGGAACACGAATGCCCATTCAAAGGCCCGGTGAGACCGGCGGCGGACAAGGAACCGCCGTCGTCACCGAAACCAAGCCGAAGCTTCAGAAGCCCTCGCTCTATCGGGTGCTGATCCTGAACGACGACTACACGCCGATGGAATTCGTCGTCTATGTGCTGGAGCGGTTCTTCCAGAAGAGCCGCGAGGAGGCCACCCGCGTCATGCTGCATGTGCATCAGCATGGCGTCGGCGTCTGCGGCGTCTTCACCTACGAGGTCGCCGAGACCAAGGTTGCGCAGGTCATCGAGACGGCGCGCCGCCACCAGCACCCTTTGCAATGCACGATGGAAAAGGACTGAGAGGAGCCTCCCGATGCCTTCGTTTTCCCGTCCTCTCGAAGAAACCCTGCACCGCGCCGTGGCCTACGCCAATGCGCGCAGGCACGAATACGCCACGCTGGAGCATCTGCTTCTGGCGCTGATCGACGACCCGGATGCGTCCGGCGTCATGGGCGCCTGCAACGTCGATCTGAACGCGCTGAAGACGGCGCTGACCCTCTATGTCGACAACGATCTGGCCGCCCTGGCCACCGCCGACGGTGAGGACGCCAAGCCGACCGCCGGTTTCCAGCGTGTGATCCAGCGCGCGGTGATCCACGTCCAGTCGTCCGGCCGCGAGGAAGTGTCCGGCGCCAACGTGCTGGTCGCCATCTTCTCCGAGCGCGAAAGCCACGCCGCCTATTTCCTGCAGGAGCAGGACATGACCCGCTATGACGCGGTGAACTTCATCGCCCACGGCATCGCCAAGAAGGCCGGCGCATCCGAGGCCAAGCCCGCCAAGGGCGCTTCGCCCGAAGAGGCCGAGGATCAGTCGGCCGTCAAACAAGGCGGCGAGGCGCTGGAGGCCTATTGCGTCGACCTCAACGAGAAGTCGCGCCAGGGCAAGGTCGATCCCCTGATCGGTCGTCAGGCCGAGGTGGATCGTTCGATCCAGATCCTGTGCCGCCGCACCAAGAACAACCCGCTGCTGGTCGGCGATCCGGGCGTCGGCAAGACCGCCATCGCCGAGGGTCTGGCCCGCAAGATCGTCAATGGCGAGGTGCCCGACGTCCTGAAAGACGCCACCATCTACAGCCTGGACATGGGCGCGTTGCTGGCCGGCACCCGTTATCGCGGCGACTTCGAGGAGCGGCTGAAACAGGTGGTCAAGGAGCTGGAGAACCACGACAATGCGGTCCTCTTCATCGACGAGATCCACACGGTGATCGGCGCGGGCGCGACCTCGGGTGGGGCGATGGACGCCTCCAACCTGCTGAAGCCCGCCCTGGCGTCCGGCACCCTGCGCTGCATGGGATCGACGACCTATAAGGAATATCGCCAGCACTTCGAGAAGGACCGCGCCCTGGTGCGTCGCTTCCAGAAGATCGACGTCAACGAGCCGACGGTCGAGGATACGGTCAAGATCCTGAAGGGGCTCAAGACCTACTACGAGCAGCACCACAAGGTCCGCTACACCGACAGCGCCATCCGCACCGCGGTCGAACTGTCGGCCCGCTACATGACCGACCGCAAACTGCCGGACAAGGCGATCGACGTGATCGACGAGGCCGGGGCGTCGCAGATGCTGCTGACCGAATCCAAGCGCAAGAAGGTCATCGGCCAGAAGGAGGTCGAGGCCGTCATCGCCAAGATGGCCCGCATCCCGGCCAAGTCGGTGTCCAAGTCCGACACCGAAAGCCTGCGCGAGCTGGAAACCGATCTGAAGCGCGTCGTCTTCGGTCAGGAACAGGCCATCGAACAGGTCTCGGCGGCGATGAAGCTGGCGCGGGCGGGTCTGCGCGATCCGAACAAGCCCATCGGCAGCTTCCTGTTCAGCGGCCCGACCGGCGTGGGCAAGACCGAGGTGGCCAAGCAGCTCGCCGCCACACTGGGCATCGAGATGCAGCGGTTCGACATGTCCGAATATATGGAGCGGCACACGGTCAGCCGTCTGATCGGCGCGCCTCCGGGCTATGTCGGCCATGACCAGGGCGGTCTGCTGACCGACGCGGTGGACCAGCATCCGCACGCCGTCATCCTGCTGGACGAGATCGAGAAGGCGCACCCGGACGTCTACAACATCCTGCTTCAGGTGATGGACAACGGCATGCTGACCGATGCGGTCGGCAAGAAGGTCGATTTCAGGAACGTCATCCTGATCATGACCACCAATGCCGGGGCCGCCGACAACGCCCGCGCCTCTATCGGCTTCGGCCGGGGCAAGGTCGAGGGCGAGGATGACAAGGCCATCCAGCGCCTGTTCGCGCCCGAGTTCAGGAACCGTCTGGACGCCATCGTGGCCTTCAAGCCGCTGGGCGCCGAGACGATCCGTTCGGTCGTGACCAAGTTCGTGCTTCAGCTCGAAGCCCAGCTGGCGGACCGCAACATCACCATCGAACTGACCGACGAAGCCGCCGACTGGCTGGCCAAGAACGGCTTCGACGAACTGTATGGCGCGCGTCCGCTGGCGCGGGTCATTCAGGACTCGATCAAGAAGCCGCTGGCCGACGACATCCTGTTCGGCCGCCTGACGCGCGGCGGACACGTCAAGGTCCAGCTGAAGGACGGCAAGATCGACTTCGACATCGCCGGCCCCTCGGGCGCTCCGGCGAAGGCCGAGGAAGAAGAGACGGCCTGATCGCCGGCAGGCAAGACGTCAGAAGGCCCGGCTGGAAACAGCCGGGCCTTTTTCTTAGCCGTGTTTGAACGGTGACAGTTCGGCGGTCATCGCGGCCCTCTGTTCCTCCACCGCCGGGCCTTCGCCTTCCAGATAGCGGGCGACGGGCTCGCGCAGGGCGGGGTCGGCGATGAAGTGGGCGGAATAGACGGGGGAGGGCAGATAGCCGCGCGCGATCTTGTGTTCGCCCTGCGCCCCGGCCTCGACGCGGGACAGGCCGCGAGCGATGGCGAAGTCGATGGCCTGATAATAGCACAGTTCGAAATGCAGGAATGGCACGTCGTCCAGCGTGCCCCACTGGCGGCCGTAAAGGGCGTCTCGGCCGATGAAGTTCAGAGCGCCGGCGATGGGTGTCTGATCGCGAAACGCCATGACCAGGGCGATGCGGTCGGCCATGGTCGCCCCGACGCGGGTGAAGAAGTCGCGCGTCAGATAGGGCCGGCCCCATTTGCGCGAGCCGGTGTCCATGTAGAAGGCGAAGAAGGCGTTCCAATGCGCCTCGGTGATGTCGGCGCCGGTCAGGATGCGGATGTCCAGGCCCGCCTGGGCGTCGCGCCGCTCGCGCCGGATCGACTTGCGGCGGTTGGCCGACAGGGCGGCAAGGAAGTCGTCGAAGGTCTTATAACCGTCGTTGCGCCAGATGAACTGGATGTCCTGACGCGGCAGCAGGCCCGCCTCGGTCATGGCCGCCCATTCCGGCTGGGTCGGGAAGTTGACGTGCAGGGACGAGACGCCCAGCCGCTCCACCAAGGTCAGGGCGCCCTGCAACAGGGCCTGACGCGCCGTGGCGGCGTCCGCGTCGGGATGGTTCAGGAAACGCGGCCCCGTCGCGGGCGTGAACGGCACGGCGCCCAGCAGCTTGGGATAATAGCGCCCGCCGGCCCGCTCATAGGCGTCGGCCCAACTGTGGTCGAAGACGTATTCGCCCTGGCTGTTTCCCTTCAGATACAACGGCATGACGGCCAGGACGGCGTTATCCTCGTCGCGCAGGGCCAGATGGCGCGGCGCCCAGCCCTGACGCGGCGCGGCGCTCTCGGACGCCTCGCAGGCGTGCAGGAAGTCGTAGGAGACGAAGGGATCGCCGGTGGAACGCGCGCAGGCGTCCCAGGCCTCGCGGCCGATGTCGGCGATCCCGTCGTGAACCGAGATCTGAAAGATCAGCGGATCTCCACGATCGCGTCGATCTCGACGGCGAAGCCGAGCGGCAGCTTGTACACGCCGACGGCCGAGCGGGCGTGCTTGCCCGCGTCGCCGAAGACCTGGACCATCAGGTCAGAGCAGCCGTTGATGACGGCGGGAATGGCCTCGAAGTCCGGGCCGGCCTGGACGAAGCCGCCCAGCTTGACGATGCGGACCACCCGGTCCAGGTCGCCGTCGCAGGCGGCCTTGATCTGGGCGATCAGGTTCAGGCCGCACAGGCGGGCGGCGTCGGCGGCCTGCTCCGGCGTCACATCGACGCCAACCGTGCCCTTGACCCCGCCGTTGGCGTCGTTCGACAGCTGGCCTGAGATCGTCAGCTGGTCGCCCGAACGGACGTAGGACACATAGCTGGCCACCGGCTGGGCGGGTTCCGGCAGGGTGAGGCCGAGTTCGGCGATGCGGGCTTCGATGCTCATGGCGGCTCCTGTTGATCTGGGCGGGGTTTAGCGCGGGGCGGGGGCGGCGTCACCCATCCGACCGGCTTTAAAGGTTCGCCAACCGCATCGTGTCAGGGTGCGAACATGGATATGCACCTGACCCCCGACGTCGCCGCCTTCCATGCCGCCCTGGCGCGCTTGTCGCCTGACGACCGGGCGCGGGTCGACGCCGCCGCCGGCCCGGCCGCGCAGAAGGCCGCCGAGGCCGCGCCCCACTGGGATTTCGAAATGCCGGCCAAGGCGGTGGACGCCCTGCTGGGGCCGGACGCCTCGGACGACGTGCGACGCGGCCTGATCGCCGCCTGGGCGCTGCAACTGCCCGACCGCGCGGCGGCGATGCGCCTGCCGCCGCAGGTCATGGCCCTCTATCCCTACTGGATCGACCAACTGGCGGCGTTTCTGGACAAGGCCGAGGGCGACTATGTCTTCGACCACTGGTCCAAGGATGTGCGCTTCACCCTGGCGCTCAGCGTGCCGGGGGCAAAGAGCCAGGTCATCGACCTGTCCTCGCCGGTCGGGCCGGGGCAGATCGTCAAACACGTCCGCGACGGCTGGGGCCTCAAGCCGCTGTTCCGCTATCTGGCGGCGGGCGCGAAACGCGAGCCGTGGCTGGAGGTGCATACCGAAAGCCGCTGGCTGCGCGGCTTCAACGAGGACGGCTGGAACGAGGCCTGGGCGACGGCGGCCGAGCTGTGCCGGGCGCGGCCGGAACTGGCGGGCATGATCGGCTCCAGCTGGTTCTACGACCCGCCCCTGACCGAGATCAGCCCGCGCCTGGCCCACCTGCGCCTGAACCCTCTGAGCGGCGGCGCCTTCATGGTGCATCAGGGCCCTGCCCCGATCCACACCGAACGGGCCGGCACAGCCTCGCCGTCGCGGAAGGCGTTGATCGACAGCGGCGAATACACCGCCCGCTCATGGCTGATGATCTGGCCGCGCAAGGAGCTGATCGCCTGGGCGGATCGGCGCAAGCCGGCCGCGTAACCTACCCCGTCATCGTCGGGCTCGACCCGAGGATCGGATGCGGATCGGGTTGTGCGTCGCCTTTGAAAGACTGCAGCGCAACGTCCGGCCCTCGGGTCAAGCCCGAGGGTGACGTGTTTTAGTGTGTCGCCATCCGCCACGCCGCCGCAACCGGCTGGATGTCCAGATCGGCCGCCCTGGCCAGTCGGATCAGCCGATCGATATCCTCTGGACGGCATCCATACGGCGTCGGCGCGTCGCTGACGTCGTGGCCATAGGCGATCAGCCAGCCTTTCGACGCCGCCGTGTCCTCGACCAGCGCCTCCAGATCGTAGCCGGGCAGGCGGCGGCTCTCCAGACCCACGGCCTGCAGCAGGTTGCGGTCGGCCCTGACGCGGTTTACGCCGTCGCGCACGCCGCGCCCGCACAGGAACCGCGTGTCGATCACCGCCTTGGAGCCCAGGGCGCAATCGCCGAACGGATAGGCGAAGGTCTGCATTTCATACCCGTCCAGCCGCTCGGCGACCCAGGCGGCGTTGCGCGCCAGACTGGCGTCCAGTTCGGCGGGCGTCAGCGTCAGGGTCGAGACGTGCTCATAGGTGTGGCACCCGACCTCATGCCCAGCCTCGTGCAGTTGCTGCAGGTGTTCGACCTCGAACTGGGGCAGGTCCATGTTGCGCCCGCCCGACAGGCCGCCGCAGACATAATAGGTCGCCTTGACGTCGTGCTGGGCCAGGATCGGCCCCGCCTCGGTCCAGGCCGAGACGGGGATGTCGTCGAACGACAGGCTCAGGATGCCGCGCGTCGGGCGTACGGCGACGGGGCGGACGTCCAGATAGCGGGCGGCGCGGCGGCGCATCTTATCGATGAAGGCGTTCATACCCTCCTTATGACACGCCGGGCTTAAGGCCGGGTTTCACACCGTGACGGGCTGGGCCGTCAGGCCGCGCACGCCGAAGACACGGCGATACCGTTCGATCTCGGCGGGATCGCCGACCGCTTTCGCCGGATTGTCCGACAGTTTCACGGCGGGGCGTCCGCCCGCCTCGACCACCTTGCAGACCAGGGAGATCGGCTCCAGCTCGGGCGCGAAGGCGGGCGAGCAGTCGCGGAAGTCGTTGGTCAGATTGGTGCCCCAGCCGAAGCTGAGACGGGCGCGGCCGTGGAAATGGGCGTGGGTCGCCTCGATGCCGTCGATGTCCATGCCGTCCGAGAAGATCAGCAGTTTCTCCCTCGGATCGCGGCCCTTGGCCTTCCACCAGTCGATCAGACGCTCGCCCGCTGGGATGGGCGGGGCGGAATCGGGACGGAAGCCGGTCCAGTCGGCGACCCAGTCCGGCGCCTGTTCCAGAAACGCCTCGGTGCCGAAGGCGTCGGGCAGGACGATCAGCAGATTGCCCGCATAGTGCCGACGCCATTCGTCCAGCACGGCATAGGGCGTCTGAGCCAGGGCCGCATCGTCTGGCGCCAGCGCCGCCAGCACCATCGGCAGTTCGTGGCCGTTGGTGCCGATGGCCTCCAGATCGTTCTCCATGGCGTGCAGGACGTTGGACGTGCCGATGAAGGCTTTGCCCAGCCCCTCCTTCAACGCCTGAATGCACCAGCGCTGCCACAGGAAGCCGTGCCGTCGCCGCGTCCCGAAATCCGACAAGGCGAGGTCGGGCAGGGCGCGCAACCGCTCCACCTTGGACCACAGACGGGTCTTGGCGCGCGAATACAGGATGTCCAGTTCGAACCGGCCCAGCCGACGCATCCCGACCCGGCAACGCAGCTCGTTCAGTATGGCCAGCGTCGGGATTTCCCACAGGGTTACATCGGCCCAGCCGCCCGAGAAGGTCAGCACATACTGTCCATCCTCGACCGACAGGTCATAGTCCGGCAGCCGATAGTCGGTGAGCCAGGCGATGAAGTCGGGCGAGAAGATCTGCTTCACCCCATAGAAGCTGTTGCCCGCCAGCCAGACCAGTTCCTTGTTGGTGAAACGGAGGGTGCGCGCGTGATCCAGCTGTTCGCGCAGGGCGTCGATGTCGACCTCTTCGGCCAGACGGACCCGTTTCGTCCGGTTGATGACCTGGAACACGACCGGCACGTCGCGATGTTCGCGCCAGATCATCTGAAGCATCAATAGCTTGTAGAAGTCCGTGTCCAGCAGGCTGCGGACGATCGGGTCCAGGCGGAAACCGTGGTCATAGGCGCGTTTGGCGAGGTCCATGCGGGCATTTGAGCCGATAGAGCGGGGGAGCGCACCTTCTTTCCGCCCATCGCCCCTCATCCCACCCACTCTCCGTCATCCTCGGGCTTGACCCGAGGATGACGGGTGGGGCCTCACTTCAGCGCCCGGCCCGCCACCACCGCGTCCTTGCCGAACTTCTCCCGCAGCACGTCGATGGCCCGTTCGGTCTTCAGGGCGCGGGTCTCGGTGGTCTGGAACAGGCCGGCGGGCGCGTCCTCGGCGTCCTGGACGTCGGCCATGCCGATGCCGATCAGGCGATAGGGCCGACCCAGTTCGGGTTTCAGCAGGTCGCGCCCGGCCGCGAACAGGGCGCGCGCCGTCTGGACCGGATCGGGCAGGGTGACGCGGCGGGTCACGATCTTGAAGTCCGCGCGCCGCAGCTTCAGCACCAGGACGCGGCTGGCCACCCCGTCGCGTCGCGCCTTGGACGCCAGCTTCTCGCACAGGGGCCACAGCTCGGTCTCCAACGCCTCGGCCGTGATCAAATCCTCGTTGAAGGTGGTCTCGGCGCTCATTCCCTTGCGGTCCCGCTCGGGGTTCACGGCGCGGGCGTCGCGGGCGTGGGCCAGGTCGTGCAGGCGCAGACCCGATTCGCCATAGCGTTTGACCAGATCGCGCACGTCCGCCCGCGCCAGATCGCCGATGGTCGAATAACCGTCGCTGCGCAACGCCTTGCCGAACACCGGCCCGACGCCGGGCAGGGCGGTGACGGGGCGCGGCGCCAAGAGGCTTTGCGCGTTCGCCGCCCCCACGACGGAAAAGCCGCGCGGCTTGTCCATCTCGGACGCCATCTTGGCCAGGAAGCGGTTGGGGGCCAGGCCGATGGAGACGGTCAGGCCGGTTTCCTCCTCGATCCGCTTCTGGAACCGGATCAGCTGCAGCGCCGGCGGGCCGCCGTTCAGCCGCTCTGTACCCGACAGGTCGACCCAGGCCTCGTCCAGCGACAACGGCTGGATCAGCGGCGTCAGCCGGCCCAGGGCGCCCAGGATGCGTTGGGATTCGAAGACGTATTTGGCGAAGTCGGGCTTGATGACCACGGCCTTGGGACAGGCTTTCAGCGCCTTGAACATCGGCATGGCCGAGCCGACGCCATACTGCCGCGCGACATAGCAGGCGGTGGAGACCACGCCGCGCTTGCCGCCGCCGACAATGACCGGCCTGTCGCGAAGTTCGGGCCGGTCGCGCTTCTCCACCGAGGCGTAGAAGGCGTCGCAATCCATATGGGCGATGGACAGCTGGTCAAGTTCGGGGTCGGCGATGATGCGGCGCGACCCGCACGCCGGACAGCGTCGGTCGGGCGGACCGGCGGGGTCATCGCCGGTCCACAGACAGTCGCGACAGACGGCCTTGATGGCCACGTTTAAGGTCTCCGTAAGATTGGCTTCACCCCAACTTAAGACTGCGCCGCCACTATCGCCCCCCATGAGGCGTCCCGCGTTCCTGGGCCGCACAGGTCAGGTGACGATGTCCAAGAAAGTCCTCATCGTCGAGGATAACGAGCTGAACATGAAGCTTTTTCATGATCTGCTCGATTCCCAGGGCTATGAGACGCTGCAAACTCGCGAGGGGTTGCAGGCGTTGGCCCTGGCGCGTGCGCATCATCCCGACCTGATCCTGATGGACATCCAGCTGCCCGAGATCTCGGGCCTGGAAGTCACCAAATGGCTGAAGGACGACGAGGAGTTGAACCACATCCCCGTCATCGCCGTGACCGCCTTCGCCATGAAGGGCGACGAGGAACGGATCCGTCAGGGCGGTTGCGAGGCCTATATCTCCAAGCCCATCTCGGTCATGCATTTCCTCGACACCATCCGGCAGCATCTGGGATGAGCGCGCGCATCCTCGTGGTCGACGACGTGGACGTGAACGTCCGCCTGCTCGAGGCCAAGCTGACCCTCGAATATTACGACGTCCTGACCTGCAACGACGGTTCGACAGCCCTGGCCATGGCGGCGGAGGCGCAGCCCGACCTGGTGCTGCTGGACGTCATGATGCCGGGCATGGACGGGTTCGAGACCTGCCGCCGGCTGAAGGCTCAGGTCGAGACGCGCCACATCCCGGTGGTGCTGGTGACGGCGCTGGACGGGCGCGAGGATCGGATTCGCGGTCTGGAGGCCGGCGCCGACGACTTCCTGACCAAGCCGATCGACGACGTGGTCCTGTTCGCGCGCGTGCGGTCTCTGACGCGGTTGAAGCAGATCATGGACGAGCTGCGCGAGCGGGAGGAGAGCAGCCGCCGCCTGGGCGTGGACGCCGACGGCGTAGCCCGGATGCGCAGCGAAGGCGGACGCATCCTGATCGTCGATGACGACGCCCTGCAGGCCGACAAGATCGCCTCGGAACTGAGCGGCGAGCACCGCATCACCATCGAATCCAACCCCGAGGCGGCCTTGGCGGTGGCCAAGGGGCCGCTGGACCTGATCATCGTCAATGTGGCGGCACAATCGTTCGACGGCCTGCGGATCGTGGCCCAGGCGAAGTCGGGCGACGCGCGGCGGGCGCCGGTGCTGGCCGTGGTCGATCCCAGCGAGCGGTCGCGCATGATCAAGGCGCTGGAACTGGGCGCAGCCGACGTCTTGGCTCGCCCCGTCGATTCGGAAGAACTGGCCGCCCGCGCCCGCACCCAGATTCGCCGCAAACGCTATACCGACTTCCTGCGGCACAAGCTGGACAGCAGCCTGGAGATGGCCGTCACCGACGCCCTGACCGGCCTTCACAATCGCCGCTACATGACCAGCCAGCTCCAGGCCCTGGTCGGTCGCGCCAGCCATGGCGGCGCCTCGGTGGCCGTGCTGGTCATGGACATCGACCACTTCAAGGCGGTCAACGACGGCTTCGGCCATGACGCCGGGGACGAGGTGTTGGTGGAGTTTGCCGTGCGTCTGGCGACCAACGTCCGCGCCGTGGACCTGCCGTGCCGCATGGGCGGGGAGGAGTTCGTGGTGGTGATGCCGGGCGCCAGCCTGGAGGCGGCCGAGAGCGTGGCCGAACGGATTCGCCGCGATGTCGCCGCCGCCCCCTTCCGCGTGCTGGGCGGCAGGGAGCAACTGACCGTCACCATCTCCATAGGAGTTGCGGCCACGACCGGTCAGGGCGACACGCCCGAAAGCCTGCTGAAGCGGGCCGACGAGGGCGTCTACGAGGCCAAGGCCAAGGGCCGCAACCTGGTCATCGCCAAGGCGGCCTGACCGCGACCCACGCAATCACGACAAAAGAAAACGCCCGGCTGGGAGGTCCAGCCGGGCGTTTTCGATTTTCAGCGGATCAAGTGCTTACTTGATCTTGCCTTCCTTGAACTCGACATGTTTGCGCACGACCGGGTCGTACTTCTTGACGACCATTTTCTCGGTCATGGTGCGGGCGTTCTTCTTGGTGACGTAGAAGAAGCCGGTGTCGGCCGTGGAGTTCAGGCGGATCTTGATGGAAGCCGGTTTGGCCATCGGAATTACCTCTGCGACGGCGAAAGCCGCTTAAAATAAGAGGCGCGGAACATACTCAGGATCGCCCCAAAGTCAACGGGCGCGATGCCGCGTTGATGCAGGCGTCCGCACAGTTAGGGTGACGCCATGAAAATCGCATCCCTTTTGACCGCTGCGTCCCTGGTTTCCCTATCGTTCACCGGCGCTGCGGCCGCGTCTTCCGCTCCGGCGCAGGCCGATTTCATGGCGCGCTTGAACGCCCTGTGCGGCCAGCGATTCGAGGGTCGGGTCGTCACCACCGACGCCGCCGACGCCCGGTTCGCCAGCGAACGTCTGATCATGCATGTGCGCGACTGTTCGGCGGATGAGGTGCGCATTCCCTTCGCCGTAGGGGCGGATCGGTCGCGCACCTGGGTCGTCACCCGCACCGATGCGGGCCTGCGGCTGAAACACGATCACAGGCACGAAGATGGAACGACCGACGTGCTGCATTGGTATGGCGGCGACACGGCCAACGCCGGCACGGCCGAGCGGCAGGCGTTCCCGGTCGACGCCGAATCGATCGCCCTGTTCAACGCCAATGACGCGGCGGTCTCGACAACCAACGTCTGGGCGATGGAGGTCTATCCCGCAGGGATGTTCGCCTATGAATTGCGCCGCCCCAACCGGCATTTCCGCGTCGAGTTCGACCTGACCCGGCCACTTGCGGATTAAGGGTCAGGAATCGGACAGGCGGGCGAACCAGACCCCCTCATGCTCGACCCCTGCCGCACGCCCGCGTCCTCATCGGCGACAGGGGATACGACAGCCTTGCCTGCCACGACGCCCAGGCCGCTTGTGGGAACCGACGCCTGTACTCCTTCAAGCCGCAACCGCAAGATCCCCATACCCCACGATCAGACCTTTTATCGCCGTCGTCACCGCACCGAGAACCTCTTCGCCAGGCTCAAGGACTGGCGGCGTATCGCAACCCGAGATGATCGATGCGCCCAAACCGTCAGGGCCGCTATCACCATCGCAGCCATCATGATCTTTTGGATCAATGAGTTCTGGGCCTAGGCGAGGCTAGCTGCGTCGGAGGCTTCGGGGGCTTCCCTGACATCGAGACCCCTGGCGAAGACGGCGATCATTTCCCGACAGGCGGTGTCGAAATCATCCGATCTGCAAAGCCCGTCGGACAAGGTGTCCAGCCTGCCGGTCCTTGCCCAGGTCAGCGAGATCGCCCCGGACAGCATATGGTAGAACCAGTGAACCTCCGCCGCCGTGCGGTGGGGCGCGGCGCGTTGGAGGAGGGCGATGAATTCACGCACCGCCGGGTCGAAGGGCGACCCGTTCAACCCCGGTACGGCATTGGCCTGGGTGCTGTTCAACTGAGCGATGATCGCCAAATAGTGCCGCAGACTCTCTCCGCCTCGGCGAACATAGGCGAAGGTCGGTTCCAGATAGGCCCTAAGTAGGCCTTCAACTGTTATCCGGTCGCCGGCCTCGTCGGCGTAGCGCTTGAGCGCCGTCAAGCGCACCTCGTTGACTGCATCCGCGCGCCGCGCTGCGACGGCGCCGAAAAGGCCCTCCTTGGTGCTGAAGTAGTAGTGCATGAGGCTGGTATCGACCTTCGCGGCATCGGCGATCTGCTTCATGCTGACGCCGTTATATCCGCCCGTCGCGAACAACTCCTCCGCGGCTGTTAGAATCCGGTCGCGCGAGGCCTGACGACGCTCCGTGTTCGTTCGTTTGCGCGATGCGGTCACAGAAATCTCCACCTTGGTCATAAGGCACTAGCCGCACCGCCGCGCCAACCCAACCGAAAGATTGAATTTTATTGATCGATCAGTAAAGTTGTTGACGACTTTCGGACTCGATGTCAGCCTTGTCTCAAAGCGGGGATACGCCCGCGAGGGAGGTTGAAATGCAGGGGATGAAGGTCTGGCTGGGGGCTGGCGCGTCGTCGTTGGCGATCGGTCTGGGGATGCCGGCGTGGGCTCAGACGCCGCCGGCGCAAGAACAGCAGGTGTCGCAGATCGACGACATCGTGGTGACGGCGAGACGGCGCGAAGAGACGCTTGTCGACGTGCCGATTTCGATCACGGTGCAAACCGGCGAACAACTCGAGAACCGCGGCGCGACGGACATCACCGCCCTGCAACGGGTCACGCCCAACCTCACCCTCCAGGTCTCGCGCGGGACCAATTCGACCTTGACCGCCTTCATCCGCGGCGTCGGTCAGCAGGATCCCCTGTGGGGATTCGAACCCGGCGTGGGGCTTTACGTCGACGACGTCTATGTGGCGCGCCCGCAGGGCGCCGTGCTGGACATCTTCGACATCGAGCGCATCGAGGTGCTGCGCGGTCCGCAGGGCACGCTCTATGGGCGGAACACGATCGGCGGCGCCATCAAATATGTGACGCGCGACCTCGACATGAAAGAACCCGAGTTTCGGGTGCGGGCTGCGATCGGGACGAAGAACCAGCGTGACCTGGTCCTTTCCGGTTCGACGCCGCTGGGCGACCGGGTGGCGGTCGGAGGCGCGTTCGCCACCTATAACCGCGACGGTTTCGGCACCAACCATTTCACCGGCGCGGACACCTACAACAAGGATGTGATCGCCGGCCGTGCGACGATCGAGTTCCATCCGTCCGACAACCTGTTCTTCCGGCTGAGCGGCGACTACACGGAAGACAATTCAAACGCCAATCACGGACATCGCGAGCGCCCCGTGCCTGCGCCGTTGCTGGCGCTTGTCCCGCAGACCGAGTGCCGCGCCGTATTCGCCAATGTCTATGACACCTGCGCAGGGCTTGGCGACGGCAATCAGGTCATCAACAAGGGCGTGTCGCTTCTGGGGGAATGGCGGGCCAGCGACAGCCTGACGTTCAAGTCGATCACGGCCTATCGAGAAGGGGTCACGCACAGCAACGGCATCGACTTCGACAATCTGCCCGGGCCGATCCTCGACATCGCCGCAGGGGGTACGGTCTATGAGGACAATCAGTTCTCGCAGGAATTCCAGCTTCAGTATTCCTCCGACCGTCTCCAGGGCGTCGCCGGCGTCTACTATCTCGACGCCACGGCGGGAGGCCAATACGACACGATCCTGCAGGCGGCGAACCTCACGCAGGGAACCTCGGGAAGCGTCGATACGCGCAGCTTCGCGATCTTCGGCGACTTCTCGTATGATCTGACCGACCGCCTTGCGATCTCCGTGGGCGGGCGCTGGACCCGGGACACCAAGGACGCCGTGGTGTTCAAGGCCAACTATGCCGGCCTCGGCAGCCCGATCGTCGGCCGCAATGTCGCGCCGGCCCAGATCCTGAGCGACTACACGGCGTCGGACACCTATGAGGAGTTCACGCCGCGTGTGAGCGCCAGCTACGAGTTGACCCCCGAGTTCAATGTTTACGCCGCCTATGGCCGAGGCTTCAAATCGGGCGGCTTCGACATGCGCGGCGATGCGACGGCGACGCCCGCGACCAAGAACGGCTATGCGCCAGAGATCGTCGATTCCTACGAAATCGGGCTGAAGGGCGCGGCCTTCGATCGGCGTCTGCGTCTGTCGACGGCGCTCTTCTACAGCGACTATCAAGGTCAGCAGATCACGACCCAGCAGGTCAATCCGGCCGGCACCGGGGTGGTCAGTTTCGTCGACAATGTGGGCTCGTCCACCATCTGGGGCTGGGAATTCGAGGGTCAGGCGCGCCTGACCAATCGTCTGACGGCGAACCTGGCCCTGGGCTACACCAACGCCAGTTTCGACCAGTATCTCGCCTATGTGCCGAATCCTGCGGCGCCGCCGGCCTATATCCAGACGGACGTGTCGGCTTCGCGGCAGTTCCAGAACACCCCCGAATGGACGGGTAACTTCAGCCTCGCCTATGCCGTTCCGCTCAGCAACGGCGGCGACGTCTCTATCCTGGGGTCGATGTCATTCCGGTCGGACACCTCGATGTTCGAGACGCCGTTCCCCGAGGTCGATCAGCCCGCCTATCAACTGTACGATCTGAACATCACCTACACCTCGCCGGATTCGCGCTGGAAGGTCGGCCTTCATGGCCGCAACCTGACCGACGAACGCTATCGCACCGGCGCCTATACCTTCGCCTACACGCCGGCCGCCCCTGCGACCGTGATCTATGGCGACTCCGTCATCGGTTTCTACGGACCTCCTCGGACCGTGTCTCTGACCGTCGGTTATACCTTCTGAGGGCGTAAGAATGACGGTAGCTCGGATCAGCGAAATCGGTGGAGAGGCTTTCGTCTTTCCAGCCATCGACAACCTGATGCTCTCGGCCCGGATCTATCCGGGTCGAGAATCCGGTGCGGCGACGGTGCTGTGCCTTCATGGCCTGACCCGCAATGGAAAGGACTTCGATACGCTCGCCAGGCGCCTGTCGGACCGTTTCCAGGTCGTGGCGCCCGATCAGCGTGGGCGAGGGCGTTCGGCCTACGATTCCGATCCGGCCAACTACAATCTCTTTACGCAAAGTCGCGACATGTGGACCTTGCTGGATATGCTCGAGATCCAGCGGGTCGCCGTTGTCGGAACCTCGATGGGCGCCCTGATGGGCGTGGTCATGGCCAATCAGCAACCCGATCGCATCGCAGGACTGGTGCTGAACGATGCGGGTCCGGAGGTTGATCCGGAGGGACTGGCGCGAATTCGGGGATACGTGGGAAAGACGTCCGCGGTCGGCGATTGGGACGCGGCCGCCGACGCCGTATCCAGCCTTCACTCGACCTCCTATCCCACCTATGGCCCTGAGGATTGGACGAGAATGGCGCGGGCGACCTTTATCGAGACCGGTGACGAACTGCGTCTGGACTATGATCCCAACCTGACAGCGGCGCTCGACCCGAACGCCGTCCCGCCCGACATGTGGCCGGCGTTCGCGGTTCTGAAGACAATCCCGACCTTGGTGATCCGCGGCGCCCTATCGGACATTCTGTCTGCTGCGACCGTCGACAGGTTGGTCGATCAGACCGGCGCAAGAGCGGTGACCGTGCCGGATCGGGGCCATGCGCCCGACCTTGGCGAAACCGAAGCTGTCGCTGCGATCGATAGCTTCCTGATGTCGCCCGAGGTCCGGCTTCGTTTCGGCGGGGCTGCCGTCGGTTAGGATTGCTCGATCCGAGCCTGGCCCTCGGTTCAGCTACTATTCTTGAGCGAACCCGAATACTCGCTGTGGAGTTCGCCCAAGGGCACGACAACACACTTACCGGATGCGTCGACCATCGAACCGCCAACCGGAATTTATCCCTGGAGAGGGCATGGCGACAGTACCGCGATAGTTCAGCGGTTGACGTATTCCCAGACCTTGGAGATCACCACTGAGCCTTCGCCCACAGCCGAGGCGACGCGCTTGACCGACCCCGCCCGCACGTCGCCCACGGCGAACACGCCGGGATGCGAGGTTCCGAAAGGCGAGTCCGCCCCGGCGTCGTTCCCGGTCAGGATGAAGCCCTTGTCATCCAGCTTGACCAGGTCGGACAGCCATTCGGTGTTCGGAGCCGCCCCGACCATGATGAACATGCCGCGCACGGGAACTTGTAAATCCGCCTTGTCGGTCTGGCGAATGGTCACAGCCTCCAGGTTTTCGTCACCGTGCACTTCGACAACCTGGGCGCCGTATTCGATCGTCACCGCCGGATCGGCTTTCAGGCGTGAGACCAGATAGTTCGACATCGTGCTGGCCAGCGACGGGCCTCGCACGAGCAGGCGGACGTGGCTTGCGATACGGCTCAGAAACATCGCCGCCTGCCCCGCGGAGTTGCCCCCGCCGATCACGACCACCTCGCCGCCACGACAGTATCGGGCCTCATTCTCGGTTGCGGCGTAATAGATGCCTGATCCCTCGAAGTCCTTCAGCCGGTCGATCGGCAGTCGTCGATACTGGACCCCGGTGGACACCACGACCGCGCCCGCGCGAACGCTCTCGCCATTGTCGAATGTCGCCTTGAACCGGCCGTCGCCCAGATCCGCCAGCTTCTCCACGCGTCGCGGCATGGCGAACCGGGCGCCGAACTTCATCGCCTGCACCTCGCCGCGCCACACCAGATCGGCCCCGGATATGCCGGTCGGGAACCCCATGTAGTTTTCGATACGGCTCGATGTGCCCGCCTGTCCGCCGATCGCGGTGTCTTCCACGACCAGGGCCTTCAGCCCCTCCGCCCCGGCATAGACGCCCGCGGCCACGCCGGCGGGACCTGCGCCGACGATCAGGACATCGAAGGATTCGCCGTCCACGATCTCCCGGCCGAACCCCAGCAGGCGGGCGATCCTCTCGGGGGTCGGATCATTGACGACGATGTCGCGCCCGAAGATCGCGACCGGCTTTCCAGGCACGATCGCGCAACTGGTCGCGACCGAGACGGCCTCGGGGCTGCCCAACGGATAGGACGAATAGGCGATGCGATTGCGGCTGGCGAAAGCCGCCACCTGCCGCACGTTGCGGTCCACTTCCTCGCCGATCAGGACGAGCGAGTTCTGGCGGTTCTCCAGCTGCCGCCGTCGCCGGGCGGCCAGCACAGTGATGATGATGTCGGACATCTCCGGGATGTCGGACATCAAGGTCAGCATCTTGTCGCGCGGAACCTGTATCACTCGCGTGTCCTGGGCGGTCCGCATCAGAAAGGACCAGTTGCCGCCGCTGAGGATCGCCACTTCCGCCAGGAACTGCGTCGGTCCCATTGTTGACGGCAGCAGCCGCTCACCCGTGAACGGGTTCAGAACCTCGATCTCACCTTCCTCGATATAGATGAAGTGATCGACCGGATCGCCGGGACGGACCAGAACCGTATCGGCGGCATAGCGCACCTCCTGGCCCGCCTTGCGTATGGCGGCGACGTGCGACGGCTCCAGAGGCGTTCGCTGCATTTCCGCCAGATCGCGGCCGATCGTTTCCACAGTCAACGTCTCCCTTGAAGGCCAGCTCGTCCAGCCGTCGTCACGCCTCGACCCGCACCAGCGCCTTGCCGGTGTTTCCACCGCTGAACAGCGACAGGAACGCCTCCGGACCGCGTTCCAAGCCTTCGAAGACGGTGTAGCGGGTCTGGATCATCCCCCGGGCGAGCCACAGCGACATATGGGCCACGAATTCGTTGCGGCGCGGCAGGAAATCGCTGCTGATGAAGCCGCGGATCTGCAGCCTCTTGGAGATGATGTTGAAGATGTTGGCGAACCCGACCGGATCATCGGAATTATACATTCCGATCATGCCGCAGATCGCGAAACGGGCGTCACGTTTGGCCACAGCCACCGCGGCGTCCAACTGTTCGCCGCCGACATTGTCGAAATAGACGTCGATGCCCTGGGGCGCCGCATGTTCGAGCTTCTCCTGGAACGACCCTGGCGACTTGTAGTCGATGACCGCATCCGCTCCGAGGGAACGGACGAAGTCGCATTTCTCCTCGCCGCCGGCCGAACCGATCACCGTCATGCCGTGCAGCTTGGCGATCTGGACCACCAGCGACCCCACCGCGCCACCGGCGGCGGACACGAACACCACGTCGCCCGGTTTGGCCTCTGCTACCCGGAGCAGACCGAAATAGGCGGTGATGCCGATGGACCCCAGGGCGTCGAGGAAATTCTCGTCCTTCAGCGGCCCCTTGGGAACCGGCTGAGCGTTCGCGGCGTCCAGCACCGCCTCGTCCCGCCACCCCAGAAAGTGCACCACCCGGTCGCCGACCGCGAAACGGTCCGAGCGGGTCTCGACGACCGAACCGACCGCCGCGCCCGTCATCGGCTCGTTCAACTCGAACGGGGGCACATAGCTTTCCACGTCGTTCATCCGCGGCCGCATATAGGGGGCGACGGAGAAGAAGCTGTTGCGGACCCTGATCTCTCCAGTGTTCAGCGCGCGAAGCGCAACATCGCGAAGGGCGAAATTGCTCAGGTCCGGAAGCCCATCGGGGCGCGAGACCAGTGTCCAAGCCTTTGACATGATCAAATCCGGACCTCCGCCGGATCCGGCCCGACCCGATTGTCGGGATCGTCCAGGGTGTCGATCCGCGCGAGGTCTTCTTCGTCCAGCGCAAAATCGAAGATCTCGCTGTTCTCGCGGATGCGGGCGGCATGGACCGATTTCGGGATCACGATATTGCCGGCCTGGATGTGCCAGCGCAGGATGGCCTGGGCCGGCGATTTGCCGTGCTTGCGAGCGATGGCGCCGGTGATCGGGTTTTCCAGCAGCGACTTGTCCGACCGACTGCTGCCGCCCAACGGGCTCCAGGCTTCGACCGCGATGCCCTTCCGGTTGCAGTATTCCACCAGCTCACGCTGCTGCATGTCGGGGTGAATCTCGACCTGATTGACGGCTGGAAGCACGTCAAAGTTATCGGCCAGAAGCTCCAGATGCGGGATCGCGAAATTGCTCACGCCGATCGACTTGACCCGGCCCGTGCCCAGAAGCTCGATATAGGCCCGCCAGGTCTCCAGGAACGCTTCGCGTGGTTCCGGCGGCCAGTGGATCAGGAACAGGTCGACATAGTCGATGTCCAGCAGCGCAAGGCTCTGCTCGAAAAACTGGATCGCCTGCGCATAGCCGCCCTGGGGCCAGTATTTGGTGGTCACGAAGATGTCTTCCCGAGGAAGACCGCTCTCGCGCACGCCGCGACCGACGCCGCGCTCGTTCCGATAGACCTCGGCGGTGTCGATCATGCGATAGCCGTCCTGCAAGGCGGCCAAGACCGCAGCGGTGGCTTCTTGGTCGCTGGCCTGCCAGACGCCCAGGCCGAATTGCGGCATCTGATGTCCGCTGTTGAGCTTGATATTCGGCACGTTCATGTCGTGGCCTTCCGGCCGTCTGTCGGCCGCTGACGTCAAAGAGATGTGGGCGGACGCCCTACTGGTTGATCAGGTCCATCCAGTCGTCCGGCACGGCACCTTCCGGGCCAGGCACGGGCTGATCGATCGGATGGGATAGGGGCGGGGCGAGGGCAGGGCCGACGAATGCGGCCCCGGAGCGGTAATCGAAAAACCAGTCCTCGCCAGGCTCGAAGCTGCGGATCACCGGATGTCCGCTGGCGTGATAATGATGCGTGGCGTGCTGTGAAGGCGAGGTGTCGCAGCAGCCGATTTGGCCGCACTGGGCGCAGCGGCGCAGATGCACCCACCAGCCCCCGGTTTCCAGACATTCCTTGCACCCGGTCCCGCTGGGGCGCGCCTGTGGATCTATCGCTTCTTGCATCGGGTCTCTCCTGGTTTGGGGCGGTGCGCGACGACAGCGGTCATGCGGATCGCTGGGTCTGCGCTATGATCACGTCGCTGGCGCGCTCGCTGATCATGTAGACGGCGCTGGCGATGAAGAGACCGGGAATTCTGGGAAAGACGCTGGCGTCCACCACTCGCAACCCTTCCACGCCTCGCACCCGGAAATCGCCGTCGAGCACCGCCATTTCGTCATCCTGCGCCCCGATAGGGCAGGTGCACGAGGCGTGATGGCCCCAGGCATTGTCGCGGATCCACTGTTTGACTTGTTCCGGTTTGGTGATCTCCGCCCCCGGAAGCACCTCCTCGGCGACGATGCCGTCCAGCCGGGCCGCGACCCGGCGCGCGATGGCGACGCCGTCGGCGACGCCCTGAAGATCGCGTCCCTCGGCGTCGCTGCCTTCCTCGAAATAGGCGAAGTTGATCGCCGGGGGATCGCGCGGATCCGTCGTCGTCAACCGCACGGTTCCGGCGCGATTGCGGGTATGGCCCTTCAGCACGACCATGGTGAACTGATCGTGCTTGGCGGCGCTCTCGGCGGCATAGCCGGGGTAGTAGCCATGGAAATCCACCGGCAAGGCGAGCACAAACAGGTCGGGTTCTTCCTCCGCGACGGAAGACTTGGCGATGAAGGCCGCCAGCGAACCGTTGGTGCTGTACGGGCCGTTCTTGTCCTTTTCCCATTCTTGGAAATGCCGGTCGCCTTTTCCATCGCGTCCCGGAACGTCCAGATCGGCATTTTCGAACACCGGATAGTTGTGGATCAGCCGATGAACGACGCCGACCTCGTAGCGGTCGTGAAGGTTGGACCCGACGCCGGGGCGATCCAGCTTCACCTCGACGCCGAGGCGTTCCAGATGTTCGTGCGGGCCGATGCCCGACAGCATCAGGATCTGCGGCGTGTTGAAGGCCCCGGCGGCCAGGATGACTTCGCGGCGAGCGCGGAATTCCACCGGCTGACCGGGGCCGTGCGCATGCGCCATGTCCGGGTCCGCGCCATACAGGTGCGCGCCGTCCAGGCAGGCCACGCCGACCGCCCGGTCGCCTTCAAAGATCACGCGACTGACCAGGGTGTCGTAGCGGATGGTCAGTCGGTCCGGGTGCGCCGCCTGGGCCGCCAGGACACGTTCACGGGCGCCGTTGCGCCGGCCATGGTCGATGGCCACGGGAATGAAGCTCATGCCCTCGCGGCGTTCGGACACGAACCGCCAGTCGTTCGGGTCGTTCGGCAGCAACATGTTTTCGGGCGTGCCATAGGTGGCCCGGCTTTCCGCCTCCACAGCCCCGATGATGTCCAGGAACCACGGCTCGCGTCCAGCCAGCTTGGGGTCCGCGCGCGTGGTCTTCAGCCAGCCGTCGAATCCGTGACGGCGGGCGTCGCCAGGCTTTGCGGGGTCTTCCGGATCAGGGTCCTTTCCGCGCCAGGCTTCGAGGCGTTGAAACCTGTTGCGCATAGCGTCCGCCGACCAGTCGGGATCGCCCGTCAGTTCGGCCAGGCGATCCCAGTCGGAATTGTGCGGATAGACGGTGACGAGCGCGCTGATCGCCGTCGATCCGCCCAGTGTCGCGCCACGTGGGTACAGAACCCCGTTACGAGCCGACACGAACTTGTCATCGCGCTTCTGTTGCGTGTCGTCGGCGTAGTGGCGGACGAAGTAGTCCCAGCGCATCTCGGCGTCTTCGCTGGCCCGCGCCTGCATGATCGGCACGTCGTAGTAAGGACACCGATGGTCGCCGCCCGCTTCGATCATCAGGACCGAAAAACCTGCTTCGACCAGGTTGGCCGCCAGCGGGCCGCCGCCGGCGCCCGAGCCCACGACGATGAAGTCGTGCAGGGCTTCGACCATTACAGACCTTGCTTCCAGACTTCGTCCTGTTCGCGCTTGACCATGGCCTCCGCGCTCTCTGGTCGAACGGTGCGGTAAGGCGGGTGTTCCGCCTCGATCACCCCGATGATGGCCTCGATCATCTCGGCGGGGTCGTGCTGCTTGTCCAGTTCGCGCACGGGCCAGTGTTCGACGACCCGTTCGCCGTGCCCCCACCACTGATCCATGCTCTCCATGCCGGTGTCGTTGAAGCCCGTGCGATAGGCGCCCGGATTGACGGTGACGACCTCGACCCCATAGGGCTTCAGCTCCTCGTGCATGGCCGAACAGATGCCTTCCACCGCGTGTTTCGACGCCGCATAGGCCCCGTCGAACGGAACCTTCACCAGTCCCGCGACCGACGACGTCCACACGATCCGCCCCGAGCCGCGCCGCACCATTTTCCGGGCGAAACCCTGCGCCAATTCCAGGGCCGCGAAGACATTGGTCTCGAACACCGAGCGGAACACCGACATGGGGATCTCGACCATCGGCCCGGATTCCATGATGCCGGCGTTGTTGAACAGGGTGTCGATCTCCAGCGTCAGGGCGTGGTTGCGATCGAGTTCGTTGAACATCCAGCTTGATGACCCGTAGAGACAGGTCTTCGGCCTTGGCCGCCTGACGTAGCTCCCAGACCTGGGGCCATATCTGGCAACCGGCGATGACCTCATGCCCCTTTCGGGCCAGACCAAGCGCAACGCCCCGGCCGAATCCCGAGGCCGCTCCGGTGACAAGCACGCGTTTGGACATCTGACCCTCTATCCTTCAGTTTTCCAGTTGGCCCGACCGAACCAGAACCTGCACGGCCTGGGCGGTGTTGCTGACGCCCAGGCGACGTCGAATGCGCCTGAGGTGGTTTTCGACGGTCCGTTCCGACAGCCCCAGCCGCAGGGCGATGTCGCTGTGCTGGCGGCCGGACGCGATCCATCGCATCACCTCCAGCTCGCGTGCAGACAGGGTGCGGGTCTGGGCGGAGCGATCATTCGCCGCCGTCAGACGTCGGCCGATCCCGACCGCCGCTATTGCGACGGACTCCAGATCGAGCCGGGCGTCGAGGGAACTGTCGATGTCGGCGCCGCCGAAGCTCATGGCTCCGACCAGCCCCACCTGCCCGAAGACGGGCACCTGAAGACCGTGCACGCCGTCCCCGGTTGGCCGGGCGACGACCCGGTAGGCTTCGTGCCCCTCGCCACCGCTCTTGGTCCAGAAGAAGGGGCGTTCCGTTTCCAGAACGTGGCGGTTCATCGGACATCGCGCGAGGTAGGTTTCGGCGTCGACATCGGCGCCGACCCCAAACCAGTCGCCTTCCACCCACAGAAGTTGGTCGATGACGCCTTCTCCCGCGGGCGGCGCGGTGTAGAGCACGAACCTGTCGTAACCCAGCGGTCGAGCGAATGTTCGAACCACCGTGCAAAGCGCGTCGATATCGGCGCTTCGCTCGATGGAGGCGACGGTCGAGGCCAGGGGGGAAGGCGCCGACATGGGCATTGGTTTCAGCCTGCGCCGACCTCGGCCAGCAGCGCTTCGGCCGCCAGCTTGCCCAGCGCATTGCCGGCGAAAGGGCTGTCCCCGGTCAGAAGCTTGCGGTCGGCATGGACCGCGCCGGTCGGCTCGGTGTTCAGGATCGTCACGCCCAGCGCCTTGAGCTTTTCACCGAAATGCCAGCTCAGGTGGCCGGGCATATAGCCGATGTCCGGGGTCATACGGTCGGTGGCGTCTGGGAAGGCCATGATCGAATAGCCCTTGAACGGAAAGTCCTTGTCGCTCCCGTCCTGGGCGCAGGCGAGGAAGGCGCCCGGGCCGTGGCAGATCGAGATGATGTGCCGGTCGTTGGCGAACGCCCAGCGAAGGACGGCGTCGACCTCGTCGCTGAACGGCAGGCCCGCCAGGGGGCCGTGCCCGCCCGGGATGAAGACGGCCACATAATCCGAGTCAGGCCCCAGGTTATCGACGACTTCTCGGAGGTTCAGCGGGTTCCGGAACTGCCGGAGATAGGCCAGATGAAGCCCCGTGATCTCCTTGTCTTCCTTGGGCATGGCCCAGAACTCGAACTTCACCGGATTGCCCGACACCGTGGCGATGTCGAACTCAAATCCCGCCTTGTGCAGATGATACATCGGCAGCAGCGTCTCGACCGGATGGTTGCCGGTGGAGAACAGCTTGCCGTTCGCCATCTCCAGATAGCGCTCGTCCGTCCCGATCACGAGAATGCGGCGGTTGCCGGTGTAGGGGACGGGATAGTCGGCGCCCGACAGATCGCTCTTGGCGCCGGTGAACTGGCTGAGGGAGTAGGGCGACGGAAACCACGCGTTGAACTCGGCCTCGTCGAGTTGCGGTTCCTTGCTGGCGGAGGTGGTGTCCATGGGGCTTTCCTGTCTGATGTTCAGAAACATTAAAGCTGGCTGGGCCCCATGAAAATGAGGGTTATCCCTCAATGAATCGTGCCGCCTTACGTCAGTTAATGACTTTGCTTCGCGCACCGTTCCCAGACGTGGATCAGCCGCTGGCGGGACAGCGCGCCCTCTGATCGAGGGTCAGTTGGGCGCTTCGGTCTTGGCGGCTGTGTGCGATGCCGATGTCGCAAGGGGCATCCGGATCAAGGTCTGCTGGGTCATTGTGCCGTTGGCGATAATCAGCGAACGGCCGTCGTCGGTGCGCAGCATGGTGAAGCCCGGAGAAATGTCCTCCGCCACGCCGTTTCGATGATGATGAAAAGGCGTGTCTCCTGGATCTAGAGCGACGAGAGCGCGCGGCGGCGTTCGGCCAGCGCGCGGCGACGTCGCCACGGCCACCAGGCGTCGTATTGGCCGATCGGATCGCCCAGGTGGTTGTCGGCGACGAAGCGTTCCAGCGGATTGAGCCGCTCGATCGGGATCGGCCTTAGCCGGCAATAGCCGGACAGACGCAGAGCCTCCAGCGCGCGCCCGACCCCGCCGAATTCCGCAACCGCCTGCTGGACCGACGGTTTCGGGCATCCCAGCCAATGGGTGAGCAGCGTGTCGCGCAGGCGGGTGATCTCTGCGCGGTTCGCCTCGGCGCCTGGACCAAACGCCTCGAAGGACATGTCGCATTCCGTGTCGTAGCCCATGGAGCGATTGTTGATGTTGCAAGATCCGATGCGCATCAGGGTGTCGTCGATGATCGTCAGCTTGGCGTGGACGATGATGGTGCGCCCCAGCGTCGTCACCGGGCTGTAGGCGACGAACCGGTTATGAAGATCGGCGTCCTTCAGCATCTTCAGGAAGACCAGACGCGTCCGGTCCATCGTCATCTGGTCGAAATAGCTGGGCGAATGCTGGGTGGTGATCAGCACCACCTCCGGACCGTCGGGCTCACGCAACCGCGCCGCCAACTCCTCGGCGATCAGAGGAGCGGTGAAATATTGGTTCTCCATATAGATGCAGGTCGTCGCCGCGCGGATGGCGGCGACGTGCAGGGCCTCGTTCTCGCGCAGTTCGTTCCGGCTGGCCCAAGGCGAGCGTGTGCGCGACAGGCCCACGGTGATGTCGTGAAAGGCGGGCGGAATGTCGCTGGGCCAGGCGGGTTCCGGCACGGGGGGGGCGGGGTGCAGCGTCTCGCCCGTCGCGGCCTGCCAGCGGTCGCGGAAGACGGCGCCCAGGGCGCGCGCAGCGTCGCCGTCGACCAGACCCATCACCTCGTGACGGCTGTCGAAATCCTTGTTGTCGCGGCGAGTCTTCACGCGACGGGGATCGTCGTCCAGGTGCTGGGGCGTGTCCCAGCGGTCGGGTCCGATGTCGCCGCCGCCGCAGAAGCCGATGGCGTCGTCGATCACGATCATCTTCTGATGATGACAGGCGCCCAGCGGCAGATGGCCGTCCAGGACGAACTTTACCTTGGAGCCGTGAAAGGCCAGCCGATCCATGAAGGGAAAGAATCGCTGTGTGGCGGCGACCGGCATCACCGAATACCAGCACAGCACACGCACCTCGAGGCCGGGCCGTTCGGCCAGCGCCTTCAGAAAATCGCCGATGCGGTCGCTGCGTGGACCGTCGCCGCCAGGCTGGGGATGAAAATGAGTGTCGGCCTCGAACGCCCAGTTCAGCAGGTGAACGGTGTGCCGGGCGGCTTTCATCGCCTCCATGGCGGCGTCGAAATAGGCCTCCATGTCGATCATGAGGGCAGCGCGCGGCGCCCGCGCGATATAGCCGGTCGTCGCCGTATTCAGCACCGGGGCTTTAGTCATCGCGGTCTCCCAAAGGCGCCTCGCCAGACGGCCAAGCTTGTCAGCAAGAACGACGATCAGGCTTCGCCGTTCCGCGCGGACGGCCTCGGCGTCGGCGCCCGGCAATTGCGGGGGCGCAGGTCATGCGCCGCCGATCACGACCTGAGCTCCGTGGTTTTGCAAGTGCTGACAAGGTTCTGGTGGAAGCAGCGATCCTGATTGTATGGATTGCGCCATGGCTGTGCGACGCAGATTGCGCGGAGGAAGTGGCGAGCGTGGCTTGCTGTCTGGAGCATCGAAATGATCCCTGCCGCGTCCGCAGCGCCGGCGACGACCGTGCGTCGTCCCTTCTATCGGCATCTGTATTTCCAGG
>QFQU01000026.1 GCA_003248965.1 Brevundimonas sp. | reverse complement strand
AGCCATCGTCCCCCAACGATCCAGCCATCCTGCGCGAACCTATCGACGCTATTGGCGCCAATGACAGACGGGGAATGACAGGCGATGGGGCTACGCAATGCTGTCGGGAAGATCGAGATCGAGGTGCTTTACGGTGCCCCCGGCGCGGGTAAGAGCATAGCCCTGCGGAAAGAAGCTTTGGGGGTTCCGGGCCTCTATCTGTTCTGCCTACCGACGATCCCCCTGATCGAGGAGCAAGCCAAGAAGTTCCGGGCACTCGCCTCCGGGGTTCTGATCATTGAGGCGCGCTCGGGCGAAGGTGGCGGGCGCGGCAAGGTTCAACGGCAACTCGATAACGCCAGAGCCGAGATCGCGGCTGCTGGGATCACCCACGCCATCGTGTTCATGACCCACGAGTCGATGATGGCCTGCGATCTGTCAGGCTTTGCCGACTGGCATATCCGCATCGACGAGGTGCCTAACGCCGTCCAGACCGGCAAAGTCACCATCGGGACATTGGAGTCGCGCAAGTTTTTCCGCGACTCCTTCACGCTCGATGCGGTCGGCAAGGACTGGGCGCATGCGAAGCTCAACAACGCACAAGGCAACTGGAAGGATCGCGCTGGCGATCCGCTCCTCAATCGTCTCGGCGAATTCTTCAAACTGGCTGCCCGTCCACAAGGAGCCTACGTCAATGTCCACTCATGGAATGGCGTGAAGGAGTTTCAGTGGGTCTCTCTCTGGTCGCCCACCCTGCTTGATCACGCTGCCTCTCTGAAGATTGCCGCAGCCGCGTATCTCGACAGCCTTGGCTACAAAGCCGCCAAGGAGTGGTGGGGTGATGAGATCGTCGAGACGACGACCGAGATCGGTGAGCCACGGACTGGCTGGCCAGACATCCGCGTCCACTACTTCACCGAGGGTCACGAAGGGACCAGCAGGTTCTGGGACACAAGCCAAGGCCGCAAGATGATCAAGGCCGTTTGCGACTATCTCGTCGAGAATGCTCCCGACCTCGGGTTCTGGTCGGGGAACGAAGAGGTCAGGAAGCTGATGGAATGGCGCGTGGGAGGCGTGCTGACGAAGCCGAAGGTCGCCGGTTCGAACGAATATCGGAAACTGAAAAGCTGCGCCTTCATCTACAGCAGCAAAGCCTTGCCGGGCGACGCGGCATTGAGTGGCCCGCTCTTCGGCATGTCCGAGGATGACATCCTTGCTGCACGGGAAGACGAGGACATCCACCAGTTCGTGATGCGGGGCGTCATCCGCAATGAGACCTATGGGGGTGACTACGACTGCTACGTCTACTCCAAGCGGCAAGCCGAGGCGTTGGCGGCCAAGCTGGATCGCATCTCGCGGTCGATTGAGGTGATCGCCGTTGTGGATGCGGGCATTCTGACCGAGACCTTCGAGAAGAAGAAGTCGGCGCCCACTGCCACCAAATCAGCCAAGCCCATCGTGCGCGTCCCCGGAGCGAAGGGCAGAGGCGACCGTTCTCCGAAGTCCGCAGCGCGACATAGGCAGCGGCAGGCTGCGAAAGACCGGGCGCGACAAACGCCCTGACACCTCACTTTGGTTGACGCATTCGATTTTCATGAGAGCCTGAATCCATCGCGATAGATGGATGGGTGCGTGGTTCCAAATAACGAGCCGATGCGGTGCTTCGCCATGCGTGTCGATGTCCAGCCTGACGGCGATCTCGACACCACTCGGCTGGAGTGGTTCCTGAATGACACCCTTGGTCTGAACCAGTGGCTGATGACGACGGAATGGCTCTTTTCAGACCCGCCCGATCAAGACGAGCACGGCCAAACCGTGCCCGTGCTCGTGCCCGAGGAACTGGCGATCAAGCTGGTGCTCACCGATCTCGAAGAACCGGATCAGCGCGTCGTGGGCGACCATTCTGTCTTGGGAGTGGAGGCGCGCCGATGGCGATGGGCGGCTTTTGCCGCGCAGCCGAGTGATGACGCACAGGACCGCTTTCCATGGGAGCGCGCCCATGATTGATGGCGGTCTCCTCGGCTGGTGCACGACCCCTCTTGTGAAGCTGGATGACGCCACTTCCGGCGTGCTGGCCCGCGTATTGACGGCGGCGCCCGCTCGCCGACAGGCGATCTTCGCTGCGTTGGCCGCACAAGAAGAAAAGGTCGGCCTTTACGATGCTGGCGACGATCTATTCCCGGCGTCGTTTGCGGAGGTCATCCGCCACGGCCGCTCCAATGACATCCTGCGTCGAGCTTTCGGCAACGTTCCCGAGGGCTTGTCTGGCGTGCTGGCACAGATCGGCGAACGACCGCTGCCGCGATCCAAGGATTACATCACCCTCCACAGCCTTCTCACAAACGAAGACGCGCGAGCGGCTGAAGCCTTACGCGGTGCAGGTCGGATCACATGCCGCAAGTTGGAAGTCCTCAACGCACTCGATCCCCGCTGGCGGCACGCCCATACGCTGGAAAGGATCGACACCGGCGGCGAAGCTCTGATGCTCAATCAGGCTATCAGCTTCGTTCAATCGCTGAACTCGCGGGCGACCGATGAGGCGGTAGCTGGGGCTATCGCCATGATGCGTCCGACCTCCACGCTGGCTCGGCTGCTCGACCGGTTCATACAACGTGCAGATCAACTGCCCCCGCATCCCATCGCATTGGGCGACAACGAACTGCGCCCGCTGCTCACGATGAGAGACGTGTTGGACGCTGGTCGCCGATACCGGAACTGCCTCCGTCATCGCCTTGCCGATATCGCAGTCGGCCGCATGGCTCTGGCCGAGTTTCGGGGAGAGTGTCTCGTGGAATTGCGCCCTTTGACGACCGGGGCAGGTTGGCTTCTCCGAGATGTCCACATCGAACGAAATCGCCCCGTGCCGTTGAGCTTGTTCGCCGACGTGGAGGCGAAATGCGACGAGATCGGCATTCCCCGGATCAACGAGGCTGGAGGCGGTGATGGTCGCTCCAGCTACCGGCATTTCACGAAGGAGTTGGAGTGGGGCTGAAGTCCGCTCACTTCAATGATCTTGAGCTTCCCTCAAACGCCTCGCGTCGAGCGACACGCAAGTCATCCAAGGTCATGCCTCCGCTGCGGTGAACCATGCGGTGACAGTTCGCGCAGACCAATGCGAGGTCGGCTGCCATCGTGATCACCGCCTCGTCTGATTCACCGAGCGGCACGATGTGGTGAGCCTCGATGTAGCCCAAGCCCTTTGGGCCATAGGTCGCGGCGAAGTCGAACTCGCAAACCACGCATGCGAGTCTTCCGGTGCGTTTCAGTGTTGAGAGTTTGAGTTTTTTTGCAAGATCGGCTGATCGTCGTTCCCGTCGCAGATGAGCCTTCAGAACAGGCGTGCCTTCGCTCACCTCTTCATGATCCAGCCAGTCGTCGTCGATCTTGTCATCATGAACAAGCGGCTGGGGAGATATCAGGTGTTCCCATTCGCCCGGCTGTGTCTCCACCACCTCGAAGCCCAACGCATCGAGCAAACTCCCCGCAGAGAATGGCGTCGCTATGCCGCCAGAGAACTCCGTGGGCTTCAGGACGCGACCAACATCAGGAACATGTTTGAATGCAACACCGACGATTGGCTTTGTGTCGAAATATTCGCCCTCAAATTTGAGATAGTAGCGACGCGAGATGTGGAAGCCGTGCTTCTTCCGAAACACATCCCGACCTTCTCGCTTGCTCTCTTCAATCGCGCGTTTCACGGCCGGAACAGAGAGCTTTTTTAGGTCGATAGCCCCTTCGCTGATCGGCACTACGCTGCTCTCCCGGTTGCGCCTCGACCGTCCAAGAAAGCCGCATCCAATGCGCCCTGATGCGTGTCGAGCCAGCCCTTCGGCCGCTCGTAGTCAGGCATCAGCGTGGCCATGTGCGCCCAGAAATCTGGGCCGTGAGAGCGCACCGTCAGGTGCGCCAATTCATGGGCGACGACGTATTCCAGCACCGCCTTCGGCGCGAACACGAGCGTCCAGTTGATCAGGATGGAGCCGGTCGGGCCACAGGCGCCCCAGCCGGTCTTTATGTCGGCGACGCGAATCGTGCGCGGCTTCAGGCCGAACCGGCGGCGATAGGCAGCGGCGATGTCCATGACATCCCGACGCACGCGACGCTTCAGCCACAGTTTGATCTCGGTGGCGACGATGGCGTCCTGATCCGCGTCGCGGACCCATGATGGAAGATCGACCAGAAAGCCGTTGCGGTAGTCGATCTCGATGTGCGCGCCGTCGTGTCGGCGCACGGTCAGCCGAGCCATCCTTCCGCGATACGGAATCTTCGAGCCGGTCATGAAACGGGGCACGACCGCGCGCTTCGATGTCTTGGTTTCAAGCTCCCGCAGGGTGTTGAACAGCCACTGCCGTTTGCGGTCGAGGAAGGCGTCGATCTCGGCGTCGTCGTCGGTCGTGAGGGCAAGCACCTCGACGTGGCCGGGCGTGACCGTGATCCGCCGTTCAGACGCAGCAGCGGATCGGCGAAGTTCGTAGGCGACCTCGGTCTGGCCGATGCGGACGACGCCCATCAATGGCCCTCGGCGTAGGCGTGAACGGCGTAGTCCTCGATCTCGTCACGGACGCCGTTGGCGTCGTCCAGTTCGAGCGGACGCAGCAGCTTGCGGACCTCGCGGCGAAGCTCCTTCTTGTAGCCGTCCATAAAGAACCATGACGGCTGGCTCTTCTGCGCTCCAGCGTAGAGATCGCCGACCTCGATGGCGACGCTCTGTAGCGCGGTATGGTCCGTCTCCGACGCATGCGGCTCCATGATCCGCAGGATAGCGAAGGCGCGCTCGTCCATGCCAAGTTCGTCGTGGGCGCCCGCCTCGGCCGCGATGCCGCCGGTCAGGTCTTCGAAATCCTTCAGGCCCTCGGCGGCGGCGATCTGGCCTTCCTCAAAGCGACGGATGATCTCCAGCACGCGCTCGGAGAAGCGGCCGTATTGGGCCGGGTTCTTATCGACCAGTTCGCGGGTGACTCGCTTCAGTTCGGCGGCCTTCCGCACGAACGCCTCGTGAAGCTCCTCTTCCGACTTCTCTTCGGTCTGGAAGTCGTCCTTAAAGTCGGGATCGGTGATGTTGCGAAGCCGAACGGTCGTGGTCAGGCCGGTGGCCCGAACGTGTTCCTCCAGCATGTCCCTGATCTTGCCCGAGTAGGTCAGGTGATCGAGGCTCTCGTCCTTGGTGATCGCCTGTTGCGCCAACCGGAGGAAGGTCGCGGCCCACTTCATGTCCTCTGTGAAATCGAGGATCGCAGGGTCGGGCGAGAGGTCGCCATAGGTCCGCACGAAGTGGCGGCCCAGCCGTTGAAGCTCGAACCAGTCGTCTTCGCGGCCATCGGCCACCAGCTTCTCTATGGCGTAGGCGGCAGCCTTCTCGTCCATGCTGTCGAGGCCCAGCAGCCGAAGCTGACGCTTGAACTCGGCGTGGGTCTTCCGCAGGTCACGTCGCAACAGGTCGAGGTCGCGCAGCGCGTTCTGAACATCGTCGGCACGGTAGGACGACAGGGCGTCGTCGAGGTGCTGGGTGACGCCGATGTAGTCCACGATCCGGCCGTGCGGCTTATCGACGGTCGAGCCGTCCGGTCGCTTGATCGAGCAGGTGCGGTTGGTCCGCGCGATGGCCTGAAGCAGCCCGTGCTCGCGCAGCGGCTTGTCCAGATACATGACGTGCTCGTTCGGCGCGTCGAAGCCGGTCAGCAGCTTGTCGCAAACGATCAGGAAGCTCGGCTCGTCGCCGCTGCCCTTGAACGCCTTCTTGGCCGTCTTCTCGCCATCCGCGTCAAGGTAGTGGGCACGCAGTTCGGCGCGAACGGCCTCGATGTCCGCATCCTCGCTCGGCTTGTCGTCCTCTTGGCTCTTGGAGAAGACACACGCGATCATCCGCTCGGCCTTGGCCGCAGCGTCGGCCTCGGCCATGCCATCCTTGGTCAGATCGGCGGCGATCACCTCGGCCAAGGCGCGGCGGTAGATCACGACCGCCTCCCGGTCGATGGCGACGATTTGGGCCTTAAATCCGTCCGGGCGGCAGGTCTGTTTGAAGTGCTCCCAGATGTCGCGCGCGATCAGCCGGATACGCTCCGGGTGCTTGGCGATCAGAGCGAGGCTGACACCCTTCTGCTTCAGCTTCTCGCGCTTCTCGTCGGACAGATCGACGAACCAGCGGTCGAACAGGATGTCGATCTCGGCCTCATTGATCGACCACTCGGTCTTTCGGCCTTCGTAGAGGATCGGCACGGTCGCACCGTCGCGCACGGCGTCGTCGATCCCATACTTGTCGAGGTAGGTCTCGCCCGGCTCGCTGAAGCGGGCATAGGTGTCCTTGTCGGCCTTCTTGATGGGCGTGCCGGTGAAGCCGAAGTAGCGGGCGTCGGGCAGGGTCGCCTGAAGGAAGGCGCCGAGGTCTTTCTCCTGCGTGCGGTGGCACTCGTCCACCAGCACGATCCAGTCCTCCGAGTTCGGGATCGGCTCCTTGGAGCCTTGGAACTTGAAGATGGTCGAGAGCAGGATTTGGCCCGAGCCGCCGCGCGCCACAGCCTCGCGCAACGCCTTCACATCCGCCGCCTGTTTCGGGTTGGGCAGACCACAGGCGACAAAGGTCTTGGATATCTGATCGTCCAAGTCGATGCGGTCGGTCAGGACGAGGATGTTGGGGTTCTGGAGCGTCGGCGCATCCAGCGTCAGATGGGTCTTCAGCTTCAGGGCGAGGAACACCATCGTCAGGCTCTTGCCGGAGCCTTGGGTGTGCCAAATCAGCCCCTTCTTCTTGGTCCCCTCGGCGACCCGGTTCACCGCCTTGTTGACGGCTCGGAACTGCTGATAGCGGCAGACTTTCTTGATCCGTCGTCCGGTGTCGGGATCACTCTCGAAGACGATAAAGTGGGCCAGTAGGTCCAGAAGCCGCGAAGGCTCCAGCAGACACCAAAAGTCTTTGGTCAGGTCGTCGGCGAACTCATCGCGGGTGCGCGGCCACGGGTCGGGCCAAGGTGCGTAGAACTTCGCCGGGGCGCCGGTTGCGCCATACAGCGTCGCCATGCCGTCCGTGACGATGTTGAAGGCGTTGGGGTAAAACAGGCGCGGGATGTCGCGCTCATACTGCTTGATCTGCTCGAACGCCTGACCGGAGCGATCCGCCGCCTTCAGCGGACACTTCGCCTCGATCACGACCAGCGGGATGCCGTTCACGAACACCACCAGATCGGCGATGCGCGACCGCTGCGCCTCCACCTTGAACTGGCGCACGACGTGGTAGCGGTTCCTATCGGGCCGCTTGAAGTCGATCAGGGCGACCGGCCGGTCCTTGGTCTCTCCCTTCAGTCGCCGAGAATAGGCGCCGCGCAAACGCCGCTGCCATTCCTCGTTATCGGACAGGGTAGACAGATCACTGTAGATCGCCTCGGCGTCCTCGGCGCCCAGCCCTTCGTTCAGAGCCTGAAGGGCCTCGATCAGCACCGGCTTCAGCAGGACGCGGTTCGCCTCCTGCCGCATCAGCATTGCCGCTTCGTGATGAAGCGCGATGTAGCCCATGGCCGTCAGGGCATCGAGCGCGGGCTTCTCGGCGAGGCGATATTCGCTCATGCGGGCACCCTGACGCGACCGGAGAGGAGGTCGGCCGTCACTTGAGACCGTATGGTGTCCAGCGTCATGCGGGCGGCGCGAGCATTTTCGATCTGAATCAGAATATCATCCAAAGCGGTCGCAGCTATATGCTGCTCTTCCATGGACGGCAGGACTATCTCGATGCCGTTTAAGGACTGCCGAGTGATCTGGGGCTGTGCAGAACCGGTAATGCTCTTTGTCACCCCCCATGCAGATAGATAGTGAAACAGAAACCGCTCATTGATTCTGTCGTGGCGAACGTCGTCCAAGGCCATTGCATTTCCCGTCACATATGATCGTGCGGGTATCCAATTGATCGTGCCACAAGTCGCACCTCGGCAGGTGATCGCGATAACAGGATCGGCGTGGGTGTAGGTCGTATAGAATCCGATTTGCCCATTAGCTCCGTATGCTGGAAATCCAGAATCTGTAAGCTGCTGACTTGAGATCGTCGGATGTTGCCGAGGGCGGCAAACATCGTGAATAGACACTCGGTTAGCACCTTCAGAGGGTGAACTCGGATCGCTCATCAAGCTGCAACGCAGTGAAGTAAGAAGATCGCCAAGGCACTCGATTGCGGCGTCTGCGGCAGCGAGGGAGCCGTTAACTGAATCCAACACCTCGGCGATTTGTCGCTGCTCATTGAGCGGCGGGCATAGGAACTCGTAGTCCGAAATGTCACCCGCACTTACGGCCGGATAATTTGAGCCGCTCATTCGGGGCTTCAAATGCTCGACGAATTCCGCCGCCATTATATGCTGGAAAAGAAAGTTCTGATCGACATCGCGATGTGCGCGGATAACTGCAAAGCCAGTCGAGGCAACCAGCGGGCTGTCGCTTGACGGCACCATTGCGAAAGCCCTCAAGTAAGGGCGCACAGTGCTGACAAGGATATCGTTTTCGCGAACTGTTCTTCGGGCGCGGCTCGGCGCCGTTCCAAATGTGAAAGGCGTCCAACCCGCGCAAACGCCCGGCGTGGCGATCTGCGAGATATCAATATAGCCAAAGGCGAAGTTGGGGTCGGTGCGTTGGCCAAGGCTTTCTGGATTGATGGCGGCGATATCGCCGAGCCGCACGGCTTCCCAATCTTGTGCCTCACCCGACATAGCCGAGCCTTTTCAGATGCTCGAACATCACAGCTTCAGCTTCGTCCCGTTTGACAATGAGGTGTTGAAGCTTGGCGACCTCGGCCATCAGATCGACGGTTTCTGCATCCTCGCCGGTTTGGACGTAGCGACTGATGTTGAGGTTGAAACCGTCTGCCGTGATCTCATCCAGCGGAACGACGCGAGCCAGCTTTTCGATGTCGATAAAGCCATGAAAAGCTTCAGCTAACGTTCGCACATTCGCGTCCGTCAGATGATTTTGTGCGATTCCCCGATGGAAAGTGGCGTCGCCGTTGACAACCAGCACCTTGCCCCTCCGCTCTGCTGGCTTGGTCTTGCGTATGATCAAGATCGCAGCCGGGATGCCCGCGCCATAAAACAGGTTGGGTGCCAGCCCGATCACAGCCTCGATGATGTCGGCCTTCAGCATGGCTTCGCGGATGCGCCCCTCGGCGCCGCCCCGGAACAGAACGCCGTGCGGCACCACAACGCCCAGCATGCCGTCGTCTTTTAGCGAGGCGACCATGTGCTGAACGAAGGCGAAGTCGCCATACCCTTTGGGCGGCACGCCGTATTCGTCGCGACCGAAGGGGTCGCCGTTGGTCCAGACCTCATGGCCCCAGACCTTCTGTGAGAACGGCGGATTGGCCAGCACGCGATCATAGGCGCCGATGCCCGGCGTGAACTCCTGCGCGCGAGGGTCGTATCGCTTGGGGTCGAGGATGGTATCGCCCTTGGCGATGAAGGCGTCGTCGATGTCGTGGAGGAACAGGTTGATCTGGGCGATGGCCCAAGTGTCCAGTTCCTTCTCCTGCCCGTAGAGGGACAGGCTGCGCGGGTCTTGGCCTTTGTCCTTCAGGTGCTGGGCGGCCTCCAGCAGCATGCCGCCCGAGCCACAGGTGGGGTCGTAGATCGACATGCCCGGCTGGGGATCGAGACACTCGACGATCAGCTTCACGACCTGCCGGGGCGTGTAGAACTCGCCACCCTTCTTGCCCGCGCCTTCGGCGAACTGCTCAATCAGATACATGTAGGCGTCGCCCAGCATGTCGGGCGGCACGTCGCTGTTCCGCAGCCGGTGCTTCTCGAAGTGGGCGAGCAGCCGCTCCAGCCGCGCGTCGGGGAAGCGTTCCTGATTGGCGAAGTCCACATCGCCGAACACGCCCTGAAGACGCATATTCGCGTCCATGAGGGCGGCGAAGGCGTTGTTCAGATGCTGACCGATCTGGGTGGCGTGCTTTCTGACCGCATTCCAGTGATGCTGCGGCGGGACGTGGAAGCGGTGCTCGTCAGGATCGGCCGCCTCCTCGCGGTCGCCGGTCTCGGCCAGCAGAACCTCGAACTCCTCGTCCCACACGTCGCAAAGGCGCCGATAGAACAGCAGGGCGAAGATGTAGTCCTTGAACTTCCCCGCATCGACATGGCCGCGAAGGATGTCCGCCGCCTGCCACAGATGCCGTTCAAGTTCCGATTGCGTAAGCGTAGCCACTGAAGCCCCCAGCGCGATGACCGCACGGGATCGTTGAATCGACTGAGGAGCGAGCGGTCAACCGATTAGGCACACCGCACGTGTTTTGACCGGCGTCGGTCGCGTCAGGTTCAGGCGAAGGGCTTAGTATCGCGAGCCGCATGCTTGAGGAAAGCTGCATTGATCGAGCCGAAAAGGCTCTCAAACCGGTCGAGCGAATCTGATGACAGAACGGACGCAGGATCGTTGGCCATCTTGGTCAGGAAGAGGCGCGTCGGCCGGGTTTTATGGAACTCCAATCCGACTTCTGAGAATGCCAGTTCGACGCGCTTGGCGATCCTTGGAACATGGCTGTTTAGGGTGAGCTTCTTGCCCTTCAGTTCCTTCGCATAGCTTTCTCGAACGAGGCTTTCATATGTGCTGGGATCGAGCAGGTCTTCGATGTCGCACTCTGAAGGCGCGGCACCGCTGGGGAAGGCGCCGCTGACGAAGACCACGTTATCGCCACGGATTAGTTTGCCCTTCACGAGGTCGTCTCTCGTGGCCTTCGCATCCTTCTCATCGTCGAACAGGACCAGCACGTTAAGCTGCTCCGAGGTGAGCAGAGCCACCATGTAGTGGACCTTCTGCGCGCCACCCGCCGGGGTGATCGTCAGGTCGCCATGGAGTCCGGTTTTGCCGAGATCGTTCAGATGCGCTGACACCGCCGAGAGTATCCAGAAGTCCGTGACGCCTTCGACAACAAGATTGTTCGGGCCGACAAACAGGCTCTGAGCGAGATCGTAGCCCAACGCCGCCTGAAGGGGAAAAAGCGTGCGAGCGTCACCAGTCGGATCATTCGAGACTGTGGTGCCGACGCCCTCCGCGATGTTCACGGTTCGCACGGAGTCCAATCGGTGCGTGGGGACCATGAAGGGCGAGTGGGTTGTGTAGAGAATCTGGTTCACGAAATCGTCTTCAAGGTGCTTGAGCAGATCACCCTGCGACTTGGCGTGAAGGTAGAGACCGGGTTCGTCGAGGAGCAGGATTGCGTCATCCGCATCGCCGCCATCCGTGTCGGCTGCGAAGACGATGTAAAACGCGAAGAACCACTGGAAGCCACGGCTCCGCTCGTCGAGATTTACCTCGACGTCGTATATGGCGTTCGGGTCCGAAATCAGTGTGTCGAAGTGCTGAGCGTCGAGGTTGAAACGGACTTTTAGCTGGCGGTCCTTCCAGCGTTCCCGAATGGCTGTCGTGACTACAGCCCCGGCGCGATTCACCAACTGCGCTCGGGTTTCCTGATCGTTCGATTGGAAGAGCGTCTGAAGCTGTTCGGGGTCCAAACCCGCGACCTTGCAGAGCTTCTGGAAGTTCCGGTCGGCGTCCGTTGTCCCGCCATGTTGCTGTCGAGACAGGTAGGCCGCGATGTCCTGATGGCCCTCAATCTCAGGATAGTCGTCGAGATAGAGGAACACCGGCAGCAGCCCCACCAACCAGTTCCGAGCCGCCGCATGAGCGTCTTCGTCCTTGGGGATCGCTTCGGCTCGATCCTCAAGGGAGATCACATATGCTTCTTGTGTCTCACTCAGTTCGGCATCGGCCGTGGCCAGCGCGACGCGAAGCGTTGCGAGAACTGGCTTCGCCGCCTCAGCCCACGCTTTTTCGCTCGTCTTGGCCACAATCTCGGCATCGAAGGTATCGGCCGCTGCTTCCAGAGCCGCCTTTGCGGCCTCATCCAAGCCCGCAGCCTTTGCCTTGACCGCCGCCACGATCTTCTTCGCGAGATTTCGGACTTCCGCGATATCAAACGCGCTTGCTGGGACCGCAATATTCACCCAGCGCGTTGCGCCGTATCGACGCCCGATCTCGACCTCGGTCACCCCGCTGGCACGAGGCCATGTGGCCGCAAGTCTTGCCTGTTCTGACGGCGTAAGCGTCCATTTTGTGGAGACGACCTGAGTTAGGTCTGAGCACTCAGCAAGTTTTCTGTGGCGCGGAAAATCCTTGATGGGGTTCAGCTTGGCAAAACCCTCGGCGGGATTCAGAGTGTGCAATCCTCGAAGAAGATTGGATTTGCCGCTTTCGTTCCGGCCCAGTAGGGCGGTGATCCGTGATGCGTCGATGTCACCGCTGTCGTTGATCGAGCGGAAGTTGGTGATGCGAAACGACTTTAGCTGCATGGCGCGTCACGCGCCCGAAGGCGCAGTCTCCCGTTGGCTTTTTGCAGCACACGCAGAGCTACCCGCGCATGCAGACCCGAACCATCGCGCGATTCTCGGCCTCATGCGAATCGGCGTTCGCCGAGCTTCTAACTCTGCGCGATGCAATCGGCTGGCCGCAGATAAATACCGGAAAGGAGACCTCCGGTATGACGATCTACCACCACTTTCTCGAACGCGGCCTGACTGACTCTCGAAGGCACTTTTCGTCCGCATGGCTCTGCCGAGCGGAGAACTATCTGGCCCTCCGCTCCGGGCGGGAAGCGTCGGCCGATGCCCTCGTCGAACTTTTCCAGACCCTCTGGCGTGAAGGCCGCCTCATTCTCGCGGCGAGGGTCGCGTGGGCAGTGCTTTGGCTCCCAGAAGGCGCGCGTCGATGAGCGATTGGAGCGACTACCTTTGCGACTTCCCTGATGATGGCGACGCCACTCTCGACCGGGTTCTGAGCGCGATGCCGGATGACGCGGGGATCATCCACACGTCGCTGCCGATGTTCAGGCTCCGCGTCGCATCAACTGGAGCAGCAGCCATGCTGCGGATCACGATCCCCGGTGTCGAACAGGTTGAGGGGGTTTGCGGCGAGGCTGAGGTGCTCGTGCCGTGGGAGGCACGCCCAGCTTGCGAAGCCCAGATCGAGAGCCTCAACCACGGCCCCGCGCATTGGACCCGACTGGAGCGGATCGAAGTGCGCGGGGATGTGTGGCCGACGTTTGAGCATCTGTGGCGGCGCCAGTGGCGCCAATGGCGCCAATAGGGTCAGCTATGGTCCTCTGGTTCGTCGCGCCTGAACACTTGCGCCTCCCGAGCAAGCGTTCCGACCCTCTTACGCACCGGACGACGGGGGCGTCTCTTGGACACGAATTTGCTGCGTGCGCTCGGATACATCCGCAGCAGTTCGGCCTTGGCCGTCGTCGCCCACTTCAGATGGATGCGGGCGTTCTGCCGAGCCAGTTCGACGTTGGGGTGCGTCTTGATCGGCTCAAGATCGACGAGAGCCAGTTCGGCCCTTTCGATCTGCTTGTTCAGCGACTTCCGAACGCTATTCGGCCGACGAGTCTCCACCCGCTTCGCGATCCATTTCTGGATAGACGCCTTGTCCGTTGGGCGGGAGCGAAACCTGACCGTGAAGGCTCGGATCGCGGGATGGATGTCTTTCTCCAAGGAGGCCATCAGCGACCTCCCACCCGGCTAACCTGCCCCTTGGCATCGAACAGAGCGGGGTTCACCTCGAAATCAGCCCGAGTTCTTCCCTTGTTCGATCCGGCCCGTGTCGGCATCGGCCGAACCAGCCCGGCGGCAGTCAGCACCGCGCATGCCGCCTTCATGGTGTCAGCGTTCTTCAGGTCTCCGGGGGGCACGCCAAAGTCCCCGCGACGGACGCCGCGTGCGTTGAAATGTCGGACATCCTGACTGACCAGCAGCCGGATGAGAGACGATGCTTGCTGCTCATCGAACGGGCGCATCGTCATGCTGTAGGTGCGTGCGCCCATCGGGATCGCGTAGTCATCGATGAAAATCGCCGCTGCGCGCACGGCGCGTTCATCGATCTTGGTCGGCTCATCGCCGCCGTAGCCGTCGAATGCCCACCAGAGGTGCTCGAACACCAGCGCGTAGCGCAGCAGCATCCCCGCCTGTTTTCCGAGCCACTGCGCCCATTGCCCTTGAGCGCGAGCCGTCCGCTCGTCGTGCTGGCACAGCCATTCCTCGGCCACGTCAGCCGCGCTCTCGTCGAGTTCGCAGCGCACGGGTTCGCCGTTGATCATTTCGAGATCGAGCAGCGCACCGAGAGCGTCGCGGGCGATCTCGTCATCGATCCGCTGGGGACGCACGAAGCCGCGCTTGGCCTCAGGATAGACGTAGAGGTATCGAGCGGCGAAGCCGCGCTCTGTTTTCGCCGACAGCAGGTCGCGAATGCAGTCTGGCTGCGTGGTCCCCATCACCGAAACCGAGAGGCGCGGGATGAGCAGACCCGGTTGGTTCAACCGGTCCACCGTGTAGCTTCCAGCACCAAATGCTTCGAGCCAGAACTGCTCTGCGGGAGGGCGGGTCGCTTGCGCCCAGAAGCCCGAGATTTCATCCATCTGAAGGGTCAGACCACGGGGGTTGGCCCCAGCGATTTGCTGCGTGGCGCGCGGCGTGGTGTTCCCGATACGAATTCGCGGGGGAGGAGCTTTGGGATCGGGGTTGCTCTCGATCAGTTCCCGCTCCAGCGCATCGATGTGACGCTTCACAGGCGCCATCCCCGGTGACTTCTTGTCGGATGCCTCGCCGATCAAGACCGTCCACACGATAGAGGGTTCGGTCCACGCGCCGAAGCCGACTTCGCGGCTGTTCCCGATGAGGCCAGCGGCGCCAGCGATCAGCGCGGCTGCGACGTAATCCACCGGCGCATTGGCCGACGTTGCGGTTTCCGTCGCCCACTTCGACGCTTCGTTTCCCAGCACTCCCAGCGGGAACTTCGGCGCAGGGGCGTTGCTTCCTCGGACGAGTGAGTTGTCCGGGTTCTTCCAGTTGTTGGCGTCTGCCAGAGAGACGACATTGGATGCAGTGGCGGTGTTGGTCTTGGGCATGAAGCCCTCCTGTGTTTTCAATGTTCACAGGATCGGCCAGCCGCGATCTGAGGTCACAGACGATTAGTTTTTATCTTTTTTCCGCCCTTGATGGGCACCGCATTCAGCTTGATCAGCCCGTCTCGATCCATATCGCGGAGGATATCTCCGAGGCTGGAATGCTGCGGGGGACGGGGACGTGTCTGACTCAATCGGTGCCAGTTCGCTTCCAGCCATCCTTCAAGTTTGTCGGTGAGGTCTTCGCGACTGACCTTGGAGTCCACGTCTATCCAGCTTTGAATCAAGGGGGCCGCCTGTAATCGCCAGTGCGCTCGCGATCCCTTGGGCCGTCCGATTTTCTGGCTGCTCCACTTGGCTACCTGCTCCCAATGGCCGCTTTCAGCGAGCGACAGTGCGACTTCAGCCTGTCCGAGCGCGAAGCCTCGCAGAGCGGTGAACGGAGGCTCTTTCAGGTCTGCTCCCGTCCACGCCTCCATAACGCCAACACCATCCAACAGAGCCGACAGCAGGTCGGTGACGATCTCAGCTTTCCTGAAGTCCGAAGTTTCTTCGCCGCTTGGTTCGAGGTCACCGGCAACAGCCATCACCTCAGCATGCAACAGGCGTGCGAGGTCGAGTGCCCCCACGCCGAGATTCAAGCGGTGCTCGATGAACTCCTGCTGGATGGCCAGTGCGGCTGCACGCCAGATCAGACCGGTGAGGCGGCTTTCATATGCCGCCAGCCACCGGCCCTCTGACACTGCTTCATCATGCTCTTCTTCGCATTCTGCCGCGACCCGACGAAGATTTTTGATCCATTCGCCCTTCGTCACCGCCACGTCGTCATTCCCCGTCTGTCATTGGCGCCAATAGCGTCGATAGGTTCGCGCAGGATGGCTGGATCGTTGGGGGACGATGGCT
>QFQU01000011.1 GCA_003248965.1 Brevundimonas sp. | reverse complement strand
TGGCCTTGATCTATAAGAAGACCGGAAACCTACGCGCCTGCCAGCTCCTTCTCGGGCACGGAAAGCTCGAGAGCACCGTTAGGTATCTCGGCATCGAAGTGGACGACGCGCTGGAGATTTCAGAGCAGATCGACCTCTGAGCAGGCTTGGGGCGGCCCGCCGGAAAGCGGACTGCCCCTATGTCTCAGAGGGGTGGATAGCGAGCCCGCGAAGTTAGCCAAGCCGCCAAGCTTAGCTATAATGCACTTTATGTCGCTATTTCTGACAACTCTATCTGAGCCGTCGCAGGACCACAGCGTCGAGCCTGTGGATCATGGCTTTCTGATCCTGCCGATCCCGGGGCGAGAAGCGCAGTTCAACGCGCTGGCCCGAAGGGTCATTGACCATGTTGGCTCGCTCGCCGCGTTCCCCCGCAAGGGCGCGCACGGTCTCTATGACTGCGTCCACATCATCCCAGCCGATCAAGACTAAGGCTGCGCTTGATCCATCGATGGCGGCGGCATGTGGTGACGCGTCCGCCTACGACCGTTATGGGTCGATTTCTGCCCTGGGCTTCGCCGCAGCAAGCGGACATTGGCCTCCAGGCCGGAAGCGGTCTCGGTCGATGTCGGCCAGGGGTGGATAGCGGACGATGCTAAATTGCGCTGCCCGTACTTCTCCAGCGTTTAAAAATGGCGTCACCGCCGCCATCGCGCGTTGGACGTATTCAACCTTCTCGCCAACGGGCGCCACGTATTGGATAGCCTCTTCCGCATCACGCGGGGTCGCCAAGCGCGCGATCATCCAGGCGGCAAGGTATTGCGAGGCCAGGCAGCCGCCAGCTGTTGCGATATTACCGTGCGCGGCGAAGGGCGCGTCCACGACATTGACGCCCGCCTCGATGACCCAAGGCTTGGTCGTTAGGTCGGTGCAGGCAGGCAGGTCACCGATCAGGCCGAGCTTAGCCAGTAGAAGCGTGCCGGAACACTGGGCGCCGATTAGTTGGCGCGAAGGGTCCAGTGGGAGACGCGACAGGAATGCGCGATCGGCGGCGTAGTCGCGGGTCTTGATTCCGCTGCCGATCAGCACGGCGTCGGCCTCGGCTAGGAACTCCAGCGGCTTCTGGCGCTGGATCGTCACCCCCGCCATCGAGGTGACCTCCGACGTAGGACTGGTGATGTGGGCCGCCCAACCGTGCGACTTCATCCGGTTAAGGATGCCCGCCGCGATGAAGGAATCCAGTTCGTTAAAGCCGTCAAGGGTTAGGATGGCGATCTGCATTGCGGGCTCTGCACGGAGAGATGGGGAGGATGTTACGTTCGCTGAGTTACAGCGCCCACTCAAGAGCGGACATTCTGAATGCCCGCCTTGGGTCGGTTTGCGTCGTAGGCAACATCACCGAAACCAGACTTTCGTGGGCGAGCCCCATGAGCGGACTCCCCGGAGGTCGGCAAGGGGTGGGAAGCAGACGTTGCTCCTCCGCGCGAGACGCGGACATTACACGCTTGGGGAAACCTCGACTTTGGATGCATCACCTCCCTGCAACGAGCTGAGTGGCAAGCAGGTCGGCGGAACAGGACACCTCGCCGACCAGCCACATCCTGAGGATGGCTAACTGGCCCGCTGTGGCACCCGTGGCTACGAGGGGCGGGGGTGTGCGGTCGGAAGCGGGCTGTAGGCGGGCCTCGATCATGCCTGCGAGCTTTCGCTGCAGCTTGAACAGCAATGGCGGTTCAAAGATGACGCGCGCGAGAGCGCGTTGTTCCCAGACATGATCGAGCATCGTCTTGACGGCGGCGTGGCTGCCTCGCCCAGTCGCGGCAGCGGCAAGCGGGATGAAGATGGGATCGATGACCGAGATCAGAACGTCGTCCTTATTTCGGAAATGCTCATAGAAGGTGGAGCGCCCTACCCCGGCCGCCTCGATCAGGTCGGCGGTGCGGATGGTGTCGTAGCGGCGGGTGAAAATCAGGCCGATCAGAGCGTTGAAGATGGCCATGCGGGTGCGCTGGGTCCTGCGGTCCAGATCGCGCGCTAGGTCCTCGGTCATGGCGGAAAGATAGCGCATCGAAGCGCCGCTGTTCACCCGCCGCGTGCGCGCTGTTGGCGGACAAAAGCTGGGCTTCGTCCGGAAGCGGACGGATCGGGGGTTTCGTCCCTCGCGATCGACGGCCCTTCGCCCCAGCCTGTCCGGCGAAACGAGGGAACACTCTAATGAACAACCTTTCCGAGGGTCGCCTATCGGGCGGAATGATCATCGCGGCGGTGCTGGGCGCATTGGTGCTGATGCTGCACCACCCGACGTCGTTCAAGGGCCCGGACGACGGCCTGCTGCTCAATGACTGGAGCAATGCTCTCGTGCATGGAGCGATGATCGGGTGCCTGTTCATGCTGCGCTTTTCATTCCAAACCTGGGCGTGGCGTCTGGGGACAGAGCACGCTTCGGTGCGGGCGGGGACGATGGCGTTCGATGCGGGCATGACGGCGTTCATCGCCGCCGCCTTGATCACCGGCTTCGCGGCCGGCGGCCTGGCGGGGCAGGCGGATCCGGAGGCGGTGCGGATGCAAGTGAAGATCCTTGGGGCGGTGAACCGGGCGCTGGCCAATCTGGGCATGGTGCTGACGGTGGCTGCGATGACGCTGTGGGCCGTGCGGATGCTGCGGCTGACGGTGGTGACAAAGATCGCGGGCACCCTCGGCCTCGTCGTTGCGGTCGTCGCTGCGGGGTGGATGATCGTCGGTCAGGGCTCGTTCGGCCTCTACCCGGCGACGGTGGCGACCGTGCTGTTTGGGGCATGGTCCTTGCTCGTCGCGTCGTGGATGATGGGCGACACGCCAGGAGACCCAGAATGACAGAGCATAGGACGACGGCCATCGTGCCGTGCCGCGACTTAAAGGTCAGCGAGGCCTTCTACGCGCGCCTCGGCTTCAAGGTGATGAGCGACCACGGCCATTACCTGATCCTGGCGGACGGGCGGGGCTGGCATCTGCATCTGACGGCGGGGTCATGGCCGGGCAGGATCGAAGACAACCCGTCCGGCCTCTACCTCTATGCCGACGACGTCGACGCGGTCGCCGACCGGGTGCGCGAACTGATCATTGAACCGGGCGCGCCGCACCTGAAGCCGTGGGGCACATATGAGTTCGCAATCAGCGATCCGGACGGAACGCTGGTCCGGATCGGTCGAATAGCTGGTTAGGACCACATTGCGCTGAGAGTGTTCTTCTGGCGGGTTGTCTGCGCAATGTCCGCAATGGGTCGGACCACAACATCGACACCCGCGCAAAAACGGACATCGGCCCCACAGCCCAAAAGCGGTCTCGCCGAACTGCCGCTAGGGGTGGTGGGCTCAACTGATCGCTGCAACACACTCGGCGAAGGTCTCTGCTGGCGTTCGATAGAGCAAGGTCTTTCTGGGTCGTTCGTTGAGCTGTCGGGCGATGGCGCTGAGCTGGGCCTGGCGGAGGCGGCGTCGTGTCCGGAATACTGATCATGGCCGGGCTGACGATGATCGTCGGGCTGGTCGGCGGTGCAGGGGGGGGGCTGGGAGTGGGATCGGGCGGGACAGCCTCAACAAGCCCGGGCACTGACGGACCTGACGAATGTCTTGTTTCCGGCGAGGCGGCAATGTCCGATCCTGGCGCATTTGCGCCGTCGTGGAATGGCTGGGCCTGACTCAAGGCGGCGGTTGGCAACGTCCGCTATTGGGCGTGCTGGTGTTGTCGGTCTTATCAGCCCAAACCGATGGGCCAGCTCACCGGAGCTTCTTCATGACTTGCCACTCCGGGCCCCGCCCCGTGGTTAGAGTCGCATAACTCCGCCGCCCTTCACGCTCCGGACTGCCGATCCAGCCTTTCTCAGGTGAGTGGTCAGAAGGTGAAGGCGTATTCATGCTCTTTTCCGTCCTGGCTGTGCTTTGATGTCGAAAACGGACAGACGGGAAAGAACCGGATTTGGCTGCGGCTTCGGAAAACTGGCTGTTCAGGGCGCCGGGGTACATCGACCGGATCGAGGCCTGTTTTACGGGCGCGGCGTTCGGACCGCACCGCCACGACATCTATGCCGTCGGCGTGACTCTCGGGGGTGTTCAGAGTTTCGACTACCGCGGCGAGACCCGTCACTCGTTGCCGGGACAGTTGGTTGTGATTCATCCGGACGAGCGTCACGATGGTCGCGCAGGTGATGGCCGGACCTTTCGCTATCGGACGGCTTATATCCGACCGATGGATATCCAGGATGTCCTGGGCGGCCGGACACTGCCGTTCATCGAAGGAGGACTCTCGGCCGATCCGAGGCTCGCGGCGGCCGTCAATAACCTATTGGCGGACTATGACAGTCTGTTGTCCCAACTCGAATACCAGGATGCCCTCGTTCAGATTGCGGGCGCGCTCGAAGCCGCTTCCGGCGGTATCGACCCGATCCGGCGCACCAACCGGGAGGCCGCGAGGTTGGCCCGAGAGTATATAGACTCTTGCTTGGACGAGACCTTTTCCCTGCGGGAACTGGAGCAGGCGACGGGCCATGACCGTTGGCAGCTATCGCGAGACTTTCGCGCCATGTTCGGCTCCAGCCCCTACAGGTACCTGACCCTGCGCCGCTTGGAAAAGGCGCGCGGACTTCTGATCCAGGGGCGACCTGGCGCGCAGGTGGCGGCCATCTGCGGATTCGCCGACCAGAGTCATTTCGGCCGCCAGTTCCGGAAAGCTTACGGCCTTGCGCCGATGGCTTGGCTGAACGCCATCACGGCCGCGCACGATCATTCTATCCGCATTTGAAGCGGTTGGCCTACTCAGGCCCATGACCTCAAAAACGATCTTCTCAACCGAACCCCACAAAGGCTGGCTTCCCTGGGGAATCCTCGCACCCTTTCTGTTCATCGCCTTTGTAATCGCCTCCGTTCTGATACCCTCGCCCTGGCTGAGAAGTCTCGGGCTAGAAGATGCCGAGGGCGGTCCGATCGGCCTCAACGGCATGTACGCCTACCTCGTGGTCGCGTTTGCCCTCAATGGCCTGATGGTTCTTGCCTGGATTTGGCTGGTCGAGCGGCGTCCGCTGTCGACCGTCGGCCTGACCGGCCCGGCACCCCTCACGACCCTGTTTCGGGGCCTTTTGATCGGATGGGTGACCATCTCTACGGTCGTCGCCTCCATCGGGTTCGCTGGTGGCTATCAGGTGGGCGAATTCGGGCCGGCTCTATCCTCGCCAGCACCGCTCGGCAGCATGGCCATCCTGCTGCTGTGCTTCGCAATCCAGGCCGGAGTCGAGGAGTTCATTTTCCGAGGCTGGCTGTTGTCGGTCGTAACCCGCAAGTGGGGCCAGCTGGCAGCCGTCGTAGCCACGACCCTGGTCTTCACCTTCCTGCATTGGTCCCCGGGGCAGGCCTGGCAGGACATGTTAGGCTCAGCCCTGTTTTCGGTTTTCGCCTGCCTATGGGCCATCCGGGCGGGAAACATCTGGGGGGTGATGGGCTGGCACATCGGCTGGAACTGGTTGCTGTCGATCGGGTTCGGGGTTCCAGTCACCGGCTTTGTAGTCGATTTGCCGGCCCTGCTGGTCCACCTGATCCCGCAAGGTCCTGACCTTCTGACAGGCGGCTCGCAAGGCCCGGAAGCCAGCTGGATCTGCAGCGGCCTTTTCCTGATCGGGATCGTGTTCCTTCTACTACCGCGCAAGGTTTGACGACCGAACGGCAGCTGTCAGGTTGTAGCGCGCTGGAGCGAATGTCGAGCCGTCCCGATCCCGACCGCATAGGAGAGGACGTAGACGAGGACGATCAACGAGCTCCACAGCACGAATGGCATCATATCCGCCCGTTGATTACCACAGGCAACCATTGTGCACCCGAGGCGCCCCTCGCGGTTTGTTTGGCAGCGGCGGCTCGATCAGCCGCCATTCCGTTTCGCTCAGATCTTACTTACGCGCCATCAACCGCGTCCGTCTGTCCCCAAAGGGTCGTTCCCCCGACGTAGCCGTCTCCATGCGCGGCTTGGATCCGCGCCATCTCTGCGACGGTGTCGATCAGGCGCTGGCTGAGCAGCAGATCGCCGGTGTTCGCCACGATCAGTGAGCAGCCGCTTAGATAGTGGCCCAGCGTATGGCCGGCGATGCTCTGAGCCTCCCAGCCGCCGTACACCGCGCCTTTAGGCTGCAACCCAGCGGCCTTGTGGAAATTATGCAGCAACCGGTCGGGTGACAGGAAGGTGAGATAGGCGCGATTGGCGGATTGGGCGGAGGCGAAGATCGAGGGCTTCAGCGCCACAAGGCGGGCGGCGACCGGGGTAATTTTACCCGATTGAGTTTGGGCAAGGGCCCGTGGAGCGACGGCGGCCATCGCGGCGGTGAGCATCAGTTGGCGCCGTGATATTCGACCTGCGCGGCCTAGTGATCTCAAATCCACTGGTTATCTCCGCAGGTATGCGTCTCCCGTCTCTGGCACCGATAGCGCTATCACGCCTGAATAAACAGTGGCAGGCTACAAGTGGGCCGGGCGCTGCCTGTTACCCGAATGTCTGCTTGTGGCGGATTGTGTTGAAAAGTCGGCGGGTCGGAAACGGGCCCCGATTTTCGGCAATGAGCTTGCCGGCTAGCGTACCTGGCGCGGCAAATTCTGTCGCGAGAGAACCTGAGGTCGCACGGCCATACCCCCGCCAAGCGGCGCTTCCGACTTTTTCAACAGAATCGGCGCATGTCCGACCTTCCCTGCCATGACTATTAGATGACAGTTATGGCGGTAGGTTGAGCGCGCAGAGTCGGGTACCGCTCACCCACGGCGATGGCGCGGGTGAGCGGTACCGGCCTACTTATGAAACATATAGGTTTTGGTGTTCGTGAACTCGGAAAGACCTTCCTGGCCATTCTCGACGCCCATGCCCGACTGCTTGTGGCCTCCGAATGGGATGTCGACACCATGAATATGGATTTCGTTGACCCAGACGGTCCCTGTCTCGAGCCGCTTCGCCACGGCGATGGCCGCATCGCGATCCGCTCCCCAAACGGACCCCGCCAGTCCGAAATGGGAGTTGTTGGCCTTCGCGACCACTTCATCGACCGTGTCGAACGAGAGGATCGGCAGGATCGGGCCGAACGGCTCCTCGACGACGATCCGGCTGTCTTCCGGCGGATTGTCGACGACGGTCACAGGGACGAAGTTCCCGGCAAGGCTTTCGTCGATCACACCGCCCAGCGGCACCTTGTAGCCTTTGGCTTTGACGTCCGCGAAGAGGTCCAGCAGCTTACCGAACTGCATCCGGTTCTGGATCGGCCCCAAGTTGGTGTCGGGATCCATGCCGTCGCCGATCTTCTGCTGCTTGGCGAAGTCGACGAAGGCCGCCACAAAATCCGAATGGATACTGGAGTGGACGTAGAGCCGTTTGGAGGCGATGCACCACTGGCCTGAGTTTCCGAAGGCGGCCCAGAACAGGATCGGGACGAGAGGTCGCCAGTCGGCGCCTTCGAGAACGATGGCCGCGTCATTGCCCCCAAGTTCCAGAGTGATCCGCTTCAGATTGCTCGAGCCGCTGGCCATGACCTTCTTGCCGGTCGCGGTGGAGCCGGTGAAGCTGATTTTGGCGACGTCTGGGTGCTCGGTCATCTGCTGGCCGAGTTCGTTGCCGCCGGACACGATGTTCAAAACGCCGGCAGGAAAGACGGACTGAGCGATCTGACCGAAACGGAGCGTACACAGTGGGGTGTAGGGCGACGGCTTCATCACCATCGTATTGCCGGTAATCAGGCAGGGCGCGACCTTCCAGAGGCCCAGGAGAACCGGGAAATTCCACGGCGTGATGGCGCCGACGACGCCGAGAGGCGTATGATGGATCTCAACCGTATGGTCGGCTGTGTCCTCGATGGTCTGGACATCGAGGCGGCGCTTCGCGGTTTCTCGCACCCAGAAAATCGCCGCGTCCACCTCGCCCGTGGCCATCGAGTGGCGGGGCTTGCCCTGTTCCAGCGTCAGAAGAGTGATCAACTCCTCGCGGTGCGCTTCCAGGGCGTCAGCATAGCGCGCGACATAGTCCGCGCGCTCGTCCCAGCCGAGCGATGACCAGGCCGGGAAAGCCGTCTTTGCGGCGGCGATGGCGGCCTCCATGTGCTCGGTTGTGCCTTCCGGCGCATCGGCGAGGACGGCGTTCGTTGCGGGATTCAGGACCTGGAACGACTTGTTGGTCTCGACCAGCCTGCCATTGATCGCCAGGGCGTAGGGACCGTCGAAGTCGATGTGGACGTCGGGCTTGATTGCGGAGGCGATGTTCATGGGAGAACTCCTTTAGCGAAAACGGCGACGACGCCCAGCGAGGGTCGCCGGGCGTCGAAGAGACTCAGGTCAGGGGAGGGCGGATCACGCGGCGGCCGCGATCATCTTCGCCGCCTTCCACCCGATCAGGATGGACGGGGCGTTTGTGTTGCCCGTCGTGATGGTGGGCATGACCGAAGCGTCCGCGACCCTCAGGCCTTGGACGCCGTACACCCGCAACTGCGGATCGACGACCGAACGCGCGTCTGTGCCCATCTTGGCGGTGCCGACCGGATGGAAATAGGTCGACGCGGATTTGCGGAGATAGTCTCGATACTCAGTGGGCGACAGGGCGGCGCGGGCGGGCATGAGCTCCGCCTTGCGGATGTCCTTGTAGGCGTCGCTGTTGCCGATCGCGCGAGCCAGATCTGTCGCTGCCTTGAGCGCGATCAGGTCTTGATCGACGGCGAGGTAGTTGGGATCGACAAGCGGATCAGCGCGCGGGTCGGCAGAGGAGAGCGTGACGCTGCCGCGGGATTTGGGCCGCATGACGCCGCAGAGCATGGCGTAGCCGTGCTGTTGCTCAAGGTTCAACTCCTTGGTGGCGAAGGGCAGGTTGATGTAGAGGGCGTTGATGTCCGCCACGGGCTGCGATGGATCCGATTTCCACCACATATAGACTTCCGACGCATTGTAGTTCGTCGGCGGAACGGGCCGTTTGGCCTCATAGTTTACGCCTGCGCCGAGGACGTGATCCTGCAGATTAGAGCCGACTCCGGACAGCGATACGGCCGGCGTCAGGCCCAGCGCGCGCAGGGCGACGGGATCGCCGATGCCCGACAGCATCAGCAGTTTGGGCGTGATCAGCGCGCCCGCGGATAGGATGACTTCCTTGCCGGCGCGAACGATTGTGGCCCGGCCGTTGTGCAGATACTCGACGCCGACGCAGCGACCTCGCTCCAGGATCAGGCGAAGGACAGGCGCCTCCGTCAGGACCGTCAGCTTGGCGCCGGCTTCGAGCGCCGGACGCAGGAAGGCGACCGAGGAGGATTGTCGCTTTCCGGCCTGGATTGTGAAGTTCACCCAGGCCGGCCCCTCGAGCGTGCCGGCGTTGAAGTCATACACTTCCGGATAGCCGAGCGACTTGGCGCCTTCCATGAAAGCGCGGGCGCCCTCGTGCCCGAGCGCCGGGTCCGGACGGGTAACGTGAAGCGGTCCTCCCGCGCCGCGCAGATCGCTTTCGCCGTCCTGCCAGTCTTCCAGAGCCTTGTAGTCCGGAAGAACCGATTTCCAGTCCCACCCGGACGCGCCGTCATAGGCCCAGTCGTCATAATCCTGGGCGGCGCCGCGGTTGTAGATCATGCAGTTGACGCTGCTGCATCCGCCGAGGCCTTCCCCGCGCGGATAGGGGATGACCCGGTTGTCGGCGTGCGTCTGCGGCGTGGTGGCGTAGGTCTTGGTGAAAGCCGAACCGAGCGCCGAGGGCCATCCTGCGGGATCCGAGATGTCGGCCTGGTCGTCCGAAAGGCCGCCTTCGAGCACGAGAACCGAAGCGCCGGTCGTGCGGGCAAGCTGGCCCGCGACAGTCGCGCCGGCCGAACCGGCGCCGATCACGATGTAATCGGCGCCGCGTGGCGCCTCGACCGTCCTGGTCGATTGCGCCCAAGCCTTGCCGCCCGCAAGCGACAAGGCCTGGGCCGCCGCGAAGCCCACGCCGGCGAGCGCCGCGCCGCGCAGGAAGCCTCGACGGTCAAGGCGGCCCTTGTTGTAAGCGTCCAGAGTTTGGGCGAGGCGGGGCTGATTAATGTTGTCGGTCATGGTCGAGCCTTTCTCAGAAAACTTTGAGAATGCGGAATTGAACGCGGGCCGCTTCGCGGAAGCCGTTCTCCACGGCGAGATCGGTTCCGACCTGACTGAGCAACTGCCAGTGGGGGCTGAAGGTATGGCGCCAGGTCGCCAGGGCCGAGACCGTGCCGGACTCGTTGTTCTGATCGACGCCATCGATCTGCGTCTCGCCGCCGCCGACATACATCAGGCGAAGATTGGCCTCGTTGGCGTCATCGATCATGTAACGCGCGAAAGCCTGCACCCGCCAGGTGGGGTCTTGCTGAAGCGTCCGGCCGCCGGCGAAGTCGTCGTTCTCGCCATAGACCATGACGTCGCCTGCGATCTCGCCGACCCAATGTTCGGTAAGTCCCTTGGACCAGACAGCCTGGAGCGAACCTTTCCAGCGATTTTCGCCGGGATTCAGCGCCTTGTCGCCGTCGTATTCGCCGACCGGCACATAGACGTAGGGCGTTATGCCGAAATAGGATCGGTTGGCGGCGTCCTCATGAAGCCAAAGGGTGCTGACCAGAATGACATCAGCCAAGCCCCGTGTGGAGCCCAGTCCGTCCACCGACCCGCCGGCTTGAATGTCGACCACGGGGAGAAGAACCTGATAGTCGAGCGTCTTCCCGCCGATTTTGGTAAAGCCCACGTAGCGCGCCATGATCAGGGCGACGTCGAGCTCCGCGTCGCCGTCCACCTTGTCGCCGTCGGCGTAGAGGGCGTTGGCGTGGCTGTACTGAGTATAGACGAGGCCTAGCTGCGTGCCGGACGGCGCCGGGACGTAGTCGCCCGCGTCAATCGCCTGCGCCTGGGCGGTTGACGCCATGCCTAGCGCCCCAAGGGCGCCCGCCGCGCGCCACGCGAACTTCTGTGCCGAGATCATCCGACCCCTCCCTGTATGATGTTTCCTGCGCTCTCTTGAGGGAGCGTCATTGCACACCGATAGGCTGATGAGCCGGGGTGTAAATCGCCGATACGACAAGTTTCATTTCGCGGATTGCGAATTCAATCGTTGCGAGTGACAAGGCGTCATGTTTCAGGATCTGACGTCCCTTCGCCTGTTCGTCCGCGCGGCCGAGAGCGGCAAGCTCGGCGACGCCGCCCGGCAGTCCAACCTGGCCGTGGCCGCCGCATCGCGTCGCATAACCCTCCTTGAGGATCGTTTCGGCGTCCGGCTCTTCTATCGCAGCCGTCATGGGGTGCGGCTTACGCCAGCCGGCGAGGCCTTGCTGATCAGCGCGCGGGTCCTTCTCGATCAGGCGCGCGCCATAGATGGCGAGATGGCGGACTACGCCGGCGGCCTCAAGGGGCAGATCCGACTCCAGGCGAATACCTCCGCAATCACCCAGTTCCTACCCGCCGATCTGGCTGCATTCGCCGCCCAGGCGCCAGACATTCGCGTTGACATCGAGGAAGCCTGGAGTGCGGAAATCGTCGCGGCGGTGCAGGCTGACCGTGCGGATCTGGGCGTCATCGTGGAGGGGACGGCAGCGAAGGGCTTGGCCACCTATCCCTACCGGACGGATCGGCTGGCCTTGCTGGCCCCCCATGGCGTCTTCCCGCCGGGCGAGGCGGAGGCGCGGTTCGTCGATTATCTGAACCACGACTTCGTGGGGCTTCTCGAAGCGACGGCGATTACGCGCTCGATGCATGCCGAGGCCGCCGCCATCGATCTCGCCCTGCGCCTTCGCGTCCAGGTGCGCAGTTTCGACGGGGTGTGTCGCATGGTCGAGGCCGGCTTCGGTCTGGGGGTGCTGCCGGAGGGCGCCGCACGCCGTTTCGCCGCCACCATGGAGGTCGAGTTCAGAATACTGTCTGATGACTGGGCGACGCGACGCATGCTGGTGTGCCTCTCGCCTTCGGCGCGACAGGCCGGCCTCGTGCGGACTTTGACGGATCACCTCGTCAGCCGCGCCGCCGCATCGACGCTTGCCGAAGTCAGGCCGGCGTCATAGCGCAGGCCTATGGACCGCAAGGTTCGGTCCTATTGGACGCGAGCGCGCCGCGCTGCGACTTTGAGCGGCCTCGAACCTCGGAGCCGCCCGGTGACACTTCCCGATCATATCGACGGCTATGGTCCCGTTCAGGCGTTCGCCGCCGTGGACGCCCGAACGGTGGCGAAGTCCATGGGCGCCGGACGCGGGCCGGAGACGACCCCAAGGCGCGGTTCGAGCGAAAAGCTGCGCGAGACGCTCCGGGCCGCTATCCTCGAGACGGGGCTTCGGAACGGCGGCACCATCTCCTTTCATCATCACCTGCGAGACGGCGACGATGTCCTGCGCCGGGTCATGGCCGAACTCGCCGATCTAGGCTTCAAGGGGCTTAGGGTCGCGGCCAGTTCGATCTTTCCGGCGCACGCGTGCCTTGTGGACTATATCCGCTCCGGCGTCGTCGATCGGATCGTATCAAGCTACATCACCGGGCCCGTCGCCGAAGCGATCTCCGCGGGGGCCTTGCCGACGCCTGCTGTGCTGCAGACCCATGGCGGACGAGCCTGGGCGATCGAGAGCGGAGTCCTCGCGATCGACGTTGCGTTTGTGGCCGCGCCCGCCGCCGATAGCGGTGGAAACCTCAACGGCGTGGACGGCAAATCGGCCTGCGGACCTCTGGGTTATCCGATGGTCGATGTGCGTTTCGCCGGTCATGTGGTGGCCGTCACGGACACCTTGCTGGACTATCCACTCTCGCGAATCGATATCGCCCAGGATCTTGTCGATCTTGTCGTGGTCGTGGACACGATCGGTGATCCGGCCCGCATCGTGTCCGGGACGACCCGTGTCACGGAAGACCCCGATGGGCTGGCCATCGCCCGGCTAGCGGCGGAGGTGATCGACGCCTCTGGACTGCTGATCGACGGGTTTTCATTCCAGACCGGGGCCGGAGGCATTTCGTTGGCGGTCGCCGACAGCGTCGCTGATCTGATGCGCCGCCGGGGAATCGTCGGCGGTTTCGCCGCCGGCGGAATCACCCAAGGCATCGTCTCGATGTTTCGCGAAGGCCTCTTCAGGGTCCTGTTCGATGTCCAGTGTTTCGATCTCGCGGCGGTCGCGTCTTATCGTGACGATGTCGGGCACTTGCCGATGTCGGCCTCCCTCTACGCCAGTCCGGGGGGCAAGGGCGCTGTCGTCGATCGTCTTGACGTGATGATCCTCGGGGCGGCCGAAATCGACACGCGCTTCAATGTAAATGTGACGGCCGTGGGCGGCGGTCGGATCATCGGCGGGTCCGGCGGACATGCAGACACGGCCGCCGGCGCCAAGCTGGCCATCGTCACCACCAAGCTTGCCTCGCGGGATAATCCCAAGATCGTCGACCGTGTCGAATGCATATCCACCCCAGGCGAAAGTATCGATGTCGTCGTCACAGAAGCCGGTATCGCCGTGAATCCACGGCGTAAGGACCTCATCGAGGTGCTGGGCCGAGCGGGTCTGCCGCTTGTGAGCATAGAGACGCTGCGCCGACTCTCCGCCCAGGCTGCAGGGCGGGATGCGCCTGCGTGCCGGCCGCAGGGCCGGATTGTCGCCGTGGTCGAATATCGCGATGGCTCCGTGATCGATCTGGTGCGACAGCCCCTTGCGGGATGACACGCCGCTAGGCTCCACCTCGAACGCCTAGCTTCATGCTGTGTTGGGGGCTGAAGCCGAAGCCGGACCTGGGTTGCGGCGATCAGGGGATTGGGCGCCGCTGTCTCGCGCCTGGACGGCCCGACGTTCGGGTCCTGGCCCGCGCGAAAATTCTGCGACGGCACAGGCCAATACCTTGGCGATCCCGGAGGCTTCCAGAGAGAGGCGCCCGCAAGTTTACGAGGGCCGAGACGGGCGCGTCGGATCCACGCGCGCCGGACACCGGTCGAGCGCACAGGCCACCCCGATCGCAATGAGGACAAGGGTGCCGACGTACACGATGACGCCCGTCCATCCTGCCTGTTCCCAGGCATAGCCGCCCAGGGTGCTAAGCACGGACGCGCCGAGATAGTAGGCGAACAGATAGAGAGAGGCTGCGCCACCGCCCATCACGGCAGACCGAACGCCGACCCAGGCCGACGCCAGGGAATGAGCCCCGAAGAAGCCCAGGGTGACAAGGCCGATGCCCACGATGAATACCGGTGTCGAAGTCGTCAGCGTGGTCAGGGCGCCAATCGCCATAATCGTCAATGACAGAGCGGACAGGGCCGGCCGTGGATAGTGATTGGACAGCCAGCCTACGCCCGCCGAACTCACGCTCCCCAGCAGATAGAGGGAGAAGATCAAGCCGATCTGAGCTGGAGAAAAGTCGAACGGCGACGTCTCAAGTCGGAAACCGGCGTAGTTGTAGACAGTCACGAAGCCCCCCATGAACAGAAAGGCTTGCAGGAAAAGCAGCCGCAGGCCCCGGTCGGCGACCAGCCGACGGATACGCGCCACCTCCCCGGAGACGGGCGTCGACCTCGGAACGATCGGTTTCAGGGGGCGCGGAAGGACGAAGGCGAAGGCGACCGCGAGGATCAGGGCGGCGAGACCCAGGAGGCCGATACCCCAGCGCCACCCGAACAGTTCGGCGGCGAGCCCTGTGCCGAGGCGACCGCTCATGCCGCCCACGGCGGTGCCGGCTACATAGAGTCCCATGGCGGATCCGAGCGAGGCCGATCCGCTCTCCTGGGTCAGGTAGGTCATGGCCACCGCAGGCACGCCGGCGATGCACAAGCCGACCATGATGCGAAGCGCCAAAAGGCTCGGCCAGTTCGGCGCCAAGCCACAGGCGATGGTGAAGAGCGCGGCGAGTCCGATCGAGGCGATCATCAGTCGGGGCTTGTCGAGCCTGTCGGAAACGAGACCGGCCGCCAGAATGAAGATCGCGAGCGGACCCGTGGTCAGAGTCACGGCCAGGCTGGCGGTGGCGGCGTCGAGACGGAAGTCCTGCGCCAGCATCGGCAGGACCGGTTGGGGGCTATACATCAGGGAGAAGCTGCCGAGCCCCGCAATCAGCATGGCCAGGTTGAGGCGGGACTGGCGCAGCAAGGCCGACCTCAGGCGGAGACGGACGGAGGCTCATCAGCCCGCGCGTTCGCCCGGTCAAGAAGACGTATCGCCCGCTCCCGCACCGGCCGGTCGATCATCTGGCCCTCAAGCGCGGCGGCGCCTTCTCCCATGGCCACAACGCGTCGGGCCCAGTCGATCTCATCGGCCGTCGGCGAAAACCCGGCCGATATTACAGTCACCTGGTTCGGGTGGATGCAGAGTTTGGCGGTGTAGCCCAGGCCGCGCACGCGCGAAACGAGCTCGGAGAGGCCTGCCGTGTCGCGAAAGTCGGCTTGCACCCCGTCGATCGGTCCAGGCAGGTCCGCCAACCGCGACGCCAGGACGAGCGCGAGACGGAAGCCGTCCAACTGCGGATCGGCGACATCGAGGCCGAGGTCGAGGCAGAGGTCGATCGAACCGAAGGCCAACCGTGTCACGCCCGGACTGGCCGCGACGGCTTTGACCGCATCAAGACCGCGCGCCGTCTCGATCAGCGCGACGATCGGTTTGCCGGTGGCCTCGTAAAGCGCGGCGATGCGAGCGGGATCCTCAGCCTTCGGCAGCATGATCGCATCGACAGCGGGCAGACGGGCGAGCGCGATATCATCGAGATGCCATTGGGTGTCGGCCGCATTGATCCTCATGACCCCGCCGCCGCCGCCGGAGAACCACCGGGCCGCAGCGGACCTGGCTTCGCTCTTCGCGTCCGGCCGCACGGCGTCCTCAAGATCGATGATGACCTGATCCGCGCCAGCCGCCGCCGCCTTGGCGAACCGCTCGGGTCGATCTCCCGGGACGAACAGGAGGCTTGTGGCTTCGACGGTCTGTCTCAACGAGGAATGCGTCTTCAAGCTCATGCTCCGACTTAGAGAGCGATTGGTGTTCGGGTCCAATATCGGTCGGCCCGCAATCGATAGCTACGGCTTATCGCAGTTCAGACGTAGGTCGCCGCGCGCGCCTGGACCGGACGCCAGGCGGCAGGACCCGGCCAGACCCATGCACCTCGGATTCGGCCTGGCCCAAAGCGACAAGCCACGGCATCGGCGCAGCTCAGTCAGGGCGCCGACCTAGGTCCAGACACTCAAGGCGCGACCTCTATCCGCAGCTCATCCAAACAACGCACGAAATTGCGTACAGCGGGGGTCAGGGCGGCGTCCGGTCCCTGGACCAGGCTGAGGACGGCGACCGGCGGCGTCCCCGTCAGCTGGGCGTAGGCGACGCCTGGCGAGCGGATCTGGCGCATGGACGCCGGGACGAGGGCGATCCCCACGCCGGCGGCCACCAGATTGACCGTGGAAGCCATCTGCGGCGCCTCCTGGGCGATACGCGGGCTGAAGCCGGCACGGCCGCACGCGGCGATGATCGCGTCGTAGAGGAGGCGACCATTGTCGCGTGGGTAGAGTATGAAGGGATCAGCGGCCAGTTCGGACAGGCTGATCCGGTCATGCGAGGCCAGACGATGCCGGGTCGGCAAGGCGGCCCACAAAGGCTCATCCGGGAGGGCGACCCGGCGTAGACCCTCAAGCTCGTCGTCGGCGGCGCGTATGAAGGCCAGCTGAAGATCGCCTTGCTTCAACGCCCTGAGCAAGGGCGTCGTCGCTTGTTCGCGCAACTCGACTTCGATGTCGGGATAGGCGTCCCTGAATCGGCCGATGACCTGGGTCACCAAGGGGTTGAAGGAAGCCGAACTTGTGAAGCCGATCCCGAGGCGGCCGAGTTCGCCCTTGGCGGCGCGACGGGCGGCCGCGATCGCTTCGTCGGCCGCTGCCAGAGATGTGCGGGCATAGGGCAGGAAGGCGCGGCCGGCCTCGGTGAGCTCTACGCCGCGGGTCAGGCGGTGGAACAATTGGGCGCCGATCTCGTCCTCGAGCTGACGAATTTGTTGGCTTAGCGCCGGCTGGGCGACATTGAGCCGGTGGGCCGCGCGCGTGAAGTGGAGCTCCTCTCCGGCCGCGAGCACATAGCGAAGGTGGCGAAGGTCCATAACCGCAATGCATCAGTTCAGCGCATATCGGTTATTAGACGCTATCACGGCGAGACGCTACGTCCTCATCGACGAGAGCAGCGTGAAGCCGCCGGGAGGATATCGACAGGACGCCGCCCCCTGGGGCGGCCGCGCTGTGCGGTCTTCCTCCGGCGATCAGTCAGGAGAAGCGACATGAGCGATCCCAAGAACTTCATCAACGGCGCCTGGACCAGCTCCGTGGACGGCGGGACGCTGGACGTCTTCGAGCCGGCGACCGGCGCGGTGATCGGCCAGATCGTGGATAGTTCGCAGGCGGACGTGGATGCGGCGGTAAAGGCGGCGCGGGACGCATTCGACACCGGAGCCTGGGGCAAGACCACGGCGATCGAGCGCGGTCGCATCCTGCAACGGTTCGGCGACCTGATCCTGCGGGACGCCGACCGGCTAGCCGAATGCGAAGCGCGCGACACCGGCAAGCCCGTCACCGTGGCGCGGAACGACATCATCGCCCTGGCGCGCTATTTCGAGTTCTACGGCGGTGCGGCCGACAAGCTGCACGGCGAGACGGTGCCCTATCTGGCCGGCTATACGGTCACCGTCATTCCCGAGCCGCACGGGGTCACCGGCCATATCCTGCCGTGGAACTACCCGGCCCAGATGTTCGGCCGCACGCTGGCTCCGGCGCTCGCGGTTGGCAACGCCACGGTGTTGAAGCCGGCCGAGGACGCCTGCGCCACAGCTCTGTTGCTGGTGGAACTGGCCACCGAAGCCGGGTTCCCCGCAGGCGCGATCAATGTCATCACCGGGCGGGGCGCGGCCTCGGGCGCGGCCCTGGCCGCCCATCCCGGCGTCGACTTCATGTCCTTCACGGGTTCGCCGGAAGTCGGCCAGATCATTCAGAAGCTCTGCGCCGACCACTATATCACCTGCACCCTGGAGCTCGGCGGAAAGTCGCCCCAGATCGTCTTCGCTGACGCGGACCTCGATGCGGCCGTGCCGGTCATCGTCAAGGCGATCACCCAGAACAGCGGCCAGACCTGTTCAGCGGGGAGCCGCCTCCTCGTCGAACGGTCCATCTACGACGCTGTTGTCGCCCGGCTGTCCGAGGCCTTCGGAAAGGTGCGCGTCGGCGCGCCGGAAGCCGACCTCGACTGCGGCCCCATTATTACCGCCAAGCAGAAGACCCGTGTGCTCGGCTTTATCGAGCGTGCGAAGGCCGCCGGGGTCCCGGTTCTGGCCGAAGGCCAGATCGCCGAGGGCGCGCCGGCCGAAGGCTTCTACGTCAAGCCTACCCTGTTCGGCCCGACTCCGCGCGACAGCGAGATCGCCAGGGAAGAGGTTTTCGGCCCCGTGCTCGTGGCCCTTCCGTTCGATGAAGAGGACGACGCCATCCGCTTGGCCAACGACACGGACTACGGCTTGGTCGCCGCCGTCTGGACCCGCGACGGCGCACGTCAGATGCGGCTGGGCCGCAAGGTTCGCACAGGCCAGCTGTTCGTGAACTGCTACGGCGCCGGCGCCGGAATCGAGCTGCCGTTCGGCGGCGCCGGCAAGAGCGGCCACGGCCGGGAGAAGGGCTTCGCCGCCCTGCACGATTTCAGCAAAACCAAGACGACCGTGTTCAATCACGGCTGATCCGGCGCATCAGGAAAAGGACCGACAGATGACCCTCGACAACAAGATCGCCATCGTCACCGGTGCGGCCAGCGGCTTCGGCGAAGCCATCGCGCGGCGCTTCGTCGAGCACGGCGCCCGCGTCGTGATCGCAGACCTCAATCTGGACAAGGCTGAAGCCGTGGCCTCGTCTCTGGACGGCAAGGCTATCGCAGTGCGCGCCGATGTCTCGAAGCGCGCCGACATCGACGCCCTTATCTCGACGACCATCCAATCCTTCGGCGTGCCGGACATTGTCGTCAACAACGCCGGTTTCACTCACAAGAATAGGCCGTTGCTGGAAGTCGACGAGGACACTTTCGACCGGGTCTTCGCCGTCAATGTGAAGTCGCTCTACCACATGGTCCACGCCGTCGTGCCGGCGATGCGCGACAACGGCGGCGGCGTGATGCTCAACGTGGGTTCGGTCGCCGGCATCCGGCCGCGGCCAGGTTTGACCTGGTACAACGGCTCCAAAGGGGCGGCCAACATGCTGTCCAAGTCGCTGGCGGTCGAACTCGCGCCGTGGAAAATTCGCGTCAACGCCATTTGCCCGGTCATGGGTGTGACCGGCATGCTCGAGGATTTCATGGGCATGCCCGATACGCCCGAAAATCGCGCCAAATTCTTGGGCGGGATTCCGTTGGGTCGTTTTTGCGAACCGGAGGACGTCGCCCAAGCGGCCCTCTATCTGGCGGCCGCTGACTATATCACCGGGGTGGAGCTGCCTGTGGACGGCGGACGCACCATCTGAGCCTTATCGACGTGGTCTCGCCTTGGAGACGCGTCCCGGTCTTCGCAGGACCAGGAGATCCGTCATGACCCTCATTCAGCCGCAGGATCTAGCCGACAGCGTCGCGGATGCGTTGCAGCACATCAGTGTTTATCACCCGCTCGACTATATCGACGCCCTGGCCGAGGCCTATGCGCTGGAGGAGTCGCCGGCTGCCCGCGACGCTATCGCCCAGATCCTGACCAACAGCCGCATGTCGGCCGAGGGCAAACGACCGGTCTGTCAGGACACGGGCATTGTCACCGTCTTCGTCAAATGGGGACAGGCCTGCACGCTCGCGGGCGATGAAAGCCTTCAGGCCGTTATCGACCAGGGGGTCAGGCGCGCCTATCTCGATCCGGAGAATCCGCTGCGGGCTTCGATCGTCTCCGATCCTGTCTTCGGGCGGCGGAATACGCGCGACAACACCCCGAGCGTCACCCATGTCGAACTCGTCCCCGGCGACCGGGTGGAGGTGACGGTTGCGGCCAAGGGCGGCGGGTCGGAGAACAAGGCCAGGTTCAAGATGCTGAACCCGTCAGACTCCCTCGTCGACTGGGTGATCGAGACTGTGCCGACTATGGGCGCCGGTTGGTGCCCGCCGGGCATGCTGGGCATCGGCGTCGGCGGTACGGCCGAGAAAGCCATGGTGATGGCCAAGGAGGCTTTGATGGCGCCGATCGACATGGCCCAGCTGAAGGCGAGGGGCGCCCAAACTCCGATCGAGGCGCTCCGGATCGAGTTGCACGACAAGGTCAACGCCTTGGGCATCGGCGCCCAGGGGCTCGGCGGTCTGACGACGGTGCTGGATGTCAAGATCCTCGACTGGCCCACCCATGCCGCCTCAAAGCCCGTCGCCCTGATCCCCAACTGCGCGGCCACCCGGCACGCGCACTTCACCCTGGACGGCTCCGGTCCCGCCTATCTGCCGCCTCCCGATCTGAACGCCTGGCCCGATGTGGCCTGGTCACCGGACGAGCAGGCGCGACGGATCGACCTGGACAGCCTCACGCCCGACGCCATGTCCGACTGGAAGCCCGGCGACCGACTGCTTCTGTCCGGCAAGATGCTGACGGGGCGCGACGCGGCCCACAAGCGGATCGCCGAGATGCTGGCCAAAGGCGAGTCCTTGCCTGTCAGCTTCAAGGACCGGGTGATCTACTACGTCGGGCCCGTCGATCCCGTCGGTGACGAGGTGGTCGGCCCGGCGGGGCCCACGACCGCGACCCGTATGGACAAGTTCACCGACATGATGCTCGACCTGGGGTTGGTGGCCATGGTTGGAAAAGCGGAGCGAGGGCCGGCGGCCATCGCCGCTATCGAGGCGCATGGTCGGGCTTATCTTTCGGCGGTCGGCGGCGCAGCCTATCTCGTCTCGCGCGCGATACGTCAAAGCCGCGTGATCGCCTTCGAAGATCTGGGAATGGAAGCCATCTACGAATTCGAGGTCCACGACATGCCGGTCACCGTGGCGGTGACTCCGGACGGACAGAGCATCCATACGCTCGGTCCGTCTCGGTGGCGGCGTCCGGTGATCACGACCAGCGCCGCGTGATTCTGGCCAGAGCCTGAGATTTCGCCATTGGCGAAGTCAGACTTGCCGGATCGTCGATTTACACCCTCGGTATGCGGCCTACCCTCGCCATCAACAGGCCCCTCAGACGGCCGCGTGGGTAACAGGAACAGAGCTTACTCGCCTATGAGATTGATCTCCGCATTCGCGGGCGCGTTGGCGCTTGGCTGCGGCTTGGCCGGGGGCGCTTGGGCGCAGGCCGTCGACGCCGGCGCCTTCATTCCCGCGCCGGCGGGCGCGAAGGTCGCCCTACTGCATGTCCAATACGGTCATGCAGACGCACGCTATGTCCGCGGCGAGAAGACTGCGGCGATCGACATCGACCGCTACACCGTCATGGCGCGCTACATTCGCTACGGTCAGCTCGCCGGCCGCACCTATAATCTTCAGGTCTTCCAGCCCTTCGGTCGCGCCGAAGGCGCGGGACCAAGCGCGAACCTGGGCTCGTCGTCCGGCCTCGGCGACACCATCCTGACGGGGCAGCTGTTCCTTCACGAGGACCGCGACAAGGGCGTCTTCCTGGCCATCGAGCCGTATCTGCTCGTGCCGGTTGGCGACTACGACGCCGACCGGGGGCTGAATATCGGCGAGAACCGTTGGCGCGCGTCACTGCAGGTTGGCGGCTCCAGGCAGCTTTCGTCCCGTTATGTCATCGAGGGCGCCGTCGACGCGATGGTGTTTGGCGACAATGACGATCCGGCCGGGGGGCGGCGGCTCGAAACCGCGCCGCTCTATCGGGTCCAGGTCTGGGGGAGGGTCCGTTTCAATCCTGCAAACGAGGGCAGTCTTCGTCTCGCCTACGCGCATGGCGGACGCACGACCCTCGACGGGGTTCGTCGCGACGATCGCGCCTCGACGCTGTCTGCCCTGTTGACCTGGCGGCGCAATGTGACGCCCGGGATCAATCTGTTCGCCCAGGTGGGCCGGGATCTCTCGGTCGAGAACGGCGTGCGCGAGGATCGTCGTGTTCAGTTCCGCCTTGCGCGCGCCTTCTGATAGCGCAGTTCGGTTCGCATGGCCTTAATCCATAAGTGGCGGTTATCGATCGCAGGGGCCGGACCTATTCGACCCCGGACGGTCTCGAGCCCTAGTCTCCGGGCCGAAGTCGGACGCAGATCCGGCCCTTGGAAACGTGCCGCGACGCTCCGTCGTCGGCCTGCAGGAGGCGCAGATGGCGACCACTGATCCGAATGCGAAGGGGCTCGACGCATCCGCGCTTGCGAGCTCCGAAGCCCAAGGCCTCGGCGTCAGATGGAGCCGTCTCCAGATCGGAGCTGTGGCGACGTGCTTCATCCTCAACATGCTCGACGGCATGGACATCCTGATGATGTCCTATCTCGCCCAGTCGATCGCCACGGAATGGTCGGTCGGCGCCGCCGCGCTCGGCGTCGTGTTCAGCGCCGCCATCTTCGGCATGATGATCGGCGCCTTGGCTCTGGCGCCGTTCGCCGATCACCTCGGACGTCGTCCGGTCATCCTCGGCGCCGTCGCCCTGATGGGCCTGTCGATGATCGCCTGCGGCTTTGCGACCAATGTCACCACGCTCATCGTGCTGCGCTTCATCGTCGGGCTGGGCATCGGCGCCATTCTGGCCAGTATGGCCGCGATCACCTCGGAATATTCGCCGGCGCGGCACCGCACGATCGCCGTCGCCCTCCTTCAGGCTGGCTATTCGATCGGCGCCATGCTCGCCGGTCTGGCGGTCTATTTCCTTCTGCCGCAATCGACTTGGCATTGGTTCATGTCCGGGGCGGGCGTCGCGACTCTGCTGCTCCTTCCGCTGGCCTATGTGCTGATGCCAGAGTCGTTGGAGTTTCTGGAGAAGCGGCAGCCCAGGAACGCCCTTGCCCGCATCAATCGCATTCGCGGAAAGATGGGGCGCCCCCTGTTGGCGACGCTTGCTGACGTCGGAGAACGCCGCTCCGCCAGTGCGGCGCTTCTATTCAAGAACGGCCAGTGGAAGCAGACCCTCATCCTTTGGTCGGCCTTTTTCGCCTGCTACATGACCTTGTACTTCGTGATCGCCTGGGTGCCGAAACTGGCCATCGAGGCGGGGCTCAATCCGGATCAGGCCATCTTCGCGGGCGTCACCTACAATCTCGGCGCCTTCATCGGCGGTCTGGCCCTCTGCTGGCTTCTGTTCAAGTTCGATGTCCGGCCGCTGGTCCTGATCATGATGCTGGTCGGCGCCGTCGCCCTCGTCGGCTTCTCCGCGCCGATGACGGTCACGGTCACCCTTGCCGTCGCCTTTGGCATCGGCTTCGCGGTCCAAGGCGGTTTCAACGGTCTCTATCCGTTGGTCGCGGCCGCTTATCCCGCTCAGATTCGCTCCACCGGCATTGGTTGGTGCATCGGTGTCGGACGCGCCGGGGCCGTGCTGGGCCCCTTGCTCGGCGGCGCGCTTCTCGGTGCCGACACCGGCCTCTTCATCGTCTTCATCATCTTCACCGTTCCGCTCGTCGTGGCTGGGATTCTGGCGACCCTGGTCAAACAGGCGTCTCAGGATTCCGTCGTCGGCGTGCTCGAGTAAGAGGGTTGTCCATGCGTCCCTTGGATGGCGTCACCGTCGTATCGCTCGAACATGCGATCGCCGCGCCCTTCTGCACCCGCCAACTCGCCGACCTGGGCGCGCGGGTCATTAAAATCGAGCGCCCGGGCGCCGGCGACTTCGCGCGGGGCTATGACGAGCGTGTCCGCGGACAGGCGTCGCACTTCGTCTGGACAAACCGTTCCAAGGAGAGCCTGGCCCTAGACGTCAAGACGCCGGACGGCCAGGCGGTGCTTATGGCCCTGTTGGAGAAGGCGGACGTTCTTATCCAGAACTTGGCGCCGGGCGCCGCCGATCGACTGGGCCTGTCGTATGCGGCTCTGCGAGAGCGGCTTCCGCGGCTGATTGTCTGCAACATCTCCGGCTATGGTCCGGATGGGCCTTACCGGGACAAGAAGGCCTACGATCTGCTCATCCAGAGTGAGGCCGGCTTCCTGTCCGTGACGGGAGAGGGCGATCAACCCGCAAAAGCCGGTTGCTCCATCGCCGACATTTCGGCAGGCATGTACGCCTACTCCAATATCCTGGCGGCGCTGATCGCCCGGGGACAGACGGGCAAGGGCAAGCAGATCGACGTCTCCATGCTCGAATGCATGGTCGAGTGGATGAGTTTTCCACTTTACTACGCCTTTGAGGGCGCGGAGGCGCCGCCGCGGGTCGGCGCGGCCCATGCGACCATCTTCCCTTATGGGCCCTTTCCGGCGGGCGACGGCCTTTCGGTCATGTTGGGCATCCAGAACGACCGCGAATGGGCGGCTTTCTGCGCGACCGTACTGGAGCGCCCCGAGTTGACCGATGATCCACGCTTCGCACGCAACTCGCAGCGTAGCGCCAACCGCGATGTGCTGAAGGCCATCATCGAGGCGGTGTTCGCGCGCCTGACCGCCGACGAGGTCGTAGCGCGGCTTGATGCGGCTGGAATCGCCAATGCGCGCGTCAACGATATGAAACAGGTCTGGGATCATCCGCAGCTGAAGGCGCGCAGCCGCTGGACCCTGGTCGAGACGCCCGCCGGGCCGATCCCGGCCCTGCTGCCGCCAGGTCAATCGCAGGCTGACGCGCCCCGCATGGACCCCGTGCCTGCCGTGGGCGAACATAATCGGGCGATTCTTGAGGAACTCGGTCTGGAGCCAGTGTCCAGCGCGGCCTGATGTCAATGAGGTCCGGCTCGATTCTGATCCTCCTTGATCCACGCCTGATCGCCTGAGCCTTCGGGCGTCGCTCTCACCCAGGCCTTGGCGGACCCGTCGTAGCGATCCGGTGCGGTAAAAGGGTCAGGGAGCGTGCGGCAGTTCTTCGAAGCGCGAAAGGACACTATCTCTTAGTGAAGTACTGGCGATTTTTTGTCGTATTGTTTCATTTGGGCTGGGCTTTACTTCCTTCGCATCCGACACAGTGTCGCAAGGAAGATCAGTCGAATGTCCGCTAAACTTTTCTCCCCCATCACGATCCGAGGCGCCGAGTTCAAGAACCGGATCGCCATGTCGCCGATGTGCATGCACTCGGCCGGCGAAGACGGATGCATCAGCGACTTCCATCTCGTCCATTACGGGGCACGAGCGCTGGGCGGAGCAGGCCTGATATTCCTCGAGACGACCGCCATAATGGACAATGGCCTCATCGGTCCTGGAGATATTGGTATCTGGAATGAGGATCAGGTGCCGGGTCTGTCCCGCATGGTCGAGATCATTCACCGTTTCGACGCCAAGGCAGGATGCCAGCTGGGCCATGCTGGTCGTCAACTCGGCGTTGACGGCCGCGCTGTCGCGGCCTCTGCTATTCCGTTCACGCCCGAGTCGCGCGTTCCCGAGGCGCTGACGACTGAAGGCATCAAGGAAGTCGTCGAAGCCTTCGGCCAGGGCGCTCGCCGCGCCAAGGAAGCCGGGTTCGACGTCATCGAGATCCACACCGCGCATGGTTATCTGCTCAATGGATTCCTGTCGCCGCTTACAAATCACCGCACTGACGAATACGGCGGCAACCATGAAAACCGCTTCCGCATTGTCGGCGAAGTGATCGACGCGGTGCGCTCGCAGTGGGACGGTCCTCTGTTCCTGCGCATCTCGTCCACCGACTATGTCGAAGGCGGCAATACTCCGGACGATTTCGTCATCTATGGAAAATGGATGAAGGAACGCGGCATAGACCTCATCGACTGCTCATCGGGCGGCACGGCGATGATCAAGGTCGAGAGCTACCCCAACTATCAGGTACCCGCCGCAGAGAAGATCCGACGCGAGGTCGGCATCAAGACCGGCGCCGTCGGTCTGATCGAAACGGGTCGGCAGGCCGAGGAAATCCTCCAGAATGGCCGTGCGGATATCGTCCTGATCGGACGCGAGATCCTCAAGGAGCCGTTCTGGGCCCGGGCGGCTGCGGACGACTTGCGCACGCCCCTGCCGGTTCCGCCGCAGTACACACGCTATGGCTCGAACTGGCAGCGCAGTCAGCCGCCCCGACCGGCTGCAGCGCTCACCGAAGCCTGACCGCCCCGGCGCGCCGTCAACGCGATCTTCGTCAGCCGAACCGCCGACGACCTGTCCTCCCAGAAGGAACTTTTCCATGAAAGCTATCGGCTACCTGAAAGCAGGCGACGCCGACGGTCTGTTTGACCTTACCATCGACGCCGCTGCGCCCGGCCCAAGGGATCTTCGGGTTTCCGTCAAGGCGGTGTCCGTCAACCCGGTCGACTGCAAGGTTCGTATGAACACCGGCGCCACGTCCGGCTCGCCCAAGATTCTGGGCTATGACGCGGCCGGCGTTGTGGAGGCCGTCGGATCGGACGTCTCCCTGTTCGAGGTCGGCGACGAAGTCTTCTACAGCGGCGCGATCGATCGACCGGGAACAAACGCGGAGTATCATCTGGTCGATGAACGCCTTGCGGGGCGCAAACCTCGCTCGCTGAGCTTCGCCGAGTCCGCCGCGCTGCCGTTGACCGCCCTCACGGCCTGGGAACTGTTGTTTGATCGTCTGCGGGTGCCATACGGCGTCAAAACGGGTGGCGGCGCGTTGCTCATCATCAACGGCGCGGGGGGCGTGGGCTCCATCCTGATCCAGCTGGCGCGTCGACTGACGGGGCTGGAAGTCATCGCGTCGGCCTCACGCCCCGAGACCATCGCCTGGGTCAAAAAGATGGGAGCCCATCACGTCGTGGATCATCACGCACCCCTCGATGGTGCGGTCAGGGCGCTCGGCCTCGATCATGTCGATTATGTCGCGGGACTCACCGGCACGGACGTGCATCTGGCGGAGATCGCCGAGATCATCGCGCCCCAAGGCCATCTGTCGCTGATCGATGACGTGGCGCTCGACATCGCCATTCTAAAGCCCAAGAGCGTCAGCGTGACCTGGGAAATGGTCTTCACCCGGTCGCTCTTCGAGACGGACGACATGATCGCCCAGCACCAAATCCTCAACGCTGTTTCCGAGCTCATCGACGCCGGCGTGCTGGTCACGACGATGACCGAAGACGCCGGCGCGATCACGGCCGAGAATCTGCGTGCGGCCCACCGCCGGATCGAAAGGGGCGAGGCGATCGGCAAGATTACGCTGTCCGGCTTTGAGTGACGAGGTCTGAGGAGCCGACAGCTCAAGGCGTCGGCGCGTGTCGCGGGCGTTCGGAACGCCGAGTGAAATTTCTCTCCTTCCTTTCGTTGGATCGCTTTCGCGGGCTGACGATGTCGCAGACGCGGCGTCGATCTCGCGACATCCGATTCCGTGGATGGAAGGCAAATCACGGTCGCCGGCGGCCGTGTTGTTCAAGGAGCATAGGATGTTTGAAGGCAAGGCAGCGGTCGTTCGGGAGAAGGCCGGTCCTCTGGTCATCGAGGACGTTAAGTTAGGGGAACCGAGACACGACGAGGTGGTCGTAAGAATCGTTGGGACGGGCGTGTGCCATACAGACATAGTCGTGCGGGATCAGGGATATCCCGTGCCGCTGCCGCTTGTGCTGGGCCATGAAGGCGCCGGTGTCGTAGAAGCGGTCGGCGACGGTGTGAGATCGCTGCAGCCCGGAGACCACGTCGTGCTCGCCTTCGGCCATTGCGGCGTCTGCGGTTCGTGCAAGGCAGGCCGGTCGGGGTATTGCGTCGAATTCTACGACCGCAACTTCAAGGGCGCCCGCCTGGACGGCTCACAGACGATGTGTGACGTCCACGACCATCCGGTGGGAAGCGCCTTCTTTTCGCAGTCGAGCTTCGGCGCCTATGCGGTGGCCACCGAGCGCAATGCGATCAAGATCCGCAAGGACGTCCCGCTCGAACTGATGGGGCCGCTCGGTTGCGGCGTGTCTACCGGCGCGGGCGCAGTGCTCAACGCGCTTAAACCGCATGCAGGGTCCAGCATCGCCATCTTCGGCGCTGGGTCGGTCGGACTGTCCGCCGCGATGGCGGCGGCCGCCACCGGCTGCGCGAAAATCATGATGGTCGATCTCCACGACGACAGGCTTGCCCTCGCTACGGAACTCGGCGCGACCCACGTCATCAACGCCCTCAGGGAAGACGCCGTCGCTCGGATCCGGGAGCTGAGCGAAACGGGCGGCGTGGATTTCTCGCTCGAATGCACGGGCAACGACAAGGTGCTGGTTCAGGCCATCGACGCCCTCCGCATACCGGGTGTCTGTGGTCTTGTCGGCGCACCGGCGGCAGGCGCACGCGTCAACCTGGATATGAACACCTTGCTGTTCGGGCGCACGGTCCGCGGAATCATCGAGGGGGATAGCGTGCCGCAGGTGTTCATTCCTCAGTTGATAGAGCTGTGGCGCCTAGGCAAGTTCCCCTTCGACAGACTGGTCAAATTCTACGACCTCGCCGACATTAACCAGGCCATCGCAGACTCCGAGTCCGGCCTTGTCCTGAAACCGATCGTGCGCCCGACCTGATTTGATCAGGATCGCTTAAACACGCCTTGGCGGCTGAGCGCGCACTCGCCGCCAAGGTTGATCTGGACGAGGCTCGCACCTGTTCGATTGATGATCGGGAAACGCAGGCTCTGACCTTGCGACACGTCGCTGAGCCATCAAGTCGTCAGGCTCGTCATGCCAGGATTCGATCGGTTGTGACGAGAAAGCAGATCGGCGATTGCGCGACGGCGCTCGCCCTCTCAGCCCAACACAGATCAGGCGGCGCTTGCCATATCCGGCGCACCAGGCCCATCGGCAAACCGGCCGGTGTCGGCGGCATTCGTCTCGACATCGTCGGCCAGCGTGGTCAGGCCCCGGCGGCGCAGCCAGCCATGCCCCCAACCGCGAAGCTGAAGCAGGATCGGGCCAATGGTTCGGCCTTCGTCCGTGAGCGAGTATTCCACCTTGGGCGGCACGACCGGGTAGATCGTGCGGTTGATGAAACCGTCCTCTTCCAATTCGCGCAGCTGCTTGGTCAGCAGGCGTGGCGTGGAGCCTGGCAGGCGGCGATGCAGCTCATTGAACCGCGTGGTCCCGTCAGTGAGCAAATGGTAAAGGATGACGCCTTTCCAGCGTCCATTGATGAGGTTCAGCGCCGCCTCCATCGAGCAGGCGGGCAGGATATCGTAATTTCTGCGCTTGGGCATCGAGCCTTCCTACAGTCCGAAAAAGGGCAGTACCCCTCCAACGTAGGGAACGCCCGGATCTCGGCAAGATACTTCTCTTTTGTGTACCTACACCCAGACCGCAGCGTCACAGCCAGTTGGAAGCGTCGGCAGGCGCACTGACGGTCAGCCCGAACCGATCGACCTACCGCAGAGGGAAGCCACCATCCGCCGTCATCATTACGTCAGCCATCAACAGCTGGGCAGTCCTTCGTCAGCGTCCTCGACGCGTGCGATTTCGCCAAGCGGTTCAAGACTTCAAAGGGTCTCACGCCCAACAAAGGCGTCTGCAAGGCTCGGGCTGACGGGCCAGACCGTTTCACAGACGATCCCCTTCATCTCCGGACCGAAACCTAGTGCGCAGCGACTTTGGAGAAGACGTTCATCACTACGACGCCCACAACGATAAAGGTCATGCCGGCAATAGCGGGGGTGTCGAGCTTCTGGCCCTGAAAAAGCCAGGCGATCAGGGAGATGAGGACAATCCCCGCGCCAGCCCAAATTGCATAGGCGATGCCTGTCGGCATCGACTTGAGCGTCAGTGACAGGAAGTAGAAGGCGACGCCGTAGCCGACGATTGTGGCTCCGGCCCACAAAGGACGCGTGAAGCCTTCCGACAATTTCATGGACGAGGTGGCGGCCACTTCGGCGAGGATCGCAATGGTGAGAAGCAGATATTTCATGAAGGAAATCTACCTCTCGCCAACATCGAAGGCAACGGGTTGACTTAAATAAATGATCACTTATAAATATCACCTATGACCGCTTCCGCCCCCAACCGTCGTGGACGTCCCGCCGATCCCGTCGCCCGCGCCGAGCGCCAGGCGCAGATTCTCGACGCCGCGCATGCCTGCTTCCTGCGGCGGGGTTTCCACGCGACGACCACGGCGGAAATCAGCGCCGAGGCGGGCATCAGCATCGCCGGCCTGTACCAGTATTTCGAGAACAAGGAAGCGCTGGTCCTGGCGCTCGTCGAAAAGGATCTGGAGCTGGGCATCGCTCTGATCGATCGCTTGCGCGACGCTGAGGATTTCCTCTTTGTGGTCGAGCAGGTTCTTGGCGCTCTCGCGACGGATCCTATTATCGAATCCATGGCCCGCCTGCGCGTTGAAATCGTGGCTGAAGCGTCCCGATCCCCCGCGGTCGCCGAGATGCTGGTGGCGTCCGACGTTCGCATGACCGCAGCATTGACCCATGTGATCGCGTCCGCTCAAGCCCGCGGCCAGATCGATCCGAATGTCGATCCTGAAGAGGTCGCGCTGGCCGTCAGTTGTCTTTGTGATGGCATCTATGGCCGGCTCTGTCTGCCGAATGCGGCGCGCGGGCCGTTCGTGGCGGCGTCCCTCGCCATGATCAGGCGCACGATCGCGCCAGACTCCGCGCGCTAGTCCCAGCCACCCACTCACCCAAACCGGATCCGACACGCCATGACGTCTCCCGCAAATCGCTCTGCGCAAAACGTAAGCAAGGCCTCACTTATATCTGGGGCGGCTCTCCTGACGTTTACGTCCTTGGTCGCGAGCGCTTCTGTCTTCCTTGTCGGCTGCGCGCCGGACGCGACCTCTCGAATGGATGCGCCGAAGCCCGCTCTGACGGTGCGAGTGAGGGCGGCGGACGGCGAACATTTCGCGGCCGTCGGGACGGTCCGCTCCCTCGGAGTCCATGAAGTGGCGACGGAGACCGGCGGTCGTGTCGTGAGACTTTACGTCAATGTCGGCGATCAAGTCCGTCAGGGTCAGATCCTCGCCGAGCTCGACCCCGAACCGCTCAGGCTGGAAGCGGCTCGCGCCGCCGCCGGAGCCCAAGCCGCCAAGGTCGGTCTGGACGGGGCCCGGCGCGAAGTCCGTCGTCTGGAAGCCTTGGTCGCCGCCGGCGCCGCGCCGCAGCGCGATCTCGACCAGGCCAGAACGGCCGCATCCGAAGCCGAGCAGCAGGACCGCGGGGCGAGCGCCCAGGCCGCCCAGGCGGCGCGCCTCGCCCGCACGGCCGTCATCCGCGCGCCCGCCGACGGCGTGATCGCAACCCGCCATGTCGAACTCTCGGCCGTGCTCGCGGCCGGCGCTCCGATGTTCGCGCTCGAATCCGGAAACCGGCGTGAAATCTTGGCGGCGCTTTCTGGAGATGTTCTCGACACAGCCAAAATCGGCGATGTCGCCGTCTTCCGCTACGGAAACGGGTCCGGATCCGCCCGACTGGTCGGCGTATCGTCACAAGCCGCCGGGGTGGATGCCCGCATGGCGCGGTTTGCGATCCTGGACGGCGCGCCGCCGAGCGGCGCCGCGGTCGAGCTCAGACTGGCGGGCGGCGCAGTCAACGCGGATGCTGTCACGGCGCCCTTGTCCGCGCTTGTCGCTGCGCGGTCCGGCGAACGGCGCGTGCTTCGTCTCGACGATCGCAATCGGTTGTCTGCGGTCCCCGTCACGCTCATCGCCGTGACGCCGGACGGCGCGAGAATCCGCGGTCCGCTCGTTCCTGGCCAGCGGATCGTCGCGGATGGCGCCGAACTGCTCAGGGTCGGCCAGACCGTCCGCCCGATTCCCTTCACCTCCTGACCGGCGCTTCGATCATGTCTCTGACCGCTATCGCGGTGAAACGGTCGCGTTTCACCCTCATCGGCGCACTGGCGCTTCTGGTCGCGGGGATCGGCGCCTTGGTCGGCTTCCCCGCCACTGAAGAACCCACCGTTCCGTTCCGCGCCGCCACTATAGAAGCCTATCTCCCGGGCGCGTCGCCCGAACGGATGGAAAGTCTCATCGCCAAACCGCTCGAGGAGCGGATTCGCACCCTCGCCGATGTCGATACGATCGAAACGGCGGTTCGGCCCGGATCGATCTTCATGACCGTCGCCCTTCACGACGCCACGGAGCCGAGACGGGTGGGGGAGGTCTGGCAACAGCTGCGCGCCAGAGCGAACGAGGCCGCCTCCCAGTTTCCCCAAGGCACGACCGGCCCCATCCTGAATGATTCCTGGGGTCGGGTCTCGGTGATGACCCTGGCCCTGACCGGGCCAGCCTACACGCCGGGTCAGTTGCACGAGTTCGCCCGCGTGGCCCGCCTGCGTCTGCAGAACGTCGAAGGCGTGGAGCAGGTGTCGCTTCACGGAGCGCAGGAGGACCAGATCTACATCGACGTCGACCCTGCCAAACTGGCGAGCGCTGGCGTTTCGATGGAGGCGATCGCCAAGGCGATCGCCGAACGGAACGGGGTCACGCCCGCCGGCGAGATCGACATCTCGGGCCGCACGCTGACCTTGCAGACCAGCGGCGAACTGACCAGCGCCGGCGCCGTCGGCTCCGTTCCCATCGCCCTTCCGCAGCGCGGCTCGTTGCCCCTGTCGGCCCTGGCGACCATCCAACAGCGTCCGCAGGATCCGCCGGTGTCAGCGGTCGTCTTCGACGGCAAGCCCGCGGTGGTTCTGGGTGTTTCGATGCAGCGCGGACTGAACGTGGTCGACCTCGCCTCAAGACTCGAGGCGCGTGCGGAGGAGGTTCAGGCCGAGTTGCCGGTTGGCATGACCTTGTCGGTCGTTACCGATCAGGCCGAAGTGGTCGCGCACGACCTGCTGAAAGTCGGGAAGATCTTCCTCGAGACCGTCGCGATCGTCATGGGGGTGGTTGTGGTGTTTCTGGGTTGGCGCGCCGGCCTGGTGACCGGCGTGATCGTGCCGCTCACAGTCCTCGGCACATTGCTGGCGATGCGCGCCCTCAACATCGAATTGCATCAGGTCTCGATCGCCGCCATCATCATCGCCCTGGGCATCTTCGTCGACAACGGCATCGTCATCGTCGAGGATTACCAGCGGCGCATCGGAGACGGCGAGCCCGCTCTCGAGGCGGCTGTCGCCGCAGGCCGGACGATGACCGCGCCGTTGCTGATATCCTCGCTCGCCATCATCCTGGCCTTTGCGCCCTTGGTCGCGGGCGCCAGCGACACCGCAGAGTATATGCGCAGTCTCGCGGTGGTCCTGGGGATCACCCTGCTCCTCTCGCTCTTCCTGTCGCTGACGATCATCGCCTTGTTGAGCAAGATGTTCGTCGCTGCGCCCGATCCAGACCACGAACACGGCGGCTGGATCGGCAGACTGCGCAAATGGTATGCCGGTCGGGTTCGTCGGATCGTGAAACGTCCCGTGACGATCGTCTCCGCCATGGTCGCGCTTCTGACAGCGGCCATCTTGCTCAACGGGCTGCTGCCGACGGGACTGCTGTCGCCGTCGGCCAGAGCCCAGGTCCAGATCCCGATTGAGCTGGCTCCCGGCACATCGACCCGGACCACGCTGGCCGTCGCTCGGGCGATCTCGGCGAGGCTCAGCGACAAGACCGCTCACCCCGAAGCCGTCAGCAACGTCGTCTATGTCGGCGACGGCGGACCGCGCTTCATCCTGGGGCTGAACCCGCCGACACCAGCCGCAAACCGCGCCTACGCCATCGTCAACCTCGACAAGCACGCCGATATCGATACGGCTGTCGAACGCCTGCGCACGGACCTGGCAGCCCGCTTCCCACAAGCGCGGACCGAGCCCAAACGCTTCTCGCTGGGCGCGTCCGAATCCGGCCAGGCCGTTTTCCGGCTGACCGGCCCGGATCGCCGCGTGCTCGAGGTCGCCGCCGACGCCGTGATGGCGGATCTGCGGGCCGTACCCGGCATTCGAGACGTGCGCGACAACGCTGAAGCCTTGATACCGAGCCTGGTCATCGACATCGACAACGCACGGGCGGAGGCGGCGGGCGTCACGTCCGCCCAGGTCTCGCACGCCCTGCAGGCCGTCTACTCGGGCGCCGCCGTCACCACCTTGCGGCGCGGCGATCTGCTCACGCCGGTCATTCTGAGAGCGCGGCCGGAGATGCGCCTTTCGCCCGAGACGATCGGCATGACGCCCGTCGCCGAGGGAGTGGCGCTGGCCGACATCGCAACCGTGCGTCTAGCCGATCAGAACAGCCTGCTGAACCGGCGCGATCAGCGACCCGCCATCACGATCACCGCGCGTCACCCGGACCTCACCGCCCAGGCGATCACGGACAGGATCGGGCCTGCTCTGGCCAAGCTCGATCTGCCGCCCGGCCACACGCTCGAGTTCGGAGGCGAGATCGAGGAGTCGAAGGAAGCCAACGCAGGTCTGAACCAGTATCTGCCGCTGGCGATCCTCGGCATGGCCGCGCTGTTCCTGTGGCAGTTCGGAAGCGTGCGGAAGACCGTGATCGTTCTGGCGTCCATCCCCTTCGTGATCATCGGCGCCACGCTGGGACTTTTCGTGACCGGCCAGGAAATGAACTTCACCGCAACCTTGGGGCTGCTCGCGCTGGGCGGCATCATCGTCAACAACGCCGTCCTCTTGCTGGAGCGGATCGTCGAAGAGCGCGCCGCAGGTGCGGATCACGCCGAAGCCGTCGCGCGCGCCGCTGAGGTCAGACTGCGTCCGATCGTCATGACCAAACTGACCTGCATCGTCGGACTGGTGCCGCTGTTCGTCTTCGGCGGCGACCTTTGGCGTCCGCTCGCCGCCGCCATGATCGGGGGGCTGGCTCTGGGGACTCTCATCACCCTGTTGCTCATTCCCGCCTTGTACGCCCTGTTGTTCGAACGGCTGCCGGCCCTGAAGCGAAACCGGGCCCCCGCCACGGAGACCCCGTCATGAAAGTCCAAATCATCGTTCCCGCGCTCATGATCGTCGCCTTGGCCGGATGCGCCACGGCGCCGCAACGGACCTTTTCAGCCCCGGACTTGGCGGCCTGGACTACGCCGCAGGCGGAAGACGAGGGCGTGGTTGTGCTGGACTGGTGGCGCGCGTTCCAAGACCCGGCTCTGGACCGGCTTGTCGAACGGGCGCTTGTTCGAAACGCCGACCTGCGAGCCGCAAGCGCCAATCTGAAGGCCGCCGACGCCCTGGCCGGAGAAGCGAGGGCTGCGGCGCGTCCTTTGGGCGACGCAAGCGCTCGCCTCGCGCGAACGCGAACGGCGGGCCTGTCACAGCCGCCCATCCCCGGCACGCCCGACCGCCTGCCGACCCAGACGCTGGCTGATGTCGGCGCCGCCCTCTCCTGGGAGATCGATCTGTTCGGAGGGCTCTCAGCCAACATCGAGGCGGCCCGGGCCGACGCGGGGGAGGCGCTCTGGCTCCGTCGTCAGACCGAAGCGGCCGTCGCCGCAGGCGTCGTGCGCGCCTGGCTGGATTATCGGTCTCTGGCCGGGCTGGAAGAGACGGCGCAGCAAAGACTCGCCGCGCTGGAATCCGTGGAGGCGCGACTGCGCGTCGCGGAAGGCCAGGGGGGCGCATCGTCTTTGGATGTGACGGAGGCCGTCGCTGCGGTGGAGGCGGCGCGTGCAGACCTGCCCCGTCTGTCCGCGGAGAAACGCAACGCCGCCCGTCGTTTGGCGGTGCTCACCGGAGACGCGCCGGTCACAGAGGCGCCTTTTACCGGTTCTCTCACGATTCCCCAGACGCTGATCGCTGGAAGCCCGACCGACATGATCCGCCGGCGGCCTGATGTCGCCGCCGCCGAACGCCGCTTCGCCGCCGCCGCCGACCGGGCCGGGGTGGCCCGCGCCGATCTCTATCCACGGATCAGCCTGTCGGGAAGCGCCGGCCTGACCGCCGAGCCTGATCGCTTGGGAGACCGTGGCGCGTTCGGGTTCGCGTTCGGTCCCACCCTGAGCTGGGGCGTGTTCGATCTGGATCGGATCCGCGCCCGCCTCGTCGCCGCCGACGCCGGCGCGGATGCGGCGATGTCCAGATGGGAAGGGACGGTGCTGACGGCGCTCAAGGAAGCCGACGACGCGCTCGACGCCTGGACCGGCTCTCGCGCCGCGGCGTCCGCCGCACACCGCGCCTTGGTTGCATCAGAGCGTCTGTCCGCCCTTGCCGGGGCGCAGGAACAGGCGGGGCAGATTTCAAGGATCGACCTTTCCCGGTCTCAGGCAGACGCCCTTTCCGCACGCCTCGACACGCTGCAGGCCCAGGCGCAGGAAGCCCAGGCCTGGGCCGCGGCTCAGTTGGCCCTTGGCGCAGGCTGGAGGGACGCAGGTCTGGCGAACTGAAGGCTGATCCTGTGCTTGCAGTTCAAGTTCGGTAGACGGTGGCGGGCTTGTCGGTCAAGGCGCGCCTCGGAACGAGGAAGACGGCGGCAGGCGGCCCTTGAAAAAGAATTGCGACGCTTGGCCCAGCGAAAAGATTTGCCACGTCAAGGCGCGGACGTGTGTCAGCCGTTTGTTAGCAATTGGAGGACACCACAAGTCGAGCACGCCGAGAGTAATCGAGAAGGGAAAAATAGACCGATTTGAAGATCTTCAGATATCAACCGCAAGAAAATTGCGGGCTCTCCGCAACTTTGTCGCCTATAAAATATAACCTTGCATTGTGCGAAAAATATTTGCAGTATTCTGAGCAATCGGACCGGCTCCCCCCGTTTCCCGGTCCGCCCAAGACAGTGTTGAGGGCGTGATGCAGGCTTTGGAACCGCGCGATCCTTATGGGGCCGCTCTGGGTGCTGTACAACGATTTGCCGCCGCAGGCCGGTTCGTCCCGGGCGAGCCGATCGTGGTGACGGAACTGGCGGCCGAGGTCGGTCTCAGCGCCACGCCCGTGCGGGAAGCCCTGGCGTGCCTGGCCGGCCAGGGCCTGATCGAGCGCCGTCGTGGCCGCGGTTATTTCTATCCCGCTCTCGGTCCCTCCGAGATTATCGATCTGTTCGAGCTCCAGCTCGCCTATCTGAACGCCGCCCTGACCCTCTATCCGCGCGGGCTGACGCCGCTGCGCAAGGCGGCCGTCGCGGTCGATCCGCTCGCCGGGGTGCAGACTCTCTTCGACGCCGTCATCACCCAGTCCTCGAACGCCGCCCTGATCCTGGCGCACCGGCGCGTCGTTGATCGGTTGAAGGCGGTGCTCACGGTTGAGCGCCGCCTCGACGCGAGCGACGGAGCGACGGTCCGGACGATGGTCTCGAAGATCGTCGAGGGACGCATCCCTGACCTTCTGGGCTTGCTCGAGGCCTATCATGAGCGGCGTTGCGCGCGTGTCCCTGCGCTCGTGGCCGAGGCCGGTTGATCTCCGCGCACGTGGTCCGCGTCCGCCTCGACCGGGCCGGTCTGCACGCCACCGACCACCAGCGCGGCCAGGGCGCCGGCCGCGCTGATCCGGCGCTCGTGGTAGCGGTCCAGGGCGAGGGCGAATCTGGGCGAAGCCGCGTCGGCGTAGGCCGCATAAAGCGATGTGGCCTCAACGGCGAGATCGTCAAACAGGACCGCCTCGATCCGCCTGACGAGATCGAGTTGGCTGCTGACCTTCCGGTAAGCCTCCCAGAGCACTTGGTTGCCCGCGCTGCAGATGATGGCGGCGAACAGCCGCTCCACGGCGATGGGCGGCGCGTGCGCCTCGAACGGCGGGGCGGGTGGCCGCAACGATCCGAGCGCCCGGACATTGGCGTCGACGGCGATGCGCACGTAATGCGCCTGCATGACATAGCGATCGCGCGCCGCGGCGGCGTCGAGCCGCAGGGTGACGTATCCGCCCGAGGCGGCGCGCTCGACGAGACCCTCTCCGCTGAGCCGCGCCAGGGCCTCCCGCACCGGCGTGGTGGACAGGCGCAGCCGTGCGGCTTCGTCCTGTACGATCACCGGCGCGCCGCCGGCCAGGGTTCCCGAATGAATCCGTTCACGCAGCGATGTCAGCGCCTGGGTGAACGGGTCGCGGTTACGCGCCATGACCCGATCCCGATCTTCCCGGCGCCCCCGCCGGCTCCTGATCGTCCGTCGCTCTATCGTTCCCCAAAGGGGCGAAATCGTCTGCGAAAATCTTCGTCGGGAAGGCCGCCATGGGATTGCATCGGCCCCGCCGTTTTCTTGCGGGTTGGTCTCGTGGTTCCGAAATCATCCAAAAAAGTCGCACACGCCTGCATTGATCGGACTCACCGAACACAGCACCTTTGGTGGAGAAAGGTCGAACGCCTATGCCGCCCGATCCACCGGAAAAGTTGAGTGATGCACGACTGATCGGCCTGGCTGCGCGGGCGGTGCGCCGCGCGCGGAACATGACGGCCCAGCAGGTGGCGACGGCGATGAACCTGCCGCTTCGAACCTACGAATATTTCGAGGCGGGATCGGGCCGGGTGAACCTCGATTACGTCCACCGCTTCGCCCTGGCGACTAACTGCGATCCCTGGTCCCTGCTGCTCGGACCGTCGCTGGGCTCGACGGAGTTCGCGCGTCAGACGGCCGACAGCAAGCTGATGCTGATCTTCCTCATCGCCTTGGGCGAGTTCGTCGGAGCCATGGGCGATCGCCTCATGACCCTGGATCCGCGGGCGCTCATCGAGGCCTTCACCGCCACCTTCCGCAGGCTCGAGGACGAGAACCGGACGAAAAACGAGGAGACCGAGGCCTGGCTCGACGCAGGCCGCGACCGTCTGGCGGGCAAGCCGCCGGAAGAGGAGGGTTGACCCGCTGCGGTTGAAATACACGACAGATATAGATTGCCGCCCTGCCCTGGCCGGGCGCTCCATGACCTGCCGCATTCCGCGGCGACAAGCGAATGGAGGCTACTATGACCAGCACCGTTCAGATTCGACTGATCGGCCTTGGACCCGTCACCGCCCTCACCCGGGGCGCGATCGTCGGGCCGCCGCTGGAGATCGAAGAGACGCCGTTTGACGGCGTAGCCTGACGGCAGGGACGGGCGCCGCTTGCGGCGCTCGTCTTCCGTCCATATCCGCCCCCACGCGGCGCCGCCGCCCGACCTCCGTCGCGGCGGCTTTCTTGCGACTGAGGCGCTGAGCCGAAGCCCAGGCCGCCACCCCAAATACACGACAGATATAGATTGCGGCCCGAGGCCCGCGAGCGGCTCCATGAAGGGCCGCGATCCTGCGGCGTCACAAACCAGGAGGCTCTCATGACTGGCATCACCCGCATCCGACTGATCGATCTTGGTCCCGTCAGCAGGCTCACGAGAGGCGCGCTCATCGGCCCGCCGCTGGAGCAAGAAGAAATGCCCTACGACGGCGGGGCCTGATGGCCAGGGGGACGATCGTCGTTCCGGCGCTCGTCCCTTGCCGCCACGCGCGTGTCCCGATGCTGAACCCGTCCCTCGATCCGACAGATTCGACCTCCCCCGTTTCGGAAGGCGTCATCGCCCACCTGTCGGAACATCTCCATTTCGCCGTCGTCGATGAGGACGTCATCGTGCTTGACGCGCGGACCGACGCCTATAGCTGCCTGCCGGGCGCGGGAGCCGTCATCCAGGTCGACGGCGCCCGGATCGTCGCGCCCGCAGACGTCATCGCCCAGCTCGGGCAAGCCGGCTTTCTGGGCGATCCAGGCCCGAAGCGGGCCGCAGCCCCGCCCGCGCCGAGACGGTCGCTGAGCCTGCCCGGCTCATCCGCAACCGATGTGTTCGCGGCGGGCCGGTTCTGGTGGGCCTGGTGGCGCGAGGGACGGAATTTCGAGACCCGGTCCCTGGCCGACCTTCTCGCGACCGCCCGTCGGCGGCCCTCGGCCGCGACCGTGTCAGACGCGGAGCTTGCCCGGCTGACCTCGACCTTCGTTCGTCTCTTGCCCTGGGCTCCGGGGCAGGGCGCCTGCCTGTATCGGGCCCATCTTTTGCGCGCCCTCATCCGGGACGCCGGCGGAGAGGTGCAGTGGGTGTTCGGGGTGCGCACCTGGCCGTTCTCGGCGCACTGCTGGCTTCAGGTCGGCGATACGGTGCTTGACGACGAGCCGGACCGGGTCGGGGTCTACACCCCGATCATGGTGGTCTGAGATGGGGCATTTCCTGCATCTCGCCTGGACGGACACGAGCCGCCTCGATCTGGCCGAGACCCTCGTCGCAAGGGCCCAGGCCCATGGCTTCGCCCCGGTCCAGGCCCTGGACCAGGCCTGGGTCGGCGTGCGCGGACCCCGACCGCCGAGGGTCCATCGACCGGCGGGAGATCATCTTCTCGTGCTGGGCGATCTGTTTGATGCGCTCGATGGCGATCGCCGCCCCATTCCCACGCTCGGCGAAGACGCCGATCGCGCCCGCGCGCTGGTCCGGCGATACTGGGGGCGCTACGTCGCCCTGTTCAGAACGCCGCGGGGTCAGGTGAGGCAGATCCTCAGGGATCCGAGCGGGGCCCACGAATGCGTGGCCTGGCGGCGCGAAGGCGTCCAGATCGTCACCTCGGAACTGTCCGACTGGCTTATGGCGCTCGCGGCGCCCCCGATCCAGATCGACTGGGATCGGGTCGGCGGCCTGCTGCGCGATCCGATCAATGCGACCGCCGCCAGTCCGCTCGTGGGCATCCGCGTCGCCGAAGCGGGCGATCTGACCGATCTCAACGCCCGGCGTGTCACACCGGTCTGGCGTCCGGTCGACTTCACCGGCTCTATCACCTCGGACCCCAGAGAAGGCGCGTCGCTTCTGCGTCAACGGATCGACGGCTGCCTCGCGGCGTTCGCCCAGGCCGTCGCCCGGCCCGGCGTGGAGGTGTCCGGCGGCCTGGATTCAGCCATCGTCGCGGGAGCCTTCAGGGCCGCCGGCGCCGGGCCCCGGCTCTGGTTCAACATGTACGGACCGTTCGCGGAGGGCGACGAGCGCCGGTTCGTCCGCACCCTCGGGGATCGCCTGGGGTTCGAGCCGCACTGCGTTCAGAGAGCGGTTCAGCCCATGACGGAGGACGGGTTCCAGATCACCGCCAAGGGACCCAGGCCCGGCGTGAACGGCCGGGACTACGCCTTCGACGCGGCCGTCGCCTCGGCCTGTCGGGAACACGGGGTCGACGGGCTGTTGACCGGAAAAGGCGGAGACGGGGTCTTCTTCCAGATGGGCGTGCCGGAGATCTTCACCGATGTGCTCCGAGAGCGCGGACTTCGCGCCGTGTTCAGCCCCGCGCTGCCGAAGCTGGCGAGGTGGACAAGGCGCTCGACCTGGGCCCTGCTGAAGACCGCCTTGACGACGCCCCGCCGCGCGCCCCTGGACCGGTCGGCCCGGGCCTTGTCGATCTTCAATCCGGACAGCGTCGGGCCGTTTGACGCCGATGAGGCCTTGCACCCCTGGCTCCGCAATCTGGAGACCGTCCCGCCGGCCAAGCGCCTCCAGGTCGAGTCCGTGGCCGCCGGTCTGGCCTACCAGAGCCAGTGCCGACGGACCGAGGCCGCCGATCTGATCCATCCCCTGCTGGCCCAGCCCGTCGTCGAACTGGCTCTGGGACTGTCCGTGCCCATGCTGACCGACGACGGTGAGGCCGACCGGAGACTGGCGCGCGCCGCTTTCGCTGACCGCCTGCCGCCGGAGATCCTTCATCGTCGGTCCAAGGGTGAGATGACCGCCTATTTTGGACGCCAGGCCGCCGCCAGCCTCCCCTTCCTGCGCGCGCATTTGCTCGACGGTCGCCTGGCGTCGCGCGGGATCATCGACCGGGGCAGGACCGAAGCCTTGCTCGACGTCGATCGCCTGCTCTGGAAGGGCAGCGTGCCGGATTTCACGATGGCGGCGGTGACGGAGAGCTGGGTTCGACGCTGGGAGGCGATCGGGGCGGCGGCGTGACGGCCGGCCCCGCCTCACCCGCGCCGAGCGTCCGGTCGAGGAAGATTACGATCTGGGCGTAGAGGTCGCGGATGTTGTCGGGACTCCAGAGGTGATGGCCTTCGCCCCAATAGGTGAGAAGCCGGGCATCCTTGTTCTGTCGCCACAGCGCCGAGAACATGATCTCCGACTGGGTGCTGGGCAGGAGGTCACGGTCTCCATGAACAAGGAGCACGGGCGCGGTGATCCGGTCCGCGGCGAACAGGGGACTGTTACGGACATAGCGGTCGGGCGCGGCCCACGGCGGCGCGCGCATGCGCCCCTGGCTCTCCTCGGCCCAGCCGATGCGCTGGCGCAGCGACAGGCCGAACTCGGGATTGTCACGATTGGAGGGCGAGAATTCGCCCCAGGCGGTTGCGAGATCCGAAAGGCCCGCCACGGAGATGATGGCCTTGAACCGATCCGTCTGGGTCGCCGCGACCAACCCCACATAGCCGCCGAAACTGTGGCCCCAATGGGCGACCCGGCCGGGATCCAGAACCGGGTACTGCGCCAGTGCGGCGTCGACCACCGTCAGGACATCCCTCGCGTAGTCCTCCGCAGGCTCCTTATCCCGGTCGAGGGCGAGGACAGGGATCAGCACCGCATACCCCCCTCCGACGACGAGCTGGGGATTGGCCCAGGCGTTGAGCGCGGCGGGCTCAGCCGGCGGCGCGGCGGGCCCGCCGGGATAGGACAGGACCACGAGAGGGATTTTCTCGCCTCGCCAGCTGCGGGGGCGGTAGAGCCAGCTCGTGCGCTCGCGACCGTCCGGGCCGAGGTGACGCACCGGCTCGGGCGGAGGGAAATCGACCTCCGCCAAGTAGTCGTTGATCGTCGCGAGGGTTCGTGAGGGACGGCCTGGCTGCTCCAGCTGCAAGCGCTGCACCCCGTTCTCGACCGAGCGTGTGATGACGCCCAAGGCTCCCGCGTAGACTCCGAACCGCGCGTCTTCTTCGACGACCTCGACCGCGGGATCGAGGCCGGGCCGCAGGACGGCTCCGGCCGGGGTCCGCGCCGCGAACCAGGATTGGCGGGGCGGCGAGTTCCGTTGGCGCCGCTGCGACTCCAGATAGCCCACGCCATCGAAGCCGCTCAAGGAACCCGGCGGCGCCGTCAAAGAGGCGGCTTCGCCTGATGCGGTCACCGCCCAGGGCCGGCCGCCGGCGAGGAGGAGCAGGCGCTCGCCGTCGATCGCGCCGATCCTGGACGAGGGTGGGGCCAGAGCCGCTGTCAGGTTGACCGGTCCGTTGAGGTCCAGCCGGTGCCAGTCGTCGCGCGCCGCCGTCGACGATCGTCCAAAGAGGATCGGACGGTCCCCGAGCCAGTCCGCATAGACCGCATTGAAGGCGGCGACGCCGCCGCCGGCATAGGGCTGGAGGTCGCCCCGCGCATATCGCTCCGCCGCGCCGGTCGCCGGATCGACGGCGACGAGATCGCCTGCCGCCCAACCGGCCGGACCCCGCGTCCAGACCAGCAGTCGGTTCGAGCGAGGGGACCAGCTGAGGAGGCTCGGCGCGACGTCCGCCTCGCCCAGGGGCGAGGACAGGTCGCCGGTCCTCAGGTCGACAAGGCGCAGACGCCTTTCGCGGTCGATCGCCTGGGGCTCGAAGGGTCCGGCGGGATCGAAGGGGGCGGCGGCGGCGGTCTCGACCAGGGCCAGGCGGTCGCCGTCCGGGGCAAGTTCGAGGTCGTAGAACCGGCCGGCCGCCAAGGTCGTGAACCGGCCGGTCGCCACATCCAGGCGGACCGCCTGGTTTTCGGGCATGTCGGGCATGTCCGCAGCGAAGGCGCCGCTGCCGAGCGTGGTCCGTTGCGCTGGCCCGCCGGCCTCCGTCGCGCGCCAGCGGGTTGGGAGAGCCCTCACACCGCGTCCGCCGCTGTCGAGCCATTGGGGGAGGGACCCGTCAGGTCTGACCAGCAGGACGAGCTCGTCGTCCGAGCGCCACTGCGCCGCCTGGCCGAAGGTCGACAACTCCGGAGACGGGGCGAACCATCGGACGGTCCGCGCCGGCATCTCGACGACGCCGGCCTGCCAGCGGCGGTCGCGCAGCCGGAAGACCAGGAGCCTGTGGCCGGACGGCGACCAGGGGCCGAGGACGAGGCCGTCGCCTTCGCTTGCCGCCAGGAGGCGCTCGGCCGGCCGATCCCCGGTGAGATCGACGATCTCCAGACGACTGACGGTCCAGGGATTGCGAAGGCCGAACGCGAACGATGTCGCAGACTCATAGGCGGGACGATGCTCGAAGATCGCCCATCGCCCCGTGGGGTCGAGGGTCGCATTGCCGAAGGATTCGGCGGCCAGCATGTCGTCGGTCCGATAGGGTCGGCCCCGGGGCTGCGCCGCCGTCGAGGATCCGGCTTCAGCCGCGACCGTCGCGCCGTCCTGCACCAGGGTTCGGGCTGATGTCGGCAGGGCCAGGCCCGCCGACGCTGCGGCGAACGCGGCGGCGAAGGCGATCCGGACAGGCGCACGCCGCCTCGCGGACGCCGTCGGGCGTCCGCTCACAGTCGAGTTTGACATGGCGACCTACCAGCGCTTGATCAGCTGGAAGGCGGCGACGCGGCCCAGCGGCCCGGCCTGACCCGGATCGAAACCGAAGCCCTGCGGCGAGTCGTAGAAGGGCGGGTCCGCATCGAACAGGTTCTGGACCGTCAAGGCGACCTCGACCCCTTCGGCCAGGCCGCGGCCGACGCCAGCCCACCGCAGCTGCACGTCCGTCGTGGTGAAGGCGTCGATCGTCCGACCGGCGAGGTCGCGATAGTCCGAGGCGTGGTTGAGGCCGATCCGGGTCGACCAGTCCCCCCGTGTCCAGGTCGCGGCGGCCTGAGCTCTAAGATCGACGGGGAAGCCGACCACACCCAGGACATCCTCGCGGGCCGCCACGGGCGTCACACGCCGGCTGTAATCCAGCAGATAGGAGGTCGAGACGGAGAGACCAAAGGCGTTGTCGCCCAGGCTGAAGTCGTAGGTCGCCCCGAGATCGAGACCCTCGACGGAGAGTTCGCCCGTGTTCGCCCAGCGGCCGTCCAGGATCACCGAATAGGCTGAGGCCGGGTAGAGGGTCGGCGAGGTGAAGCGCGGATCCGCTAGGAAGGCCTGGACCCGCGCCAGATCGGCGGGGTCGCCCGGCGTCAGACGGGTGACGAAAGGGGCCAGGCTGGGGTCGACGAGGATGCTGGTGATGTTCTCAAGCGCCGGTCGGCCGATCTTGTTCTCGAACCGGATATCGAAATAGCCGGCGCTGAAGCGCAGCCCGGGGCGCGGCGCCCACTCCAGGCCGACGGTCAGGCTTTCGGCCGTCTCCGGCTCCAGATCCGTATTGCCGCCGGACTGCAGGATGGCCACGCGGCTGACGCCCGCGTCGGCGACCGTCAGAGGACCGACCTGCACACGATCGAACACCTCGGTGAGCGCGGGCGCCCGAAACGACGTCCCCCAGCTCGCGCGAACCGTGACCGGCTCGGACGGCTGCCAGATCAGCCCGATCTTGGGGTTGGTCGTCGAGCCGACGTCGTCATAGTGCTCGGCGCGGCCGGCGAGGGTGAGCTCAAGACGCTCGATCCCCGGCAGGGCGTTTGCGGAGCCGACCAGGGGAATTCGCGCTTCGGCGAAGACCGCGCCGATGTCACGCACCTGGGGATCGCCGATGGTGACGATCGGGGCGAGGCCCGAGGCGAAGTTGCGACTGCGCCGGTTGAACGCTTCGCGCCGGAACGCCGCCCCCACCGCGATCCGCAGATCTCCGCCGGGCAGGGTCAGGGGCGATCCGTCCAGCATCAGGTTGGCCGAGCTGATCCGACTCCGATAGCGGGACCAGGTGTAGCCCTGAGAGATGAAGTCGAGCACCGCCTCGCCGTTCGCGGCGCCGGATCCGAAGGGATTGAAGTAGCCGTCCCGCATCGGGCTGTAGGGCGTGGCGGGATTGTCGGCGGTGTTTCCGAGCGCCTCGGACAGGAAGGTGCTGTTCAGCTGATTGTTCGTGCCGCCCTCGCTCAGCTCTTCGGCGAAGGCGCCGTAGGCTTCCAGCGTCCAGTCTCGGGGCAGGGCGATCTCGATCCCGGCGGTGCCGCCCAGGCTTCGCGAGACGCCATAGCTTTCCGTCGGGCCGAGGTCGCCGATGAAGTTGTAGGCGATCAGGTGAGAGGCGGCCCCCGTCGGCGAAACGAAGAAGGGGTTGGCGCTGCCGACGGTGAGGATGCTGACGGGGGCGAGGTTCGCATACTCATAGGCCCGGCGACTGAAGCGCGCGTCGGCCGAGACCTCCACATGAGACCCAAGCGTCTGTCGGACGCTGGCGTAGGCGCTGTGTCGCTCCTGCAGGGGGAGGATATCGACGCCTGCCCGCCGGTTGCCGAGATTGGCGCCGCCGGCCTCGAAGTCGGCCGGGCTTCGCGCTGTTCCGTCCGGCCCGGGCCGGATCGCATAGGAGCTGCGATAGGCGCCGCGGGCCGCATCGAAGACCACGATACTGCCGGGCGGTCCGTAGAAGCTGCGCCGGTCTGTCCCACCCCAGGGCGTGAGATCGCCTGTCGCGGCGTAGTCCCGGTCAGCAGAGTTCAGGGGAGACTGATGCTGATACTCATAGGACAGGAGCGCGGACCCGCCCTGCCACCGCGTCCCCACGAGATGGGACGCCAGAAGGTCTTCGCCTCCGCCCTGGGCCGCCGAGGCCCGCAGTCGCGTCTCCTGCCCCTCGTAGGTCCGCCGCAGGATGACGTTGACCACGCCGGCGACGGCGTCGGATCCATAGAGGGCCGAGGCGCCGTCGAGCAGGACGTCGACGCGCTCGACCGCACCGCCGGGGAGCGCGGAAACGTCGGCGAACTCACCCTTCATCCCCGTACCGGCGAGACGCCGCCCGTTGACCAGCACCAGCGTCGCGTCGGCTCCCAACCCCCTCAGATTGACGCCCGTCGCCGTCGCCGTGTTGCTGCCGAGGGAGTCGGCGCCGAGCAGCAGGCTGTTGGGCGTGGCGTTGCCGGAATAGGACTGCGGCAGTCGGACGAGCGCATCGGCGACCGTGGCGTCCCCGCGTCGGTCGAGCTCCCCGCGCGAGATGACCGTGACTGGAGACGGGGACTCGCCCGGCCCCCGCAACAGCGTGCCGGTCACGATCACCTCGTCGATCTCGGTCGCCTCCCCAAGGTCCGCCTGGGCGTTCGACGATCGGCGCAGCACGATCACGCCGGGACGACTGCGCGACCAGCGGATGCCGGTGCCCGCCAGCAGCCGCCGCAGCGCGGCCTCGGGCGGGTGACGTCCCACGACGCCCTGCGTGCGCAGGCCAGCGACGAGATCGGCCGTGTAGAGCAGCTGAACATTGGCCTGCCGGGCGTAGGCGACGAGGGCGGCGTCCAGCGCCCCGCCGGCGATCTCGAAATCGCGGGCCGCACCGGCCGGATCGGCCTGGATCTGGGGTTGCGGGGGTTGAGCCGTCTGGGCGCACGCGTCCGGCGCGAAGGCTGTGGCGGCCATTGGCAGGAGCGCGACGCCGGCGAGCAGGCTGCGGGTGTGGATAGTCATGAGCAAGGTCCCCTCCGACGCAAGCGCGCGTCGAACAGGAGACGCAGGGTCGCCGGCTCATCTGAGTGGGAGGCCGAAATTTTTATCCGCCGACGGAGCGCGCCGTCAGTCTGACGCGGCCGTCGGCCTCCGCTTGGGCCGTCAGGTCGAACAGGTCCGCCACGGCCGCCACGAACGCCTCGCGGTCGCCGGTGGCGAAGACGCCGTTGACCGGGACCGCGGAGATGCGCCGGTCCGCCAGTACGATCTTGTCCGGCAGATAGCGGTTGACCTCGGCGATCGCCTCGCCGAGCGGCGTGTCCCGGAAGACCAGACGCCCCTCGGACCAGCTGGTCTCGACGGTGGGATCCACCGTGACGGGCGCGGCGTCTGGACGGACCGTCCGCACCTGCTGACCGGGAGCCAGGCGCCACTGGCCCGCTTCGGTTCGTGCGTCGGTGACCGCGACCACGCCCTGAACCAGGGTGACCTGGGCTCCGACGGCCTCGCGCCGCACGTCGAACACCGTCCCAAGGGCGGTGACCTCCGTGCCGCCCGCCTCGACCCGGAAGGGCCGCGTGGCGTCGTGGGCGACGGTGAACAGGGCCTGGCCCTGTTCGAGCACGATCCGGCGTTCCCCGGCGGCGAACCGCACGCGCAGCCGTGTGTCAGTATCCAGCTGTACGCGGGTGCCGTCATCCAGGGCGACGGTCCGCCGGCCCCCGACCTCGGTCTCGTAGACGCCGCGGGTGGGCAGCCAGAAGAGAAGGGCGACGGCCATCGCCGCGACGGAGACGAGCGCCAGTGCAGCAGGGACCAGGCGTCGTGAGCCCGCGCGACGCGCCTGGGGCTTCGAGGCCCGGAGCGTGGCCTGGGTCAGGGCCTGGATGTCGGGGTCCGATGACAGGGATCCGGTGGTTCGCCACAGCGCCTCGACCTTGCGATAGGCCTCGGCGTTGCCCGCGGTTTCGCGCCAGATCTTGAACGCATGGAGCGTCTCGGCCGACACGGGGCGCTCCCCGAGGCGGACGTGCCATTCGGCGGCTTCACGGTCCGCAGCGCCGGCGGCGCTTTGCGGGTCGCTCATGGCGTTCCCCATCGGCTACAGCCGCAACTGGGCGGCGCAGTGTTCGAGGGCCTTGCGCATCCGCCACTGGACCGTGGTGACGGGGAGGTTCAGACGCTCGCCTATCTCCTGATACTCCAGATGGGCGAAACGGCTCAAGACAAAGACCTCCTGCAGGTTGGGCGGCATCGACAGGACGATCTGTTTGAGGAGGACCGCATCGATCTGGGCGGCCGGATCCGCCCCCGAATCCGCGCCGACCCGGTCGCTCGACTCCAGGGGACGCGGCCCTCGGCGGCGGGCCCGGTCGATGACGAGATTGTCGACGATCCTGAGCAGTAGCGCCTTGGGGTGTTCGATCCGCCCGTCGCGACTGTAGGGCGCCGCGCGCAGCCAGGCTTCCTGGGCGAGATCCTCGGTCTCGTCCCCGAAGCGCTTGCGCAGCCGTCCCTTCAGCCAGCCGGAATAGGCGCGATAGAGGTCATGGAGGCCGGCGTCGGCCGCCTTGTCTCCCACACCTCCAGTTCGATCCGACACGGGCTCGCCTCCAGATGATGAGGCGAGCCCGGCCGAAGCACCGGGTGTTGAGACCATGCTTGAGGCATGCGCCGACGCCTTTAGCCCCCAAGTGCTTGTCCCGGAGGCCTGGACATACGCGCCGGCCACGCCGCTGCCGCGGAGCGAAGATTTCAAATGATCGTCTCAAGCGAGGTTCTCACGCCTCGACGCCGCCCGAGAGCGACGCACCGAAAGTCTGAATCAAGGGCGCGGGGTTTGCAAGCGGGGTGAACGAACGGCCTTGTCCCCGTCACCGACGTTGCGGAGCCCTGCCCACGGGTCGATCCATGGACGTGCAACCTGACCTTCGCCGGCAGCAGGACCGGGACAGGGATGGCTTCGTGAGGGCAGCTCACAACCATATAATATGGCTGCGACTTTCGAGGCCTTATTAGAGGTTCGAGGCGAGGCGTCACCGCGCTGTGCAGGCGACGACCGAGCCCGCCAAAAGGGCGACGCGCCGTACGGCTAGAAGCCCATCTCTGCCGGAGAAACGTCAGGATGACGATTTATGAGGGCCTGCGCTGCCGCGACGGAGTCGCTCGTTATGCCGCGCTGGTTCAGAAGATAGTCGAGGCACTGAAGGATGGCCTTGAGCTTGTTGACCGGAGCGGTCGGCACTGCGGCGCTGCGCAGGCGCTGGGGCTGCTTCTGGAAGGTTCGATTGAACAGCCGGTCGTGGTGCGCGCAGATGTTGCGCAGGTCCACGAGGCATTCGAGCCAGTTGGTGAAAAGTTCATGGGTCGGCACGCCAAAGGACGCCGCGATGGTCGTCTTTACGGGGTTTGAGAGCAGCTTGAAGAATTTGACCGAGGCCCCAAAGGTCAGAAACTCCTTCATCATCCAGAAGGGCGGCAGGACGGGGTCGCCGTATTTGCGCATGTAGTTGTGCGCCCGCCCATCCTTGGATTTGGCGTAGACGGTCGACAACTGGTTGAGAGCATTCATGCGGGCGGCGGCGCTGATGAACGCGCCTTCCGCCTTGTGGGGATGGCTGCCGTAGGCCTGGCTCAGGGCCTCGGACATGCTGTTTCGGAAGGCGATCTCGAAGTCGCCGCAGACATCGAAACAGATCGACCGCAACAGCCGGTCGAACGCATAGAGGTTGAGGATCTGAGCGTAGGTTGTTCCAGCCCGAAACGGCTTGTTGGGCAGGTGAACCTGGCGTCTGGCGATGAAATAGATCCGCAGCCGCTCGTAGCCGATGCGGTCGATCTTGCGCGCCGCCACATTGGGACGGGTCACGACAAGGCCGCGGGCGCGCAAATGCCTTACCCAGTCATTGGGGGTCGCGTGCGGCTTGGTGTAAGGAGGTAGCGCCATCTCAAAACGAGAAGGACCGCCCTTTTGCACTCCTCCCGAAGGCGGATCGTGTGGCGGCCCGTGACCCCTTCTAAATAACCGACCGGCGGTTAAGTTCAAGTGAAAAGCGCCGAGGCTCAGCGCCATGCCAGCAGGAAACTGCGGCACAGCTTATTGCGTCGTTTGTCGGGGTCGGCAACCGGAGCGGGACTCAGAGAATAGGTTTCTGGAGGCCCTAACGCGCCAGCAGAGTCGCGACAGCGGCGCCTGTTCCTGTCGCCAAAGTCACGACTGCCGTGGCGATCATCCACCCGATCACGCGACGCTGTGAAGATCGGCTCGCGGTTTCCTTCACCTGTTCCAGCCAGAGGACCGCCCGCCGATCCAACGGCGCCTTGAACTCTCCGTTGACGAGCGCCTTGCGAACATAGGCTTCGCCCACACGATCAAAGAAGGCGAAGGAGTCCGACGGATTATGGGACACCGGGATCTCTCCCTATGCCCTTTGTCAGAACGACGTTGTCGGTGGTCGCTTCGTTGCGGACTGCGGTTTCGAGAAGGTCGTTCACGAGCTGATTGCGATTGCGGCCGTAGAACGCCGCGATCCGATCAATCTCGGCCACAAGCTCCAACCCCAGACGAAATGAGACCACCCGCGTTTTCATGCGCGCAGTGTAATCGCAATGGAGTTTACGAAACCTTAAAGTGCGTATTACACGCCCGGCGCCGCCGCGGCCCGAAGCGTCGCCAAGCGCTCTTCGCAGGTTTCACTCACCAGATCGCGAAGACGACGCGCGCAGCTCGCCAAAGCGTTCAGATCTTCGACGCTCACGTCGTACTGGTCTGAGTAACGGGCCTCGACATAGGCGCGCTTGAGGGTTTCGAACCGACGTTTGTCGATGCGCTGCTCGCGCGGCCACGCCTCGACCAGACGCTTATCGACGTCTTCCGCGAGGGAGCGAAGGAATTTGATATTGTGGGACCGCGGGAAGTAGAAGGTGTGGACGAGCAGGAAGCAGATGTAAGCTCGCTCTACCGCTTGGTGGAGGTTGTAAGCGGCATCGTTTCTCTTCCCCGCAGTCATGCAGAACTTTGCGATCTCAAGAGAGTCGACTATTTTCGGCATCCAATGAGCGAAGTAGCGCTGCGCCATCTGCAAGGCGTCGCGGGATGTCATCGGCTTGGGCACTGCAAGCGGGTGACCGGGCAGCTCGTAAAGCATGACGCCGTCGCGAGCGATGTCGGTCCAGAAGTACTCGCCGCGGCCGAGCGCCCGGTTCACCTCGGCCAAGTCGTGAACGATGATGTTGACGATGCGACCAACGGAAGAGTCGCGCAGGATCCGGTTTTCGGCTTCCCACCAGTAGTCGGCGATGTCGGTCAGCTTGGGGTGGCTGACAATGATGAGCAGATCGAAGTCGGAGAGATAGCCGTTTTCGGGCTCGTCGACCCAATCGTTGCGGGCATAGCTGCCGAACAGGATGATCTTCAGGACCTGCCCGCCCTTGCGCCACTCCGAGGTTCCGCCGGCCCCCTTGCGGAGGGCGGCCTCGAACTCGGTGAGCAGAGTCGTGCGGACGTGCGCAAGCTCCTGCTGCTGGGGTTCTGGAAGGTGATCGACGCTGGTTTTCATCACGACAAGTCTAGCGAGAAAACCATGCTTTGCGCATCTGTTTTCAGGCTTGGGGCCATGCATGAGGGGCCGCTCAATCTAGAACAACCGAACCGGCGGCCTCCAGATGCTGCTTCGAAATCCCAGTGGAAGTTGGGGATGACCACTTGGCACACGGCTGCCGCGCGTCATTCCCGTTTGACTAGATCGCGGACCACACTTGACGTAGCGTCGATCCATCCGGGGGGCGGGCCGTTGGCACTGATCACAATTTGCATTTTCGTCGCGGTCGTCTGGCTGGCGATGAATGCTCAGGCAAAAAAGCGAAAACGCAGTGCCACAAGTCCGCCGCCGCGGGTGCCACGATATGAGGATGAGCAGGTCTCCCGGACCCAGCATATCCGGCTGGAGTTGCCGGTCGGTCAGTTGCAGGCCGACTCGCCTGGGTTGTCAGCCTCTCCGAGCTCCGCGCTCAGGGCTCGGGACGCCGCGCCCGATCCGCGCGCTGAACTGATGATGGCCCACGGCATTGCCCTGACCGCCGGGCGCTACGTCGTGAAGGGTTACGGCTTTTCGGAACTGTCGCAGGCGGTCAACTACGCCCGGAGGCTTGCCGCCCAAGGTGCCGCCGAACCCGGAAGAGAAGCCGCCGTCTCGGAGATTTCGAAGCCCTTGCGCTCTACTCCACCGGTCGAAACGGCTCCCGCTAAGTCCGTCGAGCCATCGCTTGAAGCAACGCGTATGACCGCACACGGCATCACTTATCACGACGGCCGCTACGTTGCGGGGACCTATGGGTTTTCGACCCTCGACCAGGCTGTCGCTTTTGCGAGCCGGAAAGGCGAGGGGCGGCCGAACCCATCACCCCCAGCAGCGACCCGCGCTGTGGCGTCCGCACAGTCTGCGGTGCCGTCAGCGCCTTCCGCAAGGCTGTTACCGGGATGGATCGCCGACGGTCGTGGTGTGCAGATCGGGCCCGTGTTCGTGCCGGGGGGCATGATCTACGCAGGTCATGCTGGTGCGTCTGTGGAGTGGCTTAACGAACGGAGTCTAGCCGACCCTTCATTGCAGGTCAGCCTTTCGGGCGCCGACCCACTCGGGTCGAGTTTGCCTTACTGGCCATCGTACAGGGACCTCACGCCGAACGCACGTCGGTCTTACTTAGACTGGCTTGCGGGTGGACGGACCGATCCGGTCGGCATCGGCTATATCTTCCTGTTCTTCTACGGCCTGGAACGCCGCCTGTTCATCGACAGGGCGTTCCACGACGCCGAAGCCATCATTGCGGAGGTCACCCGGCTCAGGGCCGCCTACAGCGACAACTATTCCTTCGATGGCTACGCGCGCCGTTTTCTCGAAGCTGCCGAGCTGGTGCGCTCAGACGTTGTTCAACGACCAACCCTGTCTCCGAGGATGGGCAATGGGGAGTTCGAGATTCCACTTCCGGCCAGGCGTTATCTCGGCGCGCGCCTCGCGGAACAGATTCCGTTCGACGCCGACGACTGCCTCGTGTGGACGCTCTGTCTGCCTGACACCTATCTACGCACTCCTGGTTCAAGATGTTTCGAGGAACTCGCGGTACTGTGGCGCCTCCGCTTTGACAGGCGCTATCCTGAAGGACTCAAAGTCCGCGCTCCCAAGCGTAGACTAAGCGGCCGATATCGCAGCGCCAGCAGCGCATTCGAGGTGACCCTCGATCTTGGGGATCTGCCCGACATCGCGGCTGTCGCGGCGCCGTTAAGCAGTCTTCGCGACCTCCTGTCGGAATGCCAGACTGATCTCGAGGCCTACAGTCGGCTACTCGGTCGGAAGCCCGAGGCTAGAGACACACTAGAGGCTGCGCTGTGCCTGCCTGACGACCTTGTCGAGACGGAATGGGGGCTGAGCGCGCGGGCCTTGAAGGCTGAGTTCGACGCCATCCTAGCAGAACACGCGATCGTCCCGATGGCGGTCACCCGGCTCTGCGACCTCATCGGATTGGATCAGGTCCAGGGCAAGGTGCCGGTGGGCGTTCATCGCCAGTTTGGCATCGTCCTGGATCGCTTGCAGATCGCGCTCGAACCGGATCGCCGATACGGAGACGCCAGCCTTACGTCGGATAGCCAAGTGGTGCTTTATCGAGCGGCGGGCGGCGGTCAGATCGACGCCGAACGGCCCGCGTACCGATCAGGCCGCACGATTGCGGAGATCTCGGCGATCGCGGCCAGTTCTGACGGCGAAGTGGTCGCGGCTGAGCTGGACCATATTGAGGCCGAGATCCGCGCGGTCAAGGATCTGCGGCCTGAAGAGCGGACACGACTTTCGGCCTATGCGATGTGGCTGCTTCAGGATCGGCCGCGCCAACTGGCGGCGATCGCAAAACTGTCCAAACTGCCTCTTCCGCTCAGGACCGAAGCGGCACGCGCCGCCGTGGCGTCGGTGCTATCCGACAGCCGGGTACAGCCGGCTGAAGTCCGCTTTCTCGAGAAACTCTACAAGGCCTTGGGCCTGCCGCAAGACGAGGTCTACGCGGCCCTCCACCGGGCCCCGGCATCGCGCGACGAACCGGTCATCGTGGCCGAGGCCACGCCCGCTGCCAAAGACGGTCTCGCTATCCCCCAAGAACCTGTCGTTCCGACCAGCGTGCAAATCGATCCCACCCGCCTGGCGCGGCTGCGTCTGGAAACGGCTGAGGTGTCCAGTCTCTTGGCCGGTATCTTCGCGGAGGATGAGGGCCCTATCGCTTCACCGGTGGTTGTCGCAACGACGTCGGCGCGCTTCGAAGGCCTGGATGTCGCTCATGCCGAATTGCTTGGGGCCGTCGTCGATGGCGGCGGGCTTGACCGCTGGACATTCGAGGCTCGCGCCAAGGCTCTGAAGCTTCTCCCAGACGGCGCGATCGAGACGATCAACGACTGGGGCTTTGACCGCTTCGACGAGCCAGTCCTCGAAGGCGACGAGGATCTGACCTCACCCGAACATCTCCGACTTCAACTTCTCGCTCTGGATCTGGCTGCATGACCTCCACACCGACGCTCAAGCCGCGTGATCGCGACATCATCCTCCAGGCCCTTGCAGCCGGCGTCGTTCCGAGGTCGGGCCTCCCACATATCCAAGTCGGCCGATCCGCTGAGATAAATGCTCTCGTGCGCGACGTGGACCGGATCGCCGACGGAGGTTCGGCTGTCCGGTTCGTCATCGGAGAGTACGGCGCCGGCAAGACCTTCTTCCTCAATCTCGTCCGATTGATTGCTCTCGAACGGCGATGCGTGACTATCCATGCCGACTTGGCACCCGACAGGCGGATCCACGCGACCGGCGGCCAGGCGAGGGGACTCTATGCGGAGGCCGTCCGCAACATGGCGACCCGGACCAAGCCCGACGGCAATGCTCTCGCCTCGATCGTCGAGAAATTTGTCACCGAATGCGTGCGCGACGCCGAGGGGCGCGGAGCTGGGGTCGAGGGGGTCATCGACGAACGCTTGGCCCCGCTGCAGGATCATAATGGCGGCTATGATTTCGCGGCGGTGCTCAAGGCTTACTGGCGCGCGAGCGAGGACGGTGACGCTGGGGGCAAGGCGGCGGCGCTGCGTTGGTTACGAGGCGAATACACCACCAAGACCGAGGCCCGGCAGGCACTGGGCGTGCGCAACATCATCGACGACGGCGACGTCTACGACAGCCTCAAACTGCTCGCGGCCTTCGTCCGGCTGGCCGGATACGCCGGGCTGGTCATAGTCTTCGATGAGATGGTCAACCTGTACAAACTCCAGAGCGCCCAGGCCCGGAACCAGAATTTCGAGCAAATCCTGCGGATCGTGAACGACGTCCTGCAGGGCAATGCGTCTGGCATAGGCTTCGTCTTTGGGGGAACCCCGGAGTTCCTTATGGACAGCCGGCGCGGCCTGTACAGCTACCAGGCCCTACAGAGCCGCTTGGTGGAGAACGCCTTTGCGACCAATGGTCTGATCGATCTGTCCGGACCCGTCATTAGGCTTCAGAGCTTGACCCCGGAAGATCTGCTGATCCTCTTGTTCAACCTGCGAACCGTCTTCGCCATGGGCGACGCGGAAAAGCACCTCGTCCCCGACGAGGCCCTGCCGTTGTTCATGAACCACTGTAACAAGCGGATCGGCGAGGCCTATTTCCGGACGCCGCGCAACACCATCAAGGCGTTCGTCCAGTTTCTATCAGTGCTGGAGCAGAACCCCGGAAAGGGTTGGGTTGAGCTGATCGGCGGCGTCGATATCGCCAACGACACCGATGGCGGCGCGGACCTTGAGGTCGAGGGCGATGGGGACGACGAACTGGCGACGCTGCGGCTTTGACCGAGACGAGTTTCGATCGGCTGCATCCCGACGTTCGCCGCTGGATACGCGACGAAGGTTGGAGCGAACTGCGGCCGGTGCAGGACGAGGCGATCCGGACGATCCTTGGAAACGATAGGGACGTCGTGATCGCGGCGGCGACTGCGGCCGGCAAGACGGAAGCCGCCTTCCTGCCACTCCTCACGCAGGCGGCCGCGCGAGAGGAGACCGGTGTATCGGTCCTCTATGTTGCGCCGCTAAAGGCCCTGATCAACGATCAGCACCGGCGGCTGGACCTTCTGTGCGAGCGCATGGGCATCGGCCTCGTTCGCTGGCATGGTGATGCGCCCCAAGGCCCCAAGCAACGAGTGTTGAAACAGCCTCGCGGCGTAGTGATGATCACGCCAGAATCGATCGAGGCGCTTCTTCTTCGCCGCTCGACGGATGCGCGCCGGCTTCTGGGATCTCTGGACGCCATCATCGTCGACGAACTGCATGCCTTTCTTCAGGGGCCGCGCGGCCTCCATCTGTTTAGCCTGCTGCGTCGGCTCGAGCTCATGTCGGCGCGCCGGCCCAGGCGGATCGGCCTGTCCGCTACCTTGGGCGACATGGGCGTCGCGGCCGCCTGGCTGAACGCGCAGGCCCCCACGTCGGTGGAGATTATCCAGCCGGAAGGCGCCGCGCCCGAATTGAGGCTTCAGGTCCGGGGTTATCTCGAGCCAGCCGAAAGCAGCCCGTCAGGCGACAATCTGGAAATCGATGGCGGCGACGAGGCCCTCGACCGGATCGCGGACCATGCCTTCTCCGTTCTTCGGGGCGACAACGCCCTGTTCTTCGGAGGCTCGCGCCGCAACGTCGAGGCCCTCTCGGACCGCCTCCTGCGCCGGTCCGAGAGGGCGGGCGTGCCCAATGAGTTCTTCCCCCACCACGGCAGCCTGTCCAAGGAACTGCGTGAGGAGCTCGAAACCCGCCTGAAGGCGGGAACCCTGCCGACGACGGCGATCGCCACCACGACCTTGGAACTCGGCATCGACCTCGGATCTGTCAAATCGGTGGCTCAGCTCGGCGCGCCTCGATCCCTGGCCTCGCTGCGCCAAAGGCTCGGCCGAAGCGGGCGGCGCAAGGACACACCTGCGATTCTCCGCATCTATACGCGGGAGCGACACCTCGGTCGTGTCTCGGACCCAATCGACCGCCTTAGGCCCCAGGTCGTCCGGGCGGTCGCGGCTGTCCGCCTTCTCCTCAGTCGCTTCGTCGAGACGCCCGGCGACGATCCGGCGGTCGTTACTGTAGCGATCCATCAGATACTCTCAATCATCACTGAGCAGGGCGGTGCGCGGGCTGACGCCCTCTATAAAACCCTCTGCGCAGCTGGACCTCTGGCGGCTCTGACGCCCGGCGATTTCGTCGAGTTGCTGCGATGGATCGCGGCACCGGAGGTTGGATTGATCGAACAGGCTCCGGATGGAACGCTGATGCTCGCCGCAACAGGCGAGGAGCTTACCGCTGCCCGCGACTTCTATGCCGTGTTCGAGACGGACCAGGAGTGGAGGCTGATCCACGGTACACGCGCCCTTGGCTCCATCCCAATCTCCAATGTCCTGGCAGTGGGCAGTCTTCTGGCCTTCGCGGGACGCCGTTGGCGGGTCGCGGACGTCGATGATCGAGCCAAGGTGCTCACGGTCACGCCGCATCCCGCCGGGCGATTGCCGAAGTTCGACCGGCAGTCGGTCGAGCCGATCGACGACAGGCTCGCGGCGGAAATCCGCGCCGTCTATCTGGACGACGATCTCCCTGCCTTCCTGGACGAGACGGCCGTGCAGCTTTTGCAGGAAGGGCGGGCAGTATTCCACGCGCTCGATCTGGCGGAAAACGCACTGGTCGCCAGCGGTGCCGACACCCACATCTTCACGTGGAGGGGCACAGCGATGAACGATGTCCTCGCGGTCTGTCTGACGGCGGCCGGACTCGACTGCGAGGCCCACGACTTGGGCGTGACGGTCTCCGACGCCACCCCGTTGGAGGTGGCGGCTTTTATCAAAAAGTTGCCGGGAGACGTGGCAGCGGATGATCTCAGTGAGTTCGTCGCAAACCTGCAGAAGGCCAAGTACGACATGTTCGCCCCTCCCTCGTTGTTGCGCAGACTTTGGGCGCGACGACATAAGGGCGCGGTCGGCTGTTTGAGCAGCTGGGCCGGTTCTGTCTCTCAATCGGCCAATCTCCTTCAGGGAAAGACATATCCCGATCTGTGCTGAGCGAAGTCGGTCGCCTTGGCGTTGATGACGCGGATCAAAGCGCTCTCACACGACAACGGTGTCGTGATCCTGCCCCTTGACCCAACTTCCAGCTCCCGGGATTTCGAAGGCGAGGCGTATCTGCGCTTTATCCGAAAGTGGATTTGTCGAGGCACCTTGCGACAACATCATGCCGAATGACATTGAGATCTAGATCGAACTTATGGCGCGGAGGCGTCAATAAGGGTCGACCCTTCCGCGGATTCAGGGAGCCCGTAGACCTCGCATATCAGAACGCGACACCTATCGAAAATGACCTCCGCCATGTTCGGCGGGTAAACATGATCGCTTCCGTGAGCGATCTCGTTGCGGATCGAGGCCAACAGGGCATGGTCGTCTCCCCAAGCGCTTGGGCTTGGCGCAGCGATGAGGCCGTGTTTCACCGCATGGTCCAGCCTTGGCTTCAAGCCGCTCAGCTTCAAGGCGGACTTGCCCAACCGCATCTTGAGTGAGAACTCGAGCGTGGCCAGCGCCTGTCCGCAGGCCACTACCATCAACTCATAGTCGAACCAGCCATACAGAAGGGCATGAAGCGCGCGGCCGTAGAGGCGCTGGATGGCTTCGGGGGCCGTGATCGGAAGTCGGAGACGCGCGACCATCCCGTGGTGATCTTCGAAGGTGATCGGTCGGAGCCCAGCAACGGGATCGTCGATCATCATGATCCTGTATCGGTCGTCCGAATGAAGCGCCTGCGCGAAGGATTTCATCGGCTGAGCTCCCGGCACGGATAAGGGGCGGATGCAGCGCGCACCAGCCCGATACATAGTCGCGTCATCTTCGTTTACCGCCGACGGAGTTGAGGGCTCAACTGCGTCGGCCCCAAGGCTCCAAGGCCCCATGTCCCCAGTGCCCGGTTTCAACGGATCCAAGATCCTCGGCGACGGCGAGAGAGTTATGATCCCCTCTCAGTCCCGTGCACTTCCACCAAGATTGGCTCAGGTGCGAATTAGGATAACGCCATGACGTGTCCATACCGGTAAAGCCGGTCACTACAAAGCTGCCGCTGAAATGTGCGCCGGGCGTTGAGAACATGTGAGATTCGCATGCGCCCACGCCTTTAGCCGAAGCCTGGACATACGCGTGGGCCGCACCGGGCTACCGCAGCTTAGGCGACGGGCCTTTCATGGCGAACCGGAATCTGGCGTCGTCTCCTGCAGCGCGACGCCATTGGTTTAGCTGGGCCCTAAACGAAAGGCTCCGCGCGCTGGCGGACGATGTCGGAAATCCGGTCTCGGATACGATCCGCGCCGGGGGCGATCCGTTCCGGCACCGGCAGGGCTTGCAGTCCGTCCACCGTGCGCCGGGCGCAGTCGGCGGTCAGTTGCGCGGCCCGAGCGACCGGAAGGTCTATGGTTCGGGCGAGCGCCTGGAAATCCTCGGGGGTCAGACGGTCCCGTTTGCCGTTGAGGGTCAGGGCCATCTGATCGTTGTCCAGGCCAGGGAAGATCCGCGTGGTGACGGCGTCATAGACCGGGGCGAAGCGCACCTCGTCGAAATGCTCGCTGCCGGGGTCGGCGATCTTCAGCAGGGCCAGGTTCTTCAGGTGCATATCTCCGTCTGCGATGAGCCAGGCGAAAACCGCCCGCCGGTAAAGGATTTCCAGGTCCTGGGCCGGTTGTGTCGACAGGGGGCGCAGTCCACGCGCCGTGCGTTCGATGGAGCCCTCGTACTTGCGCAGGGGCGGCAGTTCGAGGATTGAGCAGAAATCCTCCAGCGCATATCGGCGCGCGTCGTTGTCCGTGCGGCGGATGTCGAACCGCTCGACCACAAGGGCCGGGCGCATGCCGTCCGGCATGGGGACAAGAGCGGCGTCGGGTGTTTCGAAACCGGCGGCGCGGGCGAGCGCCAACCCCATCCATTCGACGATCGGCAGGTCTTCGAAGCCGTTGGTGCCCGCCGGCTTCAGGATATGGGTGAAGGGCGCCCCCGTTGACGGGATGAGCTCGCCGCCCGTCGTCAGGCACATCGGCGCCTTGATCTGGATTCCGGAGAGACGCGGCGTGTCGCGGGAGGCGAACAGCTTGGCCAGATTGGCCTGGAAGCTCTCTTCGAGGGATCGACGTGTCGGGCCCTCGTAGCGGCCGGTGAAGACCCCGTCGTCGATGTGCTGCGCCAGACGGCCCTGAAGCACGTCCGGGGTTACTTCAGCCAGCTCGGCCGGGTCGGAGACGATGGCGATGTTCGACATGTAGCGCCGGCCCGTTCGCAGGAGCTCACGCTCGTCGCGAGCGTCCAGAATCTCGGCCAGCCAGCCTTCCGGCAGCAGGGATTCGATGAAGGGGGGAAGGCTGCCGGGGCGGGTCGGCCGCACCAGGGGCGGCTGGCCCTTGGCGGTGGCGGCCCAGCGCCACTCGACACCGTCGTGGGTCAGCTCGCCGACGGGCGCGCCGTGCCAGGCCACCGTCAGACCCACCCGGGCCGCATTCGCGGGGGCCTGGGCCGGATGGGCGGCGTCGAGAAAGCGTTCGGCGGCCTCGGCTTCGCGAGTCCAGCGGATTAGACGCCCAAGCACCCATACGGCGTCCGCAGCCTGGCGCGCGTCGCCGTATTCTTCGATCAGACGCTCCGCCATCCGGCGACGCATGAGGGGGTCGATCGCACCGGCATGCTCGCTGCGGATGCGGAAGGCCTCCAGAAAACGCTGGCGGGGGGACGAGGCCGTCATGTGAATTTCGCCCATCGCGTCAGCGACGATGGCGGGAACCGTGGACGGAGCATCCGGCCCTTGGTTCTGGATAATCTCCAGACCCCGAATCCGTGTTCGCTGGTTGCGACGCCCGCTCAAAAACAGGCGGCCGTCCAATGTGGGCGCCAACAGGAGAGCCGAGGCGCCGGACAGATAGGCGCGGGGATAAAGATAGGCGGCGATCCGCACCGCGTGCGCCATGATCACGGCATCGACGTCGTCGGCTGCGTCCACATAAACGCCACGGACCAGGGCCACGAGGTTGCCCGAGCGAGCGGCGGCGTGGGCACGCGCCCGGTCAATCGTCTCTCCTACCAGATGTAGCGCCATAACTTTCCCGTATTTCACATACGCGATAGTTAGGCCTTTCAAGCCGAGCTGTCAGCGCCAATGCGAGAGTAGGCCGGTAAATCGGGAAATGGCGGGACACCACACATCGAAACCGTGCTGACTGCCCGCATCAGTCCTAGAAGTCGAAGCCGAGCTGACCCTCGGCAAGGGTTGATCGCGGTCGCCGCGCGGGACGGTGTCTGGGATGGGGCGACGCCATCGCCGCAGAGGGCGCCGGTTCAGGGGTCGCCGTATCGATGACGCGGACTTCCGAAGGGCGCGGCTTGGCCGCGGCCCGCCGGGTCGGGATCGGGGCGCCCCGGCTCTCGTTCCAGGCGGCGATGTCGCGTTCTCGCCAGGCCACCCGGCCGGGTGAAATCGGCACCGGGTCGGGGAAATCCCCGGCCTGACGCATCCGCCACGCCGTCGTGCGGCCGAGCCCCGTGAGGTCGCGGACCTGACGCCAGCCGAGAAACCGGTCCAGCCCTCGCTCATGGGCCATGACGCTGCTCCAGGAGCGAGACCGCGCGGTCGCCCATGACCGTGGCGAGGGCCGCGGCGTCGTTCGCCGCATCGAGCGGGTCGCGACTCCACCAGACCAGCAGGACGGCCTTGAGCGGGTAGCTGACCGAGGGGTCGTTCAGCAGGGCCTCCAGGCTGGGGCGTTGGGAGGTCATGATGCGGCCTCCCGGCTGCGGGCCTCGCGCCGAAGGCGCTGACGTTCGCTGGAGGACGCGACCGGCGCTGTGATCTGGGACCGGGCCCAGGCTTCGAGCAGGTCGAGAGGGTAGAAGGGCTTGTTCCGGATGTGACGGCAGGGCGGTCCGCCCGAGCCGGTCGAATAGGCCCGCGCCAGGGTCGTCGGCTTCATCCGGATGCCCCTGCCCTCCAGAAAGGCCGAGGCCTCCGCCCGCGTCAGCAAGGTCTCCGCCGTCTCGGGCGCTTGATCCGCGCCGTCGCGGGGCTCCGTCGCGAAGGTCATAGCGCGGCCTCCGCCGGAGTGCATTCCCGCGACGACCGGACCCCGCGACCCGCCGTTAGCGCCAGGTAGCAGTTGATCACGGTCACGACGTAGTTCTGCGTTTCGGTGATGTTCGGGATCCGGCCCAGTCTGGCGACCCGATCGGGACCGGAGTTATAGGCCGCGAGGGCCAGGCGCAGATCGCCGAAGCGGAGGATCTGGCGGGCGAGGTAGTCGGCGCCGCCGCGCAGGTTCTCATAGGGATCGAACCGGTCCCGAACGCCAAGGTCGGCGGCGGTGCCCGGCATCAGCTGGGTCAGGCCGCAGGCGCCCGCGTGGGAGCAGGCCTGGGGGCGGTAGGCGCTTTCCACCACGACCAGGGCGTGGAGCAGCTTGCGGTCCAGGCCGTGTCGGTCGGCCGCTTCAGCGATGGCCTCGGCGAAAGGCTGGTCCAGATCCGCGAGACGGACCGCTTCCACACCGGCGACGTCGGGCGTCGTCGCGTCCACGGCGGCGCCGACGAACAGGTCCCCGCCGGCGGGACGCCAGTCGATGCGTGTCTGGGCGGCGGCCGGCGACGTCGCCGCGAGGACGGCGAGGGCGGCGATCGGAAGGCTGCGTTTCACCATGTCAGGGCCTCCCGATAGACGCCCTCGATCTGGGCGGTCGTGACCGGCCCGAAGTACCGACTGTCCAGGCTGGACGGCGTGTCGCCGAGCAGCAGTCGTTCGTCGGCGGCGAGCCTGCGGCAGCCCCGCCAGGCCGGGAGAGGCGCGCCGTTGCGGTCCCTGTCGTGGATCCGGACGGTGCGCATCGGGGCGATCATCCAGCGGCCGTCCGAGCAGACGGCATCGCCCCCCGTCGCCGCCACCCGTTTGATCAGGCGCACCTCGGGCGGCATGCCCTGACGCGCCAGATAGGGACGCACGACGGCTGGCTGGCGAATGGCGACGACTTCGCCCCGGGAGATTTCGGCGGCCGCCGTGCGGACATAGACGCCCTTGGGCAGGCTCGGGCTTTCATTGATCAGCGCGAGCGCGGGCCGTTGTCCCCCGATCGCGCCGAACGCCAGGAGGCCGACGGCGGGCACCATGGCCGCCGTGAGAAGGCGAGGGAGACGGGTCATCGGCGATAGGGCTCCAGAATGAGATCGCGGGTGATCATCACCCGGACCGGCGCGCCCGCCCGGACGCGGATGGACGGCTGAACCGTGAGCTCGCGGTCGATGAGCCGTCCCCCGACCTGGGAGGCCTCAATGGACGCGGCGCTCCCGGCACTGGCGGCGAACGATCGATCATCTGATCCGCCCCGCGCCAGCTCGCCGAGGGTGGTGATGGCGCCGGCGAAGAGCGTCGCGACGCCGAGCGGCCAGAGACGCCGATCGACCTCGCCGCGGACCCCGACGGAGCCCTGCGCATCGACGCCGGGCTCCTCCGAGAGGATCAGGCTCTTGCCGTTGGGAAGGATCAGCCGGTCCCAGACCAGGAAGGCCCGGCGATCGCCATGGGCGCTCTCGCCTTCGTGGCGTCCGATCAGCCGCGTCCCCTGCGGAACGACGAGATGACGTCCGGTGATGGAATCGAACACATTCTGGCTGACCGTGGCCACGACGGGACCGGGACGGGACGTATCGACCGCTGTCAGCAAGACGCCCGGGATGACGGCCCCGGCCTTCAGCTCGTAGGGGGACACGGGCGCCAGGAGGCCGTGCGGGCTGTAGATCGCCCCATAGTCCCGCATCTCGGGCGAGGGACCCGGGTCTGATCGGCCGGCGGCCTGGACGGTTCCGCTTCGCGGTGCCCCCTCGAAGAAGAGCCCCGAGGCGGCCGCCTGGTCCGCCGGCCGCGGCGCGCGGGGAGCCGTGCTGTACGGGGGCGCAAGTATGCGCGCGGGCTGTGGGGGTGTCGCGGTCTCTCTTGCCTCGGGCGGCGCGCCCCGGCGCTCCGGCAGGGCGTCAGTCTGGGCGAGGCGGTCATAGCTCGCCGGCTGGTCGGTCACGCGGTCCGAAGGCCTGACGCTGCCTCGCGCCTCGCCTGCGCCCTCGGCGTCCGCAGCGTCGCGAGCCTGGCGCGTCATCTGCGGCTGGACCACGAAGGCCCAGGCGAGAGATCCGGACACGAGCAGGGCCGCAACCAACACCGCCCCCTGGACGACAGGCTTGCGGATGCGGACGGCCCCGGGACGCGGCGCCCGTCCCATCAAGGGCGGCGGCGGGGCCTTGGGAGCCGTGACGGGCGGCGGGGGCGCCGGTGTCTGCATGCCGGGTTGAGTTCCGGCGGTTTCAGCGCTGTGGGGATCGATCATCGGGCGGCTCCCGGAAGACGGCGGATATGGACGATCTGCGGTCGACGATCGCCGAGCCGCAGCTCCGCTTCATCGAAGATCCGATCAACGATCAGGACGCCGTCGGCCTGCCGGTAGTTGACCAGCTGGAGGTCTCCGTCGGCCCTGATGAAGAGGGCCGGCGCCTCATCGATGTCGGCGTCCGGCGACAGGGTGATGAAGGTCCGTGTGCCGTCATTGAACACGGCGGTCGGCGCCCAGCGCGGCGCCCGCCCACGCGGGTCGATCCTGTAGCGGGCATCGATCGGCCCCTGGGGCGTTGCCGCTGCGACATCGACCGGCGGCAGGCCGGACTGCCCCTCGGCGGCCTCGGGGCCGTGCGACGCAAACCCGTAGTCCCAGGCGATGGCGGCGTTGAAGGCGTCGGCCGACCCGCTGCGAAGGATCAGGAGATAGACCCTCTGGCTCGTCGTCAGGACCAGGTTGGTCTCGAGCCCGGCCTGCAGCGGCTTGATCAGGACATGGGTTCGCGCCGAGACGCCGGAGCCGGACTGGCTCTCGCCGATCTGCCAGCGGACCGTGTCCCCGGCCGCCTTGGCCGACACGGTTTCTCCCGGGGCAAGGGTCAGGGTGGTGACCCGCAAGGGAGCGGTCCAGACCTCGTAGACCCGCCCGTCGAACCAGGCGAACACCTGGACCCCGCCGACGAAGGCGTCCGCGCTGGAGGCGGCGCGCGCCGACCGGTTGGCCGCCGCAATGGCCGCGCGTCCGGAAGGCAGGCTGTCGGTTGGAGCGGCCGCGTCCCGACGTCGGCGTGGCGACGCGGAGGCTGCAACCGTCTCGAGATAGGGCCGTGCCGTGGAGCCGAGATCAGCGGCCGCCGTGACCGGATCGGGCCTGGTCTCCAGGGCCGGCTCGGGACGCGCGACCGCCGGCGGCTCCGCGAGGCCGATCGGGGTGGAGAGCGCGATCGGTTCCACACCGCCGTCGGCGCCATGAACCAGGGCGCAGCCGGAAAGCGCAAGGGCGGCGGCGATCGGGACAGCCGTCCCGCTCAGGAAGCGTCGGGGGTCCATGAGACATCCTCGATCTTGAGGCCAAGGGGATTGCGCATCAGCTCCGCCTCGTTGCGGGGCGGCTGATGGGCGACGGTGATGAGGGCGCGCCAGCGCTCGGCCCCCGCTTGCTGACCGTTGACGAAGCGGGTCTCTCGCCACTGCAGATCGAAGGTTCGCTCGCTGCGGCGGACGACGTTGAGCACCTCGACATTGACCGCTTCCCGGCCGGCGTCGGCGAACGGGTCGTTGGCCTGGGCCCAGTCGTTCAGGAAGGCGGAGGCCTTGGGGCTCAGGAGGTCGTAGGCGCGCAGCCAGTTCTGACGGATCACGATCGGATCGATCGACTTAGAGCGGACGTCCCGGATCCACTGGGCGAGCGCATAGCCGGTCTGGGCCTCGGTCGGCTCGTAACGGCCGTCCAGGGCGGTGATCCTCTGCGTCTGTCCCCAGTCGGACACCTCCACGACGAAAGGTCGGACCACGGCGCGATCCGCCTGGACCCACCAGCCCGCGCCGAGAAAGGCCGCCAGACCGAGATTGGCCAGGGCGATGCGGCGCCAGTTGCGGGCATGGGCGATGGAAAGACCCATCCGGTCGTCCCAGACCTGACCGGCGCGCTGATAGGGGGTGGCTTCAGGGGACGCGGTCAGGGGGCGTTTGGGCTTGAAGAAGGGATGCATGCTCAATCCTCGGGTCTGACGGTGGGTTTGAGGGCGCCGCTGTTCTCGCCGGCCGGCATCAGGGCGCGAGCCGAGTTGGCGATGAAGAAGGCCTGGAGGGCGGCGGATCGGCCGGCGGTGCGACCGCTGCCTGCACCCGGCGGTCTCTCCTCCGACAGGGAAGGCCGGTCGCGGCGCTCGGCGTCAGGCGCCGGCTTGCCGAGGGACGGCGCCGAGGCCGGCCGATCGGCCGACTCTTCGGCCGGCGACGCCGAGGTCGACCGCGATGGTCCCGATCCTGCGGGCGGAGAGGCGGACGCGCGGGAGGGGGTTGAGGCCGCCGCAGCGCCGCCGGAGCCCGGCGCGGGTCTTGGCGAAGGTCGAGGTCCGCCGCCCGGCGGAAAGCTCCCGGACGACGGTCCGCTTCCGGAGGAGCGCGCCCCGGAGGCCGCGCCTGCGGCGGCTTTGGACGACCCGCTGACGGCGGCGGCCCGCCCGGCCATGGCTCCGGCCCCCGCCACGCCGCCCGCCACGAGGGCCCCGGCGCCGGCGACAGCCAATCCGCTCGTCAGGGCTGCGCCCGCCCCCAGGGCTGGCCCACCGGTCACGAGGGCCGAGGCGAGGTTCGGGATGAAGATCGCCAGCATGGCCAGCAGCAGGGCGGCGACCAGAATGGTCAGGGCCTCGTAGATGTCAGGATTGGCCGAGGGCTGGAGCTGGTCGAAGATCGTCCGCGCGCCCGAGACGACGATGGCCAGCGCCAATACCTTGAGCCCGGAGGAGACGACGTAGCCGAGCGGCCGCTCGGCCAGAAAGGCGGTCTTGTTCCAGATGCCGAACGGCAGGAGGACGAAGCCGCCCAGGGTGACGATCTTGAACTCCAGCAGGGAGACGATGATCTGCAGGGCCAGGATCGCGAAGGCCAGCATGATGCCGATCATGGCCAGCCCGAGGATGAGGGCGTCGGCCATGTTTCCCATGACGTCGAGCGGGTTCTCGACCGGTGCGGGCGTTTCGCCCAGCGCCTTCACGATCTCCCAGCCCTGCTGGAGGATGGCGCCCGGATTGAGAAACTCCGCGCGCGACAGGGAGCCTCCGCCGGCGGTGAGGCCGAGCTCTAGGAAGCCGGCGTAGATCGTTTCCGACAGGGCCTGCCAGTCATTGATGAGCCAGGCGAAGGCCCCGATCAGCAGCACCTTGCCGAAGCCTGAGGCGAGGACGTCGCGGTTGGGCGAGAGCGCCCACTGGATGCCCGTCAGCGCCACCACGAGCGCGATCAGCAGTCCGAACACCCCATTGACCGAGCCGGACAGGGCGTCGAAGCCGGCGGTGACGGTGTCGGAAAACACCACCATCAGCTCGTTCGGGGTCTCCATTCCGGGGCCAGCCATCATCGCGCTCCTCAGTCCCGAGCGTGGGGCAAGGGGTTGAAGGACGGGGCGGTCGGCGTGGACGCGCCCCGCGCCCAGAAGCGGCGCCGGGCCTCGATCGCGGCGTCCCTTTCGGCGGCCTGGCGCGCCGCGCCCTCGGCCATCAGCCGGGACTGGGCCAGAAGCAGGGTCCGCATGCTGGCCAGATCCTCCGCGAGGACGGACAACATCTGGGTCGAGGACTGGATCGCGGCCGTTTCGCCCTCCGCCGCCTCGCTGGCGGCCATGGCGCCCCGGACACGCCCGTCCCGGCTCTGGGCCAGCCGCTCCAGTTCGGCCGCCGTCCGCGCCAGATCCTCGGCGGTCCGTCGGGCGGTCGTGGACCGGTCGGCGCCGAGCGCCGTGAGATCCGAGAGAGACAGGTCGTCCGGGTACAGATCGGCAAACTGCCGCTGGACACCGTCGAGGGTCGATGCCGTGCCCCGGACGGTCCGCGCCAGCTCGCCGATGTCGCGCAGGGTCTCCGATGACCCGGCGAGATGACTGTAGGGCGAGGCGGCGAGGCTGCGCGCCTGATTGGCCAGCGCCCGCGCGTCATTGGCGAGGCTTTCCAACTGCCGAGCCGCCTGGAGGCTGGTCTGCACATGGGCGCGGGGATCGTAGACGATCTGCTGGGCGGCGGAGGGCGGCGGGAAGCCTGCGACTGCGGCGAGCACCAGGGCGGTCGCCGCCAGGACCGAGGACCTACTCCGCCGCGTACCGGACGGGTTCCGGGGCGGGCGGATCGAAGCTGTCGAAGACATTGTCGACATGCTGGACTCCTTTGGCTTTGAGGAATTCGCGGGCGAAGCGGTCCGGCCGCAGATCGGCCGGGTCGAGAGCCGCCAGCACGCTCTCGATGAGGGTCTGGTCAGCCGGAGACGAGGCGCCGCAGAGCGCGAGGCCGGCTCCGGTCAGCTTCAGATCGAACAGCCGCCGCCCATCGGGCTGTCGCCAATAGTAGGTGCGCTTGGGCGTCGCCCAGGCGATCAGCTCCAGCTGGCGACGGTTCAGGCCGAACATCCGGTAGAGGTCGGCCGAGGCCGGCTCGAGCGCGCGAGGGTTGGGCAGGAAGATCTGTGTCGGGCAACTCTCGATCAGGGCCGCCGCAATGGACGAGCGCACGACGTCGTCGAGCGACTGGGTGGCGAACACCACCGCCACGCCCTTCTTGCGCAGGGTCTTGAGCCATTCGCGGATGCGGGCCGCGAAGGCTGTCTCGCCGAGAAACAGCCAGGCCTCGTCGAGGATCAGGAGCGTGGGCCGGCCGTCGAAGCCGCGCTCGATCTCATGGAACAGGGCGGCGAGCACGGAGGCGACCGCCGATGGCGTCGCCATCAGGCTCTCGAGCTCAAAGCACTCGAAGGCGGCGAGCGTTTCGTCCTGCGGGGCGACGCCGTCGATCAGGGCGCCGTGAGGTCCCTTGAGCGTCAGGGGCTCCAGGGCGGCCGCCACCGCCCTGTCCTGGACCAGGGCCGTGAAAACGGTCAGCGTGCGCTGTGCGACGGGGGCCTGGGCCAGGGCGCCGAGCGCGGCCCAGATCTCTTCGCGGACGCGCGGCGTCGGGTCCAGGCCTGCGAGGCGGACAGCGTCGGCGAGCCACTCCGAGGCCCAGGCGCGTTCGCCTTCGTCCTCGATCCGGGCGAGCGGCTGGAGGGTGAAGTCTCCGCCCGGCTGCAGTGGGTGCCAGCGCCCGCCGGCGGCCAGGGTCGCGGCGCGCGCGCTGCGGCCCTTGTCGAAGACGACGACGCGGGCCTTCGGGTAGCGGAACCACTGGAGAGCCAGAAAGGCGAGCAAGGCGCTCTTTCCAGAGCCGGTCGGCCCCACGACCATGGCGTGGCCGACGTCGCCGACATGCAGGGAGAGTCGGAAAGGCGTGGACCCGCTGGTTCGCGCGACCGCCAGCGGCGGCCCCTGCAGGCGCGGGTCTGCGGTCGGTCCGGCCCAGACGGCGGAGACTGGAAGAAGGTCGGCGAGGTTCAGGGTGGAGACCAGCGGGCGGCGGACGTCCGCATAGGGCTCGCCCGGCAGGGAGCCGAGCCAGGCCTCGACCGCATTCAGATCCTCCGTCCGGGCGACAAAGCCCTGGGCGTTCAGCGTCGCCTCGATCGCCCGGGCCTGCTCCGACGCCCGGTCGGGGTCGCGCGCCATCACCGTGATCGTCGTCGTCAGATAGCCATAGGCGCAGGCGTCCGAGCCGAGCGCCTCCAGGGCGCCGTCGCATTCGTCGGTCTTGGCGGCGGCATCCGTGTCGAGGAGCGGGACCTCCTCCTTGGTGATGGCTTCGCGCAGCAGCACGCCGACGCCCTTGCGCTTGGCGAACCAGCGTTTGCGCAGTTTGACCAGCTCGACCTCGGCATCCGCCTTGTCGAGGCCGATCCAGCGAGCGCTCCAGCGATAGGGGAAGGGCAAGGCGCCGAGGGCGTCGAGCAGCCCTGGCCGCGTGCTCGCCGGCAGACCCCGCACCGAGACCACCTTCAGCGTCTGACCGTCGAGCGTCGGCGCCACCCCGCCCAGAAGCGGCGCATCGGCGAGCCAAGCGTCTAGGAACATCGGCGTCGCGGGCAGTTCGAGATGGACCGTTCGGGGCGAAACGCAGTCGTGGAGCCAGGTCAGGATCGCCGCATCGTCCAGCATGGCGACGTCCGGAAGGGCGTCGGCCAGAAGGTCGACGATCTGTGCAGTTTCGCGCGAAAAGGCGTCCAGCGCGGTGCGCCAGTCCCGGCTCGCGGGATCGGCTCCGTCGAACAGAACCCGCTCGACCCGGCGGGTCTGGTCCGCCGGTGGAAGCCAGGTCAACGCGGCCCGGTAGTCGGTCTCGTAAGCCGGCTCGCTGGTCTCGAAGAGGGTGCGGCGCTCGGCGTCGACGAGCCAGGCGGCGGCGATCTCGAACTCGCTCTTGGGATAGGCCTGGGCGGGACGGCGACGCGCCTCCACATGCAGACACCATCCGCTGCCCAGACGTTTGAGGGCGTTGTTGAGCCGCGCCCGGACCGACATCAGCTCCAGATCCGAGGCCGACTCGAGATCGGGCCCCCGGAATCGCAGGCCGCAGGTGAAGGAGCCGTCCTTGTTCAGCACGACCCCCGGCGCGACCATGGCCGCCCAGGGCAGATGATCAGCCAGGAGCGCAGGCCGGCGGCGATGTTCATCCAGAAAGCGCATGATCAGTCTCACGCATCGAGATGGCCGGGGAGGGCCAGGTGGCGGCGAAGCACGTCGAAGAACCGCTTGTCGGCCCGGGCGGCATAGAGGCCGATGGCATGGGCGACCGCCCACCACAGCAGGCCCAGCCACCAGATCCGCAAAGCCAGCCCAAGCACCACAGCGACGGTGCCCATCAGGATGGCGTAGTCCCGCGGCATGCCCGCCAGGGTCACGGGCTCGGTCAGGGCGCCGGCGACCGGCAGATCCCAGCCGGCCGGACGGTGATCGGACAGCGTTTCAGGCATCAGGCGATCTCCGCGCCGCCGGCGAATCCGAAGAACTGCAGGAAGAAGGTCGAGGCGGCGAAGGCGATCGACAGGCCGAACAGGATGCCCAGCCCCCGCCGCATGGATGAGCCGTTCTCGCTCATGGCCACGCCGGCTCCGAAGAGCACCACCGCCACGACGGCGGCGGCCTGGACGACCGGGCCGGTGATGGATTCCACGATCTGCTGAAGCGGGCCTTCCCAAGGCATCCCGGATCCGCCCGCCATTGCCTGGCCAGCGATGAGAAGGCCGCAAGTCACCGTCGCGGCCGAAAGGCCACGTTGAAGTAAACGTCGCATGATTTAAGTTCCTGAAGCCGATGCGCAATGGTTTGCGCTGACGGTCATCAGGAAGCCAAAGTATCCACAGGCCGTCAACGCGTCCTGTGAATATATTATCCGAGCGATGGAGTTTGGATCCTGGACGATTCGAGTTTCATACTGGTTGCATGTATTTCGACTTGCAGACGACTTGCCGGTAACGACGCCGTTTGCCTGCCGGGCAAGGGTTTCGGCCGATTTCGCCAGACTATCGCCTGGGTTTCCGGGCGATGCCGCCGCAAGATTTGACCGGGCGTGAGCCGGTCAGCACGGTTTCCGGCGCCTGCAGAATATTGACGCCGAGACGATCAGCCTCTTCCGCGACCCTCAGCTCAGTCAGGACGTGAGCTGAATCTCGCGGAAGATCTCGCCTTGCTGCAGCGCGGCGCTGCGGCGATCACCGAGATCGACCAACTGATCGAGAATCTGGAGCAGCTTGAGCGCTAGGTCTTGAGACAACGGCGCCGCCCGCTCCGAGAAAATCTGCACCAGACCGGCAATCCTGGCGGCAAGGGTGGTTCCATGCCAGCCCGGCAGTTCCTCGCCATCGCCGAGCCTAAGGACGGCCAGCGTCAGGTCGGCGAAATGCTCTGGCGGATAGTGATCCCTGGCGCGTTCGCAGAGCGTCAGAAACTGGGTCATCACGAACGGAGACCAGCCCGCCGCCGCTACGAATTTCGCGACGTGGCCCAGCACCATGCCGACATCTCGCCAATCCCGGTTGACGAACCGGGCGGCTCCGCCAGCGAATTCATCGATCTGGACGAACAACAGAGCTTTCACCAGCGCGGGTTGGTCGAACCCGTGGAGTTCTCCGGCGCGGTAGCTGGTTCGAGAGAAGACGGAATCCTTCAGCAGCCGATCAAGACAAACATCGAGAACCTCCATCACGTGGGCGGGCGGCACGGGGGCGTCGAAGACATAGCGACAGACGAAGGTATCGGTGAACGGCGCCAAGAGGGTGTAAGGGTCCGACCCGCCCAAGGTGGTGATTGGCGTCAGAACCCGGTCCCGGACCGCGTCCATCTCCAGCACGCCCGCTACACGGCTGAGCAGACGGCCCAGCTCGGGGTCCCAGTCATAGGTGTCGGGACGTTGGCGGCGTTGGTCGCGGCTCCAGGAGGGCGCGATCTTCTGGATGGTCCACTCCAGCATCTGATCCACGAAGAGCAGGAAGGCCTCGCGACCATCCGTTCGAGTGATCGCTTCGACCGGGATGTGGCGAAGCAGTTCCGCCGCCAGGTGATGGTCCCAGGAGCGGGGATTCATCACCCATTTTACGCCGTCCTCCGACTCGTCCTCAGGCTCGGCCATGGCCTCCAGCCGACGACGGTTCGGGCCCGCCGCCTCGAGCCAAGGCGCCGGCGGGGTAGGCAAGGCCGTGCCGAATTCGCCCTTTCGATAGGCGGTCGTCGCCCGGGTCACCGCCGCCCGGAGATCGGCGGGGGTGTGAAGAGGATCGTTGTAACCGTTACGGCCGCGTCTGGGTTTGATGTCGCAAAGATCGAACGCAAGGCCGAGCGCGGCCCAGCCGAGCGGCGGTCGGACGTCGATCAGCGCCACGGCTTCTGCGAAGGCGGACAGGGCGACAGCCTGTAACGGATGGGCGATCAGACCGAGCAAGGCTTCGGCCAAGGCGTCATCGCCCGTCCCTGCTCTCAAGTCGGAAGCGATGGCCCGGCAAGCGAAAATGGTCTGATGCCAAGGCACGATCATTCCTGCGGTCCACAGCGCGTCCTGGCGTTCCGGGGTCTGGAGGGCCCGCAAGGTCACGTCGCGCGCCCAGACGAGATCGTCTTCAACGGTGTCGTGCCGGTGCTTCAGCAGGAGGGCCGCGACGGCGGCGACGGCTCCTCTGCGCATGCCCACCAGCTCGTCCAGCTCTCCAACGTCTTGGAATAGGCCGGGAGCATCGATCGTCCGTGCGGCCACGGCCGCTGAAGTCAGCGTGAAACGCTCTCCCAAGGTTCCGGTTTCGAAGGCCCCGGCCGCCCACGACCAGAGGCTCGATTCCAGAAGGGTCCTGGCCGCAGCCGCCCGCGCCACAACCGCCTCGTCGCTGTCGAGCGAGGGCGGGGTGTGGAAGACCGCCACCTCGCCGGGATTGTCTGTCGGCTGGATGGTGTAGGTCTTGAGATCCGCAACCTCCGCGAATTTCACCGCTCGTTCCGTGTGGTAGGCCACCGCTTCGTTGTTCGTACGGTGCTCTTCGTAGAAGAAGGGTAGAGTGGTCGGGAAAGCCTCGATCACCGCACGCACCGCGTCTGACAGCGGGCCCCCGCCGATGACGAAGCGCTGGCCGAGGTTGCGGAGCTCCATACGACGGATCGGACGGGCCAGGGCCCGTTCGATCGCCTCGACATGCGCCCGGTCGCGATCGGCCTTGAAGCCGATTAGGGCCGCGCGCGACTCCACGAGATCCTTGTGGAATCGGGCCTGATCCGCGGCCCAGAGACGCTGGGACTGAACAAGCACGGCGGAAGCGGCGGACAGGGTCCCGCTTTGCAGCGCGAGGGCTACGGCGACACCAAGGACCGCGACGCAGGTATTGCCGTCGATGATCCGCCGGATCAGCGTGTCGAGGTCCGCGCCTTTGGAAAGCTGGTCGACGGCCCAGTCTTCGAGCGCCAGATAGCCGGAGCCGAGCGCCTTGGGTCCCTGCAATCCGCGCGACCAGAGATATTCGCGCTCACCGCCCCAGAAGGTCTGACGTCCCCACGGGAAATCCAGCACGATCGGGATCGGCGTGCCCGGCGTTTCGTAGTCGAGGGTGTGTAGCTGTCGCCACGCGGTGATGGCGTGGTTGGACAGGTCGGTCACCAAGCGAATGGCCTCGTCCGGCGCATGCTGAAACAGGGCGGGATAGGGCTGCCTCAGTGGAGAGGCGGGGAAGAATGTCTTCAGATCGCGGTCGAGGGCGAGCCGTTTCCAGTCGTGGTACGAGAAGGACCGGCCACCGAACGACATGCCCAGACCGTCCGCCACCCGCTGCTGATCGACCGTCCGTTCCGCTTCCGGAATGGCCATCGCCGCCTGGCGTCGCCGGGCGGCGCGTTCGTTCTCACGAAATTCACGCTCCTTCTGGTCGGCCGGCAGCTCCTCCTTCAGATGCTTCAGGGTCACCTCAACGAGGAGCGATCCATGTGTTTCGGCCAGGATCGGCGAGAAGGCGACCACTTCCTCGAACTCAGGCTCATCGATGTCTTCGGACGCGACAAGCGTGCTCAGATAGGCGGTGGCGTGATCGGGATAGGCGCGAGCGGCACGCAGGATGAGGGTGACATACGCGGTACGGCGAGAGCTGCCGTCCTGTCGCCGGCGCCATCTCGAGATGCTGTCGTCAGGGCCGTCGCCCAAATTGGAAAGCCACCGACCGACCACGGTGAGCAGGACGTCGGAAACAGGGTTCTTCATGTCGGCGAACATGTTCTGCCAGACGGTGAAGACGGCCATGACCTGGGGCTGTAGCCGGATCGGAACCCGGTCGATCCGCTCGACCAGGAACCAGATCAGGCGGGCCCAGCTCTCAACATCCGACGGCCAACCCAGGGAGTCCGCCATCCGGATCCGGGTTTCCGGGGGCAGGTCGCCGCCGATGACGACGGGGTTCGGCGTGGTTCTCTCGGCCTGGAACCAGACCAGCGCCTTGTAGAGCCACGCGCCCTCGTTCACGAAGACCACATCCTCGTAGGCTTTCGCTTCGTTCGGAAAGACCGTCGAGCCGATTGGGCCTAGGAGCCAAGCCCTGATCCACTGACTGCGGATCTGCTGGGTCGAAAGGTTTCCAAGGGTGATCGCCCACTTTTCTGACGGGAACAGGGATTGGGAGAAGAGTTCCACGACCCGTGCAAACGCTGGCGGCTGGCCTGCCTCAACCAGTTCATCCGGCCAGTCATCAGCGCAGTCGACGAGGGTCTGGAAGAAGGCCCATTCGAAGAAGATGTCATGGGCGAAGCGCAGGGAGACGCCCGGAACGACGAACTTGAGGATTCCGTCGGAAACGAGATCAGGGATTTGCTCAACGGTGCTGGTCTGCAGTCCGGCGATCGCGATCGGCTTGCTGAGCGCCCGGGCCCGCCTGCGTCCCAGATCAACGATCGCGCGTTGGCGAAGAAGAGCGTCCTTGCCGTCCGCGGCGTACCCGCCATTGAGCCACCAGTTCCGGATCAGATCCACCTCTGAATGGAGAACGGTCGCGTCGCCGCCCGCCATGCTGGCCTGTTGCAGGATCTTGGCGAAGAAGGGACGTCTGGCGATTTCCCGAACAGCCCCCTTCGAGGTCAGGACCGGTTGCAGAGAGGGGATGTCCGAGGCCAACGCAGCCGCTTCGGAATCGTCTAGCTCAGGCGCCTCGAGTGTCTGGACGCCGAGCGCCGACAAAGCGCTGCCCAGCCAGTTGCGCAAGGGGCCGATCCCGGTGTCGCGCAGCGTCATCACGATGCGCCAGTCTTTCAACCCCTCGACCGTCGCAACGGCCCGGACGACGTCGAGCACGACCCCCCGATGCTCCTTCTCGATCCGGTCCACACCGTCAATGAACAGGGTCGGGGTGCCGACGGAGCCGACTTCAGCCATCACGTCGTCGAGCGATGCCGCGGTCAGGCCGTTGGCGGTGGCGAAGGACGTCCAGCTGGTCCCGGACAGACGGTCATGTTTCAGGAAAAGAACCGGCCCTTGCGCGAGCGCGTCCTCGATCTCCATCCTCAGGAGCACGGATTTGCCACTGCCCGGCAGGCCGGTGATCTGGACCAGTCGACCCGCGGCCATCTTTTCAATCAGCGCTTTGCGCAAGGCGGCGCGTGGCACGGTGACGCCGCTCACATCCTTTTCGATATCGGAGACCCAGGCCTGTGAGAGTTCGGACAGTCGCAGCAGATCGGGTCTAAGGGCGCCCAACCCCTGGAGGGGAGCGACCGCCTTGACCTCCCTGAGCAGTCTCGGTCGGTCGAACACGCCAGCGGCCTTGGCCGCGAGGCCGCCCATATGGCACAGCCGCGACCAAAGGAGCGAAGCCTGACCCGCCGCCTCATCCGTCAAAGCTTGTGCAGCGCGCGCGACGCCGTCCGAGCGCGCGCGAGACGCCGACGACTGGAAGTCGAACTCGATCAGCGCGAAGTGGCTGATAAGCCGGTGGAGTTCCCCATCGGAGATCGGCGCCGGACTGTAGGCGTCTGCCAGCGCTCTCAGGTCGGTGAGCAGGATCCGCGCTTCCTGGCTCGCATGGCCCCTGCTGCTGAACCGATCAAAGAAGTGGACCGCCTCGACGCTGTTCCTCGCGAAATCGATCAGCTGGTTGAGTGTCTTGGCCTTCTGGGTCGCGACATATCCGGTGACCACGCCGAAGCGATCCGCGCCTTCGCGGAAGTCTGTCTTGCGCAGGGTGGCCAGAGCGTCCCGGACGATCTCGCGGAAATCCGAGTTCGACGTCGCCGCGCTGATCGTCAGGCTGCTCTTAACCTGCACGCTGAGTCGGGCTTCGCCCCCGTCGAGACCGATCGAGTCGACGATCAGGTCATCAAGGGGCTCGCCGAAGTCGCGCTGTTGCAGGGCCACGCGCGTGACCACGCGATCGCCGGTCCCGGGCGCGGCCGTACGCGTCAGGAGCGAGGCGAGGTAGGCCCCACTGACCTCGTCCTCGAATTTGAAACCGGCGCCACCGGCGAGTTCGGGAGATTGTGGCACGTGTCGATCCAGACCATTGAAGGCGCGACTATGCACACGTTGAGTCTTGGCGTTAATCTAGGTTTCAACTTGGGCGTGACGAGCGCTGACTTCGTCAGCCTAGGTCTTGCGGATGAATCACCTCGTCGAGACGGCGTCCATCACGCGTGCGACCGATGTGCGCGATGACGCCGATGGCCTCGACGATCACGCTACGCGGCATTGACACGCCGACCTCGGCGAGAAGATTCTCTATCCGCGACAGGGCCTCACGCGCCGAGTTGGCGTGGATCGTCGAGAGACCGCCCGGGTGGCCGGTGTTCCAAGCCTTGAGGGTTTCCAGCGCGGCTGACCCCTCGCGCATCTCGCCGACCACGATCCGATCGGGCCGCATCCGCAGGGCGTCGCGAACCAGATCGACGACGCCGATCGGGACAGGGTGGCGGCGTGTGAGCGTGGCGACGAGATCCCACGCAGAGCATTGAAGTTCGGGCGTGTCTTCGATCAGGAAGACACGATCGTTCGCGAACGCCGGCTCCGCGAGCAGCGCATTGGCAAGCGTCGTCTTCCCCGAACCGGTGCCGCCGGAGATCAAGAGGTTCCTGCGCTCCCGCACGGCGCCGCGCAGGAGCTCAGCCTGGGCCTCCGTCATCACGCCGTCGCGGACGTAGTCCTCCAGCGTCCAGATGACGGTCGGGCGCTTCCGGATCGAGAACGCAGGCCCGGCGGTGACCGGCGGGAGAAACCCCTGAAACCGCTCCCCGGTGACGGGCAGCACGCCGGCGAGACGCGGGTTCTCCCGGGTCACGGGGTCGCCGACATAGTCCGCGATCAGCCGGACAACGCGCTCGCGAGCCTCCGGCTCAAGCCGGCGACCGGTATCCGCGCGTCCGGAACCGACACGATCCAGGACAAGGCGTCCGTCGGGATTGGCGAGAATCTCGACGACCTGGGGATCCGTCAGCGCAGCGAGGACGTCGGCCCCGAGGGCGTGGCGAAGCGCCTCCAGCTTCCGTTCGCCGACGATGGGGTGAACACTCATTCGGCGCGGCCCAAAGACCCGGCCGTGATATCCTCGCGCTGCGGTCTCACGCCCGAGATCAACCGCGCGGCGGTGTCGTCCAGCAACCGTTCGATCCGCCGATCGACCGCGGCCCGGGCGACGGGATCCTGGTCGGTGATGGCGTCCGGCAGGCGCATGAAGAAGGCGCGGGCAACTTCAATGACCAGTTCCTGGATGATCTGGACATCCCGCGCCGTGGACCGCATGTGGTCTCTCAGGGCCCGGTCGAGTTGAAGCAACCGGTCGTCCGGATCGGCCGGGAGGCTTCTGGCCAATCCCTTCGCAAGAGACCGGCCCGCCGCTTGGCTGATCGGGATATTGGCCGCGCGCGCTTCACGCTGGAGCGCCGCTACCACGCGCGGATCGGTGAGATAGACCTGGATCCGCGTCGCCGCCGTTTCACGCCCGCGCATCGCCGTCTCCCTGCAGACCGTCAAGCACCGCCTGCTCCGCCGCGAAGGCCGTCGAAATCCGCTCATAGGTCTCGGCCGCTTTGGCCGCGACCCGGCGATCATGGATCGCCGCTTCCACCTCCTTGAACAGGGGCAGGGCGGCTTCCGGATCTTCGCCCAGACTACGGCGTCCCCCCCACGGGTGGATTGGCGCGCCGGGGGTATCGATGCCGGCCGTCTGGTCGGGCGGCGCCCGGTCGGCGCGCGCCCGGAAGGGCCGCTCCTTGTCATACCGGACCTTCCTTGTCCGCAGGGGTCGATGCCCGGCGGCGAAGGTCAGCTGCACCTCGTCAGGCAAGGCGCGCACCTCACCGGGTTCCAGAAGCGGGCGCTCCACCTCTGATCGCGACACAGAGTTGCGACCAGCTCCCAGGCCGGCCGGACCGCTGCGGCTGGTCTTGCGCTCAAGCACCGTACCGGTGAGCTTCGAGACCTTGTCTTGGGTCAAGGGGTCGAGCGCGCTGAAGGCGGTGTAGACGTGGCAGTTGTCGAGGATGGTGTTGTTGGCCCCGTAGGTCTCGACGATGTCGTTAACCGACTGGGCGACGAACATGGTCTTGATCCCGTAGCCGCTCATAAGGCGAAGCGATTTCTCGAAGAAGGCCAGGCGGCCGAGCAGCGGGAATTCGTCCATGAGCATCAGGAGATGCCGCCGCTTCGCGCGGCCGGTGTCATCGGCCCGCTCATCGGTCGTCAGGGCCTGCGCCGCCGCATAGAAGAGAAGACGGATGACCGGGCGGAGGGCCACGGCGTCGGCGGGCGCGACCTGGACGTAGAGGGAGACCGGCGTCTCGGCGCACATCAGGTCTCCGAGCGCGAAATCCGACGCCGAAAGCGCGCGCACAAGATCATCGCCGGCCAGCCATTTCAGATAGCTACGCGCCGTGCCCTGGACCGACGTCCGGAAGCGGTCGTGCATCGCGGCGTATCCTTTCACCGCCGTGGAAATGAAAGGGTGGACCTCCGGAGCGCCGTCGGGGCCCAGCCGATGGAGCGTCCGCACCATGACGTCGGCGGCGGCGTCGAGATCGGCCAGGATGGTTCGGACGGTCAGGAGCGTCTTGTCTTCATCCGGCGCGGTGTAGAGCACGTGGAGGATGACGGCCTCGAGGATTTCCGACGCCGCTTTGTCCCAGATCGCCTCGTCGTCGCGAGCGCCGCCCGGATCGCTCAGGATGGCCACCAACCTTTGGACCTGGGCCAGCTCCTGCGGACCGGGCCGGATTTCCGCCAGCGGATTGAAGCGGGCGGATGCCGGGTCTCGCGGGTTGAAGTAGAGCGTGTGGCTGTGTCCGGCACGCCAGCCTGCCGTCACCCGCCAGAGTTCGCCTTTCGGGTCGTGCACGAGAACGCTGTCGGTCCAGCTCAGGAGAGTGGGCACGACATGCCCGCGTCCCTTTCCGGCGCGGGTGCCTCCTGTCACGAGTGTCGGGCGGAGGTCCGTTGTCGCCAGGAGCCGGCCCTGCAGCCGGCCCAGCACACATCCGGCGTTATGCCTCAAGCCCGCTCGGTCGGCCTCCGCGAGACCGCCCCAACCCCGGGTGCGTTTCACCGTGCCGCCGTCGAACAGGAGCATCGCCCCGGCGCCTGCGGCCATCAAAAGCATGAAGACCGAGAGCGGCAGGGCGAAAGCGTCCGCCTCGGCCGCGCCGAACCTCTGGCGCCAGACCAGGATCATCCACGGCCAATAAATCCCCGTCTTGTCCAGGCGCAACGCGGATCCAAGTGTCGGGTGGTAGTGGTAGAGCCAGGCGAAAGTTTGGGTGGCCGCCTGGAGTGCGACGAGGATCGCGGCGGCGAGGCTGGCGAGGCGCGCCAGGGGCATGACGACCATCTCTTCGAAGACCTTCGATCCTTCGAGGGAGAGCGCCGTTTGCGGCGACTTTCTGGCCGCAAATCTGCATGCCGGGCGCTGACGCCGCGGATATAGAGGGCCATCCTGCACGTGAGCGGCTTTGCCTCATCGGCGCGGCCCGCAATATATTGTCGCTATCGGCTCGCTGCTGACCCGAGAAGGATCAGTTGCCGCCTTCGCGCACCCCGGCGGCTCGCATGAGGTCTCCAACTCGACGACCGTTGACACGGCAGGTCGCGATCACGCGATCGTAGACGACCACCCGGCCGTTGCGCCCCCGCGTTGCGACACAGTCGAGCCGTCGTCCCATGACCAGCTGACGCAGCTGATCCCGCGCGGCACGACCGCCTGAGGCGTTGAGCTCGGGCGCATCAAAATCGGCCAGCCGGACTTCGATCCAGGTGGAGGGGTTCGTGCGGTCGCCGACGCAAAGCCCGTCGCCATCACCGACGTAGCGGACCTGCCCTGAGAAGGCCTGTCCCGGGCGGTCGGGCAGCCACCCCTCGCAGGGATCGGCATGGGCGATCGTGGGCAAGGCGAGAGCGAGGAGGATGAGCCACCATTTCATCTGTCCAGCTTGGCCCGATCCGTTGTGATCGTGAAGCGGGTTGCCGGGGAGAAAGGAAGGGCGGCCGGGAACGCTCCGATTGGGAGCCTTGCTGGAGACCGCCATGCGACCGCTTCCTGACCTCGAACCCGCGATTGACCCAGTGGGGCGTTCGCCTGACACGAGTTCGCTTGCGCACCTCGACGACCGCGCCCTTCTGGCGCTTCTGCTCGGCCGGAGCCTGAGACAGGTGTCCGCCCCCGCCGTGAATGCCCTGTTCGACCGGTTCGGCGACATCGCCGCCATCGCTTCCGCCGATGTACCGGAACTGGCCCGCGTCAGCGGCCTGGGGCCCGTGGCGCTGACCGATCTGAAGTTGCTCCGCGTTCTCAGCGAACGTCTTGTCCGGGCTGAAGCCTCGAAACGGCCGGTGATCACCAGTTGGACGGCCTTGCTCGCCTACGTTCGCGTCGCGCTGGCTGAAGAGCCTCGTGAGCAGTTCCGCGCCCTGTTTCTGGACAAGCGTAACCGGCTCCTGCGCGACGAACTCGTGGCCCACGGCACGATTGACCATGCGCCCGTCTATCCACGCGAGGTAGTTCGCCGGGCTCTGGAGGTTTCGGCTGCAGCGATCATCCTCGTGCACAATCACCCTTCGGGCGATCCCGAGCCGTCTCGCGCCGACATCGAAATGACGCGCAAGATCGTCGAGGCCGCCAAGGTGTTCGAGATCCAGGTTCACGATCATCTCGTCGTCGGACGAGACGGTACCGCCAGCCTGCGCGCGCTCGGACATTTCCGGTGAGCCTGCGCCAGATCGTGGCGGCCCTCGGCGGAGAGCTCTACCAGAGCGGTCTTCGCGCCAATGTGCCGGCGCCCGGGCACAGGAAGGCCGACAGGTCGGTCTCTCTGCTCCTGAGCGCAGGCCGCGTCGTCATCCACACCTTTGGCGCGGCGGAGTGGCGGGAAGTGCGGGACGACCTCCTGCGGCGGGGCCTGATCGACCACAGCGGCCGCATCCTGGGCGGCGTCACATCACCGGATGCGCTCGTGATCGATCAACCCCGACGACGGGCTGTCGCGCGTGTGCTTTGGCAAGGCGGAATCCGGCCGGCCGAGACCGGTGTGGTCGGACGTCACCTGACGAGACGCGGCGTGACCTGGAGAGCCGACCTTGACGACCTGCTCGAGCATCCGTCTGCGCCCTTGTCCGTATATCGCCAGGGTCCACACACCGGGCGCGCGATGATGTCGGGGATCCGGGCGCCTTCGGGCGACCTCACTGCGGTCGAACTCACCTATCTCGCTCCCAATGGTCTGGTGGCGACGGGCCTACGGGTTCCCCGCAAGACCGTGGGCCAGGTTCCTCCGGGGTCGGCCGTGCGCCTGTGCGCCCCCGCAGCACGGATGCTGGTCGGGGAGGGTGTCGTTACCACCCTGTCAGCCATGATGCGCTTCGACCTGCCGGGCTGGGCGCTCCTGTCAGCGGGAAACCTCTCGCGGTGGCAGGCGCCTGAGAGCGTCGCGGCCGTCGTGATCGCAGGGGATCGCGGCGCAGCCGGGGAGAGGGCGGCGATGCGATTGGCGAGGCGGCTGGAGGGCGATGGCGTGAAGGCGAGCCTCGCCTTTCCTCCAGCCCCGTGGGGCGACTGGAACGAGGCGCTCCAAGGCGGTCGGACGGAGGGAAAGGAAGGGGACGGCCGGGCGCCGGAAGGGCGGGGATAGGCCCCGCCGTCGGCAGGAGACTTCTCATGCCCCGTTCCACCGCCGTCGCCGTCGTCTCGACGCCGTTCCAGGTCGCCGCCACCCGGGATCGCCCGCTGGTCCACCTGCGAGATCTCGACATCGCTCCGGAGAATCTTCGCTTCGGCGAGCCGCCGGACGACGACATTCCGCTTCTCGCGGAAACCCTGTTCGCCGCCGGCCAGCTTCAGCCGCTCACGGTGCGCCCGGGCCGAAAGAAGGAGGCCGCCAATATGGCGCTCGACGGAAGGCGGCGGCTACTGGCTCTGCGCCTTCTGGTCGAACAGGGCCGCATCGACGACGGATTTCTCGTTGACGTCTTCGTCGAAACCGATCCGGCGCGTCAGGCCGCCGCGGTCCTGCTGACCAACACCGCGGTTCCGGTCCATGTCGCCGACATCATCGCGGCGATCGGCCGGATGCTGAAGGGCAAGCTCGGCGTGCCCGCCATCGCCAAAGCGCTCGGCTATGCGGAGATCGACGTCAAACGTCTGGCGGCGCTTTCCGGCCTGCCGGATGTTGCGCTTCAGGCGCTGCGGCTTGGGCGGTTGAACCTGCGGCAGGCGCGTTTGCTCGCGCGGCTTTCCGATATGGACGAGCAGGCTGAGATCGCCCGTATGACCCTTGAGGGTCACTGCTTCCAGGACTGGCGCGTGACCGAGAGGCTCGACGAGGGTCGGGTCACCGCGCGCGACGCCCGCTGCGCGCTCATCGGCCCGGAGCGCTACGCCCTGGCCGGCGGCCGCACCGAGACCGACCTCTTCGGCGAACTGCCGCCGGTTCTGTTGGACCCTGCCATTCTGACCGAGGTCTGGACCAGACGCGCCCGCGAGGTCGCCCTGATCTACGAGGCCGAAGGCTTGACGGTTCAAGTCACGGCAGGTCCCGAACCGGACCTGCCGGACGATCTGGAAGCCGCCGGCTACGTCTACGGCGGCCAGCTCTCGGCTGCGGAGATGGCGGACTATCGCGACAAACGCGACGCCTTCAACGCAGCCGTTGAGGCTGTCGAGGAGGTCCTCGCCCGGACGACCGACGCCGGGCCGGTCGACGCCGCGATCGACGTCCTGATCCGCGCCCGCCTGGCCATGGATCAGGCAGGCTGGCGCGGGCGCGTGGCGACCACCATGGTCCTGCGGCCTGCTGCGCGCACCGGGATCGACGTCCAGTGCTTCACGCCTGTGGAGCCGGAGATCGAGGCCCCGGTTGGGGACGAGGTCGGTCCCGACTTGTCGAGCGTCGCCCTAGCGCGGACCTACCAACCGCCGGAGGTGGACACGCCTGAACCGGAGACGGAAGGCGTGAACCACGCTCTCCACGCCGTGCGGACGGATGTGGCGACCCGCGGCCTGATCCGCGCCCTGGCCGACGACCCCGGCGCCGCCTTCACGGCGTTGATTGCGCGATTGTTCAATCAGCTGGCGGTGCGCAGTTTCGGCCAGCGGTCAGAATCCGCCCTCGCCTTGACCGCATCGGCCTTCAAGCCGGCCGGCGGTCGCGTCATCGAGGCGCTGGACGGCGACGTTCGCCAGAGGCTCGATGACCGGCGCGCCGCTTGGGAGGCGTCGGGCCAGACGGTCATCGCCTGGGTGAATGGCCTCGCCCATGGCGACAAGATGGGTCTCCTCGCCGAGCTGACCGCCCTGACGCTCGACATCCGGGAGGAGCGGACGACCCTGATCCGCAAGTCGGCTCGGGCCGAGGCCGCCGAACTCGCCGAGCTTTGCGGCGCGGACATCACCCTGCACTGGACCCCCGACGCCGAGTTCCTGAAGCCGCATTCCAAGACCCTCCTCCTGAAGATGTTGGAAGAGATGGACCGGGCCGACGTCAGGGCGGCGCTGCTGAAGAAGGCCGACCTGATCCCCTGGGTCGAGGAGAACGCCGCCGAAAAGGGATGGGCGCCGGCGAGCCTGTCCTGGACCACGGCCCCAGAGACCGATGCGTTTGCGGCGTTCGAGGTTGACGATCGGGATGGCGAGGCGACCGAAGACAACGGATGTGAGCCGGACGACGGCGTCGGCGCCTTCGAGGTGACCCCCCAAGGCGAGGCGGCGCTCGACACGGCCGCCTGATCCGGGCTCGAAGCGGGCGAGGCCCGTCGCGACATCGTCGCGGCGGGCCTTCGTCATGGGAGCGGGAGGAAGGGCGGCCGGGACGAGCCTGGAGGACCGGAGGGATGCGCCCGCCGCTCCGGGCGACCGGAGCCCATCCCATGACCGCCGTCCAGACGCCCCCTCGGGCAGCCAGCCTCTTCCTTTTCACCACGCCGCGCGCTTGTGACCGCGCCGCCAACCTTCTGGCCGCCGCCCGGGCGCTCGCCGCCAATCTGGCCCGGTCCCGTCCGCTGGACCGCAGGATGGTCTCCAGCGTCATGACCACAGCCTTCGGCGGGTCGGACGCCGAAGGACTGTGGGCCTGGCGGGACGCCTATGAGGCGATCGAGGCGGCGACCGTGCTGCAGATCCGGCGGCTGACCCCCCAAATCTCGCGGCTCGAGGACGCGCCCGCCGGCATCACCGCCCTCCTGGCGACGGTCGGGAGCCTGGGTCTGACCCATAGCCGACGGACCGAGGATCAGCTCGCGCTGGATCAATTCTCCACCCCGCCGGAGCTGGCGGCGCTCGTGGTGCTGGCTGCCCAGGTCCGACCCGGCGACAAGGTGCTGGAGCCCTCGGCGGGCACGGGTCTGGTCGCCGTCGTGGCCGAGGCCTGCGGCGGGGTTCTGACGTTGAACGAACTGGCCGATGGCCGTGCGGCGCTGCTCGACGGCCTGTTTGCTTCGGCGGCGCGGTCTCGCGTGGACGGACGCCACGTCCAGGATCTGCTGCCGGGCGCCGGCGGGTTCGACGTGGCGGTCTGCAATCCACCATTCTCGGATCTTGAGGCGCATTTGACGGCGGCCTTCGCGGCCTTGGCCGATGGCGGACGCCTGGCCGCCGTCTTGCCGATGACGGCCCTGACCGACGAAGGCCTGATGCGGCGGCTGAGCGCCAGGGGGCGCGTCCTTGCCCGTAGCGGCTTCCCGCCGCGTGCCTTCGCCAAACACGGGACCAGTGTGGAGACGGGGCTGCTGGTCTTGGATCGGCGCGAGGCAGGCGCGGAGATCGCGTTTCTGACGAACGGCGAGGACCTCGCTGCCTGCGCCGCCCTGGCCGCCGCCGTACCGGAGCGGGCGACCGCCAAACCTCGGGTTCGGCTTGAGCTCGCCGCCCGGACCTTGCTCGCGCCCCGAGACCGGTCGCTGGCACTCCCTTCTGGACGGCTCGGCTTCCTCGCAGGGGCTTCGCCGGTCGCCTACGAGACCCGGCCGTGGAGCGGCGAGGGTCGTGACGTCGGCCTCTATCAGGCGCACCGGCTCGCACGGATCGCCTTGCCCGTGGAGACGCCTCATCCGTCGGCCCTGGTCGAGTCCGGTCCAATGGCTTCGGTGGCCCCGCCTGCCCCGTCTTACCGACCGGTCCTGCCGCCCGCAGTGCGCGACGAGGGCCGGATCTCAGACGCCCAGCTGGAGACCGTCATCTACGCGGGCGAGGCCCACGCAGGCCTTCTGCCGGCCTGGTGGACGCCGGGCGACGCGGCGCATCAGCTGAGACTCTCGCGGGAGGAGGCCGAGGGCGCGGTCCAGTTGCGGCGAGGCTTCTTCCTGGGCGACGGCACGGGCTGCGGCAAGGGGCGGGAGATCGCCGCGGTCATCGCCGACAACATGGCCCAGGGGCGGACCAAGGCCCTTTGGCTGTCAAAGAACGACGCCCTTCTGGACGACGCCCGGCGCGACTGGAGCGCGATCGGCGGGGGCCCCCACAATCTCGTGCCGCTCAACAGCTGGAAGCTGGGAGAAGGCGTCCGACTCGACCGGGGGATCGTGTTCACCACCTACGCGACCTTGCGTCAGCCCGCGCGCGGCCAGAAGGCGTCGCGGCTCGACCAGATCGTCGCCTGGCTGGGCGAAGACTTCGACGGGATCATCGCCTTCGACGAGGCTCACGCCATGGCCAACGCCGCTGGCGGCGGAAAGGGGGCGCGGGGGACGAAGAAGGCGTCGCTTCAGGGGATGGCGGGTCTGGCGCTTCAGAACCGGCTGCCAAACGCGCGCGTCCTCTATGTCTCGGCGACCGGGGCGACCACGGCGGAAAACCTGGCCTACGCAGTGCGTCTGGGCCTGTGGGGCGGGCCGGAGGCGCCCTTCGTCACCCGCGACGACTTCCTGGACGCGATGGACAAGGGCGGGGTGGCGGCCATGGAGCTGGTGGCGCGCGAGCTGAAGGCGCTCGGGCTGTATGTGGCGCGATCGCTCTCGTTCGAGGGCGTCGAGTACGAGCCGCTGTTCCACGCCCTGACCGAGGACGACATCGGGACCTGGGACGCCTGGGCCGACGCCTTCCAGCTGATCCACGCCAACCTGGCCGAGGCGTTGAAGGCCACCGGCTTCAGCGACGAGGAAGGCAAGGCGAAGAGCGGCCTGGCCGCCTCGGCCGTCCATTCCGCCTTCGAGGGCGCCAAGCTGCGCTTCTTCGGTCACCTTCTCTCGGGACTGAAGGCGCCGACCTTGGCGGCTTCTATTCGCACCGATTTGGCCGAAGGGCGTTCCGCCGTGGTCCAGATCGTTTCCACAAACGAAGCGGTGATGGAACGCCGGCTGGCCTCCATCCCGCCGGAGGAGTGGAACAACCTCTCCATTGACCTGACCCCGCGCGAGTATGTGCTCGACTATCTGCGCGAGGCCTTCCCGGTGAACCTGATGGAAGCGATCGAGGGTGACGACGGCGCCGTCACCCTGGTCCCGGTCATGGTCGATGGTCGGCCGGCGGTCAGTCAGGAGGCTTTGCGGCGTCGCGAGGACCTGATCGAACGGATGGCCTTGCTGCCGGCCGTCCCCGGCGTGCTGGACGCACTGCTGGAAACCTTTGGCACGGAGGCGGTCGCCGAGATCACCGGGCGGGCGCGGCGGGTTGTGGTGCGCGACGGTCGCCGGCTGGTCGAACGACGCGGCGCCTCGGCCGCGCGCTCGGAGACCGACGCCTTCATGTCCGGTCGCAAACGCATCCTGGTCTTCTCCGACGCCGGGGGAACGGGACGCAGCTATCATGCCGACCTGTCGGCCCAGAACCAGCAACGTCGTTCCCACTATCTGGTTGAACCCGGCTGGCGAGCCGACACCGCCATCCAGGGGCTTGGCCGCAGCCATCGAACGCATCAGGCCAGCCCGCCGCTGTTTCGGCCGGTGACGACCGACATCCACGGCGAGAAGCGGTTCACTTCGACCATCGCGCGACGGCTCGACTCTCTCGGAGCACTGACACGCGGGGAACGCCGCACGGCGGGCGCGGGTCTGTTCCGGGCCGAGGACAATCTGGAGAGCCCGTGGGCGCGCCGGGCCCTGCTGGTCTTCTACGGCGCCCTCGGCTTCGGCGAACTGTCGGCCATGACTCTGGAGGACTTCGAGATGAAGACCGGCCTGAAGCTACGCGACGCCGACGGAGTCCTGAAGCCGTCGGACGACCTGCCGCCGATCCATACCTTCCTGAACCGCCTGCTCGCTCTGCGCATCGCAGACCAGAATGCGCTGTTCGCCGAGTTCGACGCCATCCTGTCAGGCCTCCTCGAGCGCGCCTCTGCCTCGGGCGATCTGGATCGCGGGCTGGAGGATATCGAAGCTGCGCAACTGGCCGTCGTGGAGGAGGAGGTGATCCGAACGGACGTCTCCACCGGGGCCGAAACGGCCTTGGTCACGTTCGAACTGAAGGTCCGGCGCGAGATCGTCAGCTCGGACGCGGCGCTGAGCGGCGCGGAGGGCGCAGCCTTCCGCCTTGTGGTCAACGCGCGTTCGGGGCGGGCCGCCCTGGCCGAGTTCGGCCTGACCACCACCACCGACGACGACCGTCTGGTGCCTGCTGTCCGCCTGTTGCGGCCCGACCAGCATCAGGTGACGCCGGAGAAGGTCTTCGAGGAATCGGCCTGGTCCGAGATCGACGAGGCCGGATGGCGCGCCGCCTGGGAAGGCGAGGTCGCCGGGACCGATCCCTGGCGGGCGCGGCGCTTGACCCTGGCGACCGGGCTTCTGCTGCCGATCTGGGGAAAGCTGCCGTCCAAGGGATGTTCGGTTCGCCGTGTGCGCGCGCCGGACGGTCGGCGTTGGCTGGGCCGCGTGCTGGACGAGGTGCAGGCCGCCAGCCTGAAGACGGCGCTGGGCCTGACCGAGGTCGGCGACGCCTGGGCCGACGGCGGTCGCACCGCTGCGGCCGTGCTTGACCGCAATGTGCAGCTCGCCCTCTCGGGGGGGCTTTGGCTCAAGCGATCAAGGGTCATGGACCGCTGGCGGCTGGAAGTGGTCGGGGGCCGCACCGACCGTGACGCCCTGGTCGCGCTTGGCTGCTTCGTTGAGATCATCGCCTACGCGCCACGCCTGTTCAGTCCCATCGACAGACCTGAGGTCGTGGAGGCTGTCCTGCGACGCCACCCCGTGCAATCCGTCTTGGAGGGTGCCGTAGCTTAAGGCGAGGCGGATCTGGAGTAGTGTTACGGGATGACGACACGGCATCCCTCCAACAAGGCGCGCAAGCACCACTTCCTCCCGGAGTGCTATCTGAAGGGTTGGGCTGGCTCGGACGGGAGACTGGTCGAATATGCAGTGCGCTATCAGGGTGTCGCCCCTCGGTGGACTGCGCCGGGCGGCACAGGGTACGGGCTCGACCTCTATGCCATGCCGGCCCTAGGTGCCCGTTCCGACGCCCTCGAAAAGCAGCTGATGGCTATGATCGACTCAGCGGCCGCAACGGCTCTCGATCGGATGCGGAGTGACGAGGCCCTCGACGACGCGGCCCGGCGCGCCTTCGCCGCCTTGCTGACCACGCTGCTGACACGCACGCCCGCGTCAATCGAGATACTCAAACAGAAGCTGGAGGAATGGCGGCGCAAGGATCGGCCCGACGTCCAGGCGATCTATGAACGGTTTGTCTGGCGGCCCGGGATGCCCACAAAGGCGTCGGACCAGTACGCTGAGACCGACACGCCCGAACAGGTTCAGGCCTTCCTGGCCGAAACTCTGACCTCCGTCCTAACCCATCCGCGCATCACGAACTTCTTGGCGGGAATGACCTGGCAGGTCCTGAAACTGCCAGACGGTGCGCCCCCTTTGCTAACGAGCGATCACCCCATGATCACCACCAATGGTCTCGAGGCGAAAGACAGCTATCTCTTCCTCCCGATAGGGCCTCGCCGCATGTTTCTGGCGACCCACTCCCGCCTCTTCGCTGGACGGCTGGTCGGCGGCCTTGGCCTCGTGAAGCTCGCCCGCTTCGCCAATGCTCGAGTCATCGAACGCGCCCGCCGCTTCGTCTACGGCCAGGACACGAGAGAGGCTGCCGCCGTAATTGCCGGCTTCGGGTCCAACCGCATCCAGAGCATTGGGGAAAAGATGGCGATGGTCGACCCCTGGGGCCGGGATCGCCCCCCGGGCTACGGGGTCGAGGATGCGGTGGCGGATTATGTGGAGTGGGTGCGGGCCAGGGTCGAGGCAGGGGCTGCAGAAATCTGACGCCAAGATCGGCTCCCCGGCGGCTTCGGATCAACAGGAGACTGACATGCAGACCATGGTGTTCACGGGCCGCCTCGCGGCCGATCCCCAGATCAGTGACGACTTCGGCAAGGCGGTCTTCCGCCTGCTCGAGCAGCGCGGGACCGACAATGCCGGCAAGCCCCGGCTGGTTGGCGTCAACTGCGTCAGCTGGTCGAAGGGCCTCAACGAGAAGGTCATCGCCCGTGGGCTGGCGCAAGGATGCGAGGCCGTCGTCATCGGCGCCTTCATCGACACCGCCTACACGGCACGGGACGGGTCGGAACGGACGGCCAAGGAGCTGGTGATCAACCGGCTCACCGTCCTCGACTGGGCCGAGGACCGCCAGGCCGAAGCGGCGGACGACCGGGTCGCCGCCTGACCCTCCCTTCCACTCATCATCAAGGAGACTGATCATGCAAACCCTCACCCTCGAAGGCTATCTGGCCGCCGATCCCTCGATCCTGGCGGCGCAGGGCTCAGGCAAGAAGCGCGCGAGCTTCCGCGTCCTGGAAACGACACGCTTCCGGCGCGCCAATGGCGAGCCCGGCGAGCGCACCACCGGCTTCAACTGCATCTGCTTCAACGAGGCGACGGCTGCGAACTACATCCAGCCCTATGCCCGCAAGGGCAGCCGCGTCGTCATCCAGGGCCATGTCGAGAACGACACCTGGACGGGCAAGGACGGGGTCGAACATTACGACCTGCGCCTCGTCGTCAGCGACATTCGGTTGAAGAACCGGCGTGCCGCCAGCGAACCGGCCGCGAGCGGCTCAGGCGTCGCCGACCGCGGCGTGGAGGCGGGTGGCGGCTACGACCTGAACGACGACATTCCGTTCTGATCGGAGCGAGGACTGGAGGGCCCGGAGCGCGTCGCGCCCCGGGCCCTCTTCATGTTGGCGGCGGAGACGGGAGGAAGGGCGCGGCCGGGCGAGCCATCGGGGCTCGATGAAGGAGACCGCCATGTCCGCCTGGACCGAAGACCGGATCGATCAACTGAAACGCCTGTGGCCCGAGGGGCGAAGCGCCGAAGCCATAGCCCGAGAGCTGGGCGGCGGTCTCACCCGCAATGCCGTCCTCGGAAAGGTCTCGCGCCTTGGCCTCTCGCAAGCGCGCTCTGGCGGCCGCCCTCGGCGAGAGGCAGCGGATCTGAAAGCTCCGGAGCCGCCGCCGGATGGCGCCGCAACGATCCTGTCGGTGAAGCGGACGGAGTGCCGCTGGCCTTACGGCGAACCCGGCGATGCCGCCTTCAGCCTTTGCGGACGTCCCGCTGCACGCGGAGCCTTCTGCACGGCCCACGCGACCATCGCCTACAGGCCCGCTCCGATGTCGGTCGAGGGCCTTATGCGCCTAGCGGGCGTTACGCCTTGAGGACGGCTCACCATCCTGGGGAGCGCCGCCGGCCCGCCGGCGTCGACGGACAGGAAGATCGACGCTTCCTCGTCCGCATCGGCGCAAGCGATGCGCCGAGTTGTGTCGTCGTCGCGAAGGGCGACGACGACTTGCCCCCACACAACGCCCTCCGAACTTGTCACAGCACCCCGGAAGTCAACGGCTGCGCCGTTCCCCTCCACGGAGGGCAAAGAGCCCTCCGCTCCGGTGACTGCCGGGGACCCCGCTGTGGCCAAGACCGGGGTCGTTGCGCATGGGGCGCACGGCATTCTCAAGGAATGTTCCAATGACCCACTCCAATGCTCCCTTCTTCGCCTCGTCGAAGTCCGACTCCGCCTTCGATGACCTGACCGCGTCCCTGGGCGACGGGCGTCCGCACCCGACCGAAGACGCTCTGATCCAGCTCGGGCGCGCGATCATGACCGAGCTGGTGGACGTGATCTCGGACACCGCGCTGGAGGACTACCAGACGATCCTGGGAGAGGCCCTGATCGGCGCGTTCCATTCGGCGGCTGGGCGGATCGAACGGGACGCGGACCGGGCGCGCGATACGATGCGCGCGCTCGACCGGGATTTCGACGGATCGGAAGCGGCCGACGTCGAGCTCCAGGAAGCCACGGCCAAGGCCCGGGCGGGCGATGCGGCCACCCAGGCCTGCGAACTGATCCGGGACGCGGCCTCCGAGACCTGGACGGTCGCGACCGGGGAGGTCTGGACGGCCTGGCGGGGAACGCGGCGCGGCACGCACCTGACGGCGGCCCAGCTCGAAGCGAAACAGGCGATCCGGGCGATCCGCAATCGGAAGACGGGAGAGGCTGACCCGGGCGGTCCGGTGGTCGCCTTCCGGGGCGCGCCGACGGCCGACACTTCGGAGGATGCCGGGAGAATTTTCGACGCCCTCAACTGGGCGAAACAGGAATGGCCGGACATGGCTCTGGCGACGACCGGGGCGAAGGGCTCCGAGAAGCTGGCGATCAAATGGGCCCAGCAGAAGGGAGTGAAACTGATCCTCGCCCGCGCGGATTTCGACACCCACGGCAAGGCGGCTCCCTTCCGGGCGAACGACGAGCTGATCGCGCTCGAGCCGGAGATCTGCCTGACCCTGGTCCATTCGGTAGATCGGGCGCGGGCGGATCAACGGCCGTTCGGACCGGCGCTCAATCTCGGACAGAAGGCGATGGAGACCGGGCTGCGGCACGTGTCCATCAGGGCGCGCGCAGCCTGACACATCGACACTGACATCAACGACCCGCTCGGCTTCGGCCGGGCGGGTTTTTCTTTGTCATCCGGGAGCGTCGGGCCTGCGGTCACCTTCCCTGTCGTGGCCGCCGTAGAGGCATTGGGCTGTGTTGACGGCTGATGATCACGGTTGAGGCTTATGGTGCGGAATCGTCAGATGAGGGGCTTAGGGCAAGATAAAAGAGGGGTTTTGGGCTTCTGCTTTCTCCTGCCCTGACAGACACTTGCAGGCCTTGCGGAGACGGTCGTCGACTTGCGCTGAGTTGGCGGTCCGGAACCGCGTCATACAGCTGGACGCCAGCCATGCAGGTCCGAACCGCCATCGAGGTGCGGCTTACCGCAGCGTCAAGGGACGACGTCTCGACCCTGCGTGTCCGCCTGCCGCAGCGCCTGAAATCCGACAAGACCAGCGTGCGTGTGGCGATGTTCCAGCGCCTCGCGGCGTCGCGTCTGTTCGCCTACGGGGATCGGGCGGGATGCCTGCGCGCCGCCCAGAACCGGTCCGGCCGACCCTTCCGGCTCGACGTTCGCCAGCGGGTGATGGTGAAGGCGCTCGTATCCCGACACATGGGCAAGGGGTTCGCGCGCGGTGCGGCCCTGGCCGCGCACATCAGCTACCTCGGCCGGATGGGCGCTGGCGAGGACGGCGAGCAGGCCGCCTTCTTCGGACCGGTCCACGACGGCGTGGACGCGGGCGCCGCGACAGAGGGCTGGGCCAAAGACCGACACCACTTCCGTTTCATTATCTCGCCTGAACACGGCGATCGGATCGCGGATCTCAAGGGGTATACGAGAGAGGTTCTGTCACGAGTCGCCGACGACCTCGGAGAGCCGGGTCTGAACTGGCTCGCAGTCTGCCATTTCGACACGGACCAGCCGCACGCCCATGTGCTGGTTCGCGGGCGTCGCGGTGATGGCCGGGACCTCGTCATCCCGCGCGACTACATCGCCTACGGCTTTCGCGCCCGGGCTCAGGAAGTGGCGCAGGAACGCCTTGGAGACCTCAGCCGCCAGGATGCCGAGCGGCGGGTTTGGCGCGAGACCGAGGCCGATCGTTTCACCGCCTTCGACAGGCGACTGATGGCTGCGGCCGACGCCGATGGGCGGGTCGAGGACGGGGTCGGCGGCACGGACGCCTGGACCGCGTTGACGAGGGGTCGTTTGCGTCACCTTGAAAGGCTGGGCTTGGCGCAGCGTTCGGGACGCCGGTTCCGGCTGTCGCCCGATCTGGAAGCGAAGCTGCGCCGGCTGCAACTGTCGAAGGACGTGATCCGAACGCTCAATCAGAGACGGCTTGAAGGGGCCGGGAAGGTCCAGCAACTCGACCGCGGTCCCGTGCGGGGGCGGGTCATGAAGTCCGGCTTCCACGACGAACTGGGCGGCTCGCCCTATGTCGTCGTTCGGACCGGCGACGGTCAGGAGCACTACGGGCGGCTGGGTGTTGGAAAGACGCCGCCCGCCGTCGGCAAGACCATCACCCTGGCCCTGGACGCGCGCGGTCTCGCGCAGGTTATCCAGGGCGCTCAGCGAGGCGCGGGCCTGGCGCGCGATTAGCGCCCGCCATCAGTGGCGACGTCGGGATGGAAGGCGCCCACGTTCGCCGTCGCAGCCTCAAGGATCGCCGTCTTGAAAGCCTCATGGTCCTCGGGCGGATTGCCGAAGGATTCGACCTGGAGCCGGGCTTCCTGCGTCGGACGCGCAAACGGCCTTTTCCGACGTCTGCCCGTCGCTCGCTTGCCCATTCAGTCTCCACGCAGTCCGCTGTCTTGTGGCTCGAAGCCTGGTCCGCTTTTTGTCGCGACCTCACGGCATTCGTCCCGAGGTCGCAACTCTTCACCGATTTCGCTGACTGCAATGGATCCGGAGGAACTGGCGCAGGCTGGCCCGGATTCACGCTCGATCTCGCTCTCAGCTTTCGGGTGCCAGAACCGAAATTCGAATGCGCCAGCGGCTTACGAACTGGTCGTAGCAGCTAGGGATCCCCAAGTGACGGCGTTGTCGCCGGAACGGCGGCGCTCCTACAAGAGATGCCGACATATGGACAGGATGGAATGGGCGTTGGAGAGCCTTGAGTATCTCCGCAAGGCTCGGATAGCGATCGATGAAGAGTTCCGCAACGCCATGCAGGACGCCAAGGGCTATCCAGGGTCCTGGAAGGATCCTTGGCATGGCGCGTCGCGCGACGTGATCTCCAACCTTTATCACTATTCCGAGGAATTCGTCGCCGATATCCGGATCCCGAACGAGATGTTTGCGTCGCCGGAACAGTTCGAGCAGGGCCTAGTCACGTACCGCGCCTTCGTTCAGGCCATGGCCGACGACCTGGACAAGGAGCAGGCCGATTACGAAAAGAAGCACAACCTAGTCGGTGCGCCGCACATCGTCGACGTCGCGCGCCGCCAGGTTTTTCATGTTATGGGTGCCATCGATCATGCCCTGTCACGCAGGCCCGCGCCGCCCGCCGCCGCGATCGATCCCGAACAGACCGCGCTCGATCTGGTCGTTGCGCTGACACGCCGGTTCCACGAGAGCGTGCTGGCGCTCAAGACCCATCCTCATGGCGGCGCGACCTATGCAATCAACGACGAATGGGACTGTCAGTATCTCTTCCGATCGATCCTGGCGGCCTACTTCCCTGATGTCCGAGAAGAGGAATGGAGCCCGTCCGTAGGCGGTAGCGCTTCCCGGTGCGAGTTCTTCATCAAGCCGCTCCGGACCATGATCGAGTTGAAGTATGTGAGGAAGACATCCGATACCGGCAAGATCAAGAAAGAGCTGGCGAACGACTTCGTTGACTACGGCGCCAACCAGGAAGTCGATCGGCTGGTCTGCCTTGTCTACGACCCGGGAAATCACCTTAAGAACGCCACCGGTTTCCAGTCCGACCTGTCCGGGTCGCGAACCGGGCTGAAGGAGATCAAGGTGGTGGTCTCGCCGCCGCGCTGATGGACACGAGGGTGGGCGATCGTCAGGGAATATTGACGGATTGGTCGAACCGCGGACCGGCCCCCATCCGCCTGTGGACGGGGCGTCCGCTTCACGCATTCCGTTGTTCGACTTCGCGATTGAAACTCCTACCCTTCATGCATGAAGCGGCCTGAGACGTCCAAGGAGAGTGATTCGCGACCTCGCAAGAGCGTGACGCCGAGCCTGCGCCGTGCGGATCCGCCGAAGTTCGCCGAGCTGACCTCGGAGGATTTCGAGGAGCTGTGTTGTTCGCTGCTGGACAAGGAGCCGGGCGTCACACGGGCGGACCTCTACCACACCCGCTTCGATGCTCAGTATGGTATCGATGCGTTCGGCGAGACGCCGCAGGGATTGATCGTCGTTTCCTGCAAACGCTACCAGAAGATCGTCAAAGGGGAGATCGCCGGTTGGTGCGATGACTTCCTTCGGCATTGGGATTCCCGGTGGAAGGCGGAATCGGTGAAACGGTTCGTTCTCGCCGTCACCGCCGACACCCATCATCGCGTTCGAATTGCGGACATCGAGGCGGCAAAGGCTCGGTTCGCCACCTTTGGCCTGGAGTTCGAGGTCTGGTCGCCCCGGCAGCTCCAGGAGAAGCTGCGGCGTCAGCCCGGAATGGTGTCTCAGTATCTCGGCGGTCGGGACTGGGTCGACAGGATCTGCGACGATACGGATGCGGAGGCGGCGCGGACGGAAGACGCGGCCCGAACCGATCTCAGGGACCGTCTGGACAGTTTCGCCATGGCGCTCACGGGCGAGGCGGAGAAGACCCTCGCTGTCGCGTCGAAAAGCCTTGAGCGGGGCGACATCGCGGAGGTCGAAGCCGTCTTGGCGGACCTCAGGACCGGCGTTGGCTGGGACAGCATGCCCGATGATCTCAGATCGCGCATCGTCAGGCTCCAGGGATCGGCAGCGCTGAGCCGGGGCGATATCGACGGCGCTCGGACTTTCAGCGCCGAAGCCGACGGGTATGCGCCGAGCGTGGAGCCGCGTCTGGCGGCCCTGATCGCCATGCATGCGCATGGGGCGGCGGCGGGCTTGTCGGCGCTGGGCGAACCGACCACGGCGAAAGGCCGGGCGCTACGCGCGAGTCTCCTGCTCGTGACCGGCAAACCCCAGGAGGCGGAGGCCGATCTCGACGCCCTGGAGGCGGACGATCCCGAAGCGCTGCGGCTGCGCGCCTATCTTCATCTGCAGCGTGGGGAGCGGTCTGCCGGTCTGGCCGCGGTCGAACGGGCCGAGATGATCGACCCCGACAACACGGCTATTTCCAGGACCCTGGCGACCGCCCTCTACGCCCAGGCCCTCTCCCCGCTGGCGCCGCCTCCGACGGTTCTCAACCCCAATCCTCTCAACTGGATGCTGGTCCGTCGCGACGATACGTCAACGGGTCGGCTGGAGCAGGCGTTGGAACGCTTCAGACGTCTGGCGGCCGGCGATCCGCTACGTCAGAGCCGGTGGGCGGACGAGGCCTGGGTGCTGGCTTGCCTCGGCAATCTGCCCGCCCGGCGTGAGGAGGCGGCCGACCAGGCGGCCCGGATGCTCGCCGCCGATCCGCGCGACACACAGGTTATTGGCTGGGTGCTGATGCGTGATTTGGAGGTCGATTTGACCTCATCGCGCGCCGCCTTGACCCGGGCCCTCAAGGAGGGCGACCTGGCGCCCGGCGAAGCGCAGACGCTGGACTGGTTGACCGAGGAAGCTGACGAACCCGCCTTGCTGGCGCTTGTCGAGACGGCCCTGACGACCGGTGTGGCGCAGGCTGTCCGTGCGGAAGTCGAGAATGTCCGCGATCGCTTAGGCCCCGCGCCCTCCGGCGACGAGATCGTGCCCGCTACGCTCGCAGCGGCCCACAGGACAGGCGACTGGGCGCAGGCGGAGTCGCAGTTTGAATCGGCTATCAGCGCCGATCCGCCGCCGTTCACCGCCCTGACCCAGGCTGCGGCCCTTAGCAACGGCGAGCGGTGGAGCGTCCTCGCCCGTCATCGCGCCGGCCTTCAGCGCTTCGCCACCGCAGCCGCAAGCCGTATCGCGGCGATCGCCGCCTACAACGATGGCGATCCGCTTGGCGCGCTGGACATCCTCAGCTCTGACGTGAGCCTCTTCCCCGGCGGCCGCCTCCCGTTCGATCTGCGCCGGGTGGAGGCCGAAGCTCTGGCCCAGGTCGGCGATCCTCTACAGGCGGTCAGCCGCGCCGCCGCCCTAGCGGCCGATAGCCGGACGGTGACGGACGGGCTGCGGGAAGCCCGTTTGCGGTTGAACCTCGGCGATCTGGAGGGCGCCATTCCGAAGGTGAAGGCCGCGCTCGAAGGCGGCGCCTTGGAGCCAATGGACGCCTTGGTCTGGTCCCAGAACCTCGTGTCCCAGGACCCGGAGCTCGCGCGCGATCTCTGGCGCCACGCAGTCAACCGCGACCTCGACGACGCCATGGCGCTGCAGGCGTACGGTCTGAGCTTCAACTTGGGAGTCGAGGGAGAGAAGCCGGACCTGCTCGTCGCCGTGGGTCGACTGGCGGATGAGGGCAAAGGCGTCTGGAAGGTCTCGATCGATGAGCTGGTCGAGGAACTGGGGCGAGGACGCGAGCGGGCCGCGGAACTGGACGACAAGTGGAAGCGGGCGATCGCGCCGACTCACTTTCTGGCCGAAGCCTCCGGCGCCAGCTTGGCCGAAATCTATAATTTGACGCCGCACGCGCCTCGCCCCCTGTTCCTGCGCGCCGGTTCGCGCGAGGACGCCGGGATCGACCCCGCGCCTCTGGGGGAACGCCGCTACCATCTCGACATCAGCGCCCTGTTGATTGCACATCAGCTCGATCTGCTGCCGGTGCTGGAGGCCCTCGGGCCACGGCTGCACATTGGAGCGGCGACCTCGCATGCCCTGATGGAGATCGAGCGAACCACCCGCCATCATCAACCAAGGCGAGGCACGGCGGCGCGGCGGATCCTTGCGGAGGTTGGCCGCCGCATCGGTCTGGAGCCGCCGCCGGACGCCCGGACGGTTGGCTCCGATGGTGAAACGCCGCAGGATGGCTTCGCGCTCGGGCAGGTCCTTTTCGGAATCGAAGCGGCCGGCGCGGCCTCGTCTGAACAGCTCGAACGGTGGCGTGAGGCCCTGCCGTGCTCCGCGCCCGCGGCCGCGTCGAGCTGGCCCTTGCCCGGCGTGATGCTGGTCTTCACCGACGACGTGCTGGACAGCCTCTTCGAGATGGGTGCTTTCGACGCCGTGGCCTCGACGTATGCAGTCTTTATGGACGCGGCGTCATTGGCGCGGACCCGTGCGCTCGTGGACACGCTCCAGCGAACCGCCAATCTGGTCCTCTCAATTTCCCGGTTGCGGCGTCGGATCGCAAGACAGGCGGAAGCGCATTACGCTTTCGTCGGTCGTGGGGCGCTGGAGATTGATCCCAACGACGACGCCTTCTCCAGGAGCGCCGTCGGCCGGTCCCTGGCCGAGGTCATGAGCGCCGCCGGGGAGGCTACGGAAAACCGGCTTTGGGTGGAAGATCGCTACCTCAGCAGCTTTGCCCACGCGGGACAGGCGCCGATCGTCGGGGTGCTCGACATCCTCGGTGAACTCCGACGGGCCGAACGGATCGATGACGCTGGCTATTTCGACCGCCTGACCAAGTTGCGACAGGGCGGCGCCCTCTTCTTGCCAATCGAGACGGCCGAGATCGATTATCATCTCGCGGCGGCGGAGGTGCGGGACGGCGTGGTGGTCGAGACGCAGGGCCTATCGGTCCTGCGCAGGAACGTGGCCCTGGCCCAAACCCTAGCCGACAAGCTGCGGCTCACGCCCACGGGCGAACCTGACGAGCGCCCCCTCGAACTGCCCTTCTTGCTGCATCTTCGGCGCATCTGTGAAGGGGCCGTGATCGCGCGATGGAACGCGCAGATCTCCGTGGACACCGCCCGGGCGCACTGCGACTGGATCTGGCGGTGCCTACGCGCCGAGACGCTGCCTCGGCCCGGGGCCGGCGCTGAGGACAATGCGATCGCCGACGGGGCGGAGACTGTCGCCGCCCTGAACTTCGCCGGTCTCGTCGCAGCGGCGTTCCAGCTCAGTAGCGCTTATGGCGACCCTTCCTGGAAGCGTCGGGAACACTACCTCGCCTGGCTGAATGACAGTGTGCTGATGGATCGCCTTGAGAGAGATCCGGCTACGGCGGCCCGTACGATCGACTGGGCCCGCGATCTCTTCCGACTGGACGATATGGAAGGCCAGACCTTGAGCGCCGAGGCGCGTGAGAGCGTGCGCGCTCTGACTCGGGCGGTGCTTACCCAACTACCGGACTCTTTGCGTGACGCCATGTCTGCCGATCTGGGCTTCATGCAGGATCTGGGCTTCGGGGAGACGACGGCGATCACGGTCGAGGACAAGACCTTCGCGGCCAGCGTCTTCTGGTCCGCCGTCGCCGATGCCATGAATGGCGAGAGCGGGGCGGCGCCCTTCAGCGACGAAAAGGGGCGGGTCACGATTCGGCGGGCGCAGGACGAGCCTTGGAGGATCGATCTCTCGGGCGATCTCCACATCAGTCTGAGGGATTCGAACTTCGGCCTGCTCAGCCGGGATCCCGAGGTACGCGAGAGCAGCCTGGCGGCGCTGTTCGAGGAGTGCGACATCCTCCCCGAGGACCGGTCCGAGCTCGAGGCCGCCCTCCTCGGCGAAGCCGAGCCGGACCGCCGCATCCAGCTCGCCCGCAAAGTTCGTGACCGTTCGGTGCGCCTATACCTAGACGGGGTGGCGGCTGCTCTGCAGGCGGGCGACGACGTCGGGGTGGAGGCGTTCGAACCGCCCGCAGCCCGGGATTGGCTGACCTATGTCCGTTGGCGGGATCCCGAGACGCGGATGGATCAGGCGGTCGACTGGCTCAGCAAAGATCTTCCGTCGATCGCCGCCTTGGGCCGAATAGCGGGCCTGCCCTTTACGCCGCCGGACGCCCTATGGACGGGCGTGGACCTGGGTCGGTTGCGTGCGATCACGCCAATGGCTCGCATCCAGCGTCTTCGCGCGCTGCGCCTTGGCCTTGTTTCTTCAGTGGAAGCGGATCTAGGCGGCGAAATTCTGGCGACCGCCGAGGCTGTCACACGCCTCGGGGGCCTCTTTATCGCGCTTCTGCACTGGGGGATGCAGGCGTTCGCCGGCCAGGAAGACTGGGATGATCTGTCCCCGCTGCAGAAGCATGTCGTGACCTGGTGCTTCGCCGACCGGCTGACGGATCTTCTCGGGACGCTAGGGCTGGACGGCGAGGAAGTGGTCGCGTTCTTCCGCAACCAGAAGCCACGGCTCGACGGCGTTGATCTCCTGCGCCTGGAACATGGCCATAGCGACTCGTCCCTCCATCCCACGGCCGTGAACGGCCCGGCCCTTCTGATGGCGGGTCTGGAATATGCCTTGGGCGACGATGGGCATATGTTGGCCCTCCCGAAGGAAACGGTCGAGACTGTGGCGCGTGGTCTCGCGGTGCCTCCGGACGCATCGGACCCTCGGCCCTCCATTCGCGTCTTCGCCCCCCGTCCCGAAGTCGGGCCGACATGGATGGACCGCCCGACCCCGGAAGCGATCCTGGTCGGGCACGACCTTGACGCGATGCTCAACCAAGCCGTGGAGGTTCTGGAGGAGACCGTCGACAACGAAAACGCTTGGGCCTTCCTCTTCAATGTCGGCCTGCCGGTTCTGCCCGAGGCGGCGGCAGGCCGATTGAACGGCGTGATCGACCGGGTCGATCCCGCGGCGCTCGTGGCCCGCGACAGGCCCGTCGAAACCTTGAGATACGCCGCGGAGGCGGCCGGCCGGTTCACGAGTGAAGAGGTTAGCGAGGCCTTTCTCGCCCGATTGTCGGCGTTCGCCCCCACTTGGCTGAAGGCGCCCTCGGAGGCCCCAGGTCGTCTCGAAGGCCTTGTGGAGGCCTTCGCGGCTGCGGCGCGATCTTATGAGGGAAGCGGCCCGGAGCGTTTCTCCGAGGCCATCGCGCGATTGGTCGACACTTGTCCGGACACCGCGCCCGCGATTCGGGACATCCTCGATGCCCTGATAGACCGGACGCCGGTCCGTCTCGCCGGCCCCTTCTGGAAGGCGCTACGAGCCGCTCGTGCCGTGTGAGCCTGACCGCGTGAACACATGCAGCCGCCGACACCGGGAGACAGACTATGGTGACCACCTCAGAGGCGACCGAGGGTCTGGCGCGAATGGCGGCATCCGCGCCCTTTGCGATCGCGCCGGAACGCGCCGACGATCTTGCCGCTCAGGTGTTTGGTGACACGCCGGTCGAGATGCGACGTAGCGACCTTGCCTCCTTCTTCGCGGCTGTCGTCGAAGATCGCCATCTGTACGTCTCTCCTTCCGGCCTCGGCGGGATCTGGTGTCTCGCACACGCCGCCTTCCATGTAAGCGACGCCGGGTCCTGGCTCGCCAGCCATCCGGAACTGCGGGGAGCCGGGTCGGTCGATGTGGGCCGCCTATGGGCGGAATTCCGGCTCGGCGACTATGTCGACTACGCCCGCCGGCTGATGGGGGAGGACGAACCCTGGCCGGAAAGCTTGGACATGCCTGATGTCAAGGCGCCGCTGAGGACCGAGCCCGGCCTGGTCACCAGCCTAGCGCTCGGCGCCGTGAGCTGGATCATGCTCCACGAACTGGGACACATCACCAAAAATCATACGAAGCTGTTTGGGCGCGACTTGATGGTTCGGCAGGAGTGGGACGCTGATAATTTCGCGACCCAATGGGCGTTGAAAACGGCTGCGGGTGAGGAGAGGGAGTTTCGGGCCTTGGCCATCGTCGTCGCCCTAGCCTGGTTGTTCGTGTTCGAGCAGGCGAAACGGGGCGGCGGTGACCATCCGTCGGCCATCCTTCGGTTCCGTGAGGCGACCTCCCAGTTCGATCTGGGAGACGACAGCGTGGCCCTTGAGCGCAGCGTCTATCTTCTCAAGGCCATCTTCGATCCTGCCGGACCGATGCCGGGCGATATGGCGCCCGTGGCGGCTTTCGATTGGATGACGGACCGGCTGGAGGCGCTTTTCCCTCGTCACTGATGGGAAAGATCGTCTGCCGGGGAGGGCGAGGTGCCGCGGCCGCCGCGTCAGCCTCAGCCGTTCGTCAGCATGCGATCAAATGCCTCCCGTGTCAGATTCGTTGCGCCATAGGCATCGTGGACGCGGCCGATGAACTCGAAGGCGATGTCCCCGGAGAGGGTTTCCGACCAGGCCGGGATCATCCGTTCAACTACCGCGCGGTCGCTCAAGGCCTGCAAGCGCCCCATGCGTCCGGAGGTGGGCAGGACGCTGCCGTGCAGGCCTCGCACACCGACCTTGATTCGCCAGGGGAAGGCGGCGCCGAAATGCTGCAAGGTCGCGGCATGGACGTCGAGAGAGCGCACCAAGCCTCTAGCGGCGTAGACGTCGCTGAACATCGAAGCCTCCTGCCAGTCGGTGAGGACGTCTGGCCAGAAACCCCAGATCTCCCCCGTTTCCTGGAACCACTGGGTGAGGGCGTTCAGCTTCTGCTGACCGGCTTCCCAGACCCAAGCTGCGGCTCCGTCCTGCGAGACGCCCGTCCAGAGGTTGGCGTAGTCGCCGAGCGGCGCGAGGCTGAGGGATCCATTCCGGGGTCGCGAGACGTCCTGCCGGCTCGCCTCCACGGGCCCTGCGGGAATGATCCGGCACCACAGCTTCGGGCCCGCGACCACAGGCAGGTCGGATTCCTGCTGCATCGGCGAGGATCGGACCCGGACCGTCGGCATTGCGCCATCCCAGATCGCCGGATCTCCCGGATCGGCAGGAACTCCTTCCGGGTGGAGGGGCGCCGTTTGGTTGGCGGCGACGAAGGCGAGGCAGGGGCCGACACTGGCCACTAGATCGTCCACCAGGGTAGCGAGGACCTCCTGCTTCTGATCGTCCGGGGCGTCCCGTCTCAGGGCGTATGTCAGCGGGGCGCGCCAATGGCGCAGATCGAACGGCAGAGCCCGTAGGGACGCGCCCTCTGCTTGATTCATCACGAGTATGATCCGCTCGAGACCGAGATTTGCCAAGGCGTAACCCAGTTCCAGCATCACGTTCGGATTAGGAAGCTTCTTGCCCCCCACCGTCGTCTCGATCGGGGTCACATCGGCGACGAAGACCGCGCATTCGCGAATCTTGCGCAGGATGGTCTCCGCGATCGGAGGGGATCCCGGCACATTGCTGGTGTCGGAATCCACGCTGGGGCGCTCGGCGTCCTCGAGTCCGGGATGATCGACCAGTCGTTCAACGGCCGCCTCCAGCGCGGCACGCACGAAGTGGCGGCCGGAGGCCTGGTGGGTGTCGCTTTGCCAGGACCAAAAGACTTTCATCGCGCGCCTCGGGTTCCGGTCCGCAGGAGGTTTCCGGAGTGAGCCCTATAGATGGAGTGAGGTGGTAGGCAGAAAAGGGTGGTCGGTAAGGCTTCCAGCCGCCCATCAGCGCGGCTTCGGCATGGAAAGGCCTCTGATGCACTTCACGATCAGCCGACCCTTCAACGCCCGTGATCGTCGATGTCGCGCTAGGCGCGCTCTAGGGGATGCTGCGGAGCACTGACGACGAGACGGCGATCCGAGGATCTTCGAAATGCCACTCCGCTTTTCGGAACCCGAAGCGACCCGGCGAAACGCCCTGAGACAACTAAAATAATAACGCCGTTCGTTACCCCGATGTTACCCCAAAGCAAAAGGGGTTAGCAGCGGAACTGCTAACCCCTTGAAAATTGGTGGAGCTTAGCGGAGTCGAACCGCTGACCTCTTGCATGCCATGCAAGCGCTCTACCAACTGAGCTAAAGCCCCGGACCTTGCGGTCTGGATCGCCCGGTTCATCTTGCGATGGCCCCCGGCGAGGCGGCGGAAACTATGTCAGGCCTTTTCTGCGATCAAGCCTGTTTCGACATTTATTTTCACTCCGCTTCCAGGGGTGAAAATCGGAAGCCTTTTCAAGGCGAAAGGGCTACCCGGAAGGCTGAACCTACCGCGCCTCAAGCAGCGCGAAGCGCGATAGGCGCACCCCAAAAAGCATCAGTCGTCGTCGCGCGACGGCTTGGCGATCTCGTCCTCCAGGGAGTCGTCGTCCTCGTCCTCGATGAAGGGGACGGAGTCGTCGTCATCGTCGGCCAGCAGATCGTCGTCGTCGCCGTCGGTCGAACCCATGCCGGATTCTTCCGAGGCGTCGGCCGGGGAATCGTCGTCGTCGTCCGGAGTCAGGATCGGCTCATGACCTTCCTCGTCGATCTCCGGGGCGCGGACGTCCTCTTCCTCGTCCTCTTCGCCGTCGGCCGACTTGTCCTTGACCTGGTCTTCCGTGTCCTCGTCGTCGGACGGATAGCCGGGACGGGCGCGGCGGCTGCGCAGCTTCAGCGCCTCTTCGGGATCGAAGTCCGTGCCGCATTTGGGGCAGTGGGCGGGGCGGCGGTTCAGATCGTAGAATTTCGCCTGGCAGTTCGGGCAGACCTGTTTGGCGCCCAGTTCGGGATTGGCCACGGTGGGATGCTTTCAACGGGTTGAATTCGGGGCGGTCCCTTGCCACCCCTTAGGGCCGCTGTCAAAAGCCATCTTCACGCGCCGCCCGCGCGCCTGTCCGTCCTCCAGCCTGAAGCGGGCCAAGATGACCTCTCGACTGACCGCCCACCGCTCCGCCGCGCTTGCCGGGACCGTGCGCGCGCCCGGCGACAAATCCATGTCGCACCGGTCGATGATCTTCGGCGGCATGGCGTCCGGCGTGACCACGGTCGAGGGGCTGCTGGAAGGCGACGACGTCCTGGCCACCGCCCGCGCGATCGAGGCCTTCGGCGCCAAGGTCGAGCGGACCGGCGAGGGCGAATGGCGCATCGTCGGCGCCGGCGGGTTCAAGACCCCGATGTCTGTGATCGACTGTGGCAACGCCGGAACCGGGGTGCGTCTGCTGATGGGGGCGGCGGCGGGCTATCCGCTGACGGCGACTTTCGACGGGGACGCCAGCCTTCGCAAACGGCCGATGAAGCGGGTGACGGGGCCTCTGGCCGACATGGGCGCACGGTTCGGCTGGCTGGCGGCCGAGGATCGGGTGCCGGTGGCCCTGACCGGCGGGGCGCTGACGGGCATCGACTATGTGCAGACCGTGGCCTCGGCCCAGATCAAGTCGGCCATCCTGCTGGCGGGGCTGAACGCCGAGGGCGTCACGACCGTGACCGAGCCGGAAAAGAGCCGCGATCACACCGAGCGGATGCTGAGGGCCTTCGGCGCCGAAGTCCTGGTCGAGGATCAGGGTGAGGGCTGGACGATCACCCTGAAGGGGCGTCAGCCGCTGAAGGGCGCCCATGTGGCGGTTCCGGGCGATCCGTCTTCGGCCGCCTTCCCGCTGGCGGCGGGTCTGATCGTTCCGGGATCGGAGGTGACGGTCGAGGGGGTGATGCTGAACAGGCTTCGCACCGGCCTGTTCGATACCTGGATCGAAATGGGCGCGGACCTGACCATTCATAACCGCCGCCAGGCCGGAGGCGAGGACGTCGGCGACATCACCGCCCGCCATTCCCGACTGAAGGGCGTCGTGGTTCCCGAGGATCGCGCCGCCTCGATGATCGACGAATATCCGATCCTGGCGGCCACAGCGGCTTTTGCGGACGGCGTCACCGTCATGCGCGGCGTGGGCGAGATGCGGGTCAAGGAAAGCGACCGGATCGCCCTGATGGTCAACGGCCTGCGCGCCTGCGGCGTCCAGGTCGAGGAGGAGGCCGAAGGCTTCCTCGTCACCGGCGGACCCGTGCGCGGCGGGGCCACGGTCGCGACCGCCCACGATCACCGCATCGCCATGAGCCATCTGGTCCTGGGCCTGGCTGCCGAACAGCCCGTCTCGGTGCTGGACCCCGAAATGATCGCCACCAGCTTCCCCGGCTTCGTCGAGATGATGAACGGGCTGGGCGGGAGGATCGATTGACTGATGGTCAGGGCGCCTGGTCTGCGCGTCGAGCCCTTGGGGTGCTGGCTGCGGTCGCCGGCTGTTTTTTCGTCACATGGGCGGCGGCGTCTTTTGTCGATCTGAGCGACGGCCAGACTTGGGCGCACACAAGGTACCGCTACGCAGCGATGCTCGAAGCGCAAGGTTTCGACGTCAACGACCTCGGTTTCTACAAGGTCTCCCGCAGCCAACATCCCCGCGAGTTCAAAGCGATCGTCATCCTGAGGGGAGTGATGCCCTCGGTGCTCCTCGGGGTGCTTTGCGTCGTAAGCGCTCTGGGCTGGTCCGCGCAGCCCCGCCCATCCGTTCAGGTCAAGAATAGCGCGAGAGCTTGTGTGGCTGGCAGAGGAACGGGTAGGCCTTCTCCGCACTGAACATCGTCGCTTGGGCGACATTGATCCTCGCTAAGTCTCGGAAGACCCGCTCTGACACAGCCACTCGTTATCGCCGTCGACGGACCGGCCGCCTCTGGCAAGGGGACCATCGCCGCGCGCCTGGCCAAGGCCTACGGCCTGCCGCACCTGGACACGGGGCTGCTGTATCGGGCGGTGGGGCTGAAGGTGCTGCAGGACGGCGGCTCGCTGGACGACGAGGCGGCGGCGACGGCTGCGGCGCGGGGGCTCGACGCCACGGGCCTGTCGGACGACCCACGCCTGACCACGGGCGAGGCGGGCGAGGCGGCCAGCCGCGTCGCGGGCTTTCCCGGCGTGCGGGGGGCGCTTCTGGACCTGCAGCAGGCGTTCGCGGCCCAGGCGGGCGGGGCGGTGCTGGACGGGCGCGACATCGGCACGGTGATCGCGCCGGACGCCCCGGCCAAGCTGTTCGTCACCGCGACTCCCGAGGTGCGCGCCACGCGGCGTTGGAAGCAGCTGACGGCGCGCGGGATCGATATCAGCTTCGAAGAGATGCTGGCCGATATCCAGCGGCGCGACGAGCGCGACGCCGGGCGCGGCGCGGCCCCGATGGTCCAGGCCGCCGACGCGGTCTTGCTCGACACGACCGACATGGGTATAGAGGCCGCCTTCGATGCGGCCCGCCGTATCGTCGAGGCGGCGCGCGCGAAACAGGATCTCTGATCCTTCCCTCGCAAATCCAACGCACCCACCCTCGGCTTCCGCGGGCGTTCTGGTCGATCCGGCCTCGCATCTGACGACCGACTACCCTTCCTGACATCCACCGTGCGCGGGGCCATGCGGTCGCGCGCCCTAGCCCCTACAGGACGCTTCTCAGCTCCATGACTGACACCCTCAATCCTACCCGCGACGATTTCGCCGCCCTGCTCGACGAACAACTGTCGGGCCGCGACTTCGGCGAAGGCCAGGTCGTTCACGGCCGCGTCGTCGGCATCGAAAAAGACATCGTCATCATCGACGTCGGTCTGAAGACCGAAGGCCGCATCGCCATGCGCGAATTCGGCCAGGGCGAAGACGCCAAGCTGCCGAAGGTCGGCGACAACGTCGAGGTTTACCTGGAGCGCGTCGAGAACGCCCTGGGCGAAGCCGTCATCAGCCGCGACAAGGCCCGTCGCGAAGAAGCCTGGACCCGTCTGGAAGTCGTGTTCGCCGAAGGTCAGCCGGTCAACGGCGCCATCGTCGGCCGCGTCAAGGGCGGCTTCACCGTGGACCTGGGCGGCGCCTCGGCCTTCCTGCCCGGCTCGCAAGTCGACATCCGTCCCGTCCGCGACGTCGGCCCGCTGATGGGCAAGGAACAGCCCTTCGCCATCCTGAAGATGGACCGTCCGCGCGGCAACATCGTCGTTTCGCGTCGCGCCATCCTGGAAGAAGCCCGCGCCGAACAGCGCACCGAGCTGGTCGGCCAGCTGCAAGAAGGTGAAATCCGCGAAGGCGTGGTCAAGAACATCACCGACTACGGCGCCTTCGTCGACCTGGGCGGCATCGACGGCCTGCTGCACGTCACCGACATGTCGTGGAAGCGCGTCTCGCACCCGAGCCAGGTTCTGGCCGTCGGCGACACCGTCAAGGTCCAGATCGTCAAGATCAACCCGGACACCCAGCGCATCTCGCTGGGCATGAAGCAACTGCAGTCGGACCCCTGGGATGGCGTGGAAGCCAAATATCCGGTCGGCGCCAAATACACGGGCCGCATCACCAACATCACCGACTACGGCGCCTTCGTGGAGCTGGAAGCCGGTGTCGAGGGCCTGGTGCACGTTTCGGAAATGTCCTGGACCAAGAAGAACGTCCATCCGGGCAAGATCGTCTCCACCTCGCAGGAAGTGGACGTGGTCGTCCTGGATGTCGACGCCTCCAAGCGCCGCATCTCGCTGGGCCTGAAGCAGGCTCAGGACAATCCGTGGGACGCCTTCGTCGCCAACCACCCGATCGGTTCGACCGTCGAGGGCGAAGTCAAGAACGCCACCGAGTTCGGCCTGTTCATCGGTCTGGACAACGACATCGACGGCATGGTGCACCTGTCCGACCTGGACTGGTCGGTGTCGGGCGAAGAAGCCATCCAGCGTTACCGCAAGGGCGAGATGGTCAAGGCCAAGGTCCTGGACGTCGACGTCGAGAAGGAACGCGTCTCGCTGGGCATCAAGCAACTGGGCGGCGATCCGATCGGCGAGGGCGACACCTATCGTCGCGGCCAGCAGATCACCGTCACCGTGACGGCGATCGAGTCGGGCGGCATCGAGGTCAAGTTCGGTGAAGACGACGCGCCGGTCACGGCCTTCGTCCGCAAGTCGGACCTGTCGCGCGACCGCAACGAGCAACGTCCGGAACGCTTCGCCGTCGGCGACCGCGTCGACGCCATGATCACCGCCGTCGACAAGGCCTCGCGCCGCGTCTCGGTGTCGATCAAGGCGCTGGAAATGAAGGACGAGCAGGAAGCCATCGAACAGTTCGGATCGTCCGATTCGGGCGCCTCGCTGGGCGACATCCTGGGCGCCGCGCTGAAGAACGCCGGGTCCAAGGAGTAAGGCTTCGCCCGCATGGGCAGGCTGTCGAAGGGCGGCGGGAGACATCCCGCCGCCCTTTTTCTTGCTTCATGGGCGCCGAAATGCGCCGCGTCGGGGCGTTGCGGTGTCGATGGGGGCTTTTTCATGCGCGCGCCGGGCGTTAGGGTGCCGCCTTCCGACGGCGGCGGGCGACGCTTGGCCGGTCGGACGCTGGCAAGGGGGCCTGATGATCAAGTCCGAACTGATCGAGAAACTGGCGGCGGAGAACACGCATCTCACCCACGCCGAGGTGGAGCGGCTGGTGAACGTCATCCTCGGCAAGATGACCGGCGCCCTGGCCGAGGGCGGGCGGGTCGAACTGCGCGGTTTCGGCGCCTTTTCGGTGCGGTCGCGCCCGGCGCGCGCGGGCCGAAATCCCCGCACCGGCGAGACCGTCGAGGTTCCGGCCAAGGCCGTGCCCTTCTTCAAGAGCGGCAAGGAGCTGCGCGAGCGGCTGAACGCCTCTGGCGACGCCTGAGGCGACGCCTCGCAACACAATACGATACTGGAGAGATCGTCATGAGTTTGCTGTCGGAATTCCGCGAGTTCGCCGTCAAGGGCAATGTCGTCGACCTGGCCGTCGGCGTGATCATCGGCGGGGCGTTCGGCAAGATCGTCACCAGCCTGGTGGATCAGGTCGTCATGCCGCCCATCGGCTGGCTGATCGGCGGAATCGACTTCGCCGATCTGAAGATCACCCTGCCGGTCAATCCGACCAATCCCAAGGGGGCTCCGGCGGTCATCGAATACGGCGCCTTCATCAATGTGCTGATCCAGTTCGTGATCGTGGCCTTCGTCATCTTCATGATGGTGAAGCTGATCAACAAGCTGCGCCGTCAGCAGGCGGCCGAGCCGGACGCCGCCCCCGCCGCCCCGACCGCGACCGAACAGTTGCTGATCGAGATCCGCGACGAACTGAAGGCCCGACCCTGAGGTCCCAAGCCCTCTAGGCCTTGGAAACCCGGCCAGCGGGCGTCGCCGCCCGAACCGTCCCGCGCCGGACGCGCGGCAAGGGGACGGGGCGTGAACAGACGCCGTAATCGCCGTCGAACGGCGTGGGGGCCCAGGCGGCCGCCAGCGCCGGATCGTCGACGATGGCGTGACAGTGGCCCCAGCCGCCCTCGCGTCGCGCCTGTTCGCCCAGGTCGCCCAGAGCCTGCAGCAGGGCCGGAGTCGCCATCTGCAGTCGCGCCTTGGCCGCGCCCAGGCCCCGCGCATTGTCGATCAGGCATCGGGCCAGCCGGGCGACGGCGTCGGGCGCGTCGTTCAGGGCGATCAGGTCCAGAATATCCAGGCAGGGCGGTTCGATCAGGCTGGTCTTGGTCATCAGGGCCTGGGCCACGCCGACGATCCGACCGTCCCGAACGCAGGCCAGCAGCACGGGCGGCGTCGTCAGGTCGGGATCGGCCAGCCGCCAGCGCAGAACCTCGGGGCTGCGGTCCGCCAGCAGGCGATCCTCCTGCGACAGGGCGCGCCAGAAGTCCGCGTAGGGCGATCCGTCCGACAGGTCGCGCAGCGGCGTGATGTCGGGGGGCAGGCGCAACGCCTCGGGCTGGAACAGGCGCCGGTTCATCAACCTTTCGCCCAGCCGAGCGGCCGTATCGGCCGAGGTCCGCCCCAGGAGGTGACGCAACGCCCGCCCCTGGGCGCAGGCCAGCCGATCGACGATCCACGACAGCTTCAGATCATGGGTCGTGTCGGGCCAGGGCTTCAGACCGAACAGCTTGTACAGCGGCGCCGAGCGGGCGTTGGCGTTGAAGGTGTAGCGGGCGAACAGGCCCGGCTGGGCCAAAAAGGCGCGGATCAGGCCTCGGCTGGCGCCCTTGCGCTCGGGCGGCACGATGATGGAGAAGCCCGTGGCCCCGTGCAGCGCGCGCGCGCCCAGCCGGAACCGCTGCACGAAATTGCCCAGCATGGCCGCCGGCTCATCCCCGTCGTCGGTCACGACCCAGCCCATCGGCGCATCCAGATCCCGGCGCGCGGGATTGTCCTCCAGCCAGCGCCAGCCCGCCGGCGACCGCTCGGGCCAGCCCACCGCGCGATGAAGGCGATTCAGCCCCTCATGGTCGGATCGGCGGATCGGTCGCAAGGACAAGGGGCGAAATCCCATAATGAACACGCGCCGGATTGGCGGCCTCCTTCATTGCAGGGGTTGCGCCAAGAGAAACACCCATAGGTTGTAAATTCATTGCGAGCGCCGCCGCGACCACCGGTCACGTCGCGTTAGCGCTTGTAAACCAACGGACCCGGTGGTCTTTTCACCCCTTCGCCACGGGGGCGGGGAGGCGCGCGTTCGCCTCCTCTCAATGCGACCGAGGACCGGAACGGTCCCGATGACAAAGGGTAGGCATGAATATCGTCATTCTTCTGGGGGTGGTCATCACCCTCGCCACGGGCGTTCCCGTGCTTCTTCAAATCCTGAAGAACCACCCGAGAGGGCTCATAATTCTGTTCTTCGCCGAGATGTGGGAGCGGTTCTCCTACTACGGCATGCGCGGGATTCTGATCTTCTTCCTGACGCAGCACTTCCTGTTCGACGACGCCCTGGCGGGGTCGACCTATGGCTCCTACACCTCGCTGGTCTATCTGCTGCCCCTGCTGGGCGGCATCATGGCCGACCGTTTCATCGGCACGCGCAAGGCCGTGGCCTTCGGCGCCCTTCTGCTGGTCGCCGGTCACGGAATGATGGCCTTCGAGGGACGTCCGGCGACGGAAACCCTGACCTATGCGGGCCAGACCTATCAGATCGACGCCGAAGGCCGCGGCGCGGCGCGTGAGGTGGCCATCGTCATCGACGGCCAGAAGTACAAGTTTGAACCGGCCGAGAACGGCCTGGCCATACAGGGCCTGCCGGCGACCTCGACCCTGCCGGCCGTCATCCCGACCGCCGACTACAAGATCGAGACGACCCGCGACATGGCGGGCGTGAACGTCTTCTATCTGGCGGTTTCGCTGATCATCATGGGGGTCGGCTTCCTGAAGCCGAACATCTCCACCATCGTCGGGCAGCTGTATCCGCAGGGCGATCCGCGACGCGATTCCGGCTTCACCCTCTACTATTACGGCATCAACCTGGGCGCCTTCTGGGCCGCCGTCCTGTGCGGTCTTCTGGGCCAGACGGTCGGCTGGTGGGCGGGCTTCGGCCTGGCCGGGGTCGGCATGGCCCTGGGCTGGGTCGTCTTCGTCCTGGGCAAGCCCCTGCTGCAAGGCAAGGGCGAGCCGCCGGCGGAGGCTGATCTGAAGAAGCCCGTCCTGGGGCCGATCAACCGCGAATGGTCGATCTATCTGGCCAGCATCCTGGGCGTCGGCGTGGTCTGGTTCATGGTTCAGCGCAACGCCCTGGTGGGCTGGGTTCTGGGCGCTGCGACCGTGGCTTCGCTGCTGTTCATCCTCTACGTCATCGTCAAGGTGTGCGAGAGCAAGGCCCAGCGTGAGCGGATGATGCTGGCCCTGGTGCTGATCTTCGGCTCGGTGGTCTTCTTCACCCTGTTCGAACAGGCCGGCACTTCGCTGAACCTGTTCGCCGACCGGAACGTTGATCTTTCCATCACGCCGCACGCCTTCCAATTCCTGGGCATGACGGTGGGGACGCCGGCGCAGCTGGCGGCGGCGGGCCTCACGCCCACCGGCCTGTGGATCGACGCGACCATCACGGCCGCCCAGACCCAGTCGTTCAACGCCGGCTTCATCCTGATCTTCGCACCGATCATGGCGGCGCTGTGGGCCTTCCTGGCCAAGCGCAACCTGGACCCCAATCCGACGATGAAGTTCGGTCTGGGCCTGTTGCAGGTGGGGCTGGGCTTCATGGTGGTGGTGTGGGGCGCCGGCATGGCCAACTCGGCCTTCCAGATGCCGCTGATCCTGTTGGGCCTGCTGTATCTGTTCCACACGACGGGCGAACTGTTCTTGTCGCCGGTGGGCCTGTCGGAGATCACCAAACTGTCGATGGCCAAGGTGGTCAGCTTCATGATGGCCGTCTGGTTCCTGGCCAGCTCCATCGCCCAATATGTCGGCGGCTGGATCGCCGGCCTGGCCGGAACGGAAACCGTCGGCGGTCAGGTGCTGAACCCCGGCGCGGCGCTGCGCACCTCGCTCGAGGTGTTCGGCATGCTGGGGATGTGGGGCATGGGCATCGGCGTGGCCTTCATCGTGGTCAGCTTCTTCATCAAGGGCTGGTCGCATGGCGCCAACAGCGGCGGCGGCCATCCCGGCCCCGATCTGACCGATCGAGGTCAGGAAGACGGCAACATCGCCGCGCCGCGGACCTCCACCGTCGGCTGATCCAGAAGACGGATCGATCAAAAGAAAAGGGCGGCGTCCACGCGGACGCCGCCCTTTTCTTTTAGCGCCGAAGCCCCGGTCAGAAGGTCTTGCGCACCCGGATCGAGACGAAGGTGCGGGGATCGACTTCGCTGTCCTCGGTGAACAGCACGGCGCGGGTCTGGCGGTCGGCGAAGACGGTGCGGGTCTGGGTGAAGTCGTTCCAGACGTTCAGCTGGGCGCGCAGCGACAGGGTCGGGCTGGGCTTGTACTCCACGAAGGTCTCGAAATAGTTCGCGCCCCGCCACTTCGACACCTGGTCCGGCGAGTAGTTGCCCTGGCCCAGATGAGGCAGCCAGTTGACGCCCCACTGCAGCTTCCAGCTGGCGATGTCCTGCTCGAAGCCGACGTTCGCCTGAGACGGCCGAACGCCCGAGATCGGCCGGTCCTGGCCCGTCGTCGGGTCCGTGACCGAAGTCTTGTTCCAGTCGTTCCGGAAGGTGAAACGCGCGCCGGGCACGCCCAATTTGGTCAGGGGCACCGTCACGTTCAACGCCAACTGTTCCAGCGTGCCGTCGCCGATGTTGCCCACCGCTGACAAACCGTCGGCCAGAGGGATGCGGTCGATGGCGTCGACGATCTGATCGTGGCGATATCCGATGGAGACGACCCCCTCGCCCCAGAAGCGGCGTTCGTAGGTCAGTTCCGAAATCCAGCGCTGCTCGGGCACCAGATCGACGTTGCCGCCATAGACATTCTCGGAGCTCAGGTCGGCCGAGGCGGCGAAGTCCGAGAAGTCCAGCTGGCCGACCTCGCGTTCGAATCGTAGGCGCAGCTGGTTGTTGGGGCGCGGCGTCCATGTGGCCAGAAGACGGGGCTTGGCGAAGAAGAAGCTCTTCTCCTGATTGGCGTCTCCCGACTGGCTGATGGTGGAGCTTTCCAGCCGCAGGCCGGCTTCCAGCGTCAGGTCGGGATGCAGCCGCCAGGTGCCCTTCGAGAAGACTTCGCCGCGCGTCTCCTCGACCTTGACCGAGGCGCTGGGCAGGGGGATGGCGACGCCGCCTTCGCTATAGGCCTGATCCGTCTGGCGCATATTGTAGGCGATCTCGGCGCCGGTCTCGACCGTCAGCTTGGGCGACCATTCCTGACGGACCAGGGCGCGGAGGATGGTCTCTGAATTGTCGCCGGAATAGGCGAACCGCTGCTCGGGCGCGTCCGCGCCGTTGATCCGGACATTGTAGGTCGACAGGCCGTCCCAGCTGCCGAACTCGTGCATGAACCGCGTTTCCAGGTTGAAGCGCGGGCTGAGGGCGCGGGTCCAGGTGGCGCCGAACTCGCCGCCCTTGGAATCCTGATCGTCGAGGCTTTCGCGGAAGGTCGCCGCCGAGCGGCTAAGGTTCGAGCCGTGCCAGTCGTTGATCCCGTAACGGGCGGTCAGGTCGATCTTGCCGCCCGCCAGCGGCCCGGCATAGGCGCCGCGGATCGAGTTGCCGCCGCCATAGCCGTCCTGCTCGGTCAGTTCGTCGCGGATCACGACGCCGGCGGCGTTGCGGCGGATCGTGCGGCCGGGACCGTTGGAATCGCTCATGCTGATCCCGTCGGACAGGGTCACGCCCCAGCTGCGGTCGCCGTTGCGGGCGGTGAACTGATAGCTGCCGCCGTACAGGTCCTGGCCCGCGCCTTCGAACTGGGTGGTGTTCCAGGTCAGGATCGACTGGCGGCTGCTTTCCTTCTTCAGGATGACGTTCACGACGACCGAAAAGCCCTGCATGTCGATGCCGGCGGCCCCGCCCCGGATCAGCTCGATGCGTTCGACCTGACCGGCCGGCGTCCGGCTCAGCACGTTGGAGCCGGAGTCGTTCTTGGATGCCGGGCGGTTGTTGTTGATCAGCACATTGCCGACCGCGCCTTCGAAGCCCCGCGCGCCCGAGCCGTCGTCGACCGAGAAGCCCGGCACCCGGTTGACCATGTCCAGGGCGGTGTTCGGGCGCTGGGCGGTGAAGAAATCGGGCGTGAAGACCAGGACGCCGCGCTGGGCCGCGTCGCTCAGCGGCGCCTGGCTGGTCGGGCCGGTCGGCACGGGGGCCTCGGCCACCTGCGGCGCCTCGCCGGCGAAGGCCACGCCGGCGGTCAGGAACAGGGCCGTGCCGGCCATCAGAAAAGTCTTGGTCATCGATTTCCCCTCGATTTGTCGAAGGGAGATGTGCCGGGGCGTAGCCCTGTTCTCCAGTTACAAGGCGGCAAGGTGGATTAAATCGACGACATCATTACAGGGATTTCATTACGTCGAATAAAGTAAAGTGTATTACCGTCATGTAATGAGAAATCATCTACTGATCATTGCTGCGGTTTTCCTTGCGACGGCGACGCCTTTGGCGGCGCAGGAAGCGCCGGCCGAGACGGTGGAGGACATCGTCGTCACCGCGCGCCGGATCGAGGGGCCGATGTGGGAGGTGCGGCGCGGGGACAGCGTGCTGATCCTGGTCGGCGCCATCGACGGCCTGCCGCGCGATATGGAGTGGCGCACCGACGCCCTGGTTTCGGCGGTCGAGCGGGCGGATCGGGTGCTGTTCCCCGTGGAAGGACGGGCGTCGCTGGCGGACCTGGGGCGGGTGATCTGGCGGGTGCGGACCCTGACGCGCCTGCCGGACGACCGGACCAGCGCCGACTATCTGTCGCCGGCGCTGGAGGCGCGGCTGGAGCGGGTGACGGGCCAGGGCCCCAGCCGTCAGAGCTTCCTGATGCTGTCGTCGGACCTGATGGAGCAGGGCGGCTACGCCCGGCGGGCGCGGCCGGTGTCGGAGGTCGTCAGGAAGGCGGCGTGGGCGGGTCGCAAGCCGGCCGAACCTGTCGGCGTATTCCGGGGCGACGAGATCATCGACCGCTTCCTGACCACCCCGCCCGAAGCCTATGACGGCTGTATGGTCGCGGCGGTGGAGGCGGCCGAGGCCGGCCCTGCGGCGGGCGCGCAGCGGGCCGAGGACTGGCGGCGGCGACGGGTTCAGGCCGTCGTGGCCTCGCCGCTGGAGCAGGCGGTGAGCGCCTGTTCCTACTGGTCGGTGATGGGCCAGTCGGCGCGGCTGCGCGAAGTCTGGACCCAGGCCGTTGACCGGTCCCTGGCCGAGCCGGGCGTCACCCTGGCGATCGCGCCGCTGCGCCTGTTGGCCGAGCCGGACGGCCTGCTGGACCGGCTGGCGCGGGACGGGCTGGAGCCCCTGGGCCCCGACTGGCGCCCGCCCGCGCCCTAGGCATGTCTACCTAGCGGGCCGGCGCAGACTGGGCCGGCGGAACGGCGTCGCGGGCGGCCTGACCGATGTTGTCGGCGGCGTTGCCGACGCTTTCGGCCGCGCCGGCGACGGCGTTGGATTCGATCGCGTCGTTGCGGTTCATGTTCATCAGGAAATAGCCGATCACTACGATGGCCAGGAGGCCGATGATCAACGCGACAACGGCGCCCATGCCGCTGCCGCGCCGTTCGACCACGGTGGGACCAGAGTTTTCGGTGATGCGCTCGACGCGACCGTCAGGGTGTTCGACCGTGCGTTCTGTGGGCATGGGGTGTCTCCTCTCCAGTGTGGCGGGGAAACTCACGGTCGCGCGATCCGGTTCCGCACGCGGTCAGACGGCGGTGCCGCCGACCGTCAGGCCGCCGATCTTCAGGCTGGGCTGGCCGATGCCGACCGGCACGCCCTGACCCGCCTTGCCGCAGACGCCGACGCCGGGATCGAAGGCGAAGTCGTCGCCGATCATCTGAATCTTCGTCAGGGCCGTGGCCCCGTCGCCGATCAGGGTGGCGCCGCGCACGGGGGCGGTGATCACCCCGTCCTCGATCAGATAGGCCTCGTTACACTGGAACACGAACTTGCCGTTGGTGATATCCACCTGGCCGCCCGAGAAGTTGGCGGCGTAGAGGCCGCGCTTCGTATTGGCGATCATGTCGGCCTTGGAATCCTTGCCGCCTTCCATGAAGGTGTTGGTCATGCGCGGCATGGGCATGTGGGCGAAGGATTGGCGGCGCCCGTTGCCGGTGGCCGCGACCCCCATCTGACGCGCCGACAGCCGGTCGTGCATCAGCCCGACCATGATCCCGTCCTCGATCAGGACGGTGCGCGAGGTGGGTGTGCCCTCGTCGTCGACGGACAGCGATCCGCGCCGTCCGGCGATGGAGCCGTCGTCCACTACGGTCACGCCCGGTGCGGCGACGCGCTTGCCCATCATGCAGTTGAAGACGGACGAGCCCTTCCTGTGGAAGTCGCCCTCAAAGCCGTGACCGATGGCCTCGTGCAGCAGAACGCCGGGCCAGCCTGCGCCCAGCACCACGTCCATTTCGCCCGCCGGGCAGTCGATGGCGTCCAGATTGACGAGGGCCTGACGCAGGGCCTCGTCCACCTGGGCCTGCCAGCGGTCGGGGGCGATCCATTCCTCGAAGCCCGCGCGGCCGCCTGCGCCGGACGAGGCGCTCTCGCGCTTGCCGTTCTGCTCGACCGTGACCGAGACGTTCAGCCGGACCAGCGGGCGGATGTCGCGCACGGCCCGGTCGTCGGCGCGCAGGATTTCGATGGCGCGGCGTTCCCCGATCAGAGAGGCGGACACCTGGACCACACGCGGATCGCGCGCCCGCGCCCAGGCGTCGATCTCGGCTAAAAGCGCGATCTTGTCCGAGAAGGCGGGCGAGGCCAGGGGATCGACCTCGCCATACAGTTTCTGGTTGGTGGCGCGGGGGCTGTCGGCGACGCGGGCCGCGTGGCCCTGTTTGGCCAGGGCGGCGCTGTCGGCGGCGCGCCGCAGGGCGGCGGCCGAGATTTCATTGGCGTGGGCGTAGCCGGCGGTCTCGCCCGCCACGACCCGCAGGCCGAAGCCTTCGTTGGCGTCATAGGCGGCGGATTTCAGCCGACCGTCGTCGAACACCAGGCTTTCGCTCTCGGACCGCTCCAGAAACAGTTCGCCGTCGTCGGCGCCGGTCAGGGCCGCCTTCAGAATGGACAGGGCTTCGTCCGGATCGACGCCGGCGGCGTCGAGGATGGGGGGAGGTGCGGCGTGAACGGTCATGGTCGCTAGGTAGGGTCTCCGGGGCCGTTCGTCACCTGCCGCGACGGATTCGGACAGGGCGTCGGACGGGGCGGCGGAAAAAACAGAGTCCGAACAGTCCGACTTGTCCGAAATTCCGCTGGCGGCCGCCGGGGCGGAGCGTCGTCCGAAGGATGGCACGCCGCCCGACCCAGGCGACGGGAAACGGTTGGGGCTGCGGTAAGCGGTTGAAACGAAAGCGGCGACGGCGCCCGGTCGCGCGACATCCATCGGATCGGCCTGGCGGACGTCTTCCCCTCATGCCGCAGCGAAGAACGGCAATGAGGAGAAGGCGGGAACCTACCGCGCCAGCCGCCCCTTGGCCTTGGCGGCGGTGAGGACCACGTCGGGGTCGGGCTTTTCGATCTTGGCGTCGGTGTGGTCCAGGGTGCGCAGGACATAGCGCAGCAGGTTGATCCGCGCGGTCTTCTTGTCGTCGGTGGCGATCACGGTCCAGGGGGCGAAGGGGCGGTCGGTCTCGCCCAGCATCCGGTCGCGGGCGTCGGAATAGGCGTCGAACCGGGCCTCGGCCTCGGCGTCCAGGGACGACAGTTTGAACTTCTTCAGCGGATCGACGCGACGTTCCTTCAGCCGCTTGGCCTGTTCCTGGCGCGAGATGTCCAGCCAGATCTTGATCAGGACGATGCCGTCGTCGGTCAGCATCCGCTCGAACCGGGGGGCGTCGGTCATGAACTGGGCGTACTGTTCGGGCGTGCAATAGCCCATCACCGGCTCAACGCCCGCGCGATTGTACCAGGAGCGGTTGAAGATGACCGTCTCGCCCGCCGCCGGCAGGTGGGGTACGTAACGCTGGAAATACCACTGGCTGGTTTCGCGGTCGCTGGGCTTGGGCAGGGCGACCACCCGCGTCTGACGCGGGGACATGTATTCGGTCACACGCTTGATGGCGCCGTCCTTGCCGGCGGTGTCGCGGCCTTCCAGCACGATGACCACGCGCGAGCCGTGTTCGATGGTCCACGCCTGGGTCTGGACCAGGGCAAGCTGAAGATGTTCGAGCTCGGCGTCGTAGGCGTCGGATTTCTTTCCCATGCACCGAGAGTGAGCCAGGTTTGACGCGGGAGCAAGGGCGGAGCCGATGGACCGGCCGGACGTCGACCGGGTCGCGGCGGTGGGCGCGAAAGGGGCGGGATCGGCGAGGCGGCCCCGATGCCGTGCGGCCTGTTTCCCAATGGGCTCCAGCCCCGAATACAAGGCTGCGCACAAGGGCCGTCCGCACCTGGATGCAGCCTGGGACGGGGGCCGCCGTTAAGGGTGTTTGGGCCGGGCGCGATTCGCTTTGCTGTTGACCGCCCGGAAAAGGCGGGTGACAACATCGCCGCAATCCGGATTTTGCGTGGGGTCCACACCCGCGTCTCGCTCCTTCACTGAACGAGCTGTCCAGATGGATTGTCGGATCACCTCGAGAGGGGTCCGCCTGGAAAAGCGCGTTTACGGAGACGCAGACATGGCGACCGGTACGGTCAAGTGGTTCAACCCCACCAAGGGCTATGGTTTCATCCAGCCCGACAGCGGCGGTTCCGACGTGTTCGTGCACGTCACCGCCGTTCAGAAGGCCGGCCTTCAGGGGCTGGATGAGAACGCCAAGGTCGAATACGAGCTGGAAAACCAGCGCGGCAAGACCTCGGCGGTGGACCTCAAGCTCCTCTAAGTCGAGACAAGGGAAACGGGCGTGGACGCGATCCACGCCCGTTTTCTTTTGCGCCGTCTCTCAGGCGTCTGGGCCCTGCGTTCATCGCGACGGAGGGTTTTCGGCGTTTCCAGCGGGCGGCGGTCAAGACCCGGCGCCGGGCAAAGAAAAAGGCCGGCGTCGCCGCCGGCCCTTTCCAGGTCGTGCTTGCGTCGCCCGACTTAGGCGGCGGCCTGCTCGGCCAGCTTGGCGCGGACCTGGCGCTTGATGCGCTGGGCGGCGATCGACAGCTGCTCGTCGCGGGCCTTGACGATGAAGGCGTCCAGGCCGCCCTTGTAGTCCAGGGTGCGCAGGGCGGCGTTCGAAATCCGCAGGCTGAAGGTCTGGCCCAGGGCGTCCGAAGTGACCTTGACGGTCTTCAGCGACGGCAGGAAGCGGCGCTTGGTCTTGATGTTCGAGTGGCTCACGCTGTGGCCGACCATCGGGCCGATACCGGTGAGTTCGCAACGACGCGACATCGTCAGATCCTTAAGGTGCGGCGTCCGACCCGATACGGGGAGCGAACGCATGAAACGAGTGCGCGCGGGAGGGTGTCCCGCGCGAGAGGGGGCCGTATAAGGGATCAGCGGCGCGGGCGTCAAGCCGAGTCTTGGCGCCGATGCGACTCCGCCGAGTCTGGACGGCAGGGAACCGGCCCGTTCAGGCGTCATTCAAATGACGCGGCCTATGGACCATATGATGAAGATCTTAGATGAACAGAAGTCCGCCATGTCCCGTCCGACCCTGATCGATCGTCTGCCCCGTCGCAGCCTGCCCCTTCGCAGTCTGGCCGTCCTGGCGCCTGTCGTCGCCGGCGGGGTGCTGCTGGCCGCCCCTGCCCTGGCGCCGGCCCAGACGGCGGCCCAGACCGAAGTCCTGCCCGGCTACTGGGAATACACCACCAGCGCGGTGGGCCAGCGCGACACCGAACAGAAGTGCGTGCGCCCCAGCGAGATCAACCGCTTCTTCGGCGGCCTGTCGACCAACAAATGGCGCTGCACCTATCCGACCCGCGTGGTCGGGAATGGAAACGCCCGGTTCGAGGGCACGTGTCAGGACCGCAAGGGCCGCCGCATCGCCGTGCGCCTGAGCGGGACCTATACCGACACCAGCTTCAGCTTCCGCGGCGGCGCCCAGCTGGTGCGCGGCACCCCCTATATCCCCGCCAGCATCACCGCGCGCCGCCTCGCCGCCCAGTGCCCGGCCAACGCCGAGTATTTCTGAGGCGGCGGCTCGCCCGAACGTTCGTCGTCCTGGCCGCCAGAGCGAGGATGACGGGGTGAAGGCGGAATCTGCACAGCAAAAAGGCCCCGGATCGCTCCGGGGCCTTTTCGTTTGTTCGACGTCGAAGCTTAGGCCGCTTCGGCGGTCGGGATCGGCTTCTTGGCGCTGAGCGACTTGGCCAGCAGTTCGACGGCGGCGTCCTTGTCGATCTTGTTGGCGGCGGCGACTTCGCGAGCCATGCGGTCCAGGGCCGATTCATAGAGCTGACGCTCGGAATAGGACTGTTCCGGCTGGGTGTCGGCGCGGTGCAGGTCGCGGACCACTTCGGCGATGGAGATCAGGTCGCCGGAGTTGATCTTGGCCTCGTATTCCTGGGCGCGTCGCGACCACATGGTGCGCTTGATGCGGGCGCGGCCCTTCAGGGTGGTCAGGGCCTTGGTCACGACGTCGTCGGCGGCCAGCGAACGCAGGCCGGCCGTCACGGCCTTCTTGGTCGGGACGCGCAGGGTCATCTTTTCGTGGTCGAAGGTCACGACATAGACCTCCAGCGACATGCCCGCGACTTCCTGGGTCTCGATCGCCGCCACCTTGCCGACGCCGTGCGCCGGATAGACGACCGCGTCGCCAACCTTGAACTCCAGACCAGTCTTGCTCGTCATATTCGTCCTTTCCCGGTCAGGGACGGGCGAAGCGAAGGCGCGTCGAACGCAAACAGGATCTCGCCGGCGGAACGATCCGTCGGGCGAAGGCTGTCAGGCGTCAAATGCGGAAACGGATCACCAAACCTCTGGCCGCTCCCGTGAGGGCGGGAGTCTGTCGCAAACACGGGCGGCGCGAAGATTTCGCGGACCGCCCGATCCAATGAAACAGAACCTATCACAAATCTGCGGAATTTCAAAACGTCCACAAGGCGGACGTGGATTTGCGGCGAGGCCCGGCCGGCCCCGTGCCCGGACTTCAGGAGCCCTTGCCCGGTTTGGGGCTGAAGTATTTCTCGTACTTGCCGGTCTCGCGCTCGTACTGTTCGCGGTCGGCGGGAGGCGTGCCCTTGACGGTGATGTTGGGCCAGACCTTGGCGTATTCGGCGTTGACCTGAAGCCATTTGCCGTCCGGCTCGTCCTCGGTGTCGGGGACGATGGCGTCGACGGGGCATTCGGGCTCGCACACGCCGCAGTCGATGCATTCGTCGGGCGCGATGACCAGGAAGTTCTCGCCCTCGTAGAAGCAGTCGACCGGACACACCTCGACACAGTCCATGAACTTACATTTCACGCAGGCGTCGGTGACGATGTAGGTCATGAGGCGAAGGGCGAGCGTCGGTCTGTGGGCGAGAGGCCTGCGACATGGCGGCCGCGCAACCAACTGTCAACAGCGGGGCTTAAGGCGAGAGCGGTTCTCAAGGCTGGCGCGTCCGCCTTGACAACGGCAGGGCTTAATCGCAACTGTATCGATTGCATATTCATCCCACCGACAGGATTCCTCCATGCGCTCTCCCTTCGTGAAATACGCCGTTGTCGGCGCCCTGGCGCTCAGCCTCGCCGCCGGCGGCGCCGTGGTCGCCCAGGCCGCCCTGACCAAGATCCCCGCCGAAGTCACCGCCGGGAACTACGACCTGGAATCCAGCCACGGCAAGATCACCTGGTCGGTCAACCACTTCGGCCTGTCGACCTATACGGGCCAGTTCGTGAACGTGAAGGCCCAGCTGAAGCTGGACCCGGCCAACCCGTCCGCCTCGACCCTGACCGCCACCATCCCGCTGACCGACGTGGCGCCGAACGACGACCGGTTGAAGGCCCACCTGCAGACCGCCGACTTCTTCGACACCGCCAATCACCCGACCGCCACCTTCGTCTCGCGCTCGGTGACGGTCGATCCGTCCGATCCGAACGAGGCCACGGTAGTCGGCGACCTGACCCTGAAGGGCGTGACCAAGCCCGTCACCATCGAGGTCGAGTTCAACGGCGCCGGAACCGTCATGGGCGCCTACAAGGCCGGCTTCGACGGCGAGGCGACCATCAAACGCTCGGACTTCGGCATCAACTACGCCCTGCCGGCCGTGTCCGACGAGGTGAAGCTGCACATCGAAGGCGAGTTCGTGATTCAGAAGTAGGCCTATCGCGCTTTGCGCTACATGAGGTCATTCCTGGCCTACCGCGCTTCGCGCTACATGAGGCCGTTTAGGCTGTAAGCGAATAAAGGGCGCGGGCCTCCTCGGCGGGTCCGCGCCTTTCGCCCAAGGCTTCCACGCGCAGGCTGACGACGCGTCCGTTCTGGGCGAAGGTCAGCAGGTCGCCGACGTGGACGCCGCGACTGGGCTTGTCCAGCCGCGTCTCGCGCCCGTGATGCGTCAGCCGCACCGCCCCCCGCTCGACCAGATCGGCGGCCAGCCCCCGCGTCTTCACGAACCGCGCGCGCCACAGCCAGATGTCGATGCGGCAGGCGTCCTCGCTCAAGCCTTGGCCTTCCGACGCGGGCGGCGGCGTCTGGGCCGCGCGGGCGGCGTCTCCGTCAGGGCCGCCAGCGCCGCGAACGGCGAATCCTTCACCGGCCTGGGCTGGACGCCGGGCTTGTCCGGCTGGCGGGCGCGTTCGGTCTTCAGGGCGGCGATGACCTGTTTCGCCTGAGCGGCGTTCCAGCCGAGTTCGGTCAGGGCTTCGTCCGACAATCGCCCGTGATTGGCGGCGCGCAGCTCGGCCATCTTTTCCAGCGTCTCCACCTGCGCCAGCCAGCGTCCCGCCAGCCGCAGGCCGTGGGCCGACAACAGGCGCGGCGAGGGCGTCTCGACCGGGGCGGGGATCAGGTCGGGCGTCGCCGGGATCAGAGGGGCGGCGACGAAGGCCTGTGCGAAATGGCGCGCGCGCGGCTTCTGCAGGCCCGGAAGCCAGATGGAATGGACGCCGACGCGGATGGCGAAGCTTCTCAGGGTGCGCCGCTCCACCTGGCTCAGGGCCGCCAGATCGCGCTCGACCTCGCGCCGGTCGATCAGGCCCCCGGCCTCGATCAGGCGGAAGGCGACGCCGCGCGGCAGGCCCTTCAGGGCGCCGGTCTCGACCGCCTGGCGAAGACGGCGCAGGTCGCGCAGCGCCCGGCCCGCCTCGGACGCCAGCCAGGCCTCGATGCGGCGCTGGGCGCGCTCGCGGGCGGGGGTGGGGCCAAGGTCGCCCAGCAGACGCACCGAAGGCGAAAACGGATCGGCCCCCTGCGGCGTCGCCATGACCTGGGCCGTCAGCACGCCGCGCCACAGCACCGAACCATCGGGCGTGACGGAAAACGCCTCGTCCGGCTCTGACGCCAGACGGCCCAGGCGGCGGTTGATCTCGGGCGTCACGGCACGCACCGCCGCCTGACGCAGGGTGCGGTCCTCCAGCGCCGAGGAGCCCTTCTCCATCTGGAAGCGCACCCCCTCCAGCTGGCCCACCACCTGACCCTCGACCGTCACCTCGCCGTCGTCGGCGACGCCTGCAAATGTGTCGTCGCGCACGTTCAGGGTGCGCATCAGGGCCGTGGTGCGCCGATCCACGAACCGCGCGGTCAGCCGTTCGTGCAGCACGTCGGACAGCCGATCCTCCAGCGCGCGGGTCCTGTCGCGCCACCCTTGCGCGTCGTGAACCCAGTCGGGCCGGTTGGCGATGTAGGACAGGGTGCGCACCGCCGACAGCCGCGCTGACAACTGGTCGATCTGGCCGTCGTCGCGGTCCACGAAGGCGAAGCGCGGCGCCATCCAGTCGTCGTTCAGCCGCCCGCGTTTGCCGGTCAGGGCGTGGAACACGTCCTTGGCCAGACGGGCGTGTTCGTCCAGCGTCGTCTTCTGGAAGTCCGGCAGCTGGCACGCCTCCCACAGCCGCATGATCGCCCCGCGCGACCGGCCGATGCGGGCGATCTCCTCGTCCTTGATCAGGCGGCGCAGCAGGGTCTCGTCCAGCGCCTCGGCCGTCAGGCTCAGGCCCGACCGGCCCGGCGTCACCGTCAGCGACCGCAACAGGTCGGGCAGGGTGTCGAAGTCCAGACGGGCGTTGCGCCATTCCGCCGCCTCGACCGGATCGAACCGATGCTCGACCACCTGCTCCACGAGGTCCGGGTCCAGATCCTCGGCCTCGGCCGTGACGCCGAACGTCCCGTCGCGCAGGTGGCGGCCCGCCCGCCCGGCGATCTGGCCGATCTCATGGGCATGCAGCCAGCGGGTCCGGCGCCCGTCGAACTTGCGCAGGCCCGCAAAGGCCACATGGTCCACGTCCATGTTCAGCCCCATGCCGATGGCGTCGGTGGCGACCAGGAAATCGACCTCGCCCGACTGATATAGGGCCACCTGGGCGTTGCGGGTGCGGGGCGACAGACTGCCCATCACCACCGCCGCCCCGCCCCTCTGGCGCCGGATCAGTTCGGCGATGGCGTAGACCCGGTCGGTGGAGAAGGCGACGATGGCGCTGCGGCGGGGCAGGCGGGTCAGCTTCTTCGATCCGGCATAGGACAGGGTGGACAGCCGGTCGCGCGTCACGATCTCCACGTCCGGGACCAGGCGGCGGATCAGCGGCTCCATGGTCCCGGCGCCCAGGAACATGGTCTCGAACCGGCCGCGCGCGTGCAGCAGCCGCTGGGTGAAGACATGGCCGCGCTCCGGGTCCGCGACCAGCTGAATTTCGTCGATGGCCAGGAATTCGACCGACCGCTCCAGGGGCATGGCCTCGACGGTGCAGACGAAATAGTGGGGGCGCGGCGGGACGATCTTCTCCTCGCCGGTGATCAGGGCGACGGCTGAGGCCCCACGCTGTCTGACGATCCGCTCATAGATTTCGCGCGCCAGCAGCCTGAGCGGCAGGCCGATCATGCCCGAGGCGTGACCCAGCATCCGCTCGACCGCCAGATGGGTCTTGCCGGTGTTTGTGGGGCCCAGGACCGCGGTGACGCGCGATGGAGCCAGGCCTGCGGACCGGTCGCTCATGATGGTCCCAAGGTGGCGACGATTTCCGGCGACGGCAAGCGCGGCCGCTACCGGCCCAGCGCGCGAAGTCCCATCCGGACCAGCACCGACAGACTGCCGGCCTGCATCTTGGTCATGACCTTGGCGCGGAAAATCTCGACGGTGCGGGGGCTGATGTCGAGCGCCTGGGCGATCTCCTTGTTGGAGCGGCCCTCGATCAGGGCGTCGAACACCTGTCGTTCGCGCGGGGTCAGGGTCAGCAGGCGGGACTGCGTCTCTTCTTGCTGTGTCCGTTCCGCGGTCAGCACGTCCAGCGCGGCCATGCAGCCCCGAACCGACTCCAGGATGCGGTCGGGATCGAACGGCTTTTCGATGAAATCGGTCACGCCGGCCTTCATCGTCTGCACGGCCAGGGGCACGTCGGCATGGCCGGTGATGACGATGATCGGCCAGGCGTCGCCGCGCAGCGACCGCAATCGACGGATCAGCTCGGGCCCCTCCATGCCCGGCATCCGCACGTCCGTCACCACGCAGGCGTAGCGGTCGTCCGGCAGGGCGTTCAGGAAGTCGGCGGCACCGGCGAAGGCGCGGGCGCGCAAGCCCTCCCCTCGCAACAGCATCAAAAGCGAGTCCCGCATGGGCGCGTCGTCGTCGACGATGAACACCGAATAGGGGGTCAACATGCGGTCTCTGCCTCCGTGACGCGGGGCAGGCGGAAGGCGAAGACGGCGCCGCCCAGAGTGCTGCGGTCGATCTTGAGGGTCGCGCCGTGGCTCTCGACGATGGAGCGGGTGACGGAAAGGCCCAGGCCCATGCCGCCGGTCTTGGACGTGGCCATCGGGCGGAAGATCTGGCCGATCCGGTCCTGCGATATGCCGGGGCCGTTGTCCTCGACCCGGAACTCGTAGGCTTCGGGTCCTATGCTACGGCCGACGATCAGGACCAGCGGCTCGGCCCGACCGTTCACGGCGTCCACCGCATTGCGCACCAGATTGGAGACGGCCTGTTGAATCTGGATGCGGTCGGCCATGACGTGGTCGTCCTCGCCGTCGATGTCGAACCGTATGGTCACGCCCGCGTCTCGGCCGATCATGGCGAAGACGGGCGCCATCTCCTCCACCAGGGACGACGCCCGCTCGGGCCGGATGGCGTGGTCGCCCGTCGAGATCCGCTCGCGCATGTGCCGGATGATGTCGCCGGCGCGCAGAATCTGGGTCTTGGCCAGATCCAGCGAGCGGGTGACGCTGTCGCCCATCGGCCCGGCCAGGGCGGCGTCGCGGCGGCCGGCGTGCAGATAGACGGCGGCCGCCGACAGCGGCTGGTTCAGTTCGTGCGCCAGGATCGCGGCCATTTCCCCCATCGCGTTCAGCCGCCAGACGCCGTGAGGCTGGTCTTTCGGACCCTGTTCGCGCGGGGACTGGACGAGATCGACGGCGTCGCGCGCGTCGCGCAGCGCCTCGACGGCTTCGGCGAACCGGCGGCACAGCTCGGCGACGACGGCGGCGACGACGACGAAGACGACGGCTTGGACGATGGCGTCCGCCTGTTCGCTGCGGGTCAGGACAAGGTCGGCGGCGACGCACAGCGCCACGGCGACCGCCGCCGCCCGGCGATCCGCCATGAGCGCGACGACCATGACGGCGGGAAGCAGCGGCAGATAGTGGAAATGGCCGACGTTCTGAAGCAGCGCCCGCAGCGTCGCGGCGACGCCGACCGAGACGCAGGCGATCAGGAGTCCGCTCCGCCAGCCTTTCGCCACCGAAAGCCACGGCCGCTGGGGATCGGCCGCGATCCTGCTCGCAACCTGATCCCGCGTCATGCGGAACAGCGCATCCGAAATTTTCCCGCTCCCGGCCGGCCGAATTCGGCGCGACGCCGTCTAGGATATTATTCCGTATAAATACGCAATCAATCGCCTGTTTTGAAGCGATTTTGCTTTTCCGACGGACCTTCGGCGTCAGAGCCGGGGCTCGGTCTAGGTAATCTTACTTATTCCCCGGTTCAGGAATAATATGAACCGCCAAGGCACCTTCGTCGCGATGCAGCAGCCCTGCGCTTCGCGATGCGAGGGAACCGTCCCCTCGCCATGACCGCGCGCGGCTGCTTTGTGACAGATTTTTGGGGTGTAAGCGCGTGAAGTTTCTTGAGAATATGCCGGTCGGCCGGAAGTTGTTCGTGGCCTTCGCCATGGTGCTGGCGGCGATCGCCGTCATGGGCGCGGTCGTGGTCAGCAGCCTGAGCGCGCTGAACGCCGCGGGCGAGGTCCGGGGACATGAGAACGAGATCAACCGCACCGCCGCAACGGCCGAATTCTATCTGGCGCGCCAGGAGAACGCCTATCGCGGCTATCTGCTGTCGCGGGACGGCTATTATCTGGATCGCGTGAACCAGCACCGCGCCAAATTCCTGGAGGCGATGGAGAAGCTGCGCGCCGATCTGCCGGCTGAGCGCGATGCGCCGGTCGAAAAGGCGCTTCAGGCCAACGCCGAATGGTACAAGCACGTGGTCGAAGCCGGGCAGGCGCTGATCGCCGAAGGCAAGGTCGCCGAGGCCGCGAGCATGGTCGGCCGCCAGGGCGTCGCGGACAACTACATGGGCCCCAGCGAAGACGCGATCAACGAACTGCAGGAAACCAACCTGGCGGCGTTGACGGCGGCGCGCAACGGGCAGAGCAAGGCGGCGCACGATGCCATGATCGCCGTCGTCATCGGCCTGATCGCCGCCGTCGCCATCGCCCTGGGTTCGGGCTTCGTCGTGACGCGCGCCATCGTGCGGCCGATCTTCACCATGATCGGCTATATGCAGAAGCTGATGGCCGGCGACACCGCCATCCAGGTCGTCGGCGCCGAGCGCAAGGACGAGTTCGGCAAGATGGGGCAGGCGATCGTCGCCTTCCGCGACGCCGCCGTCGAGAAGACGCGCCTGGAGGCCGAGGCCCTGTCGCAGCGTTCGCAGACGGAGCAGGAGCGCGCCGCCCGCGAAGCCGAAAAGGCCCGTGAGGCCGAGGCCGACCAGATCGCCATCGCCGCCCTGGGCCAGGGGCTGTCGGCCATGGCCAACGGCGACCTGACGCACCGCATCGAGGTCGAGTTCGCACCGAAGGCCGAGCAACTGAAATCCGACTTCAACGCCGCCATCGCCCAGCTTCAGCAGGCGGTCTCGGTGGTCGTGTCCAACGTCGCGGGCATCCGTTCGGGCGCCGGCGAGATTTCTCAGGCCGCCGACGACCTGTCGCGCCGCACCGAGCAGCAGGCGGCCTCGCTGGAGGAAACCGCCGCCGCCCTGGACGAGATCACCGCCACGGTGAACAAGACCGCCTCGGGCGCGCGCCAGGCCTCGGACGTGGTCCAGGCCGCGCGCGGAGACGCCGAACGCAGCGGCGTGGTCGTCGCCGACGCCGTGTCGGCCATGACCGCCATCGAACAGTCGTCCAACCAGATCAACCAGATCATCGGCGTGATCGACGAGATCGCCTTCCAGACCAATCTCCTGGCCCTGAACGCGGGGGTCGAGGCCGCGCGGGCGGGCGAGGCGGGACGCGGTTTCGCCGTCGTCGCTTCCGAAGTGCGGGCCCTGGCCCAGCGCTCGGCCGAGGCGGCCAAGGAGATCAAGACCCTGATCTCGGCCTCGGCCGGACAGGTCGGCGCGGGCGTCAAACTGGTCGGCGAGACGGGCGAGGCCCTGCAGCGCATCGTCGGCCGCGTCGCCGAGATCGACAGCCTGGTCTCCGAAATCGCCGCTTCGGCCCAGGAGCAGGCCGTCGGCCTGGCCCAGGTCAATACGGCGGTGAACCAGATGGACCAGGTCACGCAGCAGAACGCCGCCATGGTCGAACAATCCACCGCCGCCAGCCATTCGCTGGCGCAGGAGGCGCAGTCGCTTCAGTCCTCGGTGTCGCACTTCCAGGTGGGCGCTGTCGCGTCCCCGCCCGTGTCGCACGCCCGGCCGCAGGCCGCGGCTTCGGCGGCCGCGCCCAAGCCCGCCGGTCGCATCGTTCAGGCGCTGAAGACCCTCGGTCGCGGCGGCGCCGCCCTGAAGCCACAGACTACTGTCGTCGAAGACGGATGGGAGGAGTTCTGATGAGCGAGACCCTGCTTCTGCCCGCCCAACTGGACCTGAAGGCGGCCGAAACCCTGAAGGCGGACATCCTGGTCCGCAGGTGCAAGGACCTGACGCTGGACGGCTCCGCCGTCGAACGCCTGGGCGGGCTGGGCCTGCAGGTGCTGCTGGCCGCCCGCAAGACCTGGGCGGCGGACGGTCTCAACCTAAGGTTAGGCTTTGTCTCCGAAGCTCTGGCCGAGCAATGGGCGGCGTTCGGCGCGCCCGATTTCAACGCCGAGGGGGCGCTTGCATGACCAAGACCGTTCTGACCGTCGACGATTCCCGCACCATGCGCGACATGCTGCTGATGGCGCTGGAGGATGCGGGCTACACCGTGATCCAGGCCGTCGACGGCGTGGATGGGCTGGAGACCCTGGCCGCCAAGGGCGCGGACGTGGTCATCACCGACATCAACATGCCGCGCATGGACGGTTTCGGCTTCATCGAGGGCATGCGCGCGGATCCCAACCATCGCACCACGCCGGTGCTGGTGCTGACGACCGAGAGCGACGCCGAGAAGAAGGCTCGCGCCCGCGCCGCCGGCGCCACGGGCTGGATCGTCAAACCCTTCGACCCCGCCAAGCTGGTGGACGCCGTCCGCCGCGTGGCGGCTTAACCCAAGAGACCGATCAGGCTGGACGCATGGACGCCTTCGAAGCCATCAAGGCCACCTTCTTCCAGGAATGTGACGAACTGCTCGCGGACCTGGAACAGAAGTTGATGCTGCTGGAGCAGGGGCAGACCGACCTGGAGACGATCAACGCCGTCTTTCGCGCCGTCCATTCGGTCAAGGGCGGCGCCGGGGCGTTCGGTCTGGAGGACCTGGTGCGGTTCGCCCACGTCTTCGAGACCCTGATGGACGAACTGCGCGCGGGTCGTAAGCCGTGCGATCCGGTAACGATCAAGACCCTGCTGCGCGCGTCCGACGTGCTGGCCGACCATATCCAGGCCGCGCAGGGTCTGGCGCCCGCCGTGGACGAGGCCCGCTCGGCCGGTCTGGTCGCGGAACTGGAGATGCTGACCCACGGCGGCGAGGCGCCGGTCGTCGTCGAGGCGGAGGAAGACGACTTCGGCTTCACCCCCATGGCCTTCGACATGCCGCTGGAGCTTCCGGACATCTCCGCTGCTGCGGAACCCGCATCGGGCTGGCGCATCGTGTTCAGGCCGCACGGCCGCATGTACGCCAGCGCCAACGAGACCGGCCTGCTGCTGCGCGAACTGGCGCGGCTGGGGCCGACCACGGTCGCCCTGGACGAGGGCGAAGTCCCGATGCTGGAGACCCTGAACGTCGAGGACGGCTGCCTGACCTGGACGGTCGAGCTGAGCGCCGCCGTCGACGAGGCCGCGGTGCGCGAAGTGTTCGACTTCGTCGAGGCCGACTGCGACCTGACCCTCACGCCGCTGGACGCCGCGGGGTCGGCGCCGGTCTTCGAGGACGAGCCGCCGGCGATCCTGCCCGCGAGCGACAACCTGGACATCGCCGCCTTGCTGGCCAAGGCGACGGCCGTCGCCGAGCCGGCCCGCGCGCCCCAACCAATCACGCCCCAACCTGTCGCGCCCCAACCTGTTGCGCCCGAGCCGGCGCCTGTGGTCAGCGCGCCGCCCCAATCCGTCGCGTCCGCAGCCGCTCCGGCCGCTCCGGCCGCTCCGGCGCCCGTGACGATCCGCGTCGATCTGGATCGTGTCGACCGGCTGATCAACGTGGTCGGCGAACTGGTCATCCAACAGGCCATGCTGTCCCAGCGCGTGCTGGAAAGCGGCCTGGGACAGCGTCATGGCCATCCGCGCCCAGCCGGTGAAGTCGGTGTTCCAGCGCATGCCGCGCCTGGTCCGCGAAGTCGCCGACATGGTCTCCAAACAGGTGCGTCTGGTCACGGCGGGCGAGGACACCGAGGTCGACAAGACCGTGGTCGAACGCCTGGCCGAGCCGATCACCCACATGCTGCGCAACGCCATCGACCACGGGCTGGAGACGCCCGAGGAGCGCCTCGCCGCAGGCAAGCCCGCCGAGGGCGTGGTGCGGCTGGCGGCCCTGCATCGCTCGGGCCGGATCGTCATCGAGATTTCCGACGACGGCAGGGGCATCAACCGCGAGCGGGTCCGCAAGATCGCCGTCGACAAGGGGTTGATCGCCGCCGACGCCGTCCTGACCGACGAACAGACCGACAATCTGATCTTCCTGCCCGGCTTCTCAACAGCCGCCGTCGTGTCCGACATCTCGGGCCGAGGCGTGGGCATGGACGTGGTCAAGCGTTCGATCCAGGCGCTTGGGGGCCGCATCTCCATCAGTTCCGTTCCCGGCAAGGGTTCGACCTTCACCCTCAGCCTGCCGCTGACGCTGGCGGTGCTGGACGGCATGGTCGTCACCGCCGCCGAACAGACGCTGATCACGCCCTTGCCGACCATCGTCGAGAGCCTGACGCCGCAGGCGGCCGACCTGCACCATGTCGGCGGCGTCGATCCCGTCATCCGGTTCCGCGACCGCTTCCTGCCGCTGATCGACGTGGCCCTGACCCTGGGTTTCCGCGACACGCCGATGACGCCGACGGACGGCGTCGCCGTGGTGGTCGAGACCGAAGGCGGTCAGCAGGCGGCCCTGTTGTTCGAGGCCATCCAGGGCCAGCGCCAGGTCGTCATCAAGAGCCTGGAGACCAACTATCAGCCGGTCGAGGGCGTCGCCGCCGCCACCATCCTGGGCGACGGCCGCGTGGCCCTGATCCTGGATGTCGATGTCCTCGTCACCGACATGCGCCGCAAATCCCTTCGACCCGACTTCAAGCTTGCGAGCTGACCCATGACCGAAGCCAACGATTCCCGCGAACTCATCGCCTTTCGCATCGGAAGCCAGGAATTCTGCGTCGACATCATGTCGGTGCGCGAAATCCGCGGCTGGACGCCGGCGACGCCGCTGCCGCGCTCGCCCGGTTACATGAAGGGCGTCATCAACCTGCGCGGCACGGTCCTGCCGATCATCGACCTGGGCGCCCGCTTCGGTCTCGAGACGTCCGAGCCGACGGCCCGTCACGTCATCATGGTCGCCCATATCGGCGGGCGGATGGTCGGTCTTCTGGTCGACGCCGTGTCCGACATCCTGCAGATGAGCGACGCCGCCGTGCAGCCGACGCCGGACGTGGCCAGCGACCGGGTCAAGACCTTCGTCAAGGGCATCTTCTCCATCGACGGCCGCATGATCAGCCTGATCGACCTGGAACACATCCTGCCGCAGGTCGAGGCCGAGGCCGCATGAATTCCGTCGCCGGCCAGGGCTCCATCGTCGAAGGCGAGTTCGTCTTCACCGCCGATGACTTTCGCCACATCGCCGAAATGCTGCACGCCCATGCGGGCATCGCCCTGAACGAGGGCAAGGCCGCGCTGGTCTATTCCCGCCTGGCAAAGCGCCTGCGGACGCTGGGGCTGTCCAGCTTTCGCGAATACTGCGCCCTGGTCGAGGGCGTGGACGGGGTGGACGAGCGCCAGAAGATGACGGCGGCCCTGACCACCAACGTCACCCGCTTCTACCGCGAGCCGCACCATTTCGACGATCTGCGCGACCGGGTCATGCCGCGGCTGGCCGAGCGGGCGCGCGCCGGCGGGCGGGTGCGCCTGTGGTCGGCCGCCTGCTCGAACGGGCAGGAGCCCTATTCGATGGCGCTGACGGTCCTGTCGGTCCTGCCCGAGGCGGCGGACCTGGACGTGCGCATCCTGGCGACCGACATCGACCCCAACATGGTCGCCCAAGGCCACGACGGGACCTATTCCGAAGAGGCGCTGGAGCCCGCGCCGGTCACACTGTGGCGCAAATATTTCGACCGGGCGGATCGGGGCCAGTGGACGGCCGGCGCCCAGCTGAAGCGGCTGGTCGCCTTTCGCGAACTGAACCTGATCGGCGACTGGCCGATGAAGGGCCGATTCGACGTCATCTTCTGCCGCAACGTGGTCATCTATTTCGACGAGACGACGCAGGAACGGGTGTGGAAGCGGTTCACCCCGCTGATGACGCCGGGCGCGACCCTCTACATCGGCCATTCCGAGCGCGTGTCCGGCCCGGCCGCGGCCCAGTTGCAGACGGCCGGCCTGACCACCTATCGCCTGGGCGGCGCGGCATGACGGCGCCTGTCCGCGTCCTGGTCGTCGACGACAGCCTGACCATGCGCGGGCTGATCTCGGCCGCGCTGAAGTCGGATCCCGAGATCGAGGTGGTCGGCACGGCCGCCGATCCCATCGAGTCGCGCGCCGCCATCAAGGCGCTGAACCCAGACGTCGTCACCCTGGACGTCGAAATGCCCAATATGAACGGGCTGGAGTTCCTGGAAAAGATCATGCGGCTGCGGCCCATGCCGGTGGTCATGGTCTCGACCCTGACGGCGGCGGGCACCGACGTGACCCTGGCGGCGCTGGAGATCGGGGCCGTGGACGCCGTGGCCAAGCCGGCCGTCGCCAGCGCCGAGGCCTTCCATGAACTGATCGCCAAGGTGAAGGCCGCCGCCCGGTCGCGGGTGCGCGCACGCGGCGATGCGCCCGCCGGCGCCGCCGCGCCCAACGCCTATCGCGCCGCGCCCGACCACATCCTGGCCATCGGCTCGTCCACCGGCGGGGTCGAGGCCCTGTTGACGGTGTTGGGCGGTTTTCCCGCCGACTGCCCGGCGACGGTCATCACCCAGCATATGCCGGCCGCCTTCACCGCCAGCTTCGCCGCGCGTCTGGACCGGGTCTGCGCGCCGACCGTCAGCGAGGCCGTCGAGGGGGCGCCACTGAAGCCCGGTCATATCTATCTGGCGCCCGGCGGCGTGGCCCATCTCGAGGTGTCGCCTGGCGTTCAGCCGCGCTGCCGCCTGGTCGCCAGCGATCCGGTCAACGGCCATCGCCCATCCGTGGATGTCCTGTTCGAATCCGTCGCCCGGCTGAAGCGTCCGATGACCGGGGTCATCCTGACCGGCATGGGCAAGGACGGCGCGCGCGGTCTTCTGGCCATGCGCGAGGCCGGCGGCCATACGCTGGGTCAGGACGAAACCAGCTGCGTGGTCTACGGCATGCCGAAGGCCGCCTTCGAACTGGGCGCCGTGGAACGGCAACTGCCGCTGCACCGCCTGTCCACCGCCATTCTTGACCTGTGCGCCGATCCGGCCGCGCGGTCCGTCGCCTAACCGGGAGCCTTCATCATGCCCGCCGCCGCCTCTCTCCACTGCCTGGTCGTCGACGATCAGATGACGATGCGCTCGCTGGTCCGCACCAGCCTGCAGCAACTGGGGGTGAGGGAAATCCGCGAAGCCGCCGACGGCGAGATCGCCCTGCGCGAAATCGTCACCAAGCCCGCGCACCTGATCATCTCGGACTACAACATGCCCAATCTGGACGGGCTGGGGCTGCTGCGCGCCGTGCGCGCCCACCCGCCGATCTCCAAGACCGCCTTCATCATGCTGACCGGCCGGGCCGACCGCGAACTGGTGCAGCAGGCGGTTCAATTCGGGGTCAACAACTATCTGGTCAAGCCGTTCACCGTGGCCCAGCTGAAAGGCAAGCTGGAAGCCGTCTTCGGCGCCCTGACATGAACCACGCCGCCCTGAAGATCGGCGCGGAACGGCGCCTGCACGTCGGTCAGGGCGAACATCACGTTACGGCCGATCCCGATGTCGTGCTCTCGACCATTCTGGGTTCGTGCGTGGCCATGTGCCTGCGCGACCCGCTGGCGGGCGTCGGCGGCATGAACCACTTCCTGCTGCCGGACGGTGCGGGCGCGGGGACCGACGCCGGCCGCCGCTACGGCGCCTATGCGATGGAACTGCTGATCAACGACGTGCTCAAGGCCGGCGGGCGACGCGAACGGCTCGAGGCCAAGCTGTTCGGCGGCGGCCGCATGTTCGATTCCCTGCGCGACGTCGGCCGCGCCAACGCCGACTTCGCCGAACGTTTCCTGCGCGACGAGGGCATACCTGTCGTCGGCGGCAGCCTGAGGGGCGACGGCGGGCGGCGCGTCCACTATTGGCCGGTCTCGGGCCGGGCCCTGCAGCGCGGGGTCACGGACACCGTCGCGCCCCGTCCCGTTCCGATCGCGCCGCCGGTCGAGACCGGGGCGCTGGAACTGTTCTGATGACCCTGCCGTCCGATCACGCCCGACTGCTGGAGGCCGTCGCGGACGAACTGGCGCAGGTGCGCCAGCAACTGGACGGCGTCGAGACCCTGGTCGGCGACCTGACACGCCATGCCCCGTCGCAGGATCGCCCGCGCGTCCTGACCGAGGCGCAGAGCCTGGATATGCTGATCCAGAGGGTCGAGGCCCTGTCCGGCGTCCTGCGCAGCCTGGGCGCCGGCGTCACGCCTGCCCGCGCCGTCGCGGGCGTGACCCTGACCGATCTGGCCGCGCGGCTGAGTCTTGCGGAGGGCGAACCGACGGCCGCTGCCGCCAATGCGGGCGATCTGCTGCTGTTCTGAGGGATGCGCCCACCAAAGCCATCGATGGTTATTCCCGCCTTGGCGCCGTGTGACGCGCGACCGCGCGCATTTCGACGGCTGTCGCCGACGGTTAACGCGCGTCGCGGGGGGCGCGGAACAGGGGAGAAACGAATCAGGACCGAATCATCGACACCGCTCGATTCGCGATTTGTTCACTGCAACATATTGTATCTTAACGTGGATTAACCACAATCGGCCGTCGCCCAGCGCCGGCGGCGCCTTGTCGCGTCGGGCTTTTTGGCGAACTGACGTCGAACGTCTTTCGCCCCGCCGCGTGAACCGCTACTGCACACAGCGTGGCCCCGTAGCTCAGCTGCATAGAGCAAGGCTTTCCTAAAGCCGAGGTCGCAGGTTGGAGTCCTGCCGGGGTCGCCATTTCCCGCCAAACAAAATCCGTTCGCGCTCGGACCTCGAACACACCGCAAGGGCGCGCCGCAAGGGTGCGCAGGGCGGACAGGGCGACGTCATGGACTTTGGCGTTCTCGTCGTGATCGGCCGGGTTCCCGTGCGGCGGGAGCCTTCGCTGCGGCGCGGCGTTGGGTTCAACGACTGGCGCAGGCGATGACCCGGGAGGGGCGGATGGCCGACAAGCTGGCGCCTTACCGCGCCAAACGCGACTTCAAGCGCACCGCCGAGCCGCGCGGGAAGCAGGGGCGCGCCAGGGGCGAGGGCGGGGCCTATCTGATCCAGCGGCACGATGCGACCCGCCTGCATTATGACTTCCGTATCGAGCACGACGGGGTGTTGAAATCCTGGGCCGTGACCAAGGCGCCGTCGCGCGATCCGTCCGTCAAAAGGCTGGCCGTGGAGGTGGAGGATCATCCCCTGGCCTATGGGACGTTCGAGGGGACGATCCCGAAGGGCGACTATGGCGGCGGCACGGTGCAGCTGTGGGATCGGGGAACCTGGACGCCGCAGGAGCCGGACGTGGAGGCGGCGCTGAAGCGCGGCTCCCTGAAGATGATTTTGGACGGGGAGCGGCTGTCCGGAGGCTGGGCGCTGGTGCGGATGAAGTCGGAGCGCGGCAAGCCGTCCAAGCGCAACAACTGGCTGCTGATCAAGGAGAAGGACGCCTACGCGGCGCCGGGCGAGGGCGACGCCAATATGGACATCGACGCCTCGGTGGCCACGGGCCGGACCCTGGCGGAGATCGCGAAGGGCGACGCCAGTTGGCCGACACGGCCCAAGGCCGGCGGCGCACGGGCCAGGACGAAACCCGAGCCGGCGCCCAGGCCGAAGGCGCGGCGGACGGCGGCCGGGCCCCACGCCTTCCTGCCGTTGCAACTGTGCAAGACAGTCGATCATCCGCCCGGCGGCGCGGGCTGGGTGCATGAGATCAAGTTCGACGGCTATCGCATCCAGATCGCCACGGGCGGGGGGCAGGCGCGGCTCTATACGCGCAAGGGCCTGGACTGGAGCGACCGGTTTCCCGAACTGGCGCGCGACGCCGCCGCCTGGCCCGAGGGCGTCTGGGACGGCGAGGTCTGCGCCCTGAACGCCGAAGACGCGCCCGATTTTTCCGCCCTGCAGACGGCCCTGTCGGAACAGAAGACCGGCGGCCTGGTCTTCTTCGCCTTCGACCTGCTGCGCGACGGGGACGAGGACCTGCGCGACCTGCCGCTGGCGCGCCGCAAGGCCCGGCTGGAGGCCCTGGTGGACCGGGTTCCGGACAAGGCGCGCGGGCGACTGCGCTATGTCGATCATTTCGGCGCCTCGGGCCAGGCGGTGCTGGAAAGCGCCTGTCGCATGGACCTGGAGGGGGTGATCTCCAAACAGCTGGACGCCCCCTATCGCGGCGGCCGGTCCGCGACCTGGGTGAAGTCGAAATGCCGGGGACGCGACGAGGTGGTGATCGGCGGCTGGTCGTCGGAGGCGGGGCGGTTCCGGTCCCTGCTGGTCGGGACGATGAAGGGCGGCAGGCTGACCTATCTGGGCCGGGTCGGCACGGGCTATTCCACCGCCCTGATGAAGACGCTGCGCCCGGCGCTGGAAGAGGCGGCGGCCGACGCCTCGCCCTTTGTCGGCAAGACGGCGCCATCGGGGCGCGGGGTCCACTGGATCAAGCCGATCCTGATCGCGGAGGTGGAGCACGGCGGTTATACGGAGGGAGGATCGTTGCGCCAGGCGGCGTTCAAGGGCCTGCGCGAGGACAAGACGGCCAAGGAGGTGACGGCCCGGCCCCAGCCGCCGTCAACCGTAGTCAAATCCGGCCGCACGGTGGTCGCCGGCGTCACCCTGTCCAATCCGGACAAGGTGCTGTGGCCGGCCACCGAGCGCACGCCGGAGGTGACGAAGGCCGACCTGGCGCGCTTTTACGAGAGGGCGGCCGACCGGCTTTTGCCCCATGTCGGCGATCGGCCCCTGTCGATCATCCGCGCGCCGGACGGGATCACGGGCCAGACCTTCTTTCAGCGCCACGCCGGTCCCGGCGCTGGCCCGCGCCTGAAACGGTTCGAGGTCGGGGACCGCCAGCCCTATGTCGGGGTGACGGACGTCGGCGGCCTGGTCGCCCTGGCTCAGAGCGGCGGTCTGGAGCTGCACCCCTGGGGCTGTCGTCCTGGCGATCCGGAGACGCCGGACCAGGTCACGTTCGACCTGGACCCCGACACGGCCATCGATTTCGCGGCGGTGATCGCGGCGGCCAAGGCGGTGAAGGCCAGGCTGGAGGAGCTGGGTCTGACGCCCTTCGTCAAGACCACCGGTGGAAAGGGGCTGCATGTCGTGGCGCCCATCCGTTCCGACAGCCGCAGCCGGGTGGACTGGGACCAGTGCAAGGCCTTCGCCAAGGCCGTGGCCGAAGCGATGCGTCAGGACGCCCCCGACCGCTTCACCACCACCTTGGCCAAGAAGGCGCGAGGCGGAAAGATTTTCATCGACTATCTGCGGAACGGGCGAATGGCCACGGCGGTCGCGCCCTGGTCTCCACGCGCCCGACCCGGTGCGCCCCTGGCCATGCCAATTGCGTGGAGCCAGGTGAAGACGGGTCTGGATCCCCAAGCCTTTACCCTGGCCGAGGCCGACGGGCTGCTGAAGAAGGCCGATCCTTGGGCGGATTTCCGCAAGGCGGAAGCCAGTCTGCGGCCGGCGTTGAAACGGTTGGGCCTCTAGGCGGCCTTGCCCCCGGCGGACTTCTTGCGGCCGGCCGACTTGGCGGGACTTTTCGAAGCGGTCTTCTTAGGGGCGGCCTTCTTTGCGGCCGGGCGGGCGGCACCCTTCAGACTGTTCTTCAGCGCGGCCATCAGGTCGATGACATTGGTGTCGTCCGGTTCGGGCGCGGCGACCACGCCCTTGCCGCCCTTCTGCTTCGTCTTGATCATGGCGCGCAGGGCGTCGTCGTAGCGATCCACGAACTTGGACGGATCGAACGGCCCTTCTTTCTGGGCGATGATCCGGCTGGCGATTTCGACCATGTCCTTGTCGGCCTTCACCGCAGGGATGTCGTCGAAATAGTCGTCGGCGTCGCGCACCTCGTCATGCGAACGCAGGGACCAGGCGACCAGCCCCTTGTCGCGCACCTCCAGCGCCAGCTGCCGCTCGCGCCCGCGCAGGACCAGACTGCCGATGGCGACCTTGCCGGCCGACTTCATCGCATCGCGGATGACGGCGAAGGCCTCCACCCCCACCCCCTCGTCGGGCACCACATAGAAGGGGGTGTCCCAATAGACGCGGTCGATGTCGGACACATCCACGAACTGGTCGATGCCGATGGTGCGGGTGCTGTCCAGCCGCACCTTGTCGAAGTCGGCGTCGCTGAACAGGACGTATTCGTCCTTGGACACCTCATAGCCCTTGACCAGATCCGACCGCTCCACCGGGCCGGCGTCGGGGTCGGTGGGCACCATGCGGATGCGGTTGTTGGTGTCGGGATTGATCAGGTGGAAACTGACATGGGCGCTGGAACTGGTTGCGGGATAGAGGGCGACCGGGCACGTCACCAGAGACAGTTTCAGATGGCCTTGCCACAGGGGGCGGCCGGAGGTGCGTCCGGGCATGGCGGTCTCCGCGCGGTTCGATCCCCACCAACGCGCCGGACGCCTGATCCGTTGCTCTCTAGCGCAGCACGCTCCAGTCCAGGGCGTGGACCCGGTCGCGCCCCAGGGCGGCGGCCAGGGGAGGGGCGGCGAACAGGTCGGCGATGGCGGGATCGCGCACGTTCAGCCCGCCAGTGAAGGCGCCGAAGGCCGGCAGGACGATGCGCGATCCGTCGGTGACGAAGCAAGGACGGCGCACGCCGCGTCCATAGGCGGCGACCTTGGCGGCGGGGTGCAGGTGGCCCGCGACCTCGCCACGCCGGTCGTCGTCGGCGGTCAGCGCCTCTGGTTCGTGGGTCAGCCTGAGCGCGCCCAGGGTCATGTCGCCGACGATCCGGCCGGGCAGGCGGGCGGTCGCCTCCGCATCGCGCGCCAGGCTGCGGTTCAGGGCCTCGCGGTCGTGATTGCCTTCCAGCCACAGCCAGTCGCGCCCCGCCGCCAGCCGCTCCAGGCGCGCCCGATCGTCGGCCGCCATACGGGGAATGGCCTTGGTGTCATGGAAGCTGTCGCCCAGCAGCACGACCACGGCCGGGTTCAGTTCCTCGATCTCGGCCTCCAGCCGGTCCAGGGTCGCGCGGCTGTCATAGGGGGGCAGCATCTGGCCGCGCACGGCGAAGGCTGAGCCTTTTTCCAGATGCAGGTCCGCGACGATCAGGGCGCCATGGGCCGGAACCCACATCGCTCCTGAACAGCGCAGCACACAGACCTCGCCCGCGATTCTTACGCTCAGCGAGCCGCAGGTCCGCCGGGCCGGCGCGAGGGTCAGGCGCAGGGCGGCGTTCACGCCTCGCCCTCCAGGACCTCTGCGATCAAGGCTTCCGCGCTCTCGTCCAGGATCATTTCGGCGGCGTCCCCGCTGACCCGCTCGCGTCCGATCTGGACCAGAACGGGCACGCAGAAGGGCGAGGCGCGGTTCAGAGGCTGATGGCGGATACGCCCCTCGATCCGCGCCAGCATCTGGCCCAGGCGCGCCACATCCAGCAGGCCGGATGCGGCGTCGGCGCGGGCGGTCTTCAGCAGCAGATGGTCGGGTTGGTGGCGGCGCAGCACGTCGTAGATCAGGTCGGTGGAGAATGTCACCTGACGGCCGGTCTTTTCGGCGCCGGGCTGGCGGCGTTCGATCAAGCCCGAGATCAGGGCGCAATTGCGGAAGGACCGCTTCATCATGAAGCTTTCCTCCAGCCAGGCTTCCAGATCGTCGCCCAGCATGTCGGACTGGAACAGGGCGTCCAGATCGATGTCGTCCATCGGCTTGATGGACCAGATGGCCAGGGCATAGTCGGTGACGACGAACCCCAGCGGCCCGACGCCCAGCCGGTCCAGCCGCCGGGTCAGCAGCATGCAGAGCGTCGTGTGAGCCAGATTGCCCTCGAACGGATAGGCGACCAGGAAATGGCGGCTGCCGCGCGGGAAGGTCTCGACCAGCATGGATTCGGCGTCGGGAATGACCGAGCGGGTCTCTTGCAGTTCCATCCATTCCTGCACGTCGGGCGGCAGGACGCGCCAGTGGTCGCGGTCGTGGATCATGGTGCGAACCCGGTCGGCCAGCGAGGTGGACAGCGGGAACTTCGACCCGCCCCAGGATGGAATCTTCGGATCGCTGTCGTTGGCGTGCGTGACCAGGGCGTCGGTCCCGGCGATGCCCTGAAAGGCCCAGACCTGACCGGCGAACAGGAAGGTGTCGCCGGGCGTCAGTTGCTCGAAATACCACTCCTCGGCCTCGCCCACCTTGCGGCCGCCGATCAGCTGGCGCGAGGCGCCGCCGCGACGGCTGGCGACCCGCACGTTCAGGGTTCCGGCCGAGACGATGGCGCCGACGTTCATGCGGTGGCGCTGGGCGATCTGCGGGTTTCTTACCTTCCAGCGGCCGTCGGGCGTCCGCACGATGCGGGCGAAACGATCGTAGGTCCGCAGGGCGTAGCCGCCGGTGGCGACGAAATCGACCACCTCCTCGAACTGCTCCCAGGTCAGGGCGCGATAGGGGCCGCAGCCGGTGATCTCGTCGTACAGGACCTGCATGTCGAAGGGCTCGGAACAGGCGACGCCCATGACGTGCTGAGCCAGAGTGTCCAGCGTGCCGATGTGGACCGGCTCCCAGTCGAAGGCGTGATCAGCGACGGCCTCGCGCGCGGCCTGACATTCCAGCATCTCGAACCGGCTGGCGGGGACGAGAAGGGCGCGCGACGGCTCGTCCAGCCGGTGATTGGCGCGGCCGATCCGCTGGACCAGGCGGCTCGATCCCTTCGGCGCCGCCATCTGGATCACCAGGTCCACGTCGCCCCAGTCGATGCCCAGGTCCAGCGTCGAGGTGCAGACCACGGCGCGCAGATCGCCCCGCGCCATCGCCGCCTCGATCTTTCGACGTTGCTCGGCCGCCAATGAACCGTGGTGCAGACCGATGGGAAGATTGTCGTCGTTGATGGCCCACAGCTGCTGGAACACGAACTCGGACTGCCAGCGGGTGTTGACGAAGATCAGGGCCAGGGTCGCACGCTGGATGGCGGCATAGACCTCGGGGATGGCGTGCTGGCCGGTATGGCCCGCCCACGGCACCTTGCCCTCCGAGATCAGCACGTCGATGACGGCGGGCGCGCCGGGGTCGCCCTTGACCAGGTCCACATCTGCGATGCGTGGCGACGGGCTCAGCCATCCCCGGATCAGGTCAGGGTCTTCGATGGTGGCGCTGAGGCCCACGCGCCGCATCCCCGGCGCGAACTGCTGCAACCGCCCCAGACCCAGCGACAGCAGATCGCCGCGCTTGCCGCTCCAGATCGCATGAACCTCGTCCAGCACGACGCATTTCAGATCGGCGAAATAGGCCCGCGCCCCTTCCCAGGCGCAGAACAGGGCCAGCTGCTCCGGCGTGGTCAGCAGGATGTCGGGCGGGAAGTCGCGCTGTCGCTGGCGTTTGGACTGTTTGGTGTCGCCGGTGCGCGTCTCGACATGGATGTTCAGCCCGATCTCGCGGATCGGGGTCATCAGATTGCGCTCGACATCCGTGGTCAGCGCCTTCAGAGGCGACAGATAGAGGGTATGCACCCCCGACCCCGGCCCGCTCTGCGGCCTGGGCCCCCGTTCGGCCAGGTCGATCAGACTGGGCAGAAACCCCGCCAGCGTCTTGCCCCCGCCGGTCGGCGCGACCAGCAGGGCGTGCCGCCCCGCCGCGCCCGCCGCGACCATCTCCAGCTGATGCCGCCGAGGCGACCAGCCGCGCGCCGCGAACCAGTCGGCGAAGAGCGGGGGGAGGTCCTTCATTCACTCCACGGCGACAGCAATCGACAGCCGCTATGTTCGAAATGGCGAATGTTGCGGGTGACCAAGGTCAGGCCGTGGACGTGGGCGGTCGCGGCGATGAGTTCGTCCGTCATCTCCGAAATCCGGCCCAGCTTTCGCGCGGATTCCGCCAACGCCGCCCAACGCTCGGTGACCTCCAGATCGACCGGCAGGATGCGTTCTCCATACCTCAGCAAAAGGTCGGACAGCCAATAATCCAGATCGTCGCGTCGACGTCCCGGCTCCAGCCGCACGATGCCGCGTCGAAGCTCGCCCACGGTGATGACGCTGAGGTGCAGGTCCGAAAGCAACTGATCGGCCACCCACGCGATCACGCCGGCGTCGGGACGCGCTCGCTTGGGTTCGCTGATGACGTTGGTGTCGAGCAGGAACATCAGAAGGGGTCGATTTCCCTCGCAGGTCGTCGGTCGCGTTCCAGATCGACACCCTCAAGGGATGGGCCGTTCAGCAGCCAGTCCTTGAAGTCTCGCGACGCACGGGGGTCTTTCAGGCGTCTGAAATCCTCGGCTGAGATTACCACGGCGGCCGCCTCGCCGTGCAGCGAGATTTCCTGCGGTCCTTCGGTGCGAGATTTGCGGATGACCTCGGAGAAGTTGTCCTTGGCCTTGGCCACGCTCCAGTTCATCGCGACATCTCCGATCTGGCTATTGTTGATGGCCATACTCTTCGCAAGCGGCTTGGTCAATGGAATGTTCCCGTTCCGTTTCAGTCCCAAGGTCGCTATCTATCGGTCGTGTCCGACGAATCCGTCATCGCTGAAACCCGCCCGGCCGGCGCCGAGCCCTGGGCCGATCTGCCTCCCGCGCTGGCGACGCCGCCGGGGGCGGGGGCGGTGTGCGACGGGGCGGGGGCCAGGAAGATCGGGCGGGGCGCGGCCGAGGGGGTGTTCTCGACCGGGCCGGTGCTGGTCGCACATGCGTCGCTGACGGCGCGGCGGCTGGGGTTGACGCCGCCTGGGCGGTCGTCCGATCTGATGGATGTGCTGGAGCTGTACGCCTTTGTGCGGCCCGCGCGGTTCTGCGCGCCGTCGCCGACGGGGCTGGCGCTGGCCCTGGGGCTGGTCGAGCCGAAGTCGGCCGAGGCGCAGGCGACGGCGCTGCGCGAGGCGGCCGGGCTGCTGCTGCGCGAACTGGCGGCGCCCGCCTATCCCGAGCGGGAGGCGGCCTATGGGCTGGCGTTGACGATGCAGCGGGCCGGCTGGGCCTGGGGGGATCGTGTGGTCCGGGCGCTGGAGGCGGGCGGGTTGCGGGCGCGCCAGCATCGCGGATCGGGGATGGATGTGTGGTCGCGGCTGACCGAATGGGAGGACGAGGCGCCGCGCGGCGAGGCGGGATCGGCGCCGGTCGACAGCGAGAGCGCGCGCATCCGGCTTGAGAAACTGCTTCAGGCCTCGGGTCTGGACGAGACGCGACCCAGCCAGTCCGACTACGCCGCCGAGGCCGCCTTCGCCTTTTCGCCGAGGAACGAGGAGGGGCGGCCCCGCATGCTGCTGGCCGAGGCGGGGACCGGCACGGGCAAGACCCTGGGCTATCTTGCGCCCGCCTCCCTGTGGGCCGAGCGGAATCAGGGGGCGGCCTGGATCTCGACCTACACCCGCGCCCTGCAACGCCAGATCGACCGCGAGAGCCATTCGCTGTGGCCCGATCCGGCCGAGCGCAAGAAGAAGGCGGTGATCCGAAAGGGGCGCGAGAACTATCTGTGCGTCCTGAACCTTCAGGACATGGTCCAGGCGGCCCAGCTGGGGAATGGCGACCTGATTGGCCTGGCGCTGGCCGGCCGCTGGGCGCTGCATACGCGCGACGGCGACATGACGGGCGGGGACTTCCCCGGCTGGCTGCCCGGCCTGTTCGCCATGCCGGCGGCTCATGCGGCGGGGGCGGCCAATCTGGTGGATCGGCGCGGCGAGTGCGTCCACGCCGCCTGTCCCCACTACCGCACCTGTTTCGTGGAGAAGACCATCCGCGCCAGCCGCCGCGCCGATCTGGTCATCGCCAACCACGCCCTGGTCCTGACCCAGGCTGCGTTCGACGGCGCGCGCTCGGCGCGAGGCCAGAAACAGGACGGCGAGACGGCGGCGCTGAAGCGGATCGTCTTCGACGAGGGCCACCACCTGTTCGACGCCGCCGACAGCGCCTTTTCCGCCTGTCTGTCCGGTCAGGAGGCGGCCGAGCTGCGCCGCTGGATACGCGGGCCCGAGGGGAGGGGCCGTCGCGGGCGCGGGCTGGAGCAGCGGCTGGGCGACATGGTCAACGACAACGAGGCGGCCTTGAAGGCGCTTCAGGACGCCATCCGCGCCTCGGCCGCCCTGCCGGGCGAAGGCGTGTCGGGCCGCGTCGCCCCGGCCTCGGGCGAGGTCAATCCCATCGGCCCGATCGAAGCCTTCCTGGCCGCCGCCCTGGATCAGTTGCGGGCCCGTACGGCGGAGACCAACACCTATGGCGGGCCTGAGTTCGGCATGGAGTGCGCGCTGAAACCCGTCACCGATCCGGTCGCCGAAACGGCGCGGGCGGCGGCCCAGGCGTTGGCGGCCATAGAGGCGCCGCTGCTGGCTCTGTCGCGGCATCTGGAGGACATTCTGGACGACGAGGCGGCCGAGCTGGACGGCTCGCAGCGGTCGCGGATCGAGGGGGCCTTGCGCGGGCTGGACCGCCGCGCGCGCATGACCCTGCCGGGCTGGCGATCCATGCTGGCGGCGCTGGAGGACGGCGGGGATCAGCCCGATCCCGATTTCGTCGACTGGCTGTCGGCCGAGACGGCGTTCGGCCGCATCCACGACGTGGCCCTGCGCCGCCACTGGATCGATCCGACCGTGCCGCTGGAGGCCGCCGTGATCGCGCCCTCGCACGGGGTGCTGGTCACGTCCGCCACCCTGTCCGATCCCTTGCAGGACGACCCGTTCGATCTGGCGCGGATGCGGACCGGATCGGCGCGCCTGATCGAGCCGCCGCGCACCCTGAAGGTCGAAAGCCCGTTCGACTATGCGGCCAACAGCCGGGTCATCGTCGTCAACGACCTGGTCAAGGACGACCCGCGCCAGACGGCGGCGGCGATGCGCGAACTGTTCCTGGCGGCGGGCGGCGGGGGGCTGGGCCTGTTCACCGCCATCCGTCGGCTGAAGGCGGTCTATGAGCGGCTGGGGCCGGACCTGGCCCGGTCGGGCGTGCCGCTGTACGCCCAGCACGTCGATCCGCTGGAGGTCGGGGCGCTGGTGGATATGTTCCGGGTGGAGGAGAACTCCTGCCTTCTGGGCACCGACGCCGTGCGCGACGGGGTGGATGTGCCGGGTCGGTCCCTGCGCGTCCTGGCCTTTGACCGCGTGCCGTGGCCGCGCCCGGACCTGCTGCACAAGGCGCGACGTGAGCGGCTGGGCGGAAAAGGCTATGACGACGCCCTGGCCCGCGCCCGCATCGCCCAGGCGTTCGGGCGGCTGATCCGGCGCGGCGACGACAAGGGGGTGTTCCTTATGCTGGATGCCGCCACCCCCACCCGCCTGTTCGCCAGCCTGCCGCCGGGAACCGAGGTCCAGCGCATGGGTCTGGCCGATGCGGTGGAGCTGACCCGAAGCTTCCTTGATCCAGAGACGACCTGAGATGTCGAAGACCACGCCGGCGACCCTGGCCCTGACCAAGGGTGGGATCGCCTTCGCCCTGCATCCCTACGACTACGATCCCGATGCGCCGCGCACGGGGTTGCAGGCGGCCGAGGCCCTAGGCTGGGCGCCGGAGCAGGTGTTCAAGACCCTGATGACCCTGGTGGACGGCGCGCCCGCCTGCGTCGTGGTTCCGTCGGACTGCGAGGTCAGCATGAAGAAGCTGGCGGCCGTGTTCAGGGGCAAGTCGGCCCAGATGATGAAGCCCGCCGACGCCGAACGCCTGACCGGCTTCAAGGTCGGCGGCGTCAGTCCGTTCGGCCAGCGAAAGGCGGTGCGGACCGTGATCGACGAGACCGCGGTCCTGTTCGACCAGGTGCTGATCAATGCGGGGCAGCGGGGGCTGCTGCTGGCCATCGCGCCCGAGGACGCCGTAAGGGCCGCCAGCGCAGCCCTGGCCGACGTGGCCGCCTAGAAGGCGCACGCCGCCCGCGCTATAGGGAGCGTCGAACACCGGAGCCTTCATGATCGACGCCGCCGTCAAGCGCCACAGCCGCCGGGGACTCTATGCGCCGTTCATCCTGGTGCTGGTCGCCCTGGCCGTCTGGAGCGGCTGGTGGCTGTATCTGACGCGCCAGATCGACGGTCGGCTGGAGGCCCAGGCCCAGGTGCTGCGGCAGGCGGGCTGGGAGGTGCGCTACGCCGGCAAGTCCATCGCGGGCTGGCCCTTCCGCACCCGGCTGGGCCTGACGCAACTGGAGCTGAAGGCGCCTTCGGGCCATGCCCTGGACTTCCCCGTCCTGAACGCCGAGGCCAACGCCTATCAGCCGACCAAATGGGTGCTGGTCGCGCCCGAGGGTCTGATGCTGACCCGTGCGGGCAAGGGGCAGGTGGCGGTCAAGGGCGACGCCATCCGCATGAGCGCCAGCGGCATCGATCGGGCCTGGCCCGATCTGGCGCTGGAAATGGTCAATCCTGTCTTCACGACCCAGACCCAGGCCGAGCCCTTTCCCATCGCGCGGGCGGCGCGGGTGGAGTTCTACGTCCGGCCGCATGCGAAGGCGGCGCCTGGGCCCGCTGACGCCTCCGGCGACGCCATCGACGTGATGTTCCGCCTGGTCGACGGCCAGGGCCGGGCCGACGGGCCGGTGGAGGGCTTCGCCCAGGACGGCAAGCTGACGACCCAGTTGGAGGCCACGCTGGACAAGGCCGGCCTGCTGAAACGGGGCGGCGACGCTGCCGGGGTGCTCGCCGCCTGGGCCAGGGCGGGCGGCGCCTTTCGCAGCGTGCGCGGCGATCTGCAGGCGGGCGAGAGCCGCGCCACCCTGTCCAGCCCCGTCCTGGGCGCGGATGGGAACGGCCGTCTGACCGGCGTCCTGACCCTGCAGGCGCAAAAGCCCCTGCCGGCGCTGGCGGGCCTGACCTCTGGTCGCCAGGGCGCGATCAACCGCATCGGCGCGGCCGGGGCGGTCGCCGCCGCCGGGGCCGCCCAGGCGGCGGGTCAGGCGACGGGACAGGACCACACGCCCCTGACCCTGGTGTTTCGCGACGGCCGCACCTGGCTGGGACCCTTCCCCCTGGCTCCGGCGCCCAAGCTGTTCTGATGAGCCTGCTCGACGCGCCCGAACCGAACGCCGCCCTGAACGCCCTGGATCGCGCCCTGGTCGACGCCGTGCGGGCGCGGACGGCGGCTGGACCGCGCGCGCGGCTTGACGATGCTGCCATCGCCCTGCGTTCGCTGCTGGCCGACGTCGGCCCGGCCGAGGCGGCGGCGGTCAAGGCCGTATGGGGCCGGGTGGAGGCGGCGAACGGCCCCGCGATGGTCGCCTGCGGCGGCCTGGCCCAGGCGCTGGCGACGGATCGGTTCGGCCTGGGCGCGCGGCCTCTGTCGGCCGACGACGCCCTGAAGGCGGCCGAGGCTGGATCGCGCGCCCTGATCGACCTGACGCCGGATCGGCCGTGGTGGGGACGGCTGCTGGCGCGGCCCGACATCCGCATCGTCTGGGCCCTGCCCGACGACCGGCGCGGACGGCCGCAGGCCTATATGATCTCGCGCGAGGCGTCGGGTCCGACCGGCGAGGACCGCAGCTTCTGGGTCACGGACAGCGGCTGGTCAGAGACCAAGATCGTCGCGGCCCTCAGCGAACTGGGCCTGGTCGGAGAACCCCTGGCGGCGGCGGGCGGCTTGAAGCTGTTCATGCTGGCGGGCTATGTGCAGATCGACGACGGGCGGCTGAGGACTGCGCCCGGCCGTCTGAACGGCGTCATCGGCGCCGCCCCCGTTTTCTGAGATCAAGGCTTCCCATGACCGACGCGACCGCGCCCAACGCCCCCGCGCAACAGGGCCCCACGCCCAAGCCCGGCATCCTGGACATCGCCCCCTATGTCGGCGGCAAGTCGTCCATCGCCGGCGTCGCCGAGCCGATGAAGCTGTCGTCCAACGAGAACATGCTGGGCGCCGGCGAGAAGGCGCGCGCGGCCTATGAGGCGGCGGTCCGCAACATCCACATCTATCCCGACGGCCGGGCCGGCAAGCTGCGCGCCGCCGTCGCCGAGGTGCATGGGCTGGAGCCCGAACGGCTGATCTTCGGCAATGGGTCGGACGAGGTGTTCGCCCTTCTGAACCAGACCTATCTGACGGCCGGCGACAATATCGTCAGCGGCCAGTACGGGTTCCTGGCCTACCGGATCAGCGCCAAGGCCTGCGAGGCCGAGGTCAAGCTGGCGCCCGAGCCGAACTTCAAGGCCGAGGTCGACGCTTTGCTGGCCCAGGTCGATGACCGGACCCGGATCGTCTATGTCTCCAATCCGTCGAACCCGACCGGCAGCTGGAACTCGGGCGAGGAAATCCGCCGCCTGCACGCCGCCCTTCCGGCTCACGTCCTGCTGGTGGTGGACGAGGCCTACGCCGAATATGTGACCGAGCCGGACTGGGAGACGGCCTTCCCCCTGGCGCGCGACGCGTCGAACGTCGTCGTCACCCGCACCTTCTCCAAGATCCACGGTCTGGGCGGTTTGCGCATCGGCTTCGGCTATGCGCCGGTCGCGGTCGCCGAGGCGGTGGACCGCATCCGTCTGCCGTTCAACGTCTCGGTTCCGGGGCTGGAGGCGGCGACGGCCGCCCTTTACGACACGGCCCACCAAGAGGCGTCGCGCGAACTGATCACGACGTGGAAGCCGCGCCTGACCCAGGCCCTGCGAGGCTTCGGCTTCGAGGTCCTGCCCAGCGCCGGCAACTTCGTGCTGGTGGTGTTCAAGGGGGCGGAGGAGGCCTCCGCCGCCAACGACTATCTGAACAGCAAGGGGATCATCGTGCGCCCCGTCGGCGGCTATGGCCTGCCGCAAGCCCTGCGCATCACCATCGGCACGGAAGACCAGAACCGCGCGGTGATCGACGCGCTCAGCGAGTTCGCGGCGACCTGATAGGGGGCGCCGCGGCGTCGCGGATCAGCCGCCGAAGCGGCGGGCGATGAAGACGCCGGTGCGGACGGCGTCGTCGCTTTGCGACAGCGGGCTGTCGGCCACATCGCCGAGGCGGCGTTCGTAGTTGAGCAAGGCCCCGGCGCCCCATTTGTCGCCGACCGGGACCAGCAGGACCAGGCTGGCGCCCGCGCCTTGCAGGCCGCCGCCGGGGGAATAGGCGCTGATGCCGTTGGCGGCCGCCTCGGCGGTGCTGACGCCATAGTAGGCGTCGGCCAGTTTGGAATCGCCGCCGCGCACATAGACCGAGGCGTTCAGCAGGCCGACGGGCGTCACGCGCTGATGGCCGACCGAGGCGTAGTATTCCGTGCCCTCGCTGACGTCGGACACATCGCGGCTGATCCGGCCGCCGACCACCACATTGCCGGGAAGACGCTTGTAGGCGTAGGCGGCCAGGTCGGCGCCGAAGCCCGGACGATCCAGCGTCAGGCCCTAGATGTCGTCGGCGGAGAAGCGCGGGCGCAGTTGCAGGCCGGCGCGGAAATCGTCGGTCTTGATCGCGTTCCAGCCCAGGCCGTCGATGGGCGTCAGATAGACGATGTCGCGGTAGTTGGCCGAAATCCAGGGCGCGACGGTGGTCTTGGAGCCGGTGTCGCCATTGCTGTCGTTGCGATAGAGGACGCCCGCGCCCAGGTCGACGGTCCACCCCTGGGACTCCGGGCGGATCTGCTCATAGGGCTGCGACTGGGCGAGCGCGGAGCCGGCGAAGGCCGTGCAGGCCGCAACGGCGGAGAGGGCCAGAAGGCGCAGGGTCATGAGGGGTTCCTGAAAAGACGAACTCGGAACCCTCCATACGTTTCAGCTAGAGGTTCGGGTCCAGCAAGGCCAACGAAGCCGTCTCGATGCGACTTTCCAGCAACGCCATCATGGCCCCGCGCTTCAACCCGGCGGGGATCGGCTCCAGGAAGTCGAACACCACCACGCCCGGGAGACGGCGGAAACCATGGGCCGGCCAGTGAACGCCGGAGTTGGTGGCCACGGGCCAGCAGGGGCCTTCCAGATCGCGATAGATGGCGGCGACGCCGGGCTTGTAGTCGCCGGGCGCGCCGGGATCGTTGCGGGTGCCCTCGGGGAAGATGACGATCTGGCGGCCTTGGCTCAGACGATCCCGGGCCTGGCGGGTCATGTCCTTCAACGCCTTGGCGTGACCGGCGCGGTCCACGGGGATCATCCCGGTCTTCCAGGCGAACCAGCCGAAGAAGGGCAGGGGCATCAGCTCCTTCTTCATCACGAAACAGGCGTCGGGCAGCAGAGCCAGCAGAGCCACCACGTCGAGCATGCCCTGATGTTTGGAGGCGACCAGGGCCGCGCCCGACGGCATGTTCCGAAGGCCTCGCAACTCGACCCTGACGCCCGCGATCCAGCGCAGGCCGAAAAGGGCGGTCCTGGCCCACAGCTTGACCACGCCCATGGCGAACCGATGCGGCATCAAGAGCGCCGGCGACAGGCCGATGGCGAAGATCGGCATCGACAGATAGAGCCAGGCCGTGAACAGCAGGGAGCGCAGCGTCAACACTTAGGCAGGGGCCTTTTCGGTCGGAACGGAGGGCGGGGTCCGGGCGGGCGGTTCGCGCAGGATGCGGCGCATTCCCTCGCGCCCCAGGACGGCCAGATATTTCATGTATTCCAGCGTCATGCGCCGGGCCGTGACCGCCGCCCGCCACCAGCGGGCGTTGTCCAGCGACGGCGTGGAGACGGCGTAGGGGATCAGTTTCACGCCCGGCAACTGGCCGCGAATCTCCACCAGCGACCGGGGCATATGATAGTCGGAGGTGACGACGATCAGGCTGTGATAGTCCTTGTCGCGCGCCCAGGCGGCGATCTCCTGGGCGTTGCCGACCGTATCCTCAGCCTCGAAGCCCAGATCGACGCAGCAGTTGAACAGACGGCTGGAGCCCGGCACCAGTTCGCGCAGTTCGCGCCGCCGCACGTCGCGGTTTACGCCCGAGATCAGCACCCGCTCGCCCTTGCCCTGTTCCAGCAGGCGGATGGCGGCGTTTACGCGCTCGGCCGAGGGGCCGGTCAGGGCCACGATGGCGTCGGCGGGGGCGGGATCGTCGGCCGGCGTCAGCTCGCGCACCCGGTGGGCGAAGGCGAACAGGCCGACCAGCCAGATCAGGGCGACGATGGCGATGACGGTCAGCAGCCTCATGCCTCTCCCCTGCCTGAGGCCAATACGCGCATTGCGGCGAATCTGGCCGCGAGGAGCGCCACCGTAGCGGCCAGCAACGGGCATGGCGAGAGCAGCAGAAGGTCGCTCCACGCCACCGGCAGGGCCTGGGTCAGGCCGCCCGATCCGCCCAGGAACCGCAGGAAGGCCAGGATCAGGGCCGCCGCCCCGGCGCCGATGGCCCCGGCGCCGGCCGCCAGCAGGGCGAAGCGTCGCTGGAACAGCCAGGCGATGCGGCCGTCTGTGGCGCCGTTCAGGCTCAGGGTCTCGATCACCCCCCGCCCGGCCGCCAGACCGGCGCGGGTCGCATAGGCGATGGCGGCGGCGGCGGCGAAGGCCACGGCCAGAAAGCCCGCGCCGGCCAGGGCGGTGATCAGGGCGGCCGAACGCTCGACCTCGCCGCGCCACAGGCTGTGGTCGTCGACCGTGGCGTCCAGACCCGCCTCGGCCAGGGCGCGGCTCAGGGTCGCGGCGCCGGCGGGCGCATCGGGGTTCAGCCGCACGGCGACCAGATGGGGCAAGGGCAGGTCGGGCAGGACGGCGTCGCCCAGCCAGGGCCGCACCAGGTCCTCGGCCGCCTTGCGGTCCAGGGCGGCGGCCTCCTCGACCCCGTCGACCCCGGCCAGGGTTTCGGCGGCGCGGGCGGCGGCGGTGTCGCCGGTCTCGCCGACGCGGGGGCGGACCTGCACGGTCGCCTCGGCGCCCAGGCGGCGCGCCCAGCCGTGGGCGGCCCGGTCGGCGGCCGAGGCGGCGACGGCGGTCAGACAGGCCAGAAAACACAGGACGGCGATCACCGTCATCAGCCAGGGCTCGCCCGCCGCCGTCGGCGGCAACAGGCCCGGCCGCGCGCGGGGGCGAAAGTCGGACAGGCGGATCATGCGGCGGCCCGTCCCGTCTCGGACAACCGGCCGTCGTCCAGCCGCAGCACCCGCGCGCCTGACCGTTCGGCCAGAGCCTGGTCGTGGCTGGCGATCAGGACGGTGGCGCCCAGCCGGTTCAGCGACTGGAACAGCCGCAGCAGCTTGTCGGCCATGGCGGCGTCCACGCTGCCGGTCGGCTCGTCGGCGACGATCAGGCCGGGGCGGGTGATGACGGCGCGGGCGATGGCCAGCCGCTGCTTCTCGCCGCCCGACAGGGTGGGCGGAGGGGCCGACAGCCGGTCGCCCAGCCCCACCCATCTCAACATCTCTTCCACATCGGCGGCGTAGCGGGCGCGTTCCTGGCCCGCCAGACGCAGCGGCAAGGCCACGTTCTCGAAGGCCGACAGATGGTCCAGCAGGCGGAAGTCCTGGAACACCACCCCCATGCGGCGGCGAAAGGCCGGGATGTCGCGCCGCTGAATGCGGGTGACGTCGGTTCCGAACAGGCGGATCGTCCCCTTGATCGGACGGTCCGCCAGGGTCAGCAGGCGCAGCAGGGAGGACTTGCCGGCTCCGGACGGTCCGGTAAGGAAGTGGAAAGAGCCGCGCGGCAAGATGAGGTTAACGTCTCGAAGCACGTCGGGCGCGCCCGCATAGCCGAAGCCCACGCCCGACAGGCGGACGGTCTCGGTCACGGCGGAGGAAACGGCGGCGCTTGCGGACGGGGACGGCATCGAGTTTGTTTCTGGAACGGGCGCGGCGTCGCGCCTTACGGGAGGGGGCGACAGCCTCGCAGTCAGCCATATGATACTGACCTGCCCCGCCTGCGCCACCAGCTATTTCATTCCCGACGACGCCATGGGGCCGAATGGCCGCAAGGTGCGGTGCCAGGCGTGCGGCGAAGTGTGGCGCGCCACCAGCGAGGAACCCCTAGAGTTGACCCTTGCGCCCGAGCCGCACGCGGTCGCGCCGGCCGAGCCTGCGACATCGCCCGCAGCGGTTGATCCGGAACCGGAAAGTCTGGCGGAGACCCCGGCGCCCGAGTTGCCCAAGGCCTTTCGCGCCCGCGCCGAGCAGCAGCGCCGCCTGCGCCGCGCCGCCGCCCACGGTATCGTCTGGGCGGGCCTGGCCGCCGTCTTCATCGGCCTGATCGTCTCGGCCTTCCTGTTCCGGGTCGAGATCGTCAAACTGTTGCCGCGCGCGGCCTCGGCCTACGCCCTGGCGGGGATCGATGTGAACACCGTCGGGCTGGATTTCGAGGCCGTGTCGGCCAAGCCTGCGCCCAACCTGCCCGGCATGGTCGTGGTCTCGGGCGCCCTCAGGAACGTGCGCGACGCCGAAATCACGGCCCCGCCCGTGCGCGTGGCCCTGCTGGACGATCACGGGGCCGAGGTGGGGTTCAAGATCGTCCGCATCGACGCGGCCCCCGTCTTGCCCGGCAAGGTTCAGGGTTTCGCCGCCCTGATCCCCGATCCCAGCGGGCACGCGGCCGGAATCAACGTCGACTTCGCGCCCCCGACGCCAGCCCCCCACGCCAGCGTCGCCAAGCCTGACGATCATGCTGCGCCCGCGCCGGTCCAGGCCGATCCCGCCCCATCAAAGGTCGAGACGCAAGCTCCGACCGCCGCCGGCCTGCGCTCGGCCGTGTCGCCGGTCGTGGCCGCGACCGCTCCGATCGACGCCAAGCCCGTCGCCTCGACGGACGCGGCGGTGGACAAGGGGCATGGCGCGGCGGTATCGGCCGGCCATCATGGCTGACAAACCGCTTACGCCCAAGGTTCTCCTGGCCGAGGCCGACATCGCCCGCATCGTCGCCGACCTGGCCGAACGGATCGCGCCGGTCATAGACGACGACACCGTCGCCGCCGTCCTGCTGACCGGCGGCCTGTGGTTCGCCGCCGACCTGACGCGCGCCCTGGCCCGCGCGGGGCGCCACGTCCGCTTCGACGCCCTGTGGCTGGCGTCCTACGGCGACGAACAGTCCAGCCGGGGTCGGATCGACGTCTATGCGCCGTTCCAGCGCCCCATCGCCGGGCGCCGCGTCCTTATATTGGACGACGTGTTCGACACCGGTCTTTCGCTGGCCGAGGCGGTGCGGATCGCGCGCGAGGCCGGGGCGGCCGAGGTGCTGACCTGCGTCTTCGCGCGCAAGCCCTGGCCCAAGCCCCGCGCGCCCGAACCCGACTTCGTCGGCTGGGAGGCCCCGAACCGCTTCCTGGTGGGCTATGGGCTGGATCATGCGGGCGGCCTGCGTGGCCTTCCCGACATCTGCGCGCTGGACTGAGCATAAAGCGGCCGGTTCGGCGTTGACTCTCAGGCGGCCTTCCGTATATGTCGCCGCTCTTCGCCCGCGGGGGTCCCTCCGGCGGGCGCATTCTTTTTTGCGTTTGCGCTGAGGCTTCAACATGTACGCGGTGATCAAGACCGGCGGCAAGCAGTACCGGGTCCAACCGGGCGACACCATCGTGGTCGAAAAGCTGGACGGCGATGCGGGCTCCGAGCTGAAGTTCGACAGCGTGCTGATGCTGGGCGGCGACAAGGGCGTCACCGTCGGCGCGCCGCTGATCGACGGCGCCTTCGTCGGCGCGACCCTGATCGAGACCCGCAAGGGCGAGAAGATCAAGGTCTTCAAGAAGATCCGTCGCCAGGGCTATCGCCGCACGAACGGCCACCGCCAGCTGGAATCGGTCCTGCGCATCACCGGCATCGAAGGCGCCGGCGAAACCGCCAAGTGGGACGGCAAGATCGAACTGACGACCAAGGCCGAAATCAACATGCGGGCCCGCAACCTGGCCACCCGCGGCGCGACCTCCTCGCTGGGTTCGACCGAGACGGTCGTGACCAAGGGCGAAGGCGCCGAGGTCAAGGCCGCCGTGGTCGAGAGCTCGGCTCCCGCCAAGAAGGCCCCGGCCAAGAAGAAGGCCGCGCCTAAGGCCGAAGCGGCCGGCGACGAAGCCTGAGACTTTTCACCGGCGCTTCATAGCGCCATATGATATTATGGACGCGCTCAAGCAGGCCGAACGGCCGGTAGCGCACCAAGAAGGAGCATTACGATGGCTCACAAGAAATCCGGCGGTTCGTCGCGCAACGGTCGCGACTCCGAGTCGAAGCGCCTCGGCGTGAAGAAGTTCGGCGGCGAGCGCGTGCTGGCCGGCAACATCATCGTGCGTCAGCGCGGCACCACCTTCCACCCGGGTGAGAACATCGGCATGGGCCGTGACCACACCCTCTTCGCCCTGACCGGCGGCGCAGTGAAATTCACGACCAAGCGTGGCGGCCGTTGTTACGTGTCGATCCTCGCGGCCAACGAAGACGCCCAAGTGGCGATGGCCGCCGAGTAACGCAGTCTGGATTTCACCGGATCGCGTTGCTCTCCAAAGCAGCCGATCCGGACCAGGGAATTATTCCGCGGGGAGTCTGGATCACCAGGCTCCCCGTTTGCGTTTCCCCGCCTCGAAGACCGCCCGAGCCCTCCAAGGAGGCGGTCCGACCAAGAGGCGAAGCTTATGTGCGTCATCGAAACCTCCCCTGTCGTCGAGACGCGGCGCCTGCTGCTGCGCGCGCCAGCGCCCCAGGACGCGCCGCGCATCGCGGCCCTGGCCAACGATCTGGACATCGCGCGCATGACCAAGCGGATGCCGCATCCGTTCCGCATGGCCGACGCCGACGCCTTCGTGCTGCAGGTCGCGGCTCAGGATCCGGCGCGGGCCAACACCTTCGTCATCGAGCACGAGGATCTGGGGCCGGTCGGGGTCATCGGCCTGTTCGAGGGCGAGGATCGCGTGCCGGAGACCGGCTACTGGATCGGGCGGCCCTACTGGGGTCGGGGCTTCGCCACCGAGGCCCTGGACGCCGCCGTCGTCTGGGCCAGTCGCAAGTGGAAGCGCCGGGCGCTGATCGCCGGCCATTTCGCCGACAACCCCGCCTCGGGCCGCGTGCTGGAAAAGGCCGGCTTTCTGTATACGGGCGAGACGCGCCGGGCCTGGAGCCAGGCGCGCCGAGCCCAGGCCGATACGCGGATGATGGTCTGGCTGGCCTGACGGCGGCCTCAGGGCAGGCCGGCGCCGAACACCGCGACGGCGCCGACCGCGCCGGCCGCCAGCATGGCCCCGGCTCCGGCGACAAAGGCCATGGCGGTGCGGGCGCGGCGACGGCGCATGCCGCCCGCCCGATATTTGCGGATGATGACGGACGGCCCGCGCGTGAAGGCTTCGGAACCGATGATGTTGTGCTGGGACAAGAAACGCATTCCCCCGACTGTGGCCTGAAAGGGATCACTCCGGGGCGCTGGCGGCCAGAAGATGGCGACCCGCGTTACCGGGGTCGCATCTTCGTGAGATGGGGGTCAGAGCGTCAGGCTGACGGCGCGGCCGCCCCGCGTCTCCACCCGGCGCATCAGGACGACCGGGCCTTCGGCGCCGGGCGTCGTCACCGGCACGATCAGGAACCAGCCGCCGTCGGGCAGGCCGGTGAAGGCGAAGCGCCCGTTCTCGCAGCGTTCGGAGCGGACATAGGCGCTGTAGTTGGCGTTGGCGTCGGCCACGGTGCGGGCGCGCACCACGGCGGCGGGAACGGCGGCCCGGTCGGTGGAGCCGTACAGGGTGCGGAACCGCGCGCGCGTATAGGGGGTGTCAGGCGTCAGTCCGGCGGAGCCGACGCAGCCATAGGCCTTGCCGTCCTGGACATAGGTCACGCGCCCCTCGATGGCGGCCTGACCGCCGCGCTGGGACCAGGCGAACTCGTTCTCGTTGAAGACGGCGGCGGCGGGGATCGGCGTGCGGGGCGAATAGGTGGTGGGGGCGCAGGCGGCCAGGGCGGCGATCAGGGCCGTGGAGGCCAGGCCGGCGGCGGCGATGGGGCGGATCGACATGGGCATTCCTCCTGTTGGCGGCGGCGGGGGCCGGATCGCGCTCGCCTTATCGCACGGTCGGCGGGGCCGACGCCATCGGCGTCGATGCGGCCTCTGGACCAGGGGGCGACAACGCGCGAAAGAGGCGAAAGAAAATTCGCCGGTTACGACCGGCGACAGATCGGGAACGCCTTCATGACCGTCAGTTTCGCCGACATTCAGGCCGCCCGCGCGCGAATCGCAGGTCAGGTCGACCACACCCCGGCGCGGTATTCCCGCCGGCTGTCGGAGCTGACGGGCGCGCAGGTGTGGGTGAAGTTCGACAATCTTCACTACACCGGCAGCTTCAAGGAGCGGGGCGCCCTGAACCGTCTGCTGCTGCTGAGCGAGGACGAACGCCGGCGCGGCGTGGTGGCGGCCAGCGCCGGCAACCACGCCCAGGCCCTGGCCTATCACGGCGGGCGGCTGGGCGTGCCCGTGACCATCGTGATGCCCGAGGGCACACCCTTCGCCAAGATCAACGGCACCCGCCAGCATGGGGCGACGGTGGTGATCCATGGCCTGGACTTCACCGGGGCGACCGAGGAGGCCAAGCGGCTGGAGGCCGAGAAGGGCTATGTCTTCGTCTCGGCCTTCGACGACGAGGGGATCGTGGCGGGCCAGGGCGTCTGCGCCATCGAGTTCCTGGAGGACGCGCCCGAGATCGAGGCCCTGATCGTGCCGATCGGCGGCGGGGGCCTGATCGCCGGCTGCGCCATCGCCGCCAAGGCGATGAAGCCGGACATCAAGGTCTATGGCGTGGAGGCGGCCCGCTATCCGTCCTTCACCGCCAAACGGGCGGGCCAGCCGCCGGTCTGCACCGGCCAGACCATCGCCGAGGGCATCGCCATCAAGGCGGTGGGCGACATCCCCTTCGGCCTGGCCGACCGGCTGATCGACGAGGTCTTCGTGGTGGACGAGGCCGATTTCGAGCGCGGCGTCTCCTATATGGCGACGATGGAGAAGACGGTGTGCGAGGGCGCCGGGGCCGGGGGCCTGGCGGCCCTGCTGCGCTATCCTGAGCGGTTCAAGGGGATGAAGGTCGGCATCGAGCTGACCGGCGGCAATATCGACGCGCGGATGCTGGCCGTGGTGCTGAACCGCGAGATGGTCCGTGAACGGAGATTGCTGGTCTATCGCATCCTGGGCGACGACCGGCCGGGGATGCTGTCGGCCATGGCGGCGGTGATCGGGGGCCTGGGCGGCAACATCATCGACGTGGTCCACAACCGTCTGGCGCTGGATGTGCCGGCCAAGGGCGCCGAGTTCGACATCATGGTCGAAACGCGCGATAGCGCCCACGCTGACGAGATCGGCGAGGCCTTGAAGGAACGCGGCTATGAACTTCGGATGGGGTAAGGCGGCGCTGCTCTCCGGCCTTTTGGGCGCGCTGCTGCTGGCGGGTTGCGGCCAGACCCAGCCGATGGACCCGAACGCGGGCAAGGCCGAGGCGGTCGCCTTCATGGCCAAGAACGCCAAGGAAGAGGGCGTCCAGACCCTGCCCAGCGGCCTGCAGTACAAGGTGATCCAGTCCGGCCCGGCGGGCGGCGTCAGCCCCGACCGCAACGATCTGGTCAAGGTCGACTACGAAGGCAAGCTGGTCGACAACACCGTGTTCGACAGTTCGTTCGCGCGCGGCGCCCCGGCCATCTTCACGCCGGAAGAGGTGGTCAAGGGCTGGACAGAAGCCTTGCAGAAGATGCGCGTCGGCGACGAGTGGATCCTCTATGTGCCGCCCGAGCTGGGTTACGGCGACACGCCGCGCCCCAGGATTCCGGCCAATTCGGTGCTGATCTTCCGGCTGAAACTGCTGGACGTGGCGCCGGTGCCGGGCGGCGGATCGGGCGGCGGGACCGCGATGGGCTGAAACGCTTCCCGACGGGGTCGAAAGCCTGTGCGGGTCAGAGATACGGGCCCCACATGAAGGCGACGGTCCCGAACACGCCCACGGCCGTATAAAGGGCGGCCAGGCTGACCAGGGCGGCGGCCGCGATCTTCAGCGCTATTCGAGGGCTGCGGCCCGCCGCCAGATAGAGTTCCAGAACCGCCAGCGGGATCAGATAGCTGCCGAAAACCAGGATGATGTCGACCGGGCCGGACAGGGTCTCGGTGATGCCGACCGGACCCTGCCAGAGAATGATCCAGGCCATCAGGCCGACGCGCAGGAACCAGACCCCGCTGACCGCCATGAAGGCGCGCATCGCCCAGACGCGGTGCGCCTCGAACCTGCGTTGAAGCGCGCGTCGCCAGGCCAGGGCGGCGAAGACGAGGATAAGGACGGCGTCGCCCAGGATGGCGACGGCCGAGACTTGACGGCGACGACCAGAAAGGCGCGGCCGGTCCAGCGGTGCAGGCGTGGAAGGCGGCGCCGCAGGGCGGGCCACAGCTGCATCAGGCCGCCCAGGGTGACAACCGCCGCCATCAGGACATGGGCGATGAAGACCAAGTTTCCCAGATCGTCGCCGGCCACATAGCCGTCGATCAGCGGCTTGTCGTTCCATCCGGCGAAGTTCCCTGTCGCCGTCCGCAGACCGTAGAAGGCCAGGATGAAGACGATGAAGGCGGCCTGACCGACCACGGCCGCGACGAACCAGGCGGCGCCGGCCCAACGCAACAGACGCGAAGCCAAGGGGAGGGAGGGCGAGGGAGCGGGCATGAGATATCCGAGGAAATAAAAGAGAGACGGCGTCGCATGCGGGCCTGCTGGAACAGGGTCTCGCCGATTTGGAATTCGGCCGGTCTTTTTCCGTCTCTTCGTCGCAAGGCCTGCTGGACAGGGACGGCCGCGCCGGGCGATGACGGGGGATCGCTTCGGGAGGGCGGGTGTGACCACGACCGCATTCAAGTCCGCGACCCTGTTCGGCCTGGATCGACAGGGACCGTCGGGGCGGGGCCAAGCGCCGGATCGACTGGCGGCCCACGCCTGCGTCGCCGTCGTCGCCTTCTGCGCCTACATCCTGGCGCGCGAGACGCACGGAGGATTTTCCACGGCTTTCGCCGCCTTCGGGGTTTCGGCCTGCGGCTGGTCCTGGCTTCTGGCCCGCGCCCTGTTCGACCCAGCGAAACATGACGCCCTGTGGCCGCGGCTGGTGGTGCTGGTCCTGGCGGCGTCGGGGGCGACGGCGGTATTGGCGCCCGCCCATCAGCCCGCTTCGACCGTGGCGAACAACCTCTATGTCCTGAGCGGATCGGGGGCCTTGCTGATGACCTTCGTGGAGCCGTTCCAGAGACGCGGCTGCGCCCTGGCGCGGGACGAGGTCCTGTTCCGGGCGATCTTCGTCGGCGTGTTCGCCCTGCTGGTCGGCATCGCGGTCCTGGCGGCCTGGACGGCGCCGGAGCGGGTCGAGACGGCTTGCGCCATCGTGGGTCTGGCGGGCGAGATCGGGGCGACGGTGTATCGCCTGAAACGCCCCCTGATCCTGGTCGAGCGCGCGACGGCCGCGAGGAAGCCCGCCACGGCGGACGACCTCTTGCTGGCCGAACGGCTGGAAAGGCTGTTGCGCGACATGGCCCCTCATCTGGATCCCGATCTGAGGATCGGGGACGTCGCCGCCCGGCTGAATGCGCCGGAACACCGGGTTTCACGCTGCATCGGCGCGGCGACCGGCTTTCCCAACTTCAATCGCCTGATCAATCATCATCGGGTGGAGGCGGCGAAACGTCTGTTGGCGTCGCCCGATCAGGCCGGGTCCATCCTGCAGATCGCCCTGGACTGCGGCTTCGCCTCCCTGGGGCCGTTCAACCGGGCGTTTCGAGAGGAGACGGGAACCACGCCTCGGGCCTATCGCGCGCTTCAGCGTTCGAAGGCCGTCGAGGGCTGAACCGCGACCTGGTCGGACAGCCGCCCGATCGCCCAAGCCGCTGCGTCGCGCACCACCGGCGCCGGGTCGTCGACCAGGCGTTCGGCGCAAACCCTCAAGGCCGGGTCGCCGCTGTTGCCGATGGCGTAAAGGACGTTGCGGATGAAGCGGTCGCGGCCGATGCGTTTGACCGGGCTCTTGGCGAACAGGGCGCGAAAGCCTGGGTCGTCCAACGCCGCCAGTTCCGCCAGCGGCGGGCTCTCCAGCGCCGGACGGGGTAGGAGCCGCATCTCGCGCGCCTCCTGGGCGAACTTGTTCCAGGGACACACCGCCAGACAGTCGTCGCAGCCATAGATGCGCGAACCGGCCGCGATGCGGAATTCCTCGGGCCAAGGGTCGGCGAATTCGATGGTCAGATAGGAGAGACAGCGCCGGGCGTCGAGCTGGAACGGGGCGGGAAAGGCGTTCGTCGGACAGGCGTCGAGACAGGCGGTGCAGCGGCCGCAGTGTTCGGTCTCGGCCGTGTCCGGCGCGATCTCGGCGGCGGTCAGGATGGTGCCTAAAAACAGCCAGTTGCCGTGAGTGCGGCTGAGCAGATTGGTGTGTTTGCCCTGCCAGCCCAGGCCCGCGCGCTGGGCCAGGGGCTTCTCCATAAGGGGGGCGGTGTCGACGAAGACCTTGATGTCCTTGCCGTTTCGGGCCGCGATCTGGCCCGCCAGCTGTTTCAGCCGGCCCTTGATGACCTCGTGATAGTCGTCGCCGCGCGCATAGACCGAGATGTATCCGGCCGAACGGTCGGCCAGCTGCTCCAGCGGGTTCCTGTCCGGACCATAGTTCAGGCCCAGGACGATGGCGGTTTTCGCCTCGTCCCACATGGCGGTGGGGTGCTGGCGGCGATCCAGCGTCGTTTCCATCCAGTCCATGTCGCCATGCCGGCCTTCGTCCACGAAATGACGCAGCCGCTCGCCCGCCGGCCAGGCGTCGGCCGCCGAGGCGAACCGGCAGACATCGAAGCCCAGCTCGGCCGCGCGCTGGCGAATGAAGGTTTTCAGGCGATCGGACACGGGCGGGAGATAGCACAGAATTCTCCCTCCCCGGACGGGGAGGGTGGCCGAGCGAAGCAAGGTCGGGTGGGGGCGGCGAGGTGACGCCTCACTGGACCTGCTCCTATTGTCCGGCAGGTGCGGCCTTGCCAGGCCGCTCCCACCCCGTCGCTGCGCGACGACCCTCCCCGAACGGGGAGGGAGAAGGCTGGCACGCGGGCCTAGAAATCCAGGTCCGCGTACCACGCCGACGGCGGCACGCCGACGAACCTGTCCGCCAGCAGAGGGCGGAAGCAGGGGCGGGATTTCAGCTTGGAGTACCAGGTCTTCAGCGCGGGCCAGGTCTGCCAGGGGATTTCGCCGAAATAGTCCAGCACCGACAGGTGGGCGGCGGCGATCAGGTCGGCCTGGGACAGGCGGCGGCCCGCCAGCCAGTCGCGCACGGCCACCAGGTCCTCTAGCATGGCCAGGTGGGACTTCAGGGCGTCGCGGCCGTCGCGCAGGGCGCGGGCCTCGGGCGGGCCCAGCTTGAGCAGGGGCTTCTCCATCCGCTCGTGCAGCAGGACGGCGTCCACGTCGTCGGTGAAACGACGTTCGAACCAGCCGGTCAGGCGGCGCGCCTCGGCGCGTTCGGCGGCTTCGGCGGGCAGCAGCAGCGGACCCTTCTGCTGATCCTCGATCCAGCCCAGGACGGCGGGCAGTTCGCACAGGGTCAGGGGGCGGCCGCGCTCGCTGGTCTGAAGCACGGGCGGCAGGCCTGAGGGGTTCAGGTCATGGACCGGGCAGTCCTCTTCCCAGGGGCGGACAGGGGTGTCGATCCAGTCGATCCGTGCTTCGCCCAGGGCCAGCCGCGCCGCGCGCGAGGCGGGCTGGAACGGGAAGTGGTAGAGAACGCTGGGGTCGGCCATGGCGCCTCAATGCGCCCACACCTGTTAAACGCGCGTTTACCGCGTCAGGACCACGGGCCCTTGGCCGGTGCGGCGTCCGGCGTCGCGTCGCGCGGGGCGGGCTCCGAAGGCGGCGCCGGGTCGGGCGTCTGATCCGTCGTCTGATCCGTCGTTTGGGCCGGCGCGGTCCGTGTCCGGCCGCGCGGATCGGCGTGGATCAGGATGTCGGCGGCCGGATAGAGGGCCAGGATGCGGTTCTCGGCCTCGACCACGATGGCGTGGGCGGCTTCCAGCGTCAGGGTCGGGTCCAGGTCGACGTGCATCTGGACCATCATCACCTGGCCCGACAGGCGGGTGCGCAACTGGTGGACGCCCGAAACGCGCGGATCGGCCAGGACGGCGCGGACCACGGCGGCGCGGTCCGCCTCGGGCGCGGCGCGATCCAGAAGGGGATCGGCGGCGTCCTTGAGCAGGCCCACCGCCCCCCAGAACAGCCAGACGGCCACCATCAGGCCGGCGGCGGCGTCCAGGCCCGGCGCATGCAGGAAGGCGCCCGAGACCACGCCGATCAGAACGACCAGATTGGCCCCAAGGTCGGCGGCGTAATGGGCGCGGTCCCCCGCCACGGCCAGGGAGCCGGTGGTTTTCATGGCCCTGGTCTGCATCCAGACAAGGCCGGCGGTAATGGCGATGGAGACGACCATCACCCCCGTGGCCCAGCCGCCCGAGACGACGGGGCGCGGGTCGAAGATGCGCTGGATCGCCTCCCAGCCGACGAAGACGGCCGAGGCGAAGATCAGCCCGGCCTGGACCAGGGCGGCCAAAGCCTCGGCCTTGCCGTGGCCATAACGGTGGTCTTCGTCCGGCGGCGCGGCGGCCCAGCGCACGGCGAAGAAGACGGCCAGGGAGGCGACCAGGTCCAGGGCCGAATCCGTCAGCGAGGCCAGGACGGCGACCGAGCCCGAGGCGCCCACGGCGAAGGCCTTCAGCGCGATCAACAGGACGGCGACCCCGACCGACAGGCGGGTGATGCGCCGCGCCGCGCGATGGGCGTCGTCCAGCGGGCCGGGTTGGGAGGACGGAGGGGCGGAAGGTGTCGTCATTCAGGCCCCTTGTCGCGCAATCGGGGGCGAAAGCCAACCGAGGCCGGAGCGATTGACGGCTCGCCTAGCGCGCCCCGACTGCGCTATGGGAGGCGCGAACCGGCCGCCCGTCGCGCGCCGGGGGAACGGGAAATCCATGTCTGACTGGCTGTCCGCGATCATCCTGGGTCTGGTCGAGGGCCTGACCGAGTTCATACCCGTGTCTTCGACCGGCCACCTACTGCTGCTGGGCCATTTCCTGGGCTTCCACAGCGCGGGCAAGACGTTCGAGATCGTGATCCAGCTGGGCGCGCTGCTGGCCATCGTCAGCGTCTATTTCAAACGGCTGTGGGCGCTGGCGACGCGCTGGCCCTTCGATCCAGAGGCGCGGCGGTTCCTGATCGGGCTTCTGGTCGCCTTCGCCCCCGCCGTGGTGATCGGCTTTTTCGCCTATGACTTCATCAAGACCGTGCTGTTCGAGACGCCCATGGTCATCTGCATCGCCCTGATCGTCGGGGGCGTCATCCTGCTGGCGCTGGACAAGATGGACAAGCGACCCCAGTGGCTGAACGCCGAAACCTATCCGATGCGGGTCTATTTCCTGATCGGCCTGTTCCAGTGCCTGGCCATGATCCCCGGCGTGTCGCGATCCGGCGCCACCATCGCGGGCGGCCTGCTGCTGAAAACGGACAAGCGTTCGGCGGCCGAGTTCAGCTTCTTCCTGGCGCTGCCGACCATGGGGGCGGCGGTCGCCTATGACCTGCTGAAGAACCACAAGACCCTGGATTTCAGCGACATCGGCCTGATCGTCATCGGCTTTGTCGTGGCCTTCCTCTCGGCGCTGGCGGTGGTGCGGTTCCTGCTGGACTTCGTGTCCAGGCGCGGGTTCGGCGTCTTCGCCTGGTGGCGGATCGTGGTCGGGGTGGTCGGCATCGTGCTGTTGCAGATGGGATTCTGAAGACTGGCCCGCGCCGACTCGCGGCGTTAAGGGGCGGGCATGACCACGCTTCTCTATGGCCGTCCGCCGGTTGTCTTTGATCCGCCCGGCGATGCGACCCAGACCTCGCCGCTGATTCCTGATTCCGCCGCGCTGGAGGTCCAGCCTGTCGGTTCGGCCGACAGCATCATGATCTACGCCCCGCCCGGCGTGCTGGAGCGGCGCTATGTCCTGGCCCTGGCGCTGAAAGCGCTCAAAGTCGGCGGACGGCTGGATGTGATGGCGCCCAAGGACAAGGGCGGCTCGCGCCTGGGCAAGGAGTTGAAGGCGTTCGGGGTGGAGGTCGCCGAAACGGCCAAGGCCCACCACCGCCGTTGCACCGTCATCCGGCCCGAGACGGTCGAGGGGATCGAGGCGGCCATCGCCGCGGGCGGGCCGCAGATCGTGGCGGGGTTGGACGCCTGGTCCCAACCCGGAATCTTCGCCTGGGACCGGATCGATCCGGGCTCGGCCCTGCTGGCCGAACACCTGCCGCCGATGAAGGGCGAGGGGGTCGATCTGGGCTGCGGATACGGCGCGCTGGCGACCGTGGTGCTGCGTTCGCCGGCGGTGACGAAGCTGAAGCTGGTCGATCTGGACCGCCGCGCCATCCAGGCCGCGCGCCAGAATATCACGGACGACCGGGCCAAGGTCTGGTGGTCCGACGCCCGGACGCTGGAGGCCCAGGGCGACAAGGACTTCGTGGTCTCGAACCCGCCCTTCCACGACGGCGGGGCCGAGGACCGGCGGCTGGGACAGGCCTTCATTCGCAAGGCGGCGGAACTGCTGAAGAAGGGCGGCGTCGCCTGGATCGTCGCCAACCGGCACCTGCCCTATGAGGCGGAGCTGAACGCGGCCTTCAACCGGGTGCGGCTGGTCGCCGAGGCGGGCGGATACAAGCTGTTCGAGGCAGTGAAGTGATCGCGCTCAAGCAGCCCAAAGGGCGATAGCGCATGAAAAAAGTCCCCACCTCCCGCGTCGACCGTCTGCTGGGGTCGATGGGCTATGGCTCGCGGGCCGAGATGGCGCGGATGGCCAGGGCGGGCGGCATCGTGCTGGACGGCGTGGACCTGACGGACGTGTCCAGACGCATTCCGGTGACGCCCGACCTGCCGACCCGGATGGAGATCGACGGAGCGCCGCTGGACCCCGTGCAGGGGCTGGTCCTGATGCTGAACAAGCCGCTGGGCATGACCTGTTCGCACAAGGAAGAGGGGGCGCTGGTCTATGACATCCTGCCCGACCGCTGGCGTCGGCGCGATCCGGCCATCTCAACCATCGGGCGGCTGGACAAGCAGACGACGGGCCTGTTGCTGCTGACCGACGACGGCGATCTGCTGCACCGGGTCATCAGCCCCAAACGCCATGTGGCCAAGGTTTACCGGGCCGGTCTGGCGCGGCCGCTGACCGGGACGGAAGGCGATCTGTTCGCCGCCGGCGAACTGGTGCTGGAAGGCGAGGACAAGCCCTTGGCGCCCGCCGTGCTTGAGGTGGTGACGCCGACCGAGGCGCTGCTGACGGTGACGGAGGGGCGCTATCACCAGGTGCGGCGGATGTTCGCCGCCGTGGGCAACCATGTCGAGACCCTGCACCGCGAGCGATTGGGCGGACTGGCCCTGCCTGCCGACCTTGCGCCGGGCCAGTGGCGCTTGCTGACGCCCGAGGAGGTCGCGGCCATATTTGCGGAACCGACCGCCGTCTGAAGCTCTAAGGCTCCGCTGACACGGAGCGGACATGACCGGCGCGACCATCAAGAGAGACCTGAGGACCGGACGCCCGCTGTGGGCCGATAGCCCCGGGCTGGGCGTCAGGACGCGAGCCTTGACCCAGGCGATCTCGGTCGATGTCGCCGTCGTTGGGGCGGGGATCAGCGGCGCCTTCATGGCGCACGAACTGGCGCGGGATCATTCGTTGGCGGTGCTGGATCGACGGCGGCCGGTGATGGGCTCGACCCTGGCCTCGACCGCCATGCTGCAATGGGAGATCGATCTGACCCTGACGGACCTGAGCCGCCGGATCGGGGCGGACAAGGCCCGGCGCGCCTATCTCCGCTCTCGCGCGGCGGTGGACGACCTGAAGCAGATCGTGGCGCGGGAAGGCATCCGCTGTGGTTTGAAGCCAAAGGGCGCATTGTATCTGGCCGGGGACGAATACGGCTGGCGGGCGTTGGAGGCGGAGGCCCAGGCGCGCGCCGAGATTGGGCTGGAAAGTCGTTATGTCGGGCCGGCGGAACTGCGCGACACCTACGGCATCGACCGGACCGGCGCCATCGTCTCCGACGGATCGGCCAGCGCCGATCCCGCAAGGCTGGCGGCGGGACTGCTGCGGCGGGCGGGGGACAAGGGCGCCCGAATCTATTCGCCGGTGGAGGTGCTGGAAGCGGTCAGCGATCCGGACGGCGTCACCCTGCTGACCGATGCGGGCCATGCGGTGCGGGCCAGGCAGGTGGTGTTCTGCTGCGGCTACGAGATTCCCAAGGGCGTGCCGACGCCGGGCGCCCGGATCATTTCCAGCTGGGCGCTGGCGTCCGAACCCCGGACGCGACGCCCGACCTGGCTGCGCGACATGCTGGTGTGGGAAGGGTCTGACCCGTATCTCTATTTCCGCATGGGCGGCGACGGTCGTCTGATCGTCGGCGGCGAGGACGAGGAGTCCGCCACCGCGCACGAAGACGAGGCCAAGCTGAAGCGCAAGTGCGAGACCATCGCCGCGAAACTGCGCGACCTGCTGCCGGACCTGGATTTCGACATCGACTACGCCTGGGCCGGAGCGTTCGGCGAAAGCGCGACCGGCCTGCCGCAGATCGGCCCGGTCGAGGGCATGGACCACGTCCAAGCCGTCATGGGCTTCGGCGGCAACGGCATCACCTATTCGGTCATCGCATCCCAGATCGTGGGCCGTGCGCTGAGGGGCGAGACGGACCCTGACGCAGACCTGTTTCGCGTCTGAATGGACTTTGGGCGGGCAGATGGCTATCTTGATGGCCATGTCCAGCTATTCCGTCGCCGAAGCCAAGAACAACCTGCCCAAGCTGCTGGACCGCATGCTGGCGGGGGAGGCCGTGACCATCACGCGACGCGGCGTGCCCGTGGCGCGGCTGGAGCCGGCGCAGGATAGCGTTCCAACGCCTAAAACCGTCGATTTGGCCTGGTTCAGGCGCGTGCGAGCAAAGCCCGCAGATGGATTGAACGCTGTCGATCTGGTTCGTGAGATGCGCGACGAAGACTGAATCTTGGCCCTCTATCTGGATACAAGCGCCCTGGTTTCCGCCTTTGTGCAGGACGACCATTCCGAGTGGGCTGCGGCGTTGTTGATCCGCCGAGCGGATATCGTGGTCAGTCGCTGGGCCGAAACCGAGTTCAGTTCGGCTCTGGGGTTGCGGGTCAGGTCCGGCGCCATGAAGGCCGACAAGCGCGATCAGATCGAAGACACGTTCGATGAGTGGCGCAGAGGTCGCGGAGAATGCCGCATGGACGATCAGGATTTTTCGCGTTGTCGTCTGCTGTTGCGCCAGGGCGTTCGCTTGAGAACGCCAGACGCCCTGCACCTCGCCGTGGTCTTGCGGCATGACTACGATATGGCGACGCTCGACAAGGATCTGGCTACGGCGGCGCGTCTGCAAGGTATTGAAGTCGTTTCCATATGACCACCAAGATCAAGATCTGCGGCCTGACCACGCCAGCCGCTCTGGACGCCGCGCTGGACGGCGGGGCGGATTTCGTGGGGGCGGTGGTGTTCCCGAAGAGCCCGCGTCACATCGCGCCCGAGGCGGCGGCGACGCTGTTCGAACGGGCGCGGGGGCGGGCCGGGATCGTGGCGGTGACGGTCGATCCCGACGACGCCCTGCTGGAGCAGATCGCGCGGACGCTGAGGCCCGACTTCATCCAGTTGCACGGGTCGGAGACGGCCGGGCGGGCGGAGACGGTGCGGACGCTGACGGGGGCGGGGGTGATCAAGGCCCTGCCGATCCGGCAGGCGGACGACTTCGCGGCGGCGGACGAGTGGGATTATCACGCCGACCATCTGATGTTCGACGCCAGACCGCCTGAAGGGTCGGTCCTGCCGGGCGGGGTGGGGCATAGTTTCGACTGGACCCTGCTGTCTGACCGGGCGTTTCGCCATCCCTGGTTCCTGGCGGGCGGTCTGAACCCGGACAATGTCGCCGAGGCCCTGCGGATCACCGGCGCGCCGATGGTGGACGTCTCCTCTGGCGTCGAAAGCGCGCCGGGTGTTAAGGACGCGGGCCGGATCGCGGCCTTCATCGAGGCGGTGCGCCGGTCGTAATTCCGACGCCTCCCCGCGTGAAAGTCGAACCGTGAACGCACAGACGCCTCTGCAAGCCGCCGATTCCGCCCCGCTGGCGAACGCCTACGCCTGGCCCGACGCGGCCGGTAGGTTCGGCCCCTATGGCGGTCGGTTCGTCGCCGAGACCCTGATGCCGCTGATCCACGAACTGGACGCGGCCTATAAGGCGGTCAAGGCGGACCCCAGTTTCCAGGCCGAGCTGGACGGCTATCTGGAGCATTACGTCGGTCGCGAGAGCCCGCTGTATTTCGCCGAGCGCCTGACCGAGCATTTCGGCGGGGCCAATATCTGGCTGAAGCGCGAGGACCTGAACCACACGGGCGCGCACAAGATCAACAACTGCATGGGCCAGATCCTGCTGGCCCGGCGGATGGGCAAGACGCGCATCATCGCTGAGACGGGCGCAGGCCAGCACGGCGTGGCCTCGGCCACCGTGGCGGCGCGCTTTGGTTTGCCCTGCACCGTCTATATGGGCGCGGTGGACGTGGAGCGGCAGCAGCCCAACGTCTTCCGCATGCGTCTGCTGGGAACCGAGGTGTTTCCCGTCACGGCCGGCGCCGCGACCCTTAAGGACGCGATGAACGAGGCGATGCGCGACTGGGTCACGAACGTCGCGGACACCTATTACATCATCGGCACGGCGGCGGGGCCGCACCCCTATCCGGCCATGGTGCGCGATTTCCAGTCGGTGATCGGCAAGGAGATCAAGACCCAGTCGCGCGCGCAGATGGGCAAGCTGCCCGAGGCGGTGGTCGCCTGCATCGGCGGCGGATCGAACGCCATTGGCGCCTTCCACCCCTTCATCGAGGACGAGTGCGTGCGGCTGATCGGGGTCGAGGCGGCGGGCCATGGCCTGGACACGCCCGATCACGCCGCGTCGCTGAAGGGCGGACGGCCCGGCGTGCTGCACGGCAACCGGACCTATCTGCTGCAGGACGACGACGGCAATATCGTCGAGGGGCATTCGATCTCGGCCGGGCTGGACTATCCCGGCATCGGGCCGGAACACGCCTGGCTGCACGACATCGGCCGGGCCGAATACCGCTCGGCGACGGACAATGAGGCGCTGGAGGCGTTTCAGCTGTGCTCCAAGCTGGAAGGCATCATTCCCGCGCTGGAGCCTGCCCACGCCCTGGCGCGGACGGGCGAGATCGCCAGGGAAGTCGGCAAGGGGGGCGATGTCGTCCTCTTGATGTCGGGACGCGGCGACAAGGATATCTTCCAGGTCGCCAAACATCTGGGAGTGGAGCTTTGATGCGTCTTCTGCTGGCCGCGAGCGCCGCGCTCGTCTTTTCCTCCGCCGCCGCTCAGGCTCAAACACCCGCTCCACAACCGGCGCAGCAGGGCGGGCCGGCGGATGTCGGTCTGCTGCCCAGCGCGGAACTGGCGGTCGATTGCGGCGGTCTGAACAATCTGGCGGGTCGGGCCTATTGCGTCAGCGCGCCTCTGGGACAGATCGGCGCGCTGGCCGACGCCTATATCGCGGACCTGGAGACCAAGGGGTGGTTGGCGGCGGGCGGCGACGAGAATCGCGTGGTCTTCATCAAACGCCGAGAAACGGGCGGCTGCGACGGCATGCAGATGGTCGCCTTCTACGACACGACCAAGACCCCCGTCGCCGAACTGCCCGGCTATCTGGGCTTCGCCACCATTCCCGGGGATGTCTGCGCCGCGCAATCGGCCGCCCCGGCCGCTGCGGGATCGACGCCGCAATGACCACCGTCCGTATCGATGCGCGCTTCAAGGCGCTGAAGGCCGAGGGCCGTGCGGCCTTCATTCCCTATGTGATGGGGGGCGATCCGTCGCGCGAGGAGGCGCTGGCGATCCTGAAGGGCCTGCCTGCGGCAGGCGCGGATGTCATCGAACTGGGCTTTCCGTTCAGCGATCCGATGGCCGAGGGGCCGCCGATCCAGAAGGCGGCGATCCGGGGTCTGGCGGCCGGTTTCGGCCTGCGCTCGACGATGGATCTTGCGCGCGAGTTCCGCAAGGGCGACGACGCCACGCCCATCGTGCTGATGGGCTATCTGAACCCGATCGAGAGCCTGGGCTATGACGCCTTCGCCGTCTATGCGGCCGACTGCGGCATCGACGGCCTGATTGTGGTGGACTGCCCGCCGGAAGAGGCTGCGCCCCTGATCGAGGCGTTGGATCGGGTGTCGATCTCGCTGATCCGCCTGGCCACGCCGACCTCAGACGACGAGCGGCTGAAGGTCGTGGTCCAGGGGACGTCGGGCTTCGTCTATTATGTCGCCGTCGCGGGCGTGACGGGGGTGAAGGAGGCGGACGCCGATGTGGTTGCCCCCGCCGTGGCGCGGGTGCGGGCGGCCTCGGGCCTGCCGGTCGCGGTCGGGTTTGGCATAAAGACGCCGGAACGGGCCGCCGCCATCGCACGGGTCGCCGATGCGGTCGTGGTCGGATCGGCCCTGGTGGAGGAGGTCGCCGCCGCCGTCGCCGCGAACGAACCGGCCGCCCCGCGCGTTCTGGCCCAGGTGAAGGCGCTGAGCGACGCCGTTCGACCTGTTGCTAGTGCTTCCGTCGCGGAAACCGTCTAAGAGCGCGCCCATGAACGACAAGACCAAGCCGCAGGAAAAGCGCGGCGGATGGCTGAGCCGCTTTGCGCCCGGCGTCCGCAAGATCGTCTCTCGCCGCGATACCCCCGACAATCTGTGGGTCAAGGACCCCGATACGGGCGAGATGCTGTATCGCTCCGAGCTGGAAGGCGCCCTGTGGGTGACGCCGTCGGGCCGGCACATGCGCATCGACGCGCCCACGCGCCTGAAGGCCACCTTCGACGGCGGCGTCTATGAGACGATCGAGACGCCGGACGTGCCCGAAGACCCGCTGAAATTCTCGGACGGCAAGTCCTACAAGGACCGGCTGAACGCGGCGAGGAAGGCGGCGGGCCGCAAGGACACCATGGCCATCGGCTACGGTTCGGTCGGCGGTCAGGACGCGGTCGTGATCGTGCAGGACTTCACCTTCATGGGCGGGTCGCTGGGCATGGCGGCGGGCGAGGCCTTCATCAAGGCTGCGCGCGAGGCCGTGGCCCGTCAGGTTCCGCTGATCTGTTTCACCGCCGCCGGCGGCGCACGGATGCAGGAAGGCGCCCTGTCCCTGATGCAGATGGCGCGCACCACCCTGGCGGTGGAAGAGGTCAAGGACGCCAAACTGCCCTATGCCGTGGTCCTTACCGACCCGACGACGGGCGGGGTGACGGCCTCCTACGCCATGCTGGGCGACGTGCATCTGGCCGAGCCGGGCGCCCTAATCGGCTTCGCCGGTCCGCGCGTGATCGAGGCCACCATCCGCGAGAAACTGCCGCCGGGCTTCCAGCGCGCCGAATATCTGCAGGAAAAGGGCATGGTGGACCGGGTCGTTTCCCGCGCCGACCTGCCGCGCGTGCTGGGCCAGATCCTGTCCATGCTGATGGGCGGAAACCGCCAGGCGGCCTGATCGCCGTGGACCCGATCTCCGCGCGCCTGCGGGCGCGGCATCCGCAACGGATCGACCTGTCGCTGGATCGGATGAGGGCGCTGTGCGCCGCGCTGGGCGACCCCCAGCATCGGCTGCCGCCGGTGGTCCATGTGGCGGGCACCAACGGCAAGGGATCGACCGTGGCGATGATCCGCGCCATCGCCGAGGCGGCGGGCCTGCGGGTCCATGCCTACACCTCGCCCCATCTGGTTCGGTTCAACGAGCGGATCAGGCTGGCCGGAAAACTGATCGAGGATCAGGCGCTGAACGCCACCCTGGACCGGATCGAGGCCGTGTCTGGAGAGGCGACGGTGTTCGAAAGCACGACCGCCGCCGCCTTCCTGGCCATGTCCGAGACGCCCGCCGACCTGGCGATCATCGAGGTGGGGCTGGGCGGGGTGCTGGACGCCACCAATGTGATCGAGCGGCCGCTGCTCAGCGTGATCGCGCCGGTCGACTATGATCATGCCGAGTTCCTGGGGACCGACCTCGCGGGCATCGCGACGGAAAAGGCCGGGGTGCTGAAGCCGGGCGCGCCGGGGGTGATCGCGCGCCAGCAGGAGGCCGCCATGGCCGCCATCGAACGGGCGGCGCAGGCGGTTCGTGCGCCCCTGACGGTCATGGGGGTGGATTTCGACGCCTGGGCGGAACGGGGCGGGCTGGCGTTTCAGGATCAGGAGCGGTTCCTGGACCTGCCCGCGCCGGGCCTGGCGGGCGCGCACCAGATCGACAATGCGGGCGTGGCCATCGCGGCGGCGCTGGAGCTGGATCTGCCGGAAGCAGCCATCGCCGAAGGGCTGAAATCCGTGCGCTGGCCTGCGCGCCTTCAACGGATTTCGGCCGGCCCTTACGGCGAGGCGGCGCGTGCGGCCGAGGCCGAACTGTGGCTGGACGGAGGGCACAACCCCCATGCGGCCAAGGCGCTGGCGGCGTTCCTGGCTGAGCGTCAGGCGCGGGCGCCGCGTCCGCTGGCCCTGATCTGCGGCATGCTGGCGAACAAGGACGCGGGCGGTTTCTTCGCTGCCCTGAAGGACAGCCACGCCACCATCTTCACCGTAGGCTTCGACGGCGCGGCGGCGGACCCGGCGGCCCTGGCCGCCGTGGCGCGCGGACACGGTCTGGCCGCGACGCCCGCCGGATCGGTCGATGAGGCCTTGAGGCTGGCTCTGCGGTTAGGCGCCGGCCGCGTCGCCATCTGCGGGTCGCTGTATCTGGCGGGTGAAGTGCTGGGCGCCAGCGAAGAGACCTGGCCGGTCTGAGCACCGCTTGAACCCCTCCCCTGCGGGGGAGGGTGGCCGAGCGCAGCGAGGTCGGGCGGGCGCGGCCGTGCGACGCCGTGGAGACCTGCCCTTGATTCACAAAGCGCGTCCCTGCCGGGCCGCCCCCACCCAGTCGCTGGCGCGACCACCCTCCCCGGAACGGGGAGGGAGAGGGGCTGCGCGCGCTAAACTACCGCGTCATCCAGGGCTTGGACTTGCCGGCCGCGATGCGGGCGGCCTGTTCGCGCTGGAAGCGGCCGCCGCGCGGGGGCTTGGGGCGGGCGTCCAGCTTGGCGGTCTTCAGACGCAGGGCCTTCTGCGCCGGGGTTTCGCCGGGGATGTCGTCGGCGTCAGCCGGGTCGGTGATGGGGTCTTCGTCGCTCATGGCGGCATCCTAGCATGAAAACGCCCGCCGGTCGGGACCGGCGGGCGTTTGATCTTCAAGGGCGGCGAAGGATCAGGCGTCGGCCTTGACGCCCGCCTCGGCCAGCCATTCGACGATCTTGCCCTTGGGCATGGCGCCGACCTTCATCGAGGTCATCTGGCCGTCCTTGAACAGCATCAGGGTGGGGATGCCCTTCACGCCCAGTTTGGAGGGGGTCATGGGGCTGTCGTCGATATTGATCTTGGCCACCGTGACCTGGCCGCCCAGTTCGTCGGCGATCTGCTCCAGCGCCGGGCCGATCTGTTTGCAGGGGCCGCACCATTCGGCCCAGAAATCCACCAGCACGGGGGTCGAGGCTTTCAGGACGTCGGCGTCAAAGCTTTCGTCGGTGACTTTAACTGTCGCCATAAATGGCTCCTTGGGCGCTATCGCTCGGCGCGCGGCGCCTCGCTGCTTGAGCGCAGGTTGATGTTGGCCGGAGCGTCCGGGTTCGGTCGCAGATGTGGGAGCGAATCGCGGGCAATTCAACTGTTCGCCAGCGCGGCGTCCAGCATCGCCTGGGGGATGGGCATCAGTTTCGGGCCGTCGGTCCAGACCAGGGCGGCCTCGACCGGGCGGTCGGGATAGAGGCGTTTCAGGACCGCGACATAGACCGCCGCCTGCAGCACATAGGCCGGATCGACGGCGTCGAGGGCGGCGGGGGCCGGGCGGTTGGTCTTGTAGTCGATGACCAGAACCCGTTCAGGCGTAACCACCAGCCGGTCGATGCGGCCGTTGATGGCGACACCGGGCGGCAGGTCGGGGGCGGACCCCGTCAGGGAGACCTCGGCGCGGGAGCCTGGGCCGAAGACGGGGGCGAACCGGGCGTCGTCCAGCACCGAGAAGGCGGCGGCGATCATCTCGGCGCGCTGGGCCGCGTCCAGATCGGTCTCGCGCGACAACAGGCGCACGGCCGCGTCCGCCCGGTCGGCGGGGGCGATGTCGGGCAGCCGCTCCAGCAGCCGGTGGATCAGGTCGCCGCGCCGGAACCGACCCAGCGATGCGCCGCCGGATTCGCTCCTGGCCAGGGGCGAGGGGGCCGGAATGCGGATCGACCCTTCCATCCGCGACGGCGAGGCGAAGCGGGCGGCGGCGTCGGCGGGCGGGGACGCGGCGGCCCAGGCGGGCAGGCCGGCGGCGTCCGTCGTGGTCCGGCCCAGGCGCGGCGCGGTCTCGGGATCGACCCCGAACCTCAGAATCCCGCCGTCCAGCAACTGCACCGCATCGGGACGGTCCTGCGCCAGCCGGTCGAAGGTTCCGGCGATGACGTCCCACCAGCTGCCTTCCTCATAGCCGGTTTCCTTGGGGCGGCTCATCCTGCGGCCCATGACGATCAGGCGGTCACGCGCGCGGGTCAGGGCGACATAGAGCAGGCGCAGGGATTCGGCGTCGGTGCGATCTACGCGCGCCTGACGCACCTCGGCGGAGACGGCGCAGTCGGCCTTGGCGCTGGACGGACACATCAGCCAGGCCTCGGTTCCATCCGGCAATGCGGCGGGCATCAGGGTCGGCCCCTGCGGCTTCGCCTTGCCGGTGGTGTCGGGCAGGATGACGATGGGCGCCTCCAGCCCCTTGGAGCCGTGGACGGTCATGACGCGGACCTCGTCGCGCGCCCCCTCCATCTCGCGCTTCACCTCGACATCGGCCTGTTCCAGCAGAGCCAAGCAGGTCTCCAGATCGCGGCCGCCGCGCTCCTCGGCGGCCAGCACCTGGGCCAGGGTTTCGTCGATGGCTTCTTCCGCCTCGCGGCCCAGCCGGTCCAGAATCCGCGCGCGGCCGGATCGCCCATCGGGACCGACGCGGTTCAGGGCGGTCGAGAAGAAGGCGAAGGGATCGCGGTCGCGCGCGGCGATCAGGGCCGCCATCAGGTCGCGCGCGGCGGTCCAGGCCGGGTGTTCGTGGGCGCGGCGCTGCAGTTCGCGCCACAGGCTGCGGCCCTCGCGGCCCACCTTGTCCGCCAACGGATAAAGGGCGTCGGCGGGACCGAAATCGGACACATCGCAGAAGGGGCTGCGCAGGATTTCCGCCAGCGACAGGTCGTCGTCGGGGAACAGGGCGAACCGGGCGAGCGCGATCAGATCATCGAAGACGATATGGTTCGACAGTTTCAGCCGGTCGGCGCCCGCGACCGGAACGACTTCGGCTTTCAGGGCGCGGATGATCTCTTCGAAGGTGGCGTCGCGGCGGCGCACCAGCACCAGAAAGTCGCCGTAACGGACGGGCCGCATCGCTCCGCGCTGTTTCGGATCATGGATGGCGGCGCCCGTCTGGACCTGATCGCGGATGTGGCGGGCCAGGGCCTGGGCCAGCTGCTTGCGGGCGCTGCGGCTGTCCTCCTTGTCGACGGGGGCGTTCCAGGCCTCGCGCTCGGGGGCGGCGGGGTCTTCGAACAGGGGCCACAGGTCGACGGACCCGTATTGCCCCAGACGAGCGGGGCGGTGGACGGCGATCTCGCCGGTCTCTCCGACCAGGGCGCGGGTGCGCATCGGGCTGGCGAAGGCCGCATCGACGAAGTCCAGCACCTCGACGGTCGAGCGGAAGGAGGTGTCCAGCGGCACTTCGCGGAAGTCGGCGCCCGCCGCGCGCACCAAATCGTCATAGACCCGCGCCTCCTGCCGCAGCCGCTCGGGGCGGGCGCCCTGGAAGGAATAGATCGACTGTTTCTCGTCGCCCACGGCGAAGACGGTGCGAGGGATGGCTTGGTCGCGGCGCTCGGCGCCTGAGCCCGCGAAGAAGGGTTCCGTCAGGGCACGGACGATGTCCCACTGATCCGGGGCGGTGTCCTGCGCCTCGTCGATCAGCACATGCTCAATGCCGCCGTCCAGCTTGTACAGCACCCAGGCGGCGGTGGCCCGTCTGGTCAGCAGCTCGACCGTGCGTCCGACCAGATCGGTGAAGTCCAGCGCGCCCTGCGCCCGCTTGGCGGTCTCATAGAGGGCGGCGTGGACGCGGGCCAGGGTCAGCACCTTTTCCGTCTCGTCCGCCACGCGCGCGGCGCGCACCCGGTCCAGGGTCGAGACGTATTTCAGCGACACATCGGCCAGATAGGAGGCCGCGCCGGGCGGAGCCTTGGACGTGCCGAACCTGTCGCGCGCCACGCCCTTGGAATCGATGAAGATGGGCGTCATGGCCTGAAGCGTCGTGGCGGGCGGAACCGCATCGCGCATCTGGCCCGCCAGTTTCTTGTCGTTGGCGCCGCCCGTGGCGAACCCGTCGGCCGCGGCCAGCCAGTCGGCCGGGTTCAGCCAGTCCATGAACCCGGCCTCGATCTGGGCGGGGGTCTCATCGCGCGTGACGCCGACCAGTTCGTGCGGGCCGGGCGCGGTCCCCGCGTCGATGCGGGCCAGATAGTCGAGCAGCGGCTCGCGCCTGGCCTCGATCGTGTCGAGCAGGGCGTGGAAGCCGTCCCAGGTCAGTTCGACGGCGAAATGAGCATAGGCGCGGCCCACCGGCCCGTCGCCGTCGTTCAGGGCGTAGCGGGCCAGGTCCTGACGCGCGGCGTGGGACAGGGCCAGGGCCGCCTGATCCTCCAGCACCTCGAACCCCGGCGCGACCCCGGCCTCCAGCGGGAAGCGACGCAGCAGTTTCTCGCAGAAGGCGTGGATGGTCTGGATCTTCAGCCCGCCCGGCGTCTCCAGCGCGCGGGCGAACAGGACGCGGGCCTCGGACAGTTCGGCGTCAGTCAGGCTGGCGGGATCGCGCCCGTCCAGCCGCGCCAGATCGGCGGCCAGGGCCCGGTCGTCGGCGACCGCCCATTCGCCCAGCCGTTCGAACAGGCGGGCCTGCATCTCGGCGGCGGCGGCCTTGGTGTAGGTGACGCACAGGATTTCGCCGGGCCGCACCCGCTTCAGCAGCAGGCGCGCCACCCGGCTGACCAGGGTGGTGGTCTTGCCCGAACCGGCGTTGGCGGTGACGAAGACCGACAGGGTCGGGTCGGCGGCGGTCGCCTGATGGGCGCGGGCCATATCCAGGGGATTGGCGTCGACGGGAGAGATGTCGGTCATTCGGGCGCCTCGTCCTCGCCGCCGACGACGTGCCATTCCCAGACGCGCGCCAGATGGTCGTAGTTGCCGCCGAAATTGCCCATGAACTGCGGCGCGACCCATGAGGTGTAGGGGGTCGCCGGGTCGTCAAAGGCGGCGACGCCCAGCTTCAGCCGGTCCAGTTCGCGCGTCGCCAGCTGGGCGGCGGTCAGGCTGTTGCCGCGGCCCTGGCGCGAGACGTCGTCCACCTTGCCCGGATCGCGGCGGCCAGTGACCTTGACATACAGCAGCTCGGTCGCCTCGGTCGGGGGCGCGTCGAACCCGCCCTCGGCCAGGATGGCTGCGGTCAGGGTCAGTTGCGGCGCAAAGCCCTGGACCACCTGTTTCTGGCTGGGCGTCTGGCCGGTCTTGAAGTCCAGAACCGCCGCGCCCGTGGCGTCCAGCTCGATCCGGTCGGCGCGGGCGGTGACGGTGAAGGGGCCGCCGGGGGCGTCGAAGGCGACGGCGCCCGACTGTTCGATCAGCAGGGTCGCGCCGCGCGCGCGCCGTTCCCGCTCGAACCGTTCCAGCCACAGGGCGGCGTTCCGGGCCAGCGGGCGTTCGCGGGCCAGGGCGGCGTCCTCGAACCCCGCCTCGGTCATGGCGGCCACGATGAGGTCGGCGATCTGGTCGGCGCAGTCGTCGGGCAGGGTTTCGGGCCAGAGGCGGACCATCTGTTCGATCGCTTCGTGGATGGCGTTGCCGCGCGCCATGGCCTCGGCCGAGGCGCCGGGCCGATCCAGCACCTTCAGCCCCAGAATCCGCTGGGCATAGACGGCGTAGGGATCGCGGACCCAGCGCTCGACGCCCGTGACAGGCAGGACGCGCGGGCGACGCGCGACCGGCGGGGTCGGGGCGGGGCGGCGTGCATAGTCGGGCGTGTCGCGCCCAGGGGCGTCCAGGGCGCGGGTCCAGTCGGCGACATGGGCGGGGGCGGCGACGGCGACCGGCGTCTCCTCCGTATTCGCGCCGCGCGTCAGCATGTCCAGCCGCCACAGCCAGCGGGACCGCACGGCGGGCTGGCCGCCGCGTCGTTCGGTGTGGATCAGTATGGCCTCGTCCGCACAGGCGGCCTGGACGAAATCCTGGGCGCTCTGGCCGATGCGGCGTTCGGGCGGGGGCAGGCCCAGCGCCTTTCGCATGGGCCGCGACAGGAAGGGATCGACCGGCGCGCCCTGGGGCCAGACGCCTTCCTCCAGCCCGGCCAGGATCATGCGGTCGGCCCGCACCAGACGCGCCTCTATGGCCCCCAGAATGCGCAGCGAGGGATGGGTGGCCCCGCCGGTGCGCACCACGGCGTCGGCCAGCAGCCCCTTGACCAGTTCGACCAGATCATCAGCCGTGACAGCGCCCAGCGCCGCGCCGCCCGTGATCAGGTTCGACAGAAGACCGGCGGCGCATTCGCCGTCCGGTCCGGCCCAGGCCTCCTGGCCCGCCAGCGCCTCGATCAGCACGGTCAGGGCGCGGGCGGCGGCGTCCAGCGGCGCGGCGGGGGCGAAGGCGGCGCAGGCCGTCGTGACCAGAGCTTCCAGATGATCCGACAGGGCGCGGGCCTGGGCCAGGCGTTTCAGGCGGCCCTCGGACGGCGGCTGGCCGTCGCGATCCGGGCCTGCGGCCTTGTCCAGCTTGCGGCGGATGCGGTCGAAACGGGTCTGGCGCGGGCCGCGCAGGGCGAGAAGCTCGAAGGCCGACACGGCGCGGTCGGCGTCGATCCCGTCGCCTAAATCCAGCCTGACCAGCGGGTGTTTCAGCAGGCCCAGCAGCACCTGCGGATCCGTCGGGTCGGCGATCCAGCGGGCGCACAGCTCGACCAGAACGCCCGCCGGCATCCGGTTCAGGGGCTGACCGGCCGAGGCGTCCGGAACGACGCCCCAGCGTTCCAGACGCGCGGCGACGCGGCGGCCCAGACCCTGATCCGGCGTGACCAGGGCGCAGGTCTTGCCGGGCGTCTCCAGCGTCTCGCGCATCATCAGGGCGATGGCGGCGGCGGTCTCTTCGTCATGGCGCAGGTTCAGCACCGACAGGCCCTGAAGCCCCTCGGCGATGGGGTCGGCGGCGCGGCCCGCCTCGATGGCGCGGGCGCGGATGTAGCGGATGGCCGCGCGCCAGTCGCCCGTCGCGTCGGCGGGGCGCAGGGCCTCGTTCAGCAGGCGCTGGCGGGCCAGACCGCGCTGTTCAGCCGGGGGCGAGACGGGCGGCTGGAACCACGGACGCACTGCGCGGCGGTCGATGCTGTGCCGCTCCAACAGGCGCTTCAGCGCGCGTTGGGGGTGTTGCTCATTGTCTTCGTCGATCTGGGCCCAGACGCGGTCGTCCAGATCGAGATCGAGGCCGGGCAGGACGACGCAGCCCTGGGGCGCGCGGGCCACGGCGCCCAGAACATCGGCGGCGGCGGGCACGGTGCCGGTGGACCCGGCGGCGATGACGGCCTGGGTCGGCGGATGGGCGTCCCACAGTTCGGCCAGACGGCGCAGCAGGGTGGCGCGTCGCCAGGCGGGATCGACCAGCCCCAGTTCGGCCAGGCGTCTGGGCCAGGCGATGACGCCCAGCCTCAGGAATTCAGCCGACCGCTCCCAGTGTTCGGCCATTTCGCCATCGACCAGGGTGGCGACCCGTTCCGGCTCGGGAACCTCCTCCAGCTGGCAGGAATCGAGGAAGCCGCCCAGCGCATCGGCCAGGTCCAGCGCCCGCATCGGGGTCAGGTCGTTGTCGAACTGCTCCACGATCATCCGCGCCATCTCGAACCGGCGCGTCAGGGCGGGGATGGCGGGCGGCAGATCGAGGCCCAGGGCGCCGGGGGTGAAGGGCGGCTCGTCCTCCTCCAGATCGCCCAGAGGCCGCACCTGGGGCAACAGGACGGGCCGGTCGCCGGACAGTTTGGACAGGGCGCCGGTGAAGGCGCGGGCGGCCCGGCGGTTGGGCAGCAGGATCGTCGCGTCCGACAGGGTCTCGGGCGGCAGGTCGCCCAACCACGCCAGCACCCCCGCCGCCAGGTCTTCGAGGAAGGGCCGGTGCGCGGGGATGGCGTACCAGCGGGGGCTGGACGCGGTGAACGGATCGAAGGCGCTCACACCTCTCTCGCCAGTCTGGCCTCGGCCTGATCCCGCGCCTGCGGGTCGCCGACGTGCATCCAGTCGCCGTCCAGAACGCAGCCGAACAGGCGCCCCTCGGCGGCCGATTTGCGCCACAGGGGGCTGAGGGAGAAGGCGCCGGCGGGGCCGTCGTCGGCATAGCCGGGGCGGGTGATGTGGACGCCCATATAGGCGAAGGGGGCGGACGGGGCGTCGCCCCGGAAGGTCAGGCGGGCATCCTCCGACAGGAAGAAATCGCCGTCGCCCTCGAAGCCGATGGAGCCCTCGCGGCGGGCCAGCAGCAGGGCGGCGTCCATCGTCTCCGGGTTCCACAGGCGGACCAGATCCGCGAGCGCATCGCCCCGGTCGATCCAGACGCTGTCGATATTGGCGACGAAGACCGGCGCATCGCCCAGCAGGGGCCGGGCCTTCTTCAGGCCGCCGCCGGTTTCCAGCAGTTCGGCGCGTTCGTCGGAGATGACGATCTCGGGGCCGCGACCGCGCGCCGCCAGATGGCTTTCCAGCCGGTCGGCGAACCAGTGGACATTGACCACGGCCCGTTCGACACCGGCCTCGGCCAGTCGGTCCAGCACATGGTCGATCAGAGCGCGGCCGCCCACCTCGACCAGGGCCTTGGGCCGGTCGTCGGTCAGGGGACGCATCCGGGTGCCCAGCCCGGCCGCCAGCACCATTGCGGTCTTGGGCGCCGTCTTTGGAGCGGTCATGCGCGGACCTCGGCAGGGACATGGCGGTCGAACCAGCGGGCGACGGGCGCCAGGGCCGACTGGTCCAGATTGGCGTTCAGATGTCGCCACATGCGCGGCAGGAACTGGCGGTATCGCGGTTTGCCGTCGCGCGCGATCAGCCGGGCGAAGATGCCGATGATCCGCGCCTGATTCAGCGCCGCCAGCCCCGCGTAGTCGGCCATGAAGGCGGCGCGGTCCACGCCGGGACGCAGGGCGAAATAGCGGTCCAGGGCCTCGGCCTCCAGCGTCGGCGAGACGTCGCGGCGGGCGTCCTGCAACAGGGAGTGCAGGTCCCACGACGGGTGGGCGCGCACCGCGTCCTGGAAGTCGATCATGCCGACGCGGGCGGGGCCCTGACGCTCCGGCAGCCAGATCAGGTTCTCGGCGTGGTAGTCGCGGTGGGCCATGACCGAGGCCCCGGTCGCGCCTGAGGCGACGAGGGGCGCCCAGGCCGCGCGCCAGTCGGCGACGGCGACGGCGTCGAAGCGGACCCGGTCGTCGAGTTTCGGCAACCATTCGACGAACAGATCGGCCCCGCCCTGAAGCGCCGTCTCGTCATAGGTCAGCAGGGGCCAGTCGCCGCCGGGCCCGTGCAGGGTTTCGGGCGGAGCGCCCGCCTCGTGCAAAACGGCCAGGGCCTCGATGGCGGCGAGGTAAAGCGGCGTCTCGTCCGCGCCGTCCTCGATCACGCGGGCGAACAGGGCGTCTCCGAAATCCTCCAGCACGGCCAGACCGTTCGGCGCATCGAGGGCCGGGATTTCGGGGGCGGACAGACCCAGGGATTTCAGGTGGGCGGCGACGGCGGCGAAAGCCTCGATCCGGCCGGCCGACAGGCGGGCCACGGCGTTCCAGCCGGCGGCGTGACGCTGATCCGGCGTCCAGCGCGGATCGCACGGCGGGCTTTCGGCGGCGGGCGCCTGATCCATCAGCATCAGGGTCGGGCCGGTCGTCGGCGTCAGCCGCTCGTAACGCCGCGTCGAGGCGTCGCCGGGCAGGGGGGCGCGCACGGCGTCGGCCAGGCCGGCGGCCTTCAGGAAGTCGAGACGGAGGGTTTCGCGGTCAGACATTCAGTTCCTTCAGCCCCGTTTCCCATCGGCCTACGCCTGAAACGGTCGCAAGGCGGCCCTCGCCCTGTTCGGAGATTTCGATGATCAGCCGGTCGGGCCCCAGGAACGAGCCGGGATCGTCGCCCAGCCGCTCGGGCCATTCGATGACGGCGCACCCCTCGTCCAGCGCCTCGTCCAGACCGATCTCGAAGGCTTCTTCCGGCCGGGTCAGGCGATAGAGGTCGAAATGGGCGACGGGCGGTTCGCTGTCGTAGAACTGGACCAGGGTGAAGGTCGGCGACGGCACGTCCTCGTCCGGCGTGGTCAGGGCGCGGATCAGGCCGCGCGCGAGGGTCGACTTGCCCATGCCTAGGGGGCCATACAGCAGGACGCTGTCGCCCGCCGCCAGCAGGGGGGCGATGACCTGACCCAGACGGGTGGTGGCCTCGGCGTCGGACAGGGCGATCTTCATGGGAACACCGCGTCAGGATCGGCGGCCAGGGTGCGTTCGGTAAAGACCTTCAGCGCTTCGGTGGCTCTTGCGGCGTCCACGTCCAGACGGTCGGCGGGGATGGGCAGGCCGACGTCGACGCCGAACGGCTTGCCCGCCTTGTTCAGCAGTTCGTGGAACAGGGTCACGTCGCGCAACTCCTGCGAGACCTTGTCGAACAGATGGAACAGGCGGCTGTAGGGGCCGGTGACGTGCATCGGCACCACCGGCGCCTCGTATTTGCGCGCCAGGGAGGCGGCGGTCGGCGCCCATTCGGGATCGGTCAGCAGGCCGTCCTTCTCCACCCGCGCCAGACGACCAGCCGGGAACATGACCACGCAGCGTTCGGCCTCGAAGGCTTCCTTGGCCGCGCTCAGGGTGGCGCGGGTCTTCTCGCGGGTGCGTTTGTCGTGGACCCATTCGACGGGGATGATCGTCTCGTCCAGCCGGGGCGAGACGCGCAGGGCGTCGGCGTTGGCGAAGAAGATCATGTCGCCGCGCCGCCGCCTGATCGCATCGAAGACGGCGACCCCGTCGGCGATGCCGGTCGGGTGGTTGCACACCACGACGCAGCGGCCGGTCGCGGGCAGACGGTCGAGGTTCGTCGCCGTCACCTTCAGCCCCAGCAGGTCCGACACATGGTCGAAGGTCCCGGCGCCCGACAGCGGCTGGATCGCGTCGGCCATCCGCACCGCCGCCCCATAGCCCAGCACGGCATAGAGCGCTGGACGCACCACGGGCCACAGCGGCGAGGCGGTCAGGCGCGGCGCACGCTCGGCGATCAGCACATCGACGATGTGCGGTCGGTGTCGGGCGGGAAGGGCGGCTGAATCCATGGAAGACCGCTTGTCGCCGGTTCGGTCCCAAGGGGCAAGATGCGCGACTTCCACATCCGTTCACGACAACTTTCGTCCGGCGGGCGGCGGTGCTACGCCTGCCGCAGCAAGATTTCCGAGGAAGACCCATGCGTCACCGTTCCCTTCTGTCCGCCGCCTGCGCGAGCATCGCCTTGTCGGGCGCCCTGATGGCCGCCGCGCCTGCGCTGGCGCAGGTTCCGCCCGCGCCCCAGCCGGCGGCGCCGGCGACGTCGGACGCCTTCACCTATCAGGACATGATTTCGGCCAACCGGCTGGGCGATCCGCAGGTGTCGCCGGACGGGCGTTACGTCGTCTATTCGGTGACGACGACGGATGTGGAAGCCAATCGGCGCGCGGGCAGCCTGTGGATGCTGGACCTGAACACGCCGGACGCCGCGCCGCGCCGCCTGGCCATCTCGGACCAGGGCGCCAACACCGCGCGCTGGGGCGGGGACGGCAATCTGTATTTCCTGTCGGGCAAGTCGGGGACCAGCCAGGTCTGGCGCGTCGCCTCGCCGACGTCGGCGCCGGTTCAGGTGACGAACCTGCCGACCGACGTGAACGCCTATCGGATCAGCCCGACGGGCGACAAGGTGGCGGTGTCTCTCGCCGTCTATCCGAATGCGGCCGACCTGAACGCCTCGGTTGAACAGGGCAAGGCCATCGCCGAGCAGAAGTCGACCGGCCAGGTCTATGACCGGATGTTCGTGCGCCACTGGGATACCTGGAACGACCACACCCAGAACCACCTGTTCGTCCAGTCCATCGGCCGCGACGGCAAGGCGACCGGAACGCCGACCTGGATCACCAAGGGCTTCGACGGCGACACGCCCTCCAAGCCTTTCGGCGACGAGAGCGAGTTCGTCTTCACCCCCGCCGGCGACGCCGTGGTCTTTTCCGCGCGCCTGGCGGGCCAGACCGAGCCGTGGAGCACCAACTTCGACCTGTGGAAGACCAACGGCCTGTCGGGCGACGGGACCTTCACCAACCTGACGGCGGACAACAAGGCGTGGGACGCCGGCCCGGTGTTTTCGCCCGACGGACGCACCCTGGCCTATCGCGCCATGGCCCGACCGGGCTTCGAGGCCGACCGCTATCAGATCGTGCTGATGGACGTGGCGACGGGCCAGAAGCGCGAGATCGCCTCGAACTGGGATCGGTCGGCCGACACGCTGCAATGGTCGCGCGACGGCCAGACGCTGTACACGACGGCAGGCGACGTCGGTTCGACCAAGCTGTTCGCCGTGGACACGAGGAACGGGGTGGTGACGCCGATCACGGGATCGGGCCACGTCTCGGCCTTCCAGCAGACGCCCTCGGGCTTTGTCTTCGCCCAGGACAGCCTGCGCGAGCCGGGCGACCTGTATTTCAAGACCTATCTGGGTCGCGAAACGCCGCGTCGCCTGACGCAGTCGAACCCCGCCTTCGCCGCCAAGGCGTTTGGCGAATACGAACAGTTCAGCTTCCCCGGCTGGAACAACGAGACGGTCCACGGCTATGTCATCAAGCCGGTCGGATACGTCGAAGGCCCGCTGGAACCCCGAGACCTATGCGGGCGCGGGCTATGCGGTGGTGATGATCGATTTCCACGGCTCGACCGGCTACGGCCAGGCCTTCACCGACGCGATCAGCCAGCACTGGGGCGACCGGCCGCTGGAAGACCTGCAGAAGGGCTGGGCGGCGGCTCAGGCCAAATACAGCTTCCTGGACGGGTCGAACGCCTGCGCCCTGGGCGCCTCATACGGCGGCTATATGATCAACTGGATCGCCGGCAACTGGTCGGACGAATTCAAGTGCCTAGTCAACCACGACGGCGTGTTCGACACCTTCGCCATGGGCTATTCCTCTGAAGAGCTGTGGTTCACCGAGTGGGAATACGGCGGCGCGCCGTGGCGTAACCCGGAAGGCTATCAGAAGTTCAACCCGGCCAACCACGTCGACAACTGGAAGACGCCGATGCTGGTCGTTCAGGGCGACCGCGACTTCCGCATCCCGACCGCGCAGGGGCTGTCGACCTTCACCGCCCTGCAGGGCCGCAACATCGACAGTCGCCTGATCGTCTTCCCCAACGAGAACCACTGGGTGCTGAAGCCGGCCAACAGCCTGCAATGGCACAACGAGGTGTTCGGCTGGCTGAACAAATATCTGACGCCGGCCCGATAGACCTGGGCGACATCGGAACGGATCGGGGGCGCGGTCGCGGATCGCGCCCCTTTTTCGTGCGGCGCCAAACCGGCCTTCGCGCGTTGGCAAAGACCTGAAGGGAGCCGCGCGTGTTCAGGGACTGGTACGACCGAAGGATCGCCCCGCCCGCGCGTCGCATCGTCGCGGCGGCGGGGACGCGGCTGCGCACGGGCCACTTTCTGCAGGACGGCGAACGTGTTCAGGCGGCGGTGAGACGCATGGTTCCCACGGCCCGGATCATTGGCGGCGTGCTGCTGTTCCTGGTGGTCGCCGTGGTTCTGTTCGCCGCTCTGTTCGACTGGAACCTGCTTCGCGGGCCGATCGGCCGGTGGGCCTCGGCCAAATACGACCGGCAGATCGCCCTGACCGGCGATATGGACGTGAAGCTGCTCAGCTGGACGCCAACGGTGGTGGTGCGCGGACTGAAGGTCGGCGGGCCGGACTGGGCCAAGGACCGCGACACCGCCGATGTGGACGAGGTGCGCGCCTCGGTCCGCCTGGCGCCCCTGCTGATCGGACGGGTGGAGATGCCGCTGCTCAGCATCAGCCGGCCGCGCGTGGTGATGATCACGGATCGGCAGGGCCGCAAGAGCTGGCGATTGAACGCCGACCGGCCGGACGACGGGCAGGGCGCCAAGCTGCCGCCCATAGAGAGGCTGATCATCAAGGACGGGGTCTTGGTGTTTGAAGAACAGCGGCGCGGCCTGACGCTGAACGCCACAGTCAACGCGCAGGAGACGACCGGCGGTCAGGCGGGCTTCGTTCTGGACGGCCGCGGCGCCGTGCGCGGTTCGCCCATGACGGTGCGGATCGAAGGCGGCCCTTTCGTCAACATCCGCCGCGACCGTCCCTATGCCTTCCAGGCCGACGTGCGGGGCGCGGGATCGGCCCTGACGGCGCGGGGGCGGATCACCCGGCCGTTCGACCTGGGCCGGTTCGACGCGGTCATGACGCTGGAAGGACGGGACCTGTCGGACCTCTATCTGCTGACGGGCGTGACCCTGCCCAATACGCCGCCCTACCGCCTGTCGGGCGCCCTGAGCCGCGACGGGCGGGTCTGGACCTTCAAGGATTTCGACGGGCGCGTCGGCGCGTCGGACCTGTCGGGTCAGGTGCGGGTCGAGCGCGGGGGGCGGCTGAGAGTGGACGCCGAGCTGGCGTCGCGGCGGTTGGACATCGACGATCTGGCGGCGGTCCTGGGCGCGCGGGTGCGCACGGATCCGTCGGGTCAGAACACAGAAGCCCCGGTGGTCAGGGGAGGCAAGCTGCTGCCCGACGCCAAGCTGCAGACCGAGCGCCTGCGCACCATGGACGGCAGCCTGACCTATCGCGCCACCGCCGTGAAGGCCAACGAGCTGGACGTCCGCAAGGTAGATCTGGGCGCTGTGCTGAAGGACGGCGTACTGAAGCTGGACCCGATCAGTTTCGACTTCAACCGAGGATCGCTGAAGGGAACGGCGCGGATCGATGCGCGGCAGGCCACGCCGCGAAACACGGTCGATCTGCGTCTGGCCGGTTATCCGCTGGAGTCCATCGTGCCCGCGCGAAACGGCTCGGCGCCCGTCAGCGGCCTGGCTTTGGGTCGGACGCGGCTGGAGGGCCCTGGCGCCTCGATCCATGAGTTCGCGGCCTCCTCGAACGGGTCAATGAGCCTGATTGTGCCCAACGGCCGGATGCGTGCGGCCTTCGCCGAGCTGTTGGGCATTAACGCCAGCGCCGGCCTGCTGAAACTGCTCAGCGGGGATCAGTCGACCGCTCAGATTCGCTGCGCTGTCGCCGACTTCGACGTGCGCGGCGGCAAGGCCCAAGCGCGCACCTTCGTCATCGACACCGACGTGGTCCTGGCCCAAGGCAAGGGCGAGATCGACCTGGGCGCCGAAACCCTGAACCTGCGTATCGAGGGCGAGTCCAAGAAGCCGCGTCTGCTGCGGTTGTGGGCGCCGATCACCGTGTCGGGCCCGTTGACCGCCCCGAAGATCGGCGTGGACGCCGGCGAAGTGGTGTCGCAGGGCGGGCTGGCGGGCCTTTTGGGGACGCTGGTGGCGCCAATGACGGCCCTGTTCGCCTTCGTCGATCCAGGCCTGGCGGAAGACGCCGACTGCGGTCGCCTGATGGCGGGCGCGCGCTAGTTCGCCCACCCCCGAAGACGAAACGGCGCGTCGGACGTAGATAGGGACATATGGACCTTCTCTCATGACCCGACGTGGCCTGTTCGCTCCGGCGCTGGGCCTTCTGGCCGCCGCCTGCTCGCCCTTAGGCTTGCTCAACACCCTGGGACCGCGCGATCCCGGCGTGCGGCGCGTGGCGCGCGACCTGGCCTATGGCGACGATCCGCGCCAGCGGCTGGACGTCTATGCGCCGAGCGGTGGCGGTTCCTATCCGACCCTGGTCTTCTTCTACGGCGGCAGCTGGGATTCAGGCTCGCGCGACCTGTACGGCTGGGCGGCCCAGGCCTTGGCGGCGCAGGGGTTCGTGGTCGTCCTGCCGGACTATCGGCTGGTCCCGCAGGCTCTCTTTCCCGCCTTCATCGAAGACGCGGCGACGGCGACGGCAAAGGCGGCCGAGGTCGTGGGCCGATACGGCGGCGATCCCGCCCGGCTGGGCGTGCTGGGCCATTCGGCCGGGGCGCACCTGGCGATGATGATCGTCCTGGATCGGCGCTATATGGCCGCCGTCGGACAGCCAGGCCTGATCAAGGCGGCGGCGGGTCTGGCCGGACCTTATGACTTCCTGCCGTTCGATGTGGCGGCGTCCCGCAACGCCTTCGGCCGTGCGCCGGACCCGACCCTGACCCAGCCTGTCACCTTCGTGCGCCCTGACGCCCCGCCGATCTGGCTGGGCCACGGCACGGCCGACACGGTGGTCCACGACGAGGACGCGGTCATTCTGGATCAGCGGATGCGCGCCGTGGGCGGTCGTTCGCAAGCCAAACTCTATCCGGGCCTGGACCACGCCGATCTGATCGCAACCTTCTCGCCCCTGTTCAGGAAGAAGGCGACGGTTCTGGCGGATGTGACGGGGTTCTTCCATCGGCAGCTGGGCTGAACCGACGAAGAGTGGTGCGGGCGGCCGGGGTCGAACCGGCACTCCTTTCGGAACTGGATTTTGAGTCCAGCGCGTCTACCAATTCCACCACGCCCGCAGCGGAAGGACCGCCTCATGCCACAAGGGTCGAGGCCGCGTCCAGCGCAACCTTACGCCACCACCTCGACATGGTCGTCCAGGCGGCCGGCCTGGACGCGGCGGGCGCGGATGTACATTTCGACGCGCTGCATGACGATCAGCGCCATGGCGAAGACCAGGAAGGCGTCGGTGACGGCCAGGGCGTTCAGATGCCAGGCGGCGGCGTGCCCCTCGATCAGGTCGCGCAGCAGCGACCGGCCGGCGAACAGGGCGACCAGCAGGATCAGGCCCAGGGGCGAAGCCTGGGCCATCAGGACGCCGTTCGGCTCTCTTTCGATGGTGACGGTCTTGCCGCGATACCAGCCGGCGATCCCGCCCAGAATCCCGCCGACGGCCAGAACCGCCCAGGCGTCGGGGCCGAACGGGGCGTGCGCGGCGTTGGGGTTCTGGGCCATGCCCCACAGGCCCAGGCCGATCAGAGGCAGGACGATGGCCGGCATGATCCACAGGAACTGCGGCTTCAGCACCCGCTTCCTGCGGTTCTTCAGCAGCACCACCACCAGCATGATCGGGATCATGAGCAGCGGGATCAGTTTTTCAGGCGGCACGTCGTCTCTCCCCAAAGACTTGACGGCCATCGGGCCGCTGCGATCAGCCTAGCGCCGTCAGCCCGCGCTGGAAAGCGGGGCCACGGTCTGTTCGATGGCGCCGAAGATGGTGTGGTGGCGGTCGTCCAGCATTTCGATCCGCACCGTGTCGCCGTGTTTCAGGAAGGGCGTCTCGGCGGCGCCGCGCAGGATGGTCTCGACGGTGCGGACCTCGGCGATGCAGGAATAACCCAGGCCGCCCTCGCTGACCGGCTTGCCGGGGCCGCCGTCGGCGTCCTTGTTGGAGACGGTGCCCGAACCGATGATGGTCCCGGCCGACAGCGACCGGGTCTTGGCCAGGTGGGCGATCAGGGTTCCAAAGTCGAAGGTCATGTCCACCCCGGCGTCGGCGCGGCCGAAATCCCGGCCGTTCAGCTGGACCGACAGGGCGCCGTGCAGCTTGCCGTCTTTCCAGCGGTCGCCCAGCGCCTCGGGCGTGACCAGGACGGGCGACAGGGCGCTGGCGGGCTTGGACTGGACGAAGCCGAACCCCTTGGCCAGTTCGGCCGGGATCAGGTTCCTGAGCGACACGTCGTTGACCAGGCCGACCAGACGGATGGCCGCCAGGGCCTGATCCCGCGTCGCGCCTTGCGGCACGTCGCCGACGACCACGACGATCTCGGCCTCCAGATCGCAGCCCCAGGCCTCGTCGGCCAGCGGAATGGGATCGCGCGGCGACAGGAAGCCGTCCGATCCGCCCTGATACATCAGGGGGTCGGTCCAGAAGCTTTCGGGCATTTCAGCTCCGCGCGCGCGGCGCACCAGCTCGACGTGGTTCACATAGGCCGAGCCGTCCGCCCACTGATAGGCGCGGGGCAGGGGGGATGCGGCGTCGCGTTCGTGGAAGCGGCCGCGCGGTACGCCCTCGTGCTCCAGGCTCTCGGCCAGGGCCTCCAACTGCGGGCCGCAGCGATCCCAGTCATCCAGCGCCGCCTGCAGCGTCGGGGCGATCAGGAAGGCGTCGGTGAACCAGTTCAGGTCCTGGGAGACGACCACGAGGCGGCCGTCGCGGCCGTGCTTGAGCGAGGCGAGTTTCATGACCAAGGCCTAGACCGGATTTGCGGGATTGGGAACCGACCGGATCATTCGGCGGCCGTCAGAAGGGCGCGGGCTTCGGCGCCGGCGCGGGCGGCGCGGTCGCGCACCTCGACCTCGACGATGACGCCGCCTTCCGGCTCGACGGCCCAGAGGTAGCGACGCTCGATCTCGACCGTGCGGCCGGACGGGGCGAAGCCTTCGTAGCTGTCGCCCCAGGGCGTGATCTTCTTCAACTCGACGAAGGGCATGGCGCAGGCCGCGTCCAGTTCTTCATTGGCCATCAGGGTCAGTTCGTCGTCGGGGGCGGGCATGGGTTGGGGCTCGAAGAGAAACGTTGTGGTTTAATACGCCTGAACTCAGCGTTCATCGGCGTAGATGGCGACACGGGCGGGCGTGTCGGAAGATACCGCGCCGCGATACATGCCCGAGGTCGTCATGGCGAAATAGGGAACGCCTCCGATCGGCATCACGATGACACCGCCAAGTCCGCCAAGCGCCTTGGCCTCGGCAAGCTCGGCATTCGCCGCTGCGATGGGAGCGGGCATCATGTTGGCTACGCATATCTGATCGGAAGAGTAACCCCTGCAGGCCGCCTCGGAGCCGGACCGTTCTCGCTCGAATTTTTCCTCGTCGCTCAGGCTGTTCCAGAAGCCTATCCGGGCGCAGATGTCGCGGGCGACGGTGGCGCGGATAAAATATTCGCCGTCGCCGGTCGCCGAGACCGCGCAGCCGTCGGCGTTGGAGGCGTAGGTCCCGGCGCCGATCACCGGCACGTCCCCGACCCGACCCCATTGCTTGGCGGTGGTCCCGCCGGTCGAGGTGGCGGCGGCGAGGCGGCCCTGGCTGTCCAGGGCGACGGCGCCGACGGTGCCGAACTTTCGTTCGTTCAACGGCGGCGCGGACGGATCGTTGGCGGCCATCGGCACGGCCGGAGGCGGCGGCGCGCCCTGGGGCCGGTCGGGGATCGGCAGGCCCTTGGCGGTCAGGGCGTCGACCAATCCGCGCCAGCGGCGCTCGGTGAAGAAGAAGGCCGGATCGACCTGTTCCAGGCCCTGCTGGGCCGCAAAGGCCTCGGCGCCGGGACCGATCAGGAAGACGTGGGGCGATTTTTCCATCACGGCGCGGGCGGCGGCGACCGGGTGACGGATGGTCGTCAGGCCGGCGACGGCGCCGGCGGCGCGGTTTGTCCCGTCCATGATCGCGGCGTCCAGTTCGTTGCGTCCGGCGGCGGTGAAGACCGCCCCGCGCCCGGCGTTGAACAGGGGGTCGTCCTCCATGACCTGAACGGCGGCCTGGACCGCGTCCAGCGCCGAGCCGCCCTGCGCCAGCACGGCCGAACCGGCGTCCAGCGCCTGCTGCAAGGCGGCGCGATAGGCGACGTCCTGTTCCGGGCTGAGATTGGCGCGTTCGATCACCCCCGCCCCGCCGTGTATAGCCAGAGACCAGCGTGGGGCCTCCTGGGCCCGGGCGGCCGATCCCAGAAAAAAGAGTCCAACCAGTCCGATGAGTCCGATGCGCGTCATGCTGTTCCCCGATGAGGCGCGCGCATTGTAGCCCGACGCGCGCGCGTGTCAGGTCGATTGGGTCGAGAATCTGAATCGAGGCGTCTTTCGCCCGTCATTCCCGGGCCGTGCCCGAGAATGACGAAGCAAGGAGGGGGACGTCACCCCCGATGGTGCAGCCGCTTCCACACCTGATAGCCGATGATCGGCGCGAAGCCGCAGATCAGGGCGGCGAACAGCACCACCCAGAACCCGCCTCCCAGCCAGTATTCGCCCGCGAGGGCCCCGGCGCCGGCCGCGAGGACCGGGCCGAGCCAGGGCAGCCATGTCGGCGGACGCAGCCGCATTCAGGCGTCGACCTTGATGACGCCGCGACGGATCTGGTCCAGTTCGATGGAGTCGAACAGGGCCTGGAAGTTGCCGTTGCCGAAGCCTTCGTTGCCCTTGCGCTGGATGATCTCGAAGAAGATCGGGCCGAATGTGTCCTGGGTGAAGATCTGCAGCAGCAGGCCCTCTTCGTCCGAGCCGTCGATCAGGATGCGGTTCTTGCGCATCCGTTCCACGTCCTCGCCGTGGTTGGGCAGGCGTTTGTCGATCAGTTCGAAATAGGTCTCGATGGTGTCCTGGAAATCGACGCCGCGCGCGCGCATGGCCTCGACCGTCTCGAAGATGTTCTCGGTGGTCAGGGCGATGTGCTGGATGCCTTCGCCGTTGTAGCGGCGGATGAACTCCTCGATCTGGGAGTTTTCGTCCTGGCTTTCGTTCAGCGGGATGCGGATGGCGCGGTCGGGCGCGATCATCGCCTGGGAGAACAGGCCGGTCGCCTTGCCCTTGATGTCGAAATACTTCTGCTCCTCGAAGTTGAAGATCGAGTTGTAGAAGCCGGACCAGGTGCGCATCTGGCCGCGACGGACGTTGTGGGTCAGGTGGTCCAGCACCTCCAGCCCGACCGAGTTCTTGCGCTCAGCCTCTTCCCAGCCCTCGATCTCGTCCCAGCTGTCGTAGAGAGAGCCGGTCTCGCCGTACTGGTGGATGACATAGAGCAGCGAGCCGCCGATGCCTTGCAGGATATAGGGATAGTCCTGGCCCAGGGCGCCGCCGGCCGCGCCTTCGGCCTTGACCGCCCCGCGCGCCAAGGCGCCCTCGAAGGCGGCCTTGGCGTCGGCGACGCGGAAGGCCATGCCGTTGGCCGAGGGCCCGTGATCACGGGCGAAGTCCGCCGCCTGGCCCTGGGGCGAACGGTGAACCAGCATGGTGATGTCGCCCTGCTTCAGGCGCACCACGTCGGTCGTCGGATTCACATGGGTCTGGGTGAAGCCCATCGTCTCCAGACGCGAAATCATGGCCTCGGGCTCCGGGCCGGTGAATTCGACGAATTCGAAGCCGTCGACGCCGAGGGGGTTTTCCTGGTCGATCTGTTGGGCCGTCGGCTGGTCCTGGGTCATGTCGTTCATGGCGCGTCTCCCGCACGGATTTTGAGGCGGACTTAACCGATAGGGGCCGCCGATTGGCGCGGAACCTAGTCGTGGAAGGCGACGGAGCCAAGCCGAAGCCACGGGGACGTGATGACCCGCCCTTGGGGCCAGGGGCGAGAAGTCAGGCGCTGCGGGTTTTCAAGGACGGGGCCGCCGTGACGACCCAGGCCTTGGGCGTTGCGAGCGGGGCCTTGCAGACCGCCTCGACCGATCGGCCGTCCTGGAATCGATATCGCACCGGCAGGTCGGCCGCGCAGCGGGCCTGGACGGCGAAGAACATGGCCTCTGCGTCGGCGTAGGGGTCGTGATCCTCTATGGCGGCAAGAACCGGCGATCCGGCCAGGACGCCGCATTTGTCCGTGGTGTCCAGCTTAATGCCCTCTGGAACCTGATAGAAGCCTGTAGAGCCGCCGGTGCAGTTCTGGTCGTTCAGGTGGAACAGGGCGGCGAGACGATAGTCGCCTCGGCCGGGTTGGTCCTTCAGGGCGACGCCCAGGGCCGTCAGCCGCGCCTCGATCCTCGCCCAGCGGTCTGCGCCGGGGCCGTCCAGCAGGATATTGATTCCGCTGTCGTTGGGCAGGAGGGCGCGGAAGTCCGCCACGCCGTAGCCGTCGCCGGCGCGCCCTGCGTCCAGCATCGTCTTCCACAGGTCGAGGACATCGCGCCCGCCTTGGGACGCCTGCCGCGCCTCCAGATCGGCGATCCACTGGATCACCACGCCGCAATCGTAGATGCCCGAGCCGGACCGCAGACGGCGGGGATCATAGTCGCGGTTTCCCAGGGCGGATCGGCAACCGTTCAGTCGCTGGGCCAGGGACGTTCTGGTCTGGGCGTCGTCGATGACGCCAGAGGAGGCGGCGGCGACCAGGGCGCCGTATTCGGCCCCGCCCTCGTGCAGCCAGGGCGCCGTGTCGCCGTCCTTCACAGTGAGGCCGTGGCCGTTCCACAGGTGGAAGGTCTCATGCCAGACGAAGGTCGACAGGGGCCCCGCCACGTCCTCGGCCGGCGGGTCCCAGGACGCGCCAAAGAATCGTGTGGAGACGACGCCCGTGTCGGTGACGTCGCCGCGAAAGGTCGAGGGGCCGGGGCTGTCGGTCGTGACGATCAGAACCGGCTGATAGGGCAGGTCGCGGCCCAGCCGGGCGCCATAGAAGGTCTGGGACGCCAGGAAACCCTCGCTCATCAGCTTGGACAGCGATGCGGGGACCGAGGCGCCGGACACCACCGCCCCGCCGTCCCGGCGCGTGACGGCCGCCTCCGGGCCGAGATAGGCGTAGCCCTTGATCGCATCGGTCCGGGGCAGGGCGGTTTCGCCCCCGACCGGCTGCGCGGTCAGTTCGGCGTCCATCCCCTTCAGCGACAGGCCGGGACCGTAAAGGACATGGCCCGCGCCGACGCGCGCCAGGGCCATATATACGCGGTCGACCTCGGCCGCGTCCGGCGCGATCAGGATTTCGAAGGTTTCGAACGGCCGATCGGACTTCACCACCCCGTCCGCCAGCGTGAGGCCGGGCGTGGTCATGGTCCACGCGGTTCGAATGACGCCGGAGTCTAGGAAGGCGACCTCGGTGGTCGGCTGGGCCAGCCGCCAGGTCACGGCGACGCCGCCGGGGGCGGTGCGCGCCTCGATGGTCGCGCTTTGCTGGGCCTGGGCCGGGGCGGTCATGCCCAAGGTCAGCGTCAGGGCGACGGCGAGTGCTCCGAACCGATTCGTCTTCATCTGGGCCGGAGCTCCTTTGGGGAAAGCGTCAGCATACTGGCGCTTTCGATTCAGGCAATTTCACGGCGAATCCACCCCCGGCGGCTTTCAGCGCCAGCGACGGTTTGCATCAGACTCAAGCGGATGACGCGCCATCACGCGGCGTGTTATCCGCGTCGGGAAGGGCGTCGGTTCCGACGCCGAGGATCCGCATGCTTCGCAAACTGTATGACCGCGTGTTCGAACTGGCCCGCAGCCGGCACGCGACCAGGGCCCTGGCCGTGGTCTCCTTCGCCGAGAGTTCGATCTTTCCCATTCCGCCCGACGTGATGCTGGCGCCGATGATCCTGGCGCGACCGCAGAAGGCCTATTTCTACGCCGCGGTCTGCACTGTCGCCTCGGTGCTGGGCGGGATTCTGGGTTACGCCATCGGCTATTTCCTGACCGACCTGGGTCTGGCGATCATGCGGGTGCTGGGCCATTCGGACGGGCTGGAGCAGTTTCGTCAGTGGTTCGACCAGTGGGGGCTGTGGGTCATATTGATCAAGGGACTGACGCCCATTCCCTACAAGTTGGTGACGATCGCCTCGGGTCTGGCGGCGTTCAGCTTCCCCATCTTCATCGCCGCGTCGGTGGCGACGCGGGGCGGGCGCTTCTTCCTGGAGGCGTGGATACTGAAGACCTGGGGCCCCGCCATGCTGGCGCAGGTGGAGAAGCGGCTGGCGCTGTGGACCGGCGTGGGGCTGGTCGCCCTGATCGGGCTGATCGTCGTGCTGAAGCTTCTGTAAGTCGACGGCGGGCCGGCGGCGGAGTATGACCGGGATACGATGAGAGACCTCTATCGCCTTCTCACCCGCTGGTGGACCGCCTTCGCCCTGGCCGCGTCGCTGGCCATGCTGGGCGCGGCCCATGCGTTCGAGCGGTTCGGCGGCCTGGCGCCGTGCAATCTTTGCCTGAAACAACGCGAGGTCTATTGGGGCGCCGTCGCGGTGGCGGCGCTGGCGACGGGTTGGACCCTGTTCAGCGGCGGACGGCGGGGCACGCCCCGGATCGCCTCCTTCCTGCTGGCGGCGGTCTTCGCCACGGGAGCCGTCACGGCTGTCTTCCACATGGGCGGTGAATACGGCTGGTGGGCGCTGCCGGCGACCTGCGCCTCGGTCGGCGGCAAGGTCGATCTGGACAGTCTGACGGCCCTGGCCCTGGGCACGGGGCCGGCCGTCAAGGTCATCGGCTGCGGCGACGTGGCTTGGCGCTGGGGCCTGTCCATGGCCGGATGGAACGCCGTGATCTCGGCGGCGCTGGCGGTGTTCAGCCTGTTGGCCGCGAAACGCCCCAAGGACGCCCGCGCGCCCCGGATCGAAAAGGCCTGAGCCGATGAGCGACGCCGCCCACATTCCCCTGCCACGCCCCGGCGCCGGCGCCGACAAGGCCCGGATGGACGAAATCCTGCGGGTCGATCACGCCGGCGAATACGCCGCCGTCCTGATCTATCGCGCTCAGAAGGCGGTGTTCGAGGGTCGAAAGGCGCATGGCGACATGGTGCGCGACCTGTCGGAAATGCAGGACCAGGAGGCCGTGCACCTGGACCGGTTCAACCGTCTGCTGAACGAGCGTCGGGTGCGGCCCACCGTCATGACGCCCTTGTGGCGTCTGGCGGCCTCGGCCCTGGGCGCCGGCACGGCCCTGATGGGCGAGAAAGCGGCCCACGCCTGCACCGAGGCGGTCGAGAGCGTGATCGAGAAACACTATGCCGACCAGATCGCCGAGATCGGCGACCGTGACCCGGACCTGGCCGCCGAACTGAAGCAGTTCCGCGAAGAGGAACTGGCGCATCACGACCACGCCATCGAACACGGCAGCCGCGAGGCCCCTGCCTATCGCCTGCTGTCCAGCGTGATCAAGGCGGGATGTCGGGTGGCGATCAAGGTCAGCGAGAAGGTTTGACGTTTTCCAACCGTTACCCTCGGGCTTGACCCGAGGGCCGGATGGTCCGCCGCCTTGCGAAAAGAGCGACGCACAGCCCGATCCGCATCCGATCCTCGGGGCAAGCCCGAGGATGACGGGGTTGGATGGCGCGGCTTTCGGGCGATCTCAGAAGATTTCGAACGGCCCGGCCGCGCCGCTTCGAAACGCTGGCGTTTCGAAGCTTTGTTTGATGTGGGCGCGGCTTTCGGGCGATCTCAGAAGATTTCAAACAGCCCGGCCGCGCCCATGCCGCCGCCGATGCACATGGTGACGACGCCGTATTTAGCGCCGCGCCGCTTGCCCTCGATCAGGACGTGGCCGGTCATGCGGGCGCCCGACATGCCGTAGGGGTGGCCGATGGAGATGGCGCCGCCCGAGACGTTCAGCCGGTCGTCGGGAATGCCCAGGGTGTCGCGGCAGTACAGGACCTGGACCGCGAAGGCTTCGTTCAGCTCCCAGATGCCGATGTCGTCGATGGTCAGGCCGTGGCGCTTCAGCAGCTTGGGCACGGCGTAGACCGGGCCGATGCCCATCTCGTCCGGTTCGCAGCCGGCGACCGCCATGCCGCGATAGGCGCCCAGGGGCTGCAGGTTCCGCTTGACCGCCTCTCCGGCCTCCATGACGACGCAGGCCGAGGCACCGTCCGACAGCTGGGACGCATTGCCGGCGGTGATGAACTCTCCCTGTTGAATCTCCTCGCCGCCGCCGAAGACGGGCTTCAGCGCCTTCAGACCCTCCAGGGTGGTGTCGGGACGATTGCCTTCGTCCTTGGACAGGGTGGTTTCCTTCGACGAGGTCTGGCCGGTGGCCTTGTCCATCACCAGCATGGAGGTCGTCATCGGCACGATCTCGGCGTCGAACCGTCCGGCCTCCTGGGCGGCGGCCGTGCGCTGCTGGGACTGGAGGGCGTATTCGTCCTGGGCGTCGCGGCTGATCCCATAGCGACGGGCGACGACCTCGGCCGTCTCCAGCATCGACATATAGATGTGCGGCGCCAGCTTCAGCAGCGCCTCGTCCTTCATGCGGTAAAGGTTCATATGTTGGTTCTGGACCAGAGAGATCGACTCCAGCCCGCCGCCGACGGCCATCTTCTGCTGATCGAAGATGACCTGTTTGGCCGCCGTGGCGATCCCCATCAGCCCGGAGGCGCACTGGCGGTCCAGGCTCATGCCGGGAACGGAGGCGGGAAGACCGGCGGCCAGGGCGATCTGGCGCGCGACGTTCGTGCCGGTCGAACCCTGTTGAAGGGCGGCCCCCATGACCACGTCCTCGATCTCGGCCGGATCGACCCCGGCGCGCTGGACGGCGTGACGAACGGCGTGGGCGCCCAGCTGTTGCGCCTGGGTGTCGTTGAAGGCCCCGCGATAGGCGCGGCCGATGGGCGTGCGGGCGGTGGAGACGATGACGGCTTCGCGCATGGGGATTTCCTTCCTGTCCGCGCCGTCCCTGCGGCGCGGCTGTGTGACTTTGCAAAGGGACTTTAGGCGCCTCACCCCGCGTCAAGGCAAGCGGCCAAGGAAGGCGGAAAAAGCGCCGATAGGGGTCATTTTCTCGTTCTGGGACAAATAATGTGTTGGAACGGCGCCACAGTCGCCACAATCGCCGCTATAAGCGGGAACCGCCCCCTGCCGACGCCGTTCGGCTCGGGAACGCCGCGCGACAGCTCGGCTTCGGGCAAATCTTATTCGAGTGAGGATGCATATGAAGAACCTGCTTCTAGCCTCCGTCGCGACCGCCGGGCTGTTCGCAGCTGGCGCGGCGTCGGCGGAACCGAACGGTTGGTACGGCGCGATCGACGCCGGCTACCACATGATGGACGACATCAACG
>QFQU01000039.1 GCA_003248965.1 Brevundimonas sp. | reverse complement strand
TGTCAGCGCGTTCGCTGGCCATCATCTAACCAAAGGTCGGCTCGGACAGTTCATCCGTCGTGTTGAAGATCGTGCTGTTGCGATGCCGCACGTCCTGATCTGCGAGAGCCTCGACCGACTTAACCGTCAGGCCCCTCTTGATGCTTTGGCTCCATTCATCGGGTTGATCAACGCGGGCATCACACTGGTCACTCTGACTGATCGACAGCGGTTCACGCGCGAGAGCATGGGGGAGGACGGCGGGCTTCGCCTCCTCGGAAGCCTCATCGTCATGCTTCGTGCTCACGAGGAGTCGGCTACCAAGAGCAAAAGGGTTCGAGCCGCTTGGGAGCGGAAGAGGCGTGAAGCCGACGTCCGCAAACTGACCAAGACGTGCCCAGCATGGCTTCGTCTCGCCCCGGATCGGTCGAGGTTCGAGATCATGGAAGAGCGCGCTGATATCGTTCGGCTCATCTTCGCCGAGACGGCCTCGGGGATTGGCAAAGGGTCGATTGCAGCACGACTGAACGAAGCGGGCGTTCCGGGCTTCCGAGGTAAGAACGGCTGGCATGCCAGCTACATTCAGAAGCTACTTTCCAGCGATGCGGCCCTCGGCATCTATCAGCCCCACACCTTAGAAAAAGGGCGCAGAGTTCCGGCTGGTCCGCCGGTCCCCTGCTACTTTCCTCCCATCGTAGACGAGGGCGTCGCACTGAAGGCGAGAGCCGCGATCATCTCCAGAAGGCAAGGAGCCGCTGGTCGCAAAGGTGCCGACTTTAGGAACATCCTCACCGGCATCGCCCAATGCGCCGCCTGTGGCGGCAGCATGACCTACATCGGCAAGGGTGATGCGGAACGGTATCTGGCGTGCTCCTCCGCTCGGCGGCGACGTGGGTGTAGCAGCCGCGCTCTCTTTAACTTCAACGAGGCAGAGCGACAGTTTTTGGACGCTGCAATGCAGATGGACCCTACCGCCCGGCGCACGCCCGGTGCCAACGGGACGCGGGACGAACTACACCGGGTTCAGCGTGACGTGGCTCGGCTGTCTGGCCGCCTTACGAGGCTGCTCGCCGCGTTTGAGAGTGACTCCACCGACGAAATAGTGGCTTCCGTATCTGATACGCGCGACCGACTTCGACTGGCCCGTCTCGCAGAAGGCAGACTGATGGATGCGCTTGTCGTCGAGGAGTATGGGGCTGGCCTTCCCGACCTTCTTGCCGCCATCAGCGAGCTTCGATGTCCAGAATATCCGACGTCCGGTTCGTCGAGATTCCTCGTGCGCGCCCGGATAGCACATGCTGCGAAAGCGGCCGGGTTCACGGCGGCCTTTCACGAGCATGAGCGTCGAGTTGAACTGCGATGCATCGGCTATGAAGATGCGGTCTGGTTTAGCTGTTTGGCGAAGCGGGATGACCCGAAGCGTGACCTGCTCGGCCGCTTCGCCAAGCAGATGCAGAACGGATGACGCCTTTAAGCAGACTCGGTTTTTAGCCAGTTCACTGACCTCGGGCTTTTCGATGGACGGCTCATCGCCCTCAATCGAAAGGTAAGAATGTGCCGCCAGTGTATGGCCATGATCACAGCTATTCTCGTCGCGACTCTGACGCTTCAGTCGGCACCGACCGTCCGTTGGACCCTGCTAAACGATGAGCATGAGGATAAGGTCTACTACGCTACTGAAGAGACAGGAGGGCTTAATCCGATAGTCTGGTTTCGAGTAGATTTAGCTCGGCCGGAAAGTGGCATTGGAACGACTGTCAGCCGCATTGAAATCGACTGCGCTAAACGCCGAACCAGACAGGGCCAAACGACGGCATATGCTGGCCCCGGAACTACAGGCTACTCGCAGACATGGGATGGCGTGGAGCCGTGGGAATACGCAGTTCCCGACAGCAACATGGACGACGTTTTGAGGGCAGTTTGTCGGGCTTGATATCGGGTGGATGTGATCGTCGCCCTACAATGCAAAAGCGTGAACAGCACGATCTTCAACACGACGGATGAACTGTCCGAGCCGACCTTTGGTTAGATGATGGCCAGCGAACGCGCTGACA
>QFQU01000038.1 GCA_003248965.1 Brevundimonas sp. | reverse complement strand
TGGCCTTGATCTATAAGAAGACCGGAAACCTACGCGCCTGCCAGCTCCTTCTCGGGCACGGAAAGCTCGAGAGCACCGTCAGGTATCTCGGCATCGAAGTCGACGACGCGCTGGAGATTTCAGAGCAGATCGACCTCTGAGCAGGCTTGGGGCGGCCCGCCGTAAAGCGGACTGCCCCTATGTCTCAGAGGGGTGGTTAGCGGACGCCATCCGTCAAAGGACGGTCGGAGCCCATCATCTGAACATTCCGCGATCAGCCAGTGCAACTACGTTTTGGCGCGATCCTGATGATATCGGCGAGGTCACAACTCCTGGTCGCCGCCCGATACGGAAGCCCCCTACAAACTCGGCCAGCTGGGCAGTCTCACTGCGAAGGCTGATAGTCGCAGCAGTCGTTTCTTCGACCATCGCGGCGTTCTTTTGTGTCGCCTGATCCATCAGGTTAATCGCCACGTTCACCTGAGCCAAACCTGAGGCTTGTTCTTGTGACGATCGGGCGATGTCGCTGATCAGGATATCGATCTCGCTCACTCGCTCGACGATGTCCTTAAGAGCTTCCCCGGTTTGGTCGACAAGGGCTACGCCGCGCCCGACTTGCTCGGAGCTAGAGACAATCAGAGCCTTGATTTCCTTTGCGGCATCGGCCGAACGCTGGGCCAAGGCGCGGACCTCCGAAGCTACGACCGCAAACCCCTTGCCCGCATCTCCGGCGCGGGCCGCTTCGACACCAGCATTCAGCGCCAAGAGATTGGTCTGAAAAGCGATCTCATCGATGACGCCGATGATCCGGGATATCTGACCGGAGCTTTGCTCGATGTCACTCATGGCGCGGACGGCGTCATGCATCACATCGCCGGATCTAATGGCTTGGTCCTTAGCCGCATTGGCTGCTGCCGCGCCCCTTCTGACTCCTTCGGCGCTGCTCTGGACGGTGGCGGTAAGCTCATCGAGCGCCGCCGCCGTCTCTTCCAGACTGGCGGCCTGCTGCTCGGTCCGGCGCGACAAGTCATCGGCTGCGGTCGCGATCTCCCCCACGCCCGTTTCTATAGCCTGGGCGCCGTGAACGACGCTCTCAATCGTGTCCCTCAGGCGTTCGAGCGAGGTGTTGAAATTGACGCGCAGGCCCTCGAACTCGCCTCCTAACGTCTCGCTGATCCGGTGCTCGAGGTTGTTGCTGGCTAGCTTGTCCAGGCCGTCGCTGATTGACTGGACCGCCCTCACCCTCGTCGTCACATCGGTGGCGAACTTGACGATCTTCACCACACGGCCGTTGAGGTCGAAGATCGGGTTATAGGAAGCGTTGATCCAGACCTCTCGGCCATTCTTTCCGAAACGCTTGAACTCGCTGGCGATAAATTCGCCGGCATTGAGCTTGCGCCAAAAGTCCAGGTACTCCGCGCCCTGGGCATACGAAGGTTCAACGAACAGGCTGTGGTGCTTGCCGCGGATCTCATCAAGCCCGTATCCGATGGTCTGCAAGAAGGCATCGTTCGCGGTGATTATCTCGCCCTTCGGCGTGAATTCGATCACGGCCTGAGCCCGGGATATAGCGTTGACCTTGCCTTCGAACTCGGCGTTTTGCAGCTTAGCTTCGGTGATGTCGGTGGCCACCTTAATGGTCCCGATCACCTTCCCACGACTGTCGAGAACCGGGTTGTAGGTCGCCTGAATCCATACTTCGCGCCCACAGGCGCCGATTCTCCTAAATTCCCCGGAGTGAAACTCGCCACGGCCAAGCTTACTCCAGAATTCTTTGTAGTCTTGGCTTCCTGAATAATCTGGATCGACAAACAGTCGATGGTGTTTACCTAAAATTTCTTCCCTGTTGAAACCAAAAAGTGAGCAGAAACTGTCATTAGCTGAAATAATATTTCCACTAATATCGAACTCAATAATAGCAAGAGAACGGCTTATGGCTCGAACAATGTCATCCGCACGACTGACAGTCCGGCGTTTAGAGGGGATCAATGATTTCATTTAGTGGGCCGAAAACAAAAGGGGGGGGGCGAAACACGTACCATATCGGCGTTCACTTATTATGAATCCCCTGAGGAAAGCCTAGTAGACCGAGGTTGAGGCGGCGATTTTGGCGAGAGAAGGTGATGGTCGATTAGCGGCCCAGCCCCGAAGGTCGGCTAAGGGTCGATACCGTTGAAAAAGTCGCCTGACTGAGATCGGCTTGAAGAGCGGCATGGTCAGGCTGTGGCGGGGTTCGTGACG